>JBEKXU010000005.1:0-118779 GCA_049511715.1 Anaerolineales bacterium
ACGGCCGGACCTTCCTGCATCGCGTTTCAAGCGCGGACCCCCAGGGGGATTTTTTCGCCATCTTCGATTTCCTGCCCGATGAAGACCGCTACACCTGGGTCGGCCCTCGCTGCCTGCCCAAGGAGTCTCGCAGCGCGGCCATCGTGCAGGCCCAGTTCCATCAGGCGATGGCGGGTTTCCAGCCGGAGGGCCAAAGGAAGGAGCCCAGGATCCTTGATCTTCTCCCGCTCATTGCCTCGCGTCTGGCGGCCGCTTCGGGACTGTCTAAGTACACCGTCTTCGACGCGTGCCTGGCGGAAAACCAAGACCTCTTGCAGCAGGACCTGAGGGAGACTCTCGAGGTCCTGCAGGAACCCCCGGCACAGGAATTGCCGCAGGTTGTGATCCACTGCGACTACCACCCGGGCAACCTAAAGTTCCGCGGGTCGGAAGTGAGCGCCGTGTTCGACTTTGACTGGTCCAAGAAAGACCTGCGGGCCTTCGACGTCGGTCTCGCGCTGTGGTACTTCTACGCCTCCTGGGACGGGCAACACGATGGCGAACTCAGACTGGCAGACGTGGCGACCTATCTCGGGGCCTATCAACAATACCTGTTCGGCCGCCCAGGCCTTGGCCCCCTGTCCGCCCGGGAAAAGCTCTATTTGCCTTATCTGATCAACGCGGGCAACCTGTACATCCTTTACTGGACGGTCGAGGATTACTTTGGCAAGGCGGTCGATCCCCAGGAGTACCTGATCTATCTGCTGCACAGCATCAACTTCACAAAGTGGTTTCGCGCCGAGGGAAACCTGGACGCGCTGAGAATTACACTTTCGCAACTTCCGGGCAGCGGCCCCGATTGATTGCTGGTCCACGGGGGCGTTTCGGGGAAACGCACCTCGCGCGGTGCCGAGCCATAGCAGGGGTTAGGTCCTCGGGTTCTGCCAAGGCCGTGCAAAATGGCCCTCGGCTGAAAACTGGCCGCAGGGCGTGCCCGGGTGCGGAGGCTCTGCCTCCGGCTGGACGAACTGGTTTTCCCGATTCGGCGGAGCCACCCGAGGGGGGCCGTTGCTTACGAATCTCGGCCCTGGGAGTTGCCCCGAAGGCCTGCTTCGATCGCCGCACGCACGCGCTCCGGCGTGAACGGGATCTGGCGTACGCGGCCGCCGGTCGCGTTGAAGATTGCGTTGGACAGGGCTGCTGCCGTTGTGATGCTCGCTGGCTCGCCCGCGCCTAAGGCGGGCTCGTCCGGTCGATTGAGCAGGACGACCTCGACCTCGGGCACTTCCGTGAACTTAAGGGTGGGATAGGTCTCCCAGTCGATGCTGGTAATGTGCTGCTGATCGAAGGTGACCTGCTCCTTGAGGGCCCGGCTTGTGGACTGAATAGCGTTGCCTTCAATTTGGTTTCTCAGCCCGTCGGGGTTGATCACCAGGCCGCAGTCGTGCGCCACCACTAGGCGCTTGGCAAGCACCCTTCCGGTTGCGGGGTCCACCTCGACGCGCGCCACTGTGGCCACGTAGGCCTCCTCATTCTCGTACTGAGCGTAAGCGATCCCCTGTCCTTCGCCGGGTCCCAGCGCTGTGTCCCAGCGCGCTTGTCGGGCGGCGGTCTCCAGAACCTCCCTTCCGCGCGGATCCTTCAGGTGGCGCAGGCGGAACTCCAGGGGATCCGTGTGCGCGGCAGCGGCCAACTCGTCCATGAAGGACTCGTTGGCAAAGGTATTGGGGGAACCGCCCAGGCTGCGGAAGGAAGAGGCCCGCAGGATCGAGTTGGAAATCCAGTGCATCGTCACCCGCTGGTGCCGGAAGGAGTAGTTCGTCGGCGCATTGCGGGCTCCCCCGAAGAAGAACGGGATGGGCGGCGGCGCCTTTCCCGAGATCAATTGGCCTGCCAGCAGGAAAATCCCCGCCTGTCCGCCCACCACGTGGGTTGGGGACCAGGCGTGATAGTCCCAGGCGACCACTTTTCCCTTGCGGCTCAGCCCGGCATGAATTTCCATGATCATGGCCGGTGCATACGGTTCCCAGGTGAATTCGTCCTCGCGCGACCACTGGACGCGAACTGGCTGGCCGACCGCGCGCGAGAGCACCGCGGCGTCGGCGGCGGCATCGTCGGTGCCGTTCTGACCGTAGCTCCCCGCCCCCTCAATGTGAGTCACCCGTACCTTCGACACGGGGAGCTTCAAGAGATCCGCCAACGCCCGGCGCAGGGGGTAGACCCCACGCGAGTTGCACCAGACCTCCACTTGATCATCGTGGAAACTCGCCACGGCGCAGGAGGGTCCAAGGGAGGCGTGAGCTTGGAAGGGCTGGTAGTAGGTCGCGCTCCATCGCTGCGCAGCCCGAGCCAGGGCAGCCTGCACGTCCCCCCGTTCCTCCACGATCTCCTCAGTTGCCGGCTGTCCTCGAAGCTCCTCGAACAGATCCTCCATTGGAGGCAAGTGGGCAGTTTCATTCCACCGGATCCGGACCTGCTTGGCCGCGCGAACTGCCTGCTCCTCTCGGGACGCCACCACGCCAACGAAGTCGCCTAGCCTCACCATCTGCGCCTCTTGCACCAAACTCGAGTCCAGTTCGGCAATTCTGGCCCGGGGACTGGGGGGTCGGACGACGCGGGCGTGAAGCATGCCCGGAAGGCGGAAATCCTGGATGAAGCTGGGGGTCCCGGTGATTTTCCCGGGCAAGTCTGTTCGCCTCAGCGGCTGCCCGACGATCGTATACTCCTCCGGCCGCTTGAGCGGAGCCTTCAGAGTGATCTTCCGCTCGAACCGTTTGCCCCCCATCAGGTCGGCGTAAGAGATGGCTCGCGCGGGATCGTCTCTTACTGAGATGATCCCCTGCCGCACCACCAGTTCCTCGGGGGAAGCGTCCAGGGTGTCGGAGGCTTTTTCCAGCAGGACCCGACGCGCCTCAGCGCAGGCGTGGCGCAGAGCGAACCCGCCGTACTGAATCGTCATGCTCCCGGCGGTGTAGCCCTCGTCGGGCGTGAGGGCGGTATCCCCCATGGTCATTTGGACCCGTTCAAAGGGAACATCGAGTTCTTCGGCAACGATCTGGGCCAGCGCCGTTCGAACTCCAGTGCCCAGCTCGACTCGTCCGCTGAAAGCCAGGACTTTCCCATCCGGCCGAATGGCGAGCCAGTCGTCGACCTGAGGGGATTTTTGCAGTGCTCCGGTTTCGCTCCACTCCGATGAACCACCCCACGAGGATCCCTGGTTAGTCATGGCTTTCGCCCCATTCTTCCGCCAGAAGATCGGCGGCTCGCTTGACGGCGCGCAAAACGCGCACGTGCGCGCCGCAACGGCACAGGTTTCCTTCCAAAGCCTCGCGGATCTGCTGGTCGGTGGGATGCCGGTTCTTGGCCAGTAGCGCGGCGGCGGCAATGATCATCCCGTTGGTACAAAAGCCGCATTGCGCGGCTTGCTCCTCCAGAAAGGCCCGTTGCAGGGGATGCAGCTCCTGGCCCGCCATGAGGCCTTCCAACGTTGTGATCGCCGCGCCCGTTGTTTCGGAGACGGCGAGCTTGCAGGACTGAACCGCTTTCGCCCCCAGAAGCACCATGCACACCCCGCACTGCTCCAAGCCGCAGCCAAACTGTGGACCGTTGAGGCCCAGTTCGTTCCGCAGAACATAGAGCAATGGCGTATCGGGCGACGCTGCGACGTGATGCGTCCGGCCATTAACGGTGATCACGATTTCGTTTGCCATTTGTTTTCCTCTGGCCTCTGGATCGCATCACACGGGTTGTCCCTACGTCGGGCGGCCGAGCGATGCCTGTCCGAGAAGGACAGCACGACTTCCTTCTCTCCGGCGGGAGCGCAAACCAGTCCCTCGCCAGCGGAGGTCGGTCGATCCTTGCCTGCGGCGAGGCCTTCGCGTCATTTTATTCCGCGGGCCCCAAGAAGAAAGGGGGCTAGGGACCCGCGTGCGGGGAGAAGGAGGATGTCAGATTAGACCATCATTCGGTTCCGCGGTGTCCGGCCTGAGCTGTCCCCCCCGACGGCTGGCCTCGGGGCGGTTCGCGGGAAAGTCAATTCGCGGCAGGCTGCCGCGGGAGACTTACGGGTCCGTCGAGGGCCGAGCCCTTCCTGGAAGTTGCCACAGCTGATTCCCGAGCCCCCGGGTCATCCGGCGATCTCGACTCTTTATTCATTTTGCTCTCATGCAGATGCTCTATACTTTCTAAATTCACTACATATCGTCCGAGTTTGGGCAAGCGATCCATTCCGTCTTTGGCCTTGGCCCGATCCCCTTTTTTAGTGGGGGTTTGGAAAATGGAACCAGTCTCCGAACCAGGCACAGAGCTTTGGCGCGCCCGTATGCGGAGGTTGCGTGGCCGCTTACGCAGCGTGCTGCCGTTTGCTCTTGGGATCGTCGCGGCCCTCCTGGCGCTTCTTCTCTACCAGTTTTTCTTCCCTGGCCCGCGCCAGCTGACGCAGAGCGACCTGAATAACGCGGTGGCTCAAGCGCTGGCTTCGGCGACGCCGCCTCCGGCCTTCTCGGAGCGCGTGTACCAGATCATTCAACCCTCCCTCGTTCTCATCGAGACCAAAGTGCCATCCGCAGGGGGCGGCAGCGAAACCGGGGTGGGGAGCGGCGTAGTCATTGATGACAGCGGCGATATCCTCACGTGCCTGCACGTGGTTGCTCAGTCCCGCAGTATCCAGGTGACCTTCGCGGATGGTACCCAATCCAGCGCCCAGGTGACGACCCAGCAGCCTTCCATTGACATTGCCATCCTGCGGGCGAGCCGGCCTCCGGCGCAACTCTATCCGGCCACGATTGGCAATCCGAATGCTATGAGCGTCGGCGACGAGGCGTACGTCGTCGGGAACCCCTTTGGCCTTTATGGATCGATGACGGCAGGGGTGATCTCCGGTTTCAACCGGTCCTTCCAACCCCCCAACAACAGCCCGGTATTGAATGGGCTGATTCAAATCGACTCCGCCGTCAATCCTGGCAATTCGGGGGGACCCTTGCTGAATCGCGACGGGGAAGTGATCGGCGTTGTCGAGGGGATCGTCAACCCCACGGGTCAGGATGTGTTCATCGGTATCGGTTTCGCCGTACCGATCAACGTGGCGGGTTCGGCGTTCGGCTTGCCGCCGGACTAGGAGGAGATTGGTCAGCCGCAGCTGTAGGGTGCGGCGATCCAACTCTCAAGGAGAACCCTGATGGAAGGAAAAGCGGATCCCGAGAACAGGGCGCCGATGGAACGCGTCCTGTACGAAGTGAAGAAAGTGATCGTCGGGCAGGACCACCTGCTGGAGCAGCTGGTGGTCGCCCTGTTGGCCCGCGGACATATCCTCGTGGAGGGAGTTCCCGGCCTGGCCAAGACGATGGCCATCAAGACCTTGGGGGAGGCAATTGGCGGCGAGTTCAAGCGCATCCAGTTCACGCCGGACCTCGTGCCTGCAGATCTCATCGGAACTCGCATTTACAATCAGAAGACGGGCGAGTTCAATACTTCCCTGGGCCCGGTCTTCACCAACCTGCTGCTGGCCGATGAGATCAACCGGGCGGCCGCCAAGGTCCAGAGTGCTCTGTTGGAGGTCATGCAGGAGCGGCAGGTGACGATCGGTCGCGAAACCCACAAGGTGCCGGATCCCTTCCTCGTGCTGGCCACGCAGAACCCCATCGAAACCGAGGGGACGTACCCATTGCCCGAGGCGCAGGTAGACCGGTTCATGCTCAAGGTGCTGGTCGACTATCCCAGCTCCACGGAGGAATTCGTCATCGTCCAGCGGATGACGGGCACTTTGCAGGCCGTGCAGAAGATATTGACCACTGGACAATTGCTGCAGCTGCAGCAGCAAGCCGACCGTGTGTATGTCGACCCGGCGCTCATGGAGTATTCCGTAAGCCTAGTGACGGCCACGCGCAAGCCCGGAGAAGTGGGCCTAAAGGAATTGGAGCATTACGTCATGTTTGGCGCGAGCCCTCGAGCTTCCATCAACCTGATCCTCACCGCGCGGGCTCTGGCTTTCGTGCGGGGACGCGACTATGTCCTGCCTCAGGATGTTCTGGATATGGCTCTGGATGTGATGCGCCACCGGCTGGTGCTTTCCTACGAGGCCCTTTCAGACAACGTGACTGCTGACATTCTGCTGCAAAAGATTCTCGATCGAGTTCCGATCCCTGTGGTGCCCCTGCATGAGCACAGCGACGCCCGCATCGACGCCTGAACGCATCCTCCATCGTCTCGACTGGAAAGTCATACGTCGCCTGGACGGGATTCTGCAAGGCGATTACCGCAGCCTTTTCTACGGCTACGGGGTGGATTTTGCCGGCTTGCGCGAGTATCAACCCGGGGACGATATCCGCTACATGGATTGGAACGTCTCGGCGCGAATGAATGCACCGTATGTCCGGCAGTACCACGAAGACCGCGAGATCACGGCTTGGTTCCTGCTGGATCTCAGTCCTTCCGTTGATTTCGGCTCTGCGGAAAGTCTGAAGCGGACGGTGCTAATCGACTTCGTGGTCACGATGGCACGGTTGCTGACCCGTCATGGGAATCGCGTCGGCGCCGTGTTTTACGGTTCCCGCATCGAACGAATGATTCCCGCTCGGGGCGGGCGAATCCAGACCTTGCGGCTGGCCCATGATCTGCTCCACCAGCCGCGCTTGGCGCGCGCGCCGTTTACCGACCTGACTCCGCTGCTGGAATGGGGGCTGCGGGCCATCAAGAGGCGATCCCTGGTGTTCGTTGTCTCGGACTTCATCTGCGCTCCGGGCTGGGAGGTTCCCCTGAGCCTGCTCACCCGGAAGAATGAGGTCTTGGCTATACGCCTCTGGGATCCTCGGGAGGTCGAATTACCCGATCTTGGGATTGTCTTCATGGAGGACGCGGAGACGGGCGAACAGGTGTACGTGGATACGCACGAGGCGGCGTTCCGCAGGCAGTTCCGGCAGGCCGCCTCGCAGCGCGAAGCGGATCTGGGACAGGCATTCCACCGTGCCGGGGTCGATGTGATGTCCGTCTCGACCGACGAGGACTTGGTCAGCGCCATCGTGCGCTTCGCCAACTCCCGGCGGCAGCGGAGAAAGTAGCTTAGGTCTGCTTATGTCGTTTTTGTGGCCTGGCCTGCTGTTCCTCCTAATCCTGATCCCTTTGGGGATCGTGCTGTACTGGCGCCGCCAACGCCAACGGGCGCGTCTTGCCGCCGGTTACGGCGGGCTTGAGTTCGCGCCGGGGTCAGCAGCGGGCTCCCTGGGATTTCGCCGCCATATTCCTCCCGCCCTCTTTCTTGCCGGGTTGGCAATCCTGACCATTGGATTGGCGCGCCCTGAGGCGGTTCTCAGCCTTCCCCGGGAAGAGGGCACCGTCATCCTGGCTTTCGACGTTTCGGGGAGCATGGCGGCGACGGACATCCAGCCCACTCGGTTGGAGGCGGCCAAGGAGGCAGCTCGCGAGTTTGTCCAGCGGCAGCCTACCAGCGTCCAAATCGGAGTGGTCGCCTTCAGTGACAGCGCCTTTTCGGTGCAGACGCCGACAGATGATCAGGGCGCGATCCTGGCCGCGATTGACCGCCTAGCGCCGCAGCGCGGCACCTCGGTTGCCCAGGGGCTTCTCGCCTCCCTGAACGTCATCGCCGTTGCTGCGGGCCAGGCTGGCCAAAACCCAAACCTCTACTCGAATCTGCCGCCCACTCCTACCCCAACGGCGACACCGGTCCCCAAGGGAACATACACGTCCGCCGTCATCATCCTGCTCAGCGACGGAGAGAACAACGAGAACCCGGATCCGCTGGGGGCCGCCGAGCAGGCCGCTGCACGGGGCGTGCGCATCTACACGGTCGGGATCGGAAGCCCTGAGGGAACCACGCTGCATATCAACGGATTCACTGTCCACACTCAGCTGGACGAGGCCACCTTGAAACAGATTTCGCAGCTCACCGGGGGGACTTACTACAATGCGCAGAGTCAGACGGACCTGCGCACGATCTACGAAAACCTCGACCGCGAGCTGGTGCTGAAGCCGGAGAAGACGGAAATCACCTCGCTCTTTGCGGGAGCCAGCATCTTGCTGCTTCTGATTGGCGGCGCCTTGTCCTTGCTATGGTTCAGCCGCATACCATGATGCCGAGGGCGAATTCTTAAAGGTGTCGGAGATGCAACGAATCGACTTTCTTTGGCCCGGCTTTCTTGCTTTGCTCGCGGTGATTCCTCTGATCGTCGCTGCCTATGTCCTGGTGGTGCGGCGACGCCGTCGATTTGCCGTGCGCTTCTCGAGCCTGGCTTTGGTCCGAGACGTGATCCCGCGCCAGTCCTGGCTGCGCCGCTATCTGCCGATGGCCCTGTTTCTCCTCGCTCTTGCCAGCCTGGTTATCGCCCTGGGACGGCCGGCGGCAGTCGTCAGTCTCCCCAATGGGCAAACTACGGTTGTCCTGACGCTGGATGTTTCTGGAAGCATGCGCTCAACAGACATTCAGCCTTCGCGACTTGGAGCCGCGGAGTCTGCCGCGCTGTCGTTCATTCAGCGCCAGAAGTCCAGCACCGAAATCGGAATCGTCGCCTTTTCCGAGTTTGCGGAACTGATCCAGGCACCCACGACGGATCAGGAAGCGTTGCAAGCGGCCATTGAGAGCCTGACGGTCGGACGCCGGACGGCAATTGGCAGTGGCATCCTCGAGTCCTTAGATGCCATTGCCATGGTGGACAAGAATGTCGCGCCGAGCGTCACCGATCCCTCCACCCAGGTCGAGCCTCCGCCGGTGCCGCCGGGGGTGTACGCGCCGGACATCATTGTGCTGCTCACGGATGGGATGAGCAATACGGGTCCCTCTCCTCTCGATGCGGCTAGGCAAGCGGCGGACCGCGGCGTTCGCATCTACACGATCGGCTACGGTACGGCCAACGGTATCATGCCCTTCGGCGGCCAAATCCCCCAGGGCGGCGGCCTGTTTGGAAATGGGGGCATCTTTGGCGGAGGAAATCAGAACTTCGGCGGGCAGGGATTTGGCGGCGGAGGGTTCGGCGGAGGATTCCGCATGGGCATCGACGAGACCACCCTCAAGCAGATCGCCTCAATGACTGGTGGAACGTACCACCCGGCGGCCAGCGCGAGTCAGCTCCAAAGTGTGTTTCAGAGCCTTCCGACCTATATGGTCACCAAGCACGAACTCCAGGAGCTGAGCGTGATCTTTGCCGCCCTGGGGGCGGTCCTGGCAGCGGCAGCGATCGGACTCTCCTTGACGTGGCACCCCCTGCCTTGAGGGCCTCTTGTTCCCGGGCCGGCACCTGCGGTCGATTCCATTCGGGTTTGCAGCGTAAGCCGCGTGGTTCGCGTGAGGAGCCGCGAGTTGATCCCGCTCAACGTTGCGGCGTGCTGGGGCGCTGCTCCCCCGACTATTGGCTCAGCGAGACCTCGCCGGGCGAGAAGGGCCGTGGCGGCGCTCCCTCGCGAACCGACGCAGTGCCGCGACCGAATCGAGCAGATCCGGTTGCCGGTCGATCACCTTGTTCAGCTGGGCGCCTTGAAGGTTCTCCCCGCAACGTCGCGGATCACCTTGGTCGGCCAGATGGCTCTTGCCCGGATGGGAAGAAAACAATGAGGTGTTGTATCAGCGGGAGGGCACGGTCCGGCGGAGCATCGATCGGTCCGGATGGCCCCATTGGCCGCAGCCCATCGGACGGGGCAGCATCCAGAGGAGCTGAAGGGGGGTGTCTGATGCTGCGCGGCGTCATGCCAGAGGCCCGCGTCGCTCAGGGACCGCCGCCGGAAAAACCAAGGGGCGACTTCTTCTACAGAAGTCGCCCCTTAGGTCTGCGCCATCCGGCCGGTTACTTCTGAGCCGGCGCGTGACGGCTGCGCAATACCTTCTTGTCGATTTTCCCAACGCTGGTCTTAGGGATCTCGTCGACGAAGACATAGCTCTCGGGCACTGACCAGTTGGTGATGATGCCCTCCTTCACATATTTGGTCAGGTGGTTCTTGAGATCCTCCGCGGTCAGCTTGTTCTTGAACCCTTCGCGCGGCACGACGATGGCCTCAGGGCGCTCACCCCACTTCTCGTCGGGGATTCCGATGACTGCCGCCTCCAGAACGCCCTCGTGCAAGCTAAGGAGATTCTCGAGTTCCAGAGAAACAATCCACTCGCCCCCGCTCTTGATCACATCTTTGAGGCGGTCGACGATCTGGACATAACCATACTCGTCGATGTTGGCGACGTCTCCCGTGTGCATCCAGCCGCCGGCCCACAATTCCTCCGAGCGTTGAGGCTCCTTGAAATACGCCTGGGTCAGCCACGGCGCTCGGACGACGATCTCGCCGGTCTCTTTCCCGTCCCGGGCCACCGGCTTGCCCGCCGCGTCCACGACTTTCAGGTCAACCAGCGGGATGACAAAGCCCGTCTTGATCGACCAGTCCAGGCGCTTCTCTTGGTTCCAATCCTTTTCCATGAAGGGTTTCAGGTTAGCGATCGTGAGAACCGGGCAAGTCTCGGACATTCCGTAGCCGGCATACACCTTGATCCCCAGCTTGGTGGCATCCATCGCCAGGCCTTTGGGGAGTCGGGCGCCACCGATGATGACCTTCCAGCGGCTCAGATCGGCCTTCTTCACCTCGGGGGCCGTCACAATCGTCTGCAGAATGGTCGGGACGCAGTGGCTGAAGGTTACCTTCTCGCCCAAGATCAACTTCACGAGCATCGCATTTTCGTACTTACCGGGGTACACCTGCTTGAGGCCGAACAAGGTGGCTATGTAGGGCATGCCCCAAGCATGGACGTGAAACATGGGCGTGATCGGCATGTATACGTCGGTCTTGTTTACGCCGCCATAGTTGCCCAGAGCTGAAAGAGTGATGGCGCCGCTCAAGGTGTGCAGGGTGAGCTGGCGCTGTGTAAAGAAAACACCTTTGGGTTGTCCCGTCGTCCCGGTCGTGTAAGACTGGGTTGCCAGGGTGTCCTCATCGAGGTCTGGCAACTCCGAGAGAGGAGCCGCCCCGCCCAGAAGCTCCTCGTACTCCGCGTCCACCCATTTGACGGCCGGCTTCTCCTTCTTGTCCGTGATGAGGATGTACTTGTGAATGGCGGGGACCTTGGCCCGCAGAGCTTCCGCCAGCGGCAAAAAATCCTCATGGAATATCAGCACTTCATCCCCGGCATGGCCCACGGTGTATATCAGATCGCTGGGTGCCAGCCGGGGGTTGATCGTGTGCAGCACCGCGCCGACGCCGGGGACCCCGAAGTACATTTCCAGGTATCGGTGGCTGTCCCATTCAATGACCCCCACTCGGGTTCCTTTCTTCACGCCAAGAGCCAGCAAGGCTGCACCTAGACGGAGCACCCGCTGGTACATCGTGCTGTAGGTCAGGCGAACTTGATCCCGGTAGATGATCTCCTGGTCAGGGGCCCAGCCTACGCCTTGTTCCAGAATCCGCTTGAGCAGCAGCTGGTAATCATACGCAGCCATTCTTTCCTTCCCTCCTGGTCTACGAGTGATTTCTCCGGTCCGGATCGCCTTCGTCCTCGAACGTCAGCCGAAGCCTTCCTCTTTTTGACCCCGCCTCCTTCCCTTCTTGGCGACGCTTCTCCCTAGGAACCGCCCCGGGTGGTCCTCACCATGCCGCCGGTCGGGAGCGGCGGAAAGAAAAAAGGTCCCCCCAAGGGGGACCCCCGCATGATCTCGGACAAGGCAGAACGACCTCACGCGGAGCGAGTTGCTTCGCTACGGGCATTTCACCTCCTGCCGTACTTACCCAGGGAAAGTATAGCGCCAGAGCCAGCCAAGTCAAGCAAATCGAGCCTGCAGCCTTGCGGGGGAGGGCCTATGGCTGGCATGATGGTCCGGTCTTGGTTCTTCGATGCCATAGGGACGTCGGATGAGGAGGCCGGAAGAACCCGGTTCCTTAGGTCCCGAGATCCCAACCCACCGGTCTTCCCACGCTCTCCATTCCGGGTGCATTGGGTTCGGCCTGGGGTGTCAAATTGCCCTTGGCGGGAGATCCTTGGCACGCTATCCTTAATTCAGGTGGATCTTCCGGCAATTGGCAAAAGCATGGGTCTTGACCCATTGCCCGGGGTGAAAGCTGCCCTCACGAATCGGGCGGACGCTGCCGGCCGGGAGCGGCAACTTGCCAGGAAGAACACGGCGGCTTTCGGCCACCGGCTTGCCTTGCAGAAACTTGGGTTGGTTCTCGCATTCCTTGCCGTTTGGGGGCCCGCGCAAGTCACGATGGGAGTGGATCGGACTGTTCAGGATGGGATCCTGAGCCTGCGGGGGATACCCTGCCGGGCAGGAACCGTGGCACAATTGAAAGGATAGAGGGCCTTGCCTGGGAGGGCCAAATCCCAGCATGGATTCGGGCCTCCCACGGCGGGGCAACCAGCCGAGAGGCCTGCCAGGATCAGGCAGGCTCCATTGGCCGCTTGCCATGGCCGACTCTTGGTCCGCATGCCGTTGAGCTGGAGCCTATGACCACCGGCTGTGTTTTCGACATCAGGGAATTTACGGTTCATGACGGGCCGGGAATCCGCACCACGGTCTTCCTGAAGGGCTGTCCTCTTCGCTGCGCCTGGTGTCATAACCCAGAGGGTCAATCGACAGAGCCGCAGGTGATGAGCAGTCCGGCCGGAACCCGGCAGGTGGGATTCGAGTATTCGCCTGACGAGCTGGCCGGCCGTCTGAATCGCCAGTCGGTCCTCTTTTTGCCGAATGAGGGCGGGGTTACTTTTTCCGGCGGTGAGCCGCTGATGCAGGCTGGTTTTGTTGCGGAGGTAATTGATCGGCTAGAGCCCATGCCTGTCCTGTTGGACACTTCGGGATACGGCGACGAACGTGATTTGCGCTTGCTCTTGGACCGGGTCGACCTCGTGTACTACGATTTGAAATTGATCGACGAGGGATCTCACCTTCACTACACCGGGCGATCCAATCGTCCTATTTTGAGCAATCTGCAGGTCGTGAGCAGGAGTGGCGTTCCCTTTGTCGTCCGCGTTCCGCTCGTGCCGGGAGTGACGGACACGGATGAGAACCTGGCGGGAATCGCGCAGGCGGTCAAGGGATTGCCCGGGCTGGTGCAGGTTGATCTCCTTCCGTACAACCTCGCAGCGGGAGCAAAGTACCGGGCGGCGGGGATGGAGTTTCGCCCCGAGTATGATGAATCTCAGCCGGTCCGTGTGAACACGCATGTATTCCTCGAGGCAGGAGAAAAGGTGCGTCTGGCATGAACCCGAGACTGGAAGTATTGAAGCAGCGAGTGCGTGATGGCGAAGGCCGGGCCCTTCGCAGGCAGGAACCTGTCAACATCTTGGCCGAATGCGAGGCCGAGCATCTGTCCTGGTCAAAGCGCGCGGCTCGATTGACCGTCCGCCAATGCGAGGCAGAGACTCCCGTCCTGTCGCCCGAGGAGCACATTGTCTTCACGCGTACGCTACCGGCGACGATTCCGGCGGTATACGCAGCGGATGAATGGGATCACCTCACCAGGGGACGGACGTTGCACGAATTGGGACCGGTCAGCAACATCTGCGCCGACTGGGGGAGGGCCCTTTCCCAGGGCCTGTTGGGGCGCCGGGAGGTTGCTCTGGCCTCCCTCAAGCGGTACGGCGACGAACCGCAAGCCGTCGATTTCCTGGAAGGCGCGATCGAGACGATTGACGCTGTCCTGGCGCTGGCCCAGCGCTATGCCGAGGCCGCCTGCCGCATGGGTCGTGAGGAAATTTCCGAAATTCTCACCCGCGTCCCCGCCCGGGCCCCGCGCACATTTCACGAGGCCTTGCAATCACTGCGCCTCCTGCAGGCCGTGGTTTGGCTGGGAGGCAATTACCACGTGGGGCTGGGCCGTTTCGATCAGTACATGTGGCCGTACCTGAAGGCTGACCTCGAGCAGGGACGTCTGGATGAGGGAGCCGCGTTTGACCTTCTGGCCGAGTTCTTCATCTCGCTGAACAGGGACAGTGACCTCTATCCCGGAGTCCAGCAGGGAGATAACGGGCAAACGATCACCCTGGGGGGCGTGGACCGCAAGGGTGGTACAGCCGTCAACCCGTTGACCTCCCTGGCCCTGCAAGTGTCCCGCGAGGTGTGCTTGATCGATCCTAAGATTAACCTGCGCATTTCGGCGAGCACGGACCTCGAGTTGCTCACCTTGGGAACGGAACTGACACGCAAAGGCTTGGGGTTCCCTCAGTACTGCAATGATGACGTCGTGATCCCGGCCCTGACGGCTTGCGGATACCGCTTGGAGGACGCTCGCGAATATGCCGTCGCGGCCTGCTGGGAATTCCTAATTCCCGGCAAAGCCATGGACGTCGTCAATATCGGGGCCGTTTCTTTCCCCGCCGCCGCAGACCAAGCCATTCGAGAAGGACTCCTGGCTGGCGAGAACATGGCGGGCATCCTCAATCGGGTAAGAGGGAACATTGCCGAGCAGGTGCACGATCTGGCGGGCGCCTACGAGAAATTGCTCCTGCCGCCCGCGCCGTACTATTCGGTCTTGATGACGGATTGCCTGGAGGAGGGGAGGGACATCTCTCGAGGGGCCCGATACAACAACTTCGGTATCCATGGAGCGGGCTCGGCCAATGCCGCCGATGCGCTGGCTGCTGTCGAGGAATTCGTGTTCCGCGACCGGAGTGTTCCCCCCGCAGAGATTATTGCTGCCCTCGGGGCCGATTATGAGGGTTATGAGGGTTTGCGGGTGAAACTGGCGGAAAAGGCGCCCAAGACGGGGAATGACGATGACCGGGCCGACCGCTTCCTCGTCGGACTATTCCAAATGCTGGCGGAGGCGTGTGAGGGTTATGGGACCACCTCTCGGGGAGGTATCTTGCGTCCGGGATCAGGCTCGGCCATGTATTACGTCTGGCTGGCCCAGGGACATCCGGGAATGCGCGAACCGCTAGTCGGCGCCACCGCGGAAGGGCGACACCGGGGCCAACCCTTCGGGGCGAATCTGGCCCCCTCCCAGGGCGTGCAGATGCGCGGTCCCTTCAGCCTCCTTCTTTCGTACGGCAAACTGGACTATCGGCGAGTTTGCAACGGGGGCCCGATCACCATGGAACTTTCTGATTCGGTCTTTCGAGAGCCGGAATCAGTCCGCAAAGTGGCCCTGTTGATTCGAGCGTTCGCACAACAGGGGTGCCAGCAGTTGCAGCTGAACAGCGTTAACGTAGAGACCCTTCGAGATGCCCGGATCCATCCCGAGCTTCACAAGAACTTGATCGTCCGGGTATGGGGCTGGAGCGGGTACTTCTGCGAGCTGGCCCCCGAATACCAGGACCAGATCATCGCGCGTCATGTGTTCGCGGCCGGGTGATTTTCCGAGGGGTCAGGCCGGTTCGACCAGGACAGTACGAGCTGCGCCTCCGTTCGGGGGCGTGGAACCCCTGCGATCTAAGACTGGAGAGCGAGCATGTCGGCAGGTTCTACGGCTCCGATCGATAATTGGGCGAGGTTGACATCCAAAATCCTCGACCAGCTGATCAGCGACCCCGGGGCCCTGGGCGTCAGCTTCCGCTTTTGGGACAAGAGCCTGTGGCCCGACGATGCACCTCGCAAGGCTACGGTTGTCCTCAAGCACCCTGGCGCGCTGCGGGCCATTCTCCTTTCCGGCACCGAACTGGGAATGGGGGAAGCCTATCTCCACGATGATTTTGACATTGAGGGCGATGTGGAGCAGGTGCTTGGCGTTGCTGAAAACCTGTCTCGGGCCCAGGCCGGCTTCCTGAAGAAAGTTCGTCTGGGCCTGGAACTGCTGAGGTTGCCCAAGACACCCGAGAACAGAAAGAGACCGAGCTGGCGCGGCCCGGCCCGGCTCGCTGGCCGGCCGCATTCTCTGGCACGCGACCGCCAAGCCGTCACCTACCACTACAACGTGTCGAACGACTTCTACGCCTTGTGGCTCGACCGGCGGCTGGTCTATTCCTGCGCGTATTTCCTATCGCCTGGGGACGACCTGGACACGGCGCAGGAGCAGAAGCTGGAATACCTCTGCCGCAAGATGCGCCTGCGTGCTGGCCAGCGCTTGCTGGACATCGGGTGCGGCTGGGGCGGGCTTGTGATGTACGCCGCCCAAAGGTACGGTGTCGACGCGACCGGGATCACCCTCAGCCAGCCCCAGGCCGATTTGGCGCAGGAACGAATTCGGGCGGCGGGCCTGTCGGGGCGCTGCCGGGTTGAAGTGCGCGACTACCGAGAAATGGATGAAGGTGAGAGCTTCGATGCCCTGGTCAGCGTCGGGATGTTTGAACATGTCGGCGCCGCCATGCTGCCGACTTACTTTGAGCGAGCGAATCGCCTGTTGAAGCCCGGGGGCGTGTTTCTCAACCATGGCATTGCCTGCCGGCCGGGCCAGGGGGGCCCACCGGGAAGGGGGAGTTTCGGTCAGGCTTACGTCTTCCCGGACGGCGAGTTGGAGCCCATCCATGTGCCCTTGCGAGCAGCCGAGAACTGCGGGTTCGAAGTTCGAGACGTAGAAAGCTTGCGCGAACATTACGCACTAACGCTTCGCCACTGGGTAAGGCGCCTGGAAGCACACCACACGCAAGCGCTGGCCTGGGTGGACGAGCCCACGTACCGGACCTGGAGGCTGTTCATGGCCGCCTCGGCCTACGGCTTCTCCTCGGGCCAGCTCAACGTCTATCAAGCCCTGCTGGCCAAGCCCGGCGAGGGCGGACAAAGCGGTCTCCCCTTGACGCGGGCGGATTGGTATCTACCGGCAAAATCCGAATGAGCTCCGCCCACCACCGCGGGTCCGCGGTGGACTGAGGGCAGGCGCCCCATCCACCCGCCGCTCCGCCCGGGATCTCTGTCCCTCGATCCGCGGCCCCCGCCGCAAAGCCGTATCTCAGGCCCCTCGGCCTCCCCAAGGCGGACCTGTGACCAGCCCTTGGTTGCGAATTGAGGAGAAATGCCTACACTAGTAGCAGAATAACAATGACCAAACTGATCATTCAAATTCCTTGCTACAACGAGGAAGAAACTCTTGGAGTCACCCTCCACGACCTGCCTCGCGAATTGCCCGGCGTGGGCCGCGTTGAGTGGTTAATTGTCGACGACGGCAGTAGCGACAAAACGGTGGAAGTGGCAAAAGCGGGCGGGGTGGATCACATTGTCCGCCATGTGCGCAATCTGGGGTTGGCGCGGGCTTTCATGACGGGCCTGGAGACCTGCCTCCAGCTTGGCGCAGATGTCATTGTCAACACGGATGCCGACAACCAGTACGTTGCTGCGGATATCCCGAAGCTGATTGCGCCCATTCTCTCGGGAAAGGCCCAAATGGTGATTGGTGCTCGGCCGATCGGATCCATTCAGCATTTTTCTGTTGTCAAGAAGGCTCTCCAAAGGTTGGGGAGTTGGTTTGTGCGGATCTTAAGCAACGTGGACGTCCCTGATGCTCCAAGCGGTTTCCGGGCTTTCAGCCGGGAAGCGGCCATGGAGCTGCATGTCTTCAATCAGGACACGTACACGCTTGAAACCATCATCCAGGCAGGTCATAAACGCATTGCCGTCGTATCGGTGCCTATCCGGACCAATGAGCAGGTACTACGACCGTCGCGGCTGATACGCAGCACTCCACGCTACATCTTTCGATCCGCCCTCACGATTGCACGTATTTTCATGACCTACCAGCCCTTCAATTTCTTTGTCGTTCCGGGGCTGATCAGCCTGGCTGTCGGCGTCTTGACCGGGCTGCGTTTTGTCTATTTCTATCTGACCGCTCGAGGCCAAGGACACATTCAATCCTTGATTTTCGCCGCCATATTGGTCAGTGTGGGCGGTTTTCTAATTGTGACCGGCTTGCTCGCCGATTTGCTTTCAGTCAATCGCACACTGTTGGAGAGAATCGAGACAAGAATTCAGTTGCTTACAGAACGGTTGAACTCTATTGAATCCAAAGAACGCTAGACCCTGGGCCCAGTAGGGCTTCACCCGGCGATGGCCACGGATGTCGTTGGGCGCCCTCGAGCGAGGGTAGCGGAAAGGGGCGACTCGAGAAATCGGAGGGGAGTGCCCCTATTCATTTGGGAAGTAGGGAGGGGGGAACCAGCGTATTGGGCAGGGGATTGGACTTTTCCTAATGGGGCTTGCGGCAATGGCGGTTGGAGTTCCTCAAGTGTGTTGGGCCTTGCGGGTCCCGGCATCGAGGGGGACTTAGCCAGAGACTGATGGGCTGCAGGCGACCCATCGCCGGGAAGGCCGGGAACGTTGGCAGGCGGGATGGGCGCCTCGCCCTGGCCTCTTGCGAGAAAATCCGTTCGAACTGCTACGGTGGCTGGGCGCTGGAAAGAGCCCGTTCTCAGCAGGATTCGCAGGGTAGGAATCCGCCCCGGGACCGATGAGGGCGTGTTTCTCTGGATTGCGATGCAGCAGGGAACCGTCCCGAGATCGCGTTGGACAGGATCTCCCGTCTCTGCGGGATGGGCTTGGATACCCCTGGCGCGTCAAAAGGGGTCACGCCGCACCTCCCCAAAGCCGGCCCTGTGATGCGGCAGGGCAGGCGTTTGTCACCCAGTACGAGGGTCCAAATCGAGGGATAGGGGTCATGCTTGCGCGCCGGCTCAGGGAAGGTCACACCGTCCGCGTACGAACGAGGAGCCAGTTGTGAAGTTTGTAGCCCTCCGAATTCATGATCCTCAAGTTAAGCTTGGGCCATGAAGAAATCAAGAAGGAAATGAAAAGGATCTCTGTTTGTTATGTCCTTTCCTATAGATTCCCTGATTACATCCGGACGAGGACGCTTATTAAGGCGTTGCAGAATATTGAGGACGTCAGGGTTTTGGAGGCGAGGAATTCTTCCAAGGGATTCGTGCGGTATTTTCAGACCGTAGGGAAGTTGATTGTCATCCGGGCGTTCTGCCATCCTGATTACTATCTCTTGGGCTTCCGGGGAGACGAGCTGTTTTGGATCGTCCGTCTGATTACCCTTGGCAAGCCGCTGATCTTTGATCACATGATGTCGCCGTATGACAGCCTTCTTAACGAGCGCAAGGCAATCCGAAAGGGAGGATTGATTGCCAGGCTTTTCTATCTCTATGAGAAAGCCACCCTCCATTGTTCCAGGATGGTTCTGACGGATACGGATCTTCATCGAGAGTATTTTCGAGAGTTGTTTTGTGTTGCCCCGGAAAAAGTCATCGCCATCCCGGTTGGAACCGATGAAGACGTGTTTCATCCCATGAAGCCCGAACGTGCGCCTGATCGGCCTTCGACGTTTGAAGTGCTGTTCTACGGGTCTTTCCTGCCCCTGCACGGCGTAGAGGTGATCTTGAAGGCGGCGTCCCTCTTGCGCGACTTGCCGATTCATTTCACATTGATTGGCGGTTACAAAGGAAATCTGTCAGGCACGCATCAGACGATCAAGCAGCTGGACCTCCAGAACGTCACGCTTGCCCCTTGGGTTGAGTTGGAGACTTTGCCTCGACTTATCTCGGGGGCGGACCTCATTCTGGGAGGGCCGTTCGGTGACACGGGACAGGCGCACCGGGTGGTCACAGGAAAAACGTTCCAAGTCCTTGCGATGGCGAAACCCGTGATCATTGGAGAAAGTGGTGGGAACTACGGTTTTGAGGATAAGACAAACTGTCTGGTGATTCCGCAAGGAGACGCGGGGGCTCTTGCCCAGGCAATCGATTGGGCGTTTCACCATCGAGCCGAATTGACCCGCCTTGGCCAGCACGGCTATGATTTGTATCAGTCTCGTTATTCGATCAGGCAGATTGAGAAGAGGCTCCGAGAGAGTCTCTTTTCCTGAGGTCCATGGCTAGGCACATTCCCTGAGTGGCACAGCTCCGATATGACGCGGGAACGGGTCGGTTTGTTGGGGAGACCCCTTTCCGGGCTGGCTCATGGACCGTCGAGAAAAGCAAATCCCAAGAACGCGAGCGGTCTTGGGTTCACCACTTGCTGACGTCCGACCCCTCTGCTTCGGGCCATGTTCAGGAGCATTCGGCAAGAATGATTTCCATACTCTGAAAGCAGCATGCCAAAGGTCAGTTCAGCGCTTCCTGTCCTCTGGGCTCCGTGGGCATCTTCGAGAGTTGTCTCCCCAGTGCGGCCGTGCTAATCACCCCTACTACAACGATGGCAAACGTTGATACCAAGCGATCAAGACCGACAGCGACTACGCTCACGGCCAACTCAAAGCCAAGCGCCGACGCTACTCCTCCGACAATGGCCTCGGTAATCCCCAATCCTCCCGGAGCGAAACTGGCCAGTTGATTGAGAACCGACGCAGAGGAAAACAACATAGTCTGAGCCATGGTTACATCCTGAGAAAGCAGATGAAACGCTATCCAATATCTCAGCGCCAGTAGGACCGATAAGCTGGTTTGCAATCCGACCAGCTTAACCAGCAACATTGGGTTCTTGCCGATCAGCATCCAACCTTGAAGGGCCTCCTGAACCCATTCGCGCATTCGTCCCGAAATCCTGAGGTTGTCCAGGGGCAACCAGAAGACGAGGAGACAAGCCGCCATCAGGCCGAATCCAATCCATAGCAGCGGGGAAACCGCAATCTTCCTAACCAGGATCCAGTATATTAAGATGCCACAACCGATGAGACCATTGACGGCGATAAAGCAGATAAACAAAGCCGCAGTGGCGCTGAGGAACTTGGTGTAGGAAAGGTTGAATTTGCGTTTCAGGTAGTACCCTTTCGCAACAATGCCTCCGGAAACCGGAAGCTGATTCGCCAGAGACGAGGCACCCGCCAGAAGAAAACCCTCTCGATGAGAAAGCTCTGCCCCCAGACTACGAAACAAGTAAGTATTGATCAATCCATTAAGAATCGGGAAGATCAGCGCGAGTACCAAAAGAGAACAAATGGGCAGAGGGGACAAGTGCAACAGCTTGAGGTACTTGTCCCGATTGGCATAAAGGTAGTATAGGAAGCCTGCGATCAATCCCACGCAGATGATGGAAATAACAATGGAACCGAGTCGCGGGGACTTCACAAGGCCTCCAAGGCGATTCTCAAGCCAACTTCATCTAGTCCGACATCCCCTTCCATTTCCGGCTGGCTCTCCCGAACGGGAATCGTACCCCGGTCGTTCTCCCATGGCGTTCTCATTGCCTGCCAGAACCCATGGCGATCTTTCAGCATTCGACGCCTTTCCGGGCAGAGAAGCCCAAATCTCCTTGAGCCCCGGAGACGGGAATAAGCCAAGGGCGGAAGGCCGTCGGCTCTCGTGTCTCCCCGCCGCCTTCACCCGCGATCGGTGCCGCAGGCAAGTCTCGCGACCTGACCGCTTGCGCAAGTCGGTGAGCGGAATGTCAAGCCGGGGCCCTCGAATTCCCAGCCTTGGCAGGCGGTCGCCTCGGTGCGATCCCCTCGCACTGTGCCCTCCACGGTTGCCAGTACAGCTCGGGAGGCGTTCTTGAGTTCCCGATGGAACCTCCGTTGGAATCCTCGGCGCCATTGCGGGCTTCCAGCCAAACCTGCGGCGGCTTGCCCTGGCCCTGCCCCTAGGACGGGCAGATCCGAGCTGCTTGGTGCCATCACCGGATCCAGCCCACTTGGGGGAATGGAAATCAGCCCTCAACGCAGGGGCCTCACGGTCCTGGCTCAACCTTGCCGATGAATCGATAGCCCTCCCCGGGCACGGTCTGGATAAATGTTGGCGTGGACGCCTCGTCGCCCATCGCCCGGCGTAGCTCCGCGATGTGGGTATCTACCATTCGGGTCCCCGTTGGATAATCCGGACCCCAGACCACTTCGAGCAATCGGTCGCGCTTGATCAGTTCGTCGGGATGGGTCATCAGGTACTCAAGCAGGGACACGGCCTTGGGTGTGAGACTCAGTTCTTGGTTCTCCAGAATGACGCGGCGTGCCCGCCGATCCAGGATCAATCGACTGCAGCTTAATTGCCAGGATGCCGCGAGCGGCGGCTGCCCAGGACGCGCTCGGTGCAAGATCGATTGGATCCGGGCGACCAAGTCGAGCGGGTCAAAGGGCCTGTTGATGCAGTCGTCGGCGCCTTCCTCGAGCGCCATGGTTCGCTCTGCGGCCTCGCCCATCCTGGTCATCAGAATAACCGGGGTCCAATCGCCAGATCCTCGCAGGCGACGCAGGACCTGGCGGCCATTCATCGGGGGCATCAGGACATCCAGGAGGATCAGATCAGGGTGCAAATCGCTCGCTAGCTCCAAGGCTTGGGGCCCATCGGGAGCGACACGGACTGCAAACCCCGAGCGCTCCAGGAAGGAGGCGAGGTTCGCGGTGATGGCGGTTTCATCGCCGACGAGTAGCAAGTGGGGGGAACTATCCTTGACGATCGTAGAAGTCTGCCTTGTCCCAAGCCCAGATCTCGGCCGGTTGATCAGGCCAGGCTGGCGCCTCTTCATTTTACTTGGGATCGGCCACTTCGCGGCGCCTGGACCTGCTGGGACGACAAGGTTTCGCTTAGCGGGAAGGCTGTGCTGTCAACAGTCCTCCCCTTGGCTCAAGCTCAGCTCCGTCCCCGGGAAGGGGCAAGACGAGGCTGGCATGTGGTTGAGTGATGATCGGCTGTTGATGCAGCGCTTTCAGCAGTCTGTTCTGCCCTAAGTCCCGAGCCCCTCACATCCATTTCCCGCCAGGCAGTAACGTCGTAGAAGGCGATCGGGAACGGACGGATTCGGATCTTACTGAGTTCCTCGTAATGTAGTGACATTTGGTCGGTTTTGTGGTAAAGTGGGTCCCCTGGAACCTGGGACCAGGCTGTATGGGAAACCCACGAGGAGTCAAACGGGACGCGGAAGTGTTGGAAGCCCTGGAACACCGGCGACTGCAGGCAGCGCGGCTCTTGCGCCAGGGAGTGAGGCAGTCGGAAGTCGCCCGGAGAGTCGGGGTCCACCGCCAATCGGTAAGCCGCTGGGCCAAACAGCTGGCCACAGGAGGCCTGGCCAGTCTGAAGAAGGCGGGACGTTCGGGTCGCAAGCCTCGCCTCTGTCCGGCCGATCTGCGGCGCATTGAGCGGAAGCTGAAACAGGGTCCGGAAGCCCAGGGATACGTGACTGGGTTGTGGACTGCGCAGCGCGTGGGGAGGCTGATCGAGCAAGAGTGTGGAGTCCATTACCATCCGAGTCATGTCTGGCGCATTCTGAGGCAAATGGGATGGACTGCGCAACGGCCCAGCGGGCGAGCGCTGGAACGCGATGAGGAGGCCATCCGGCGCTGGAAGGATGAGCCCCGGGACCCGCCTCTGGGGTCCCGTTGGCCGGTGCTAAAAAAAACGCGGCACGCCAAGGCAAAACCATAGTCTTTATCGACGAGAGCGGGCTGAGCGAACGCCCGCACCGGGTTCGCACTTGGGCGCCGCGGGGTCAGACTCCTGTCCTCCAATATCACTTCAATTGGAAGACGCTCTCGGCCGTCGCAGGCATCACCTTCTGGAATTTCTACTTCCGGCTCTACCCTGGGGCGGTGCGTGGGCCACAGGTAGTCGATTTCCTCAAGCATCTTTCTCGCCACCTGAGGGGGAAGGTGCTGATCGTCTGGGACGGGTTGCCATGTCATCGCAGTCACCTGGTGAAGGAATACCTCGAGGGCCAGACCGGTCGGATTGCGATCGAATGGCTGCCAGCCTACGCGCCCGAACTGAACCCGGTCGAGTTCTTGTGGGGACACTGGAAGAGCCATGAACTGCCGAACTTGTGTCCCCGCGATTACTTTACCCTCAACTGGCATGCCCGTGCCGCCCTTCGCCGCATGCGTCGTCGACCAACACTGGTGGCCGCCTTTTGGAAGCAAGCGCGCCTCCTGGATTAGTGTATCTATATTATGAAATCCTCAATAGTCTCTCCGGATCCGCCGCCCCGTTGGGGCCAACGCAGCTCAGGGGACCAATCTCGCCACACAGACGTCAACTCCGAGGCCTCTCGCCGGCTCCCTACGAGTGAGCGAGGAGCAACCGATCCGCGGTTGCAGGGCCGGCGTCCATGTATCACGGCCCCATGATGCCGGTTCTGTCGGGTCTTGGTAAACTGGAGCGCAGATACGGGCCATTCCCGGAGATCCAACAAAGGACGTTCCCATGAAGCCGCTCCCCGTTGTCCTGCTGGTTGCGCTCGCAGCCCTGTCTTTGTCTGGTTGTGGGACTACCGAAACGGAGGTGGGAGTTCCAGCGACGGCCTTGGCGGCCTCCGCCGCAGTACCGTCGACCCTGGGCCTCCCGACCGCTGCCTCGGGGGAATCGCCATCCGCCGCGGCAGCGCCGTTGGTAGGGACAGCCACCGCTCCGCCGGCGCCCACCACTCCTCGACAAATAATGCTCCATGTGTTCCTGATCGCGATCGGAGACAACGGGATGTCAGGAAAGAAAATCGGCTGTGGCGACAGTGTCGTCCCCGTCCCGATGGAGGTCCCATACACCGTCGGTGTGCTGAAGGCGTCGCTCAACGCGCTGTTCTCCCTCAAGGAGAGAGACTACGGGGAACGGGGGCTCTACAACTCCCTTTACCAATCCGACCTCCGGGTGCAAGACGCGCTTCTCGAAGACGGCACGGCGACGGTCAATCTGACGGGAAACCTGCAGCTAGGGGGGGAGTGTGACAATCCAAGAGTGAAAGCCCAAATTGAGGAGACGGCTCTCCAGTTTTCGACCCTGCATCAACTCAAAGTGTTCCTGAATGGCGAGCCGTTGGACCAGGCCCTCTCCCTGAAATAGGTTCTGCCGCCCGTCGGCTGGTCAGCGCGATTCTGCGGCGGCGCCCATCCGAACTTGAACTTGGTAACGCCCTGGATTCCGTTCCCAGGGCACCTCATTTCCCTCGACGGGACGGCCATCCACGCGAATGGACAGGACGCCCTGCGTGACGTGGGCCGGGTTCTCCACGGAGATCTCATACAAGGAGCCTCGGAAGCGGCGGGTTGCGCGGAACCCATTCCAGGCATGGGGGATACAGGGGTCGATCTCCAGGCCTTCATACCCGGGGCGGATACCGAGAAGATTCTGGGTGGCTGCTTGGTAGGCCCAGGAGGCCGTGCCCGTGAGCCAGCTGTTGCGGCCCAGCCCGAACTGGGGATGTTCGTCGCTTAGGATGTTTTGGGCGTACACATACGGTTCGCACTCGTAGGTCTCGATCGTTTCGTTGCGCTGGGCCGGATTCATTTCGCAGTAGTACTGATAGGCACGGGCGCCGTTTCCCAGGAGGGTCTCGGCGATAACGGCCCACGCGTTGGGATGGAGAAAGATTCCTCCGTTCTCTTTGGTGCCAGGCGGGAAGGTCGTTACGCCGCCGTAACGCGGATCGTACCCGTTGAAACTGGGCGCCGCAAGCTTGATGCCGTATCTCGTGTTCAGCAGGCGATACACAGCGTCCATCGCCTGGCGGGCCCGCTCCCGCGAAGCGAACCCGGAGATCACCGGCCAGGACTGGGCGTTGAGATAAATCTGCGCCTGGGCGTCCTTCGACGACCCGAGGGGTTTCCCCGTTTCGTCAAAATAGCGGACGTACCAATCGCCGTCCCACGCCGTGGCCTCCACGCGCGAGCGCATCTGCTCGTATGCGGCTTGGTATGCGCGGGCTAGGGCGCTTTCCCCGAGGTGCTCGAGGAGCGCAATCATCTCCTTCAGGGCCTTGCCGTACAGGTTGGCTGCAAACAACGATTCGGATCCTGCCGGCAGATTGACGGTATCGTTCCAGTCGGCGAATCCGAGCAGGGGCAGGCCGTGCTGGCCGACGTCCCCGGCCGTGAAGGCTAGTCCGCGCCTCATGTGCTCCAGCACCGTGGCTGCTTCCTGTTCCGAGCCGGCCTCCTCCTTCCTGTGAAAGGGAACCATCTCCTCCATCAGGGAAAAGTCGCCTGTTTCCTTGAGGTAGGCCGTGACTGCAAGAATCGTCCAGAGGTGGTCGTCGCTGTAGTAATGCAGGCGATCCGGCCGCTCCAGTGCATCGCCGCAGCTGGCTTCGCCGCTAAGCGGATTGAACTGATGCAAAGCCGAACCGTCCGGCCGCTGGAAGGAGAGAAGAGTCAGCAAGAACGCCCTAGCCTCCGTGGGGAGGGAAGCCATCACCGCCAGCACATCCTGGGAGGAATCGCGCAGGCCGATCCCCCGCGAGCCCAGGCCAAGCTGAAAATAGGAGAGGTAGCGGGACCAAGTCATGGTGACGTAGCACTGGCGCGGGTTGTAGACGTTGAGCATGGCGTTCGTGCTTGGATCCGGCGTGTCGACTTGCAGGGCGGAGAGATACTGCTCCCAGAAAGATTTCAGCTTCCCCAGCTCCGCCTCGACCTGGTTGGGATTGAGGGAGCGCCGAATCTCCGGAAGGGCTTCCTCGACACTGCGGCATTGGCCGAGCTGTGTGATCAAGCGCCGCGTCTCCCCAGGCTGTAGCGTCCCCAGTGGAACAAGCAACGCGGCCAGATTGTCTCCGCGCCGGGCGAGCGAGTTGCTCAGTTCGGGCTGGAGCAAGCTGCGAGGGGCCCGGAACGTTCCGTACTCATTGTCGCCCAGAAAATGCGTGCGGTCGGTCTCAAAGGACGAGGCTTGCAAGTTGGAGGTAAAGTAATTGACCCTTGTGTCCCGATACATGAACGGCGATTGCACTAGCGTCAGCAGGTCTCCGTCGCGGACAGCCCGGCTCTGCATCGTTTGTGGAACCCAATCCGCGTTGGTGAACTGCCGAAGAGCGTCGGGATGGGTGTACTCAACCACGGGGATCGCGTCGACCGCAACCGGGGCGGGGCGGAGGTTGGTGACCTGGATGTCTCGCAGTTCACAATTGGCGCCGAGCGGCACAAAGATGGTGCAGTCTGTGCGCAAGCTCTGGCACTCCGTCACGATCCGCATGTAGCCCAGACCAACATGGCATTCGAAGCGCTCAAGCGCGCCGAGGCCAGGGACGAAAAAGGGGGCCAGCACGGAGTATCCCCCCGCTCCAGGAACCCGCAAGTACAGCGTCTCGCCCTTGAAGTCCGAACTGGGCATTTGCTGTATGTACTTCGTGATCCGATTGAAGGTGGGGTCGTCCTTGCAAATCAGGGCACCCCCGGTGTGGTCGACAAACCCGCCGAAGGAACGAGTGCCGATGTAGTTGATCCACTTAACCGGGGTGTGTGGGTCGGTGATGACGTACTCGCGGCGAAGTTCGTCGAAGAAACCATATCGCATGGTCAGCTCACCATCGCGAAATGATGGCGATCAACTCCTGGCTGACGACCTGCCCGTCCTTGTCCACCAGGCCGAAATCCATGGCCTTGTAGGTCCAGTACGCGCGGCCGATCCCAAATCCGTGCAGCAGATCAATCACGTCTCGGGTCCAGTTCTGGCGAGTGGTCGGGTCGGCTTGCTCGTAGACACCGAACTCGCCGCAATAGGTCGGCTGGTTCGTCCGCTGAGAGAACTCCAAGGAGGGTTGAAGCTCAGACTGAAGGTACTTCCAGTCGAATCGTTTTCCGACCTCTGCTCCCAGTCGATTGCGGTGCTCAGGGTGGGCCTGGAGAAAAACCTCCAGACCGGGTGCAAATCCCGGGTAGTCGACCGCACGGTCATATTGCAGCAGAGCCTGGATCCAGGGGGCTCTCTGGTGGGTGACGACCAGAGGGGCGTAGAAATGGAAGGTGAAAAGAATGTTTGGATCGGGAATGATTTCCAAATTGCTCAACTCGCCGGGCGCATTGTAGCGGTTGGCTCCGATGACGATCAATCGCTGAGAGTCCTCCGTCCGGATCATCGCCACGGCCCGTCGAACCAACGCGTTCCAGGGATCGCTGGTGGGCAGGAAGACTTCATTGAGCAGTTCAAAGGCCAGCCCGTCCTCCATCTCAGCGCAGAAACGATGTGTCAGGGTCTGCCAGAGAGCCAGAAAACGTTCTTGCAAGGCGGGGTCTGCGAAGAGAGGGCTTTCAACCGGCGCTTGGAAGGTGTAGCCGGGTGCTTTGTGAAGATCGAGGATGACGCTCAGGTGGTTTTCCTGGCACCAGCCCAGGCAGGACTCGAGGTATTCCCAGCCGTTCCTGCTGGGACCACCAGCCCGGGGCTCGTCCTCGAGCAGGGGGTAATCAACGGGCAGTCGGATGTGATCAAACCCCCAGCCGGCAACCCGTTTGATGTCCTCGGCGGTGATGAAGGAATCAAAGTGGCGCGGGTCACGCGCGGGGTATTGTGATAACCACCCGCCAAGATTGACCCCGACTTGAAGTGTCTTTCGGTCCATCGAACTCTCCCCGGACCTGAGGCTCAAGGCCGTCGCTTGCCGCCCGGGCTGGGGGCTGGGCGTCCCGATTCAAAGACCCCACATCGGTGCCGTGCGATCCCCGCGGTGTTTCTGCCCGTTGCCTGGGGCGAGATTCCCCCTCGGCCTTCGGCCCAGTCAAGTCTCTCCGACGTTTGCCAGGACGCGGACTTCTCTTGTTCCTGAGGCCGGGGGCGGGATGACGGTCCCTTCGGCGGTTCTTCCGTCCACCTCCAGGTGGACTCGGTTCCCTGGCCCTTCGCGCCTCACCTGAATAAGGTAATGGACGCCCCGGAACTCGCGAACCATCTCAAAGCCAGACCAGGTTGAGGGCATGACCGGAGCGACCTGCAGCCCCTCGAAGGTCGGGCGGATTCCCAGGATCCACTGGGTGATGGCCACGTAGTTCCAGGCCGCCGTTCCGCTCAGCCAGGAGTTTTTCGCCTCCCCATGGGTTGCCGCGTCTCGTCCCGCGATCATCTGGGCGTAGACGTAGGGCTCGCATCGATGCACTTCGCTGATGGCTTCACGTGCGGAAGGGTTGATGCGCAGGTAGTAATCATGGGCGCGGTCGCCGCGGCCGATTCTGGCCTCGGCAATCATGATCCACGGGTTGGTGTGGCAGAAGATCCCTCCGTTCTCTTTGTACCCGGGCGGGTAGGAGGAGATTTCACCGAGTTGCAAGTAATAGCGGCTGTAGGCAGGTTGCACGAGCAGGATGCCGTGCGGGGTCGCTAGGCGTTCGGCCACCGCGTCGAGCGCCTGCACGGCGCGGCCGTTGTCCAGGCCCAGGCCGGCCATCACGCACAGGCCCTGGGGCTCGATGAAGATCTGCCCCTCCTGGCAATCCTTGGATCCGACCGGTTTGCCGAAATCGTCATAGGCGCGGCGAAACCATTGACCGTCCCAGGCTGCCGACCAGACCGCCTTCTCCATGTCTCGCACCGCTGCGTCGAAAGCCTCCGCCTCCTGGGCGCGGCCGAGCCTTTTCGCTAGGCCGGCCATTTCCCGAGAGGCCAGGACAAACAAACCTGCGATGACGACGCTCTCGGCCGTCTTCCCGTCTTTGGTGGCGGTCGTCTGGAAGGACTGGCCGGGGGTGTCGGAAAAGCAGTTCAGGTTCAAACAGTCGTTCCAGTCGGCGCGTCCGATCAAGGGCAGGCCGTGGGGTCCCAGGCGCTTGAGCGTGTACTCGGTCGAGCGGCGGAGATGCCCGTACAGGGGCATCTCGGACCCGGGCTGGCCGTCGTACGGCACGGGCTCGTCCAAGATCCCCCAGTCGCCGGTTTCTTTGATATAAGCGGCAGTGGCCAAGATCAGCCACAGCGGGTCATCGTTGAACCCGCTGCCCACGTCGTTGTTGCCGCGTTGCGTGAGTGGCTGGTACTGGTGGTAGGCTCCGCCGTTCTCCAGTTGCGTCGCCGCCAGATCGAGGAGCCGCTGGCGCGCCCGTTTCGGCACCAGATGGACAAAACCGAGCAGATCCTGGCTCGAGTCACGGAAGCCAATGCCCCGCCCGATGCCGCTCTCAAAGTACGAGGCCGACCGGGAAAGATTGAACGTGATCATTGACTGGTAGGCGTTCCAGATGTTGACCATGCGATTCGTATGGCCATCCGGCGTGATCACCTGCAGCTTGCTCAAGAGCCCGTCCCAATACGCCCTCAATTCTTGGAAGGCGCGCTCCACTTCGTCTGCCCGCAGATAGCGGGAGAGAATCGGCTCCAGGCTCCGTTTGTTGATCGATTGCGAATCAGGGGGGTCAAACTTCTCCCCTTCCGGGTTTTCGTGATAGCCGAGGACGAAGCGCAGGCTCTTCCGTTCCTGGGGTTTCAACTTCAGCTTGACTTGCTGTGTGCCCACGGGCTGCCACCCATGGGCGATCGAATTGGACATCTGGCCCAGTTCCACGGCCCGGGGTGATTCCCACCCCCGATATGGGCCCAGGAAGGCCTCGCGCTGAGTGTCAAAACCGGCAAGTTTCTCGGAACAGGCGAAGTAGGCGAAGTGGTTTCGGCGCTCCCGATACTCCGTCTTGTGATAGATCACTCCGTCGACCACCTCGACCTCTCCAATCGACAGATTCCGTTGGAAGTTGGTGGCGTCATCCCAGGCGTCCCATAGGCAGAACTCGACTGAGGAAAAGACGGACAGTGAAACCGGCCGGTCGCGCTGGTTAGTGATGTTCAGTTCCCAGATTTCCAGGTTCTGGCCGGGGGGGACAAAGTAGCGAATTTGAGCCGCGATCCCGGCCAGCTTCGACTGGATGGTTGTGTACCCCAGCCCGTGGCGACATTCGTACTCGTCGAGGGGAGTCCGCGTCGGCTGCCAGGTGGGTGACCAGAACAACGGTCCGGTCGGATGAGAGGGGATATCGTCGTCGCGCAGGTAAATGTACCGCCCGCTGGAGTCCAGCGGAGCATTGTTGTAGCGATAGCGGGTGAGCCGTCGAAGACGAGCGTCCCGGTAGAAGGAGAACCCGCCGGCGGTGTTCGAGATGAGACCGAAATAGGCCTCACAGCCCAGGTAGTTGATCCATGGCAAGGGAGTGTCAGGGCGCTCGATGACATATTCTCGCTGCTCATCGTCAAAGTGACCGTAACGCATGGCGCCTCTCGGAGAGGGACTCTCCGGTGGGTATGGAAACCTGAGAGGGCGCGGTCGCGCCCCAACGGTTTGTCAATCGAGAATCAGGACCTCTCTCCGCTCCAGACCGGTGGCTGAACCGGTGCGCCGGCTCACCAGGCGCAACGGCGCAGGGAAGGGCAGCCGGGATCCTTTGGATTACCGGCCGTTGTCAAGTCTGCCCCAGAGAATCCTTCTGTACGAAGTCCAGGAGCTCGTCGAATCTGGCGTAGGCCAGGCACGTCACCGTGTCCGCTCCGCCATAGTAGATCGCCATGCGACCGGTGGGCGGGTCCACCAACGCCGCACTCGGAAAGGTGACGTTGGGAACGTCGCCGACGCATTCGTAGGACTCCCTGGGGTTGAGCAAGTATGATCGCGTTCGATGAAGGACTTTCCAAGGCTGCTCAAGATCCAGCACGGCCGCGCCAAAGCTGTACACAAACCCATTGCACGAGGTGAGCACGCCGTGGTAGAGGAGCAGCCAGCCCTCACTGGTTTCGATGGGGGTGGGCCCCGCACCGACCTTGGTAGACTGCCAACCCCCAACCGGGGACATGACATGCCGGTGATGCCCCCAATAGGTCAGGTCGGGACTCTCGCTGTAGAAGATGTCGCCGAAGGGCGTGTGCCCGGTGTCGCTGGGCCGACTGAGCATCGCGAACTTGCCGTTGATCTTGCGCGGAAAAAGCACGCCGTTTCGGTTGTACGGCAGGAAGGCGTTCTCCATCTGGCAAAAGGTCTTGAAATCATACGTATAGGCCAGGCCGATCGTGGGCCCATGGTACCCGTTGCACCACGTCAGATAGTACCTGTCCTCCAGCCAGCAGACGCGGGGATCATAGCCATAGGTGAAGCAGCCGATTTCGCCATCCTTCCTTTGGAAGTGGATGCGCTGCGGTTCAATCTCCCAGGTGATTCCGTTGCGGCTCCGCCCGGCATGTAGCTGCATGTCTCGGGCGGCGTTATCACAACGAAACACTCCGGCGAAACCGTTCTGGAAGGGCACGACGGCGCTGTTGAAAATGCTGTTCGCCCCTGGAATGGCGGCGCGAGTGAGGATTGGGTTCCTTTCGGAACGCCAGACGACCTCATGCCGGCCGGCGGGGGGCTCCTCCCAGGGGAGGTTGCCCAATTCGGGTCCAACCAAACGGATCGTTGAGGTAGTCATGGTCCTGAGCACCGACAACAGGCGACAGAATGATCCGGCTCGATATCTCTCAGCATGGGTATCTCCTGGGCACAGTCCTTGTCGGCCAGCGGGCATCGGTCGTAGTAGGCACAGCCGCCAGTTAGCCCATGTGGCGGCGCCCTTAAGACCCGATCCTTGGTCATCTCTTCCCACTTGTGGTCCAGGCGAGGGATCGAGGCCATCAACATCTTGGTATAGGGATGCAACGGGTTTGCGAAGACCCTGTCCGACGCGCCCATTTCGACGACGCATCCCCGGCGGAGAATCACCGCCCGGTCGCTGATATAGTACCCGAGGGAAAGATCGTGGGTGATGAAGAGGATCGACAGCCCACGGGATTTGAGGTTAGCTAGCAGGTTGAGAACATCGAGCCGGGTGGAAGCGTCAAGCATGCTGATGATTTCGTCGGCCACCAGGAACTGAAGGTCCAGCAGCAGGGCGCGAGCTATCAGGAAACGCTGAAGCTGGCCCCCGCTGAGCTGATGAGGGAACTTGTGCAATACAATCTCCGGATTGAGGCCGACCGCTTTCAAAGATCCGTCGACCCGGTCGTTCCACTCTCCATCGCTCAGGTGCGGGTAAAACTGCTCGCGGATCAACGCGAAGACCCGATCGGCTTTGAAAATCGGATTGTACGAACTGAACGGGTCCTGGAAGACACCCTGCACATGCCGGTAGTACTCCTTCAATGCCGCGCCCCGCAGGGTGGCGATGTCGGTGCCACTGAAGGAAATCCTCCCCGAGGTGGGCAGGGTAAGGTGCAGGATCATCCGGCCGATCGTAGTCTTCCCGCTTCCGCTCTCGCCGATCAGGGAAACGACCTCTCCCTTTTGGACGTCGAAGCTCACCTTGGTTGCGGCAGGAAGCTCTTTGCCGCCAAAGGTCCCCACCTGATACACCTTCGATACGGCCTCAAGCGAGAGCATGGCTGTCGAAATCCTTCCAGCAGGCCAGGAAATGACCTTTTTCCACCTCCACGAAGGGCGGTTCCTGCTGGCATTTCTCGAAGGCGTCGGGACACCGTTCCCCGAACCGACACCCCCTTGGAGGGGTGAGCAACTGCGGCGGGGACCCGGGAATGCCCGTGAGTCTCTTTTGGGCGTATCTGGCGCCCAGTCTTGGCAAGGACGATATCAGCAGCCTCGTGTACGGGTGCCGGGGGGCCTGGATGATCGTAGCCGTCGGGGCTTTCTCTGCCAGCTGCCCGGCATACATGATCAGGATGCTGTCGGCGATCTGGTACAGGATCGAGAGGTCATGGGTGATCACGATCGCGCTCTTGCAACAGCCATTGTTGCGGAATTCGACCAGCATCTCGACGACCGCCTTTTGTGTGGCCACATCCAGTGCCGAGGTGATCTCGTCTGCGATCAGCAGGGAAGGATTCAGCAGAGTGGACAGGACCATCACCATTCTCTGCTTCATACCGCCCGACATTTCCATTGGGTACATACCCAGCACAGTTTCGGGCAATTCGACGAGATCCAATCTCTCCTTCAGGACAGGCCAGACGGCTTGGAAATCTACATTTCTCGACCTGAGGAATTCAGCCGTCATCTTTCCGATCTTCCGCGTCGGGTTCAGGGCATTCATGGCATACTGCGGAATGATGGATAATTTCTTGAACCTGAAGGGGTTCATTCCTTCCATGTCCTGGATGGGCAACTCTTCGTTATCCAAAATCACACGGCCCGCAATGAATTTCATGGGGGGTTTCAAGAGCACCAGACTGGTGCCTAGCGTGGTTTTTCCGCAGCCCGATTCGCCAGCCAGCCCCATGATTTCATGATCTTCGATTCTGAAGTTAGTACTCTCCAGTGCATGAACCTCACCTCGGAGGGTCTGATAATAAATGGTGAGGTTCTCTACTTGTAGTGTCACAGGTTACAACTCCCTAAGTTTGGGATTAAAGACTTCGTCCAAGCCAACGTTCATGCCGTAGAGGGCGCCGACGATGATTGTAATCGCAAGGCCCGGTGGAATAAACCACCACCACGAACCAAGCTGAAGAGCGCCCCAAAGGACCGAATATTGCATCATCAGCCCAAGAGAAATCGTGCCCATCGGGCCAAGACCGATGAAATCCAGTGTGGCCGCAATGAGGATTGCCCCGCCAAATTGGAGGATGAAGGTCATGACCAGATAGGACATCATATTCGGCGCAATATCCGTGGTGATGATCTTTAGCGACTTCATCCCGGTCATCCTGGAGAGATCAACGAAATCTCTCGTACACAGCGAAAAGGTTTGGGCCCGGATGGCTCTTGCTGCCCAAGGCCAGGCCGTAAACCCAATAAAGAGACTCTCCGTAACCACGCTGCGGACTTGAAGGTAGGTCGCAATAATGAGAAGGACCGCCAGCGTTGGTATGACCAGGACGATATTGGTGAAGGCATTGAGTATTTCATCGACCATGCCGCCCCTGTAACCGGCTACGAAACCGATCAACATCCCTATTAGGGAGCCAATTCCTCCTCCGAGCAGCCCCACCAGGAAAGTCGCCTGCAAGCCATGCACCAGCTGCGAAAAAACATCCTGTCCAAAAAATGTGGTTCCGAACCAGTATTTCGCCGAGGGCGGTTGAGCGCCGGCGAAATCCACGTAATCCAAGGGTTTATTGTGATTGATCAGCGGCCCAATGAATGCCAGCACTAGAAAGAACAGGATGATGGATACTCCAAGCAGCACTTTCTTGTTCTTCAGTGCAAAGTAAAGGAACTCGTTCGTCCTTTTTGGGCTATTCATGCGGTTCCACCGGTCATTCCTCTTCGCGTTCTCGGGTCAATGATGACATACGCCACATCGATAACAAAATTGGCGAGCAACACGCCGATGATGATAAAGAGGAAACATCCTTGGATAAGAAAGTAATCTGAATTCTGAATGGCATTCAGCAGCAGGTAGCCGATCCCGGGGTATGAGAATACGACTTCCGTTACCAGCGCGCCGGCAACGATAACCCCCAGGGAAAGCGCCAACCCGGTTACCTGAGGAAGGATGGCGTTGCGGAAGGCGTAATCCCTGATCAGTTTTCTTGGCGCCCCAAGCGCTTCGAGGTAGTTGGCGTAATCTGCCTCGAGTTCATAAATGATCAAGTTGCGCATACCAATCGCCTGGCCGCCGAACCCCACCAGGAAGAGCGAGGCGAAGGGCAGGAACCAGTGCAGCAGGAGACTTCCGATGAAAGACAAGGAGAGATTGGGTAGCATCAAAAAGCTGTAGGCGCCGGCGATCGGGAAAATACGCCAGACCGTCCCAAACAGCCAGGCGAGCAAAATCCCAAGCCACATATAGGGAGTCGCCGTGAGGAGATAGCCGAGCGGCGAGACGGTGTTGTCGAGCCACTTGGAGCGGGCCGCAAAAGCGCCAAACTTATTCCCCGCATACCAGCTCAGCAAGATGGACGGCACCAGCAGGGCGATATCAAAGGGGACGGCGTTCTTGATCACCTGACTCACCGGTGTCGGAAACAACCACATGCTTATCCCGAGGTTGCCATGGATGAGGGAATCCCAGAAATTGAGGTACTGCTGCCAGAGCGGCACATCCATTCCAAACAAGTGGGAGTAATAGCTATACAATGCCTGGCTGCTAGCCGCCGTTTGGGCGCCCGTGACCCTGGTCAACATATTCTGGATAGGATCACCGGGCATGAAGCGTGGGATCATCCAGTCAATGGACACGGCCAGAATAAAGGTCAGCGCATATATGAGGAGCTTTCTGCCAAGATAGCGTCCCACATTGCCTCCGCCGTAAAAGTAATTGGGGGTATAAAAATTGCCCCTCCTCCTTCAGAATTCAGGAGGAGGGGCAAGACCCTCACAATACCCTCACCTATTGCGGAGCTACCAGCTTCAAGTTGATGAGTGTCTCAAGACCACCCGTCTGCCAGTAGTCACTCCAAGTAAGTGGATAGCTTGGATGGGCTGAAGTTGAGGTCGGGAAGCCCGTCCAGACTGCGGTCGAACCAATCGGCCACTGGGCCCACGCGCCATTGTACCAAAGCGGGATCACGGGCATATCGGTCAGCATGATCGTCTGGATCTTGCTGACGGCAGCCTTCATACCCGCTGTATCAGTAGTCTGTACCCGGCCCAGGGCATCCACTGCATCGAACACGGCTTGGTTATTGTACCGTTCAAAATTGCCCTGTGTCATTTGAGCCACGATCGGGTGCCAGAACAGGTAGTTATAGGTTGTCCATGGAGTGTTGGTCAAGGGCGTATTGTTGTTCAGCGACAGTTGGAACGTGCCGCTATACATGGCTGTTTGCCAGGCTCCTTGATCAGGGGTTGCAGCCGTGACATTGATCCCTGCGGCCTGGGCGCTGGAAGCGATAACATTGATCGCAGCCATCCAATCCGTCCACCCGTTCGGGCAGGTCACTTGCAGTTTGATCGGGGACCCATCCTTATTGGTAACGAAACCGTCTGAACCTGTCTTGTACCCGGCGGCGGCGAGCATTTGCTTGGCCTTGGCCGTATCGAAATGGTATCCCAGGCTCGCTTGCACGGCCGTATCATCGTACTGGCTCAGGGCCGGCAGGAGGCCGCCCGGGGTGGAAGCATTGACCAAGCCAGCGTAAGCGATTCTTATGATGGAGGGAACATCAATCGCATACGCAAGCGCCTTCCTGAACGCCGGGTCATCCAGCGGCTTCATGGATAGGTTCATTACCAAGTAAGCCGTATTGGCCGCCAGCATGTAGGGGGCTTTGGGGAAATACGTACCAACATAACCATTATCCACCAACGATCCCACGCCCGGGAGGAAGTTGTTGCTCAGATCGAGATTGCCCTGGAGCACCATGCCGAGGGCAACGTTGTTGCTGGAAGTACGAATGTCGACGATATACTTGGGTGCGGGCGTGCCAAACACGCTGAGGCCCCACCACTTATCGTTCCTCACCCAAACGTTGCGGTCTTGCCCAGTCGCCAGGTACAAGTAGGCGCCAGAACCAACAGGGTTCACATTCGTGCCGTTGGCGATATCATCGGCCGTCCTGTTTTGCCAGAGGTGCTGGGGAACGATCGGGACGTTATAGAGGTTCCAGTTCCATTCCTGGTAAATCGGATTGGTGAAGGTGAATTCCACGTGAGTGGGATCGATCGCAGCAACACCGGTCAAACCCTGCTGGGTCCACAACGGGGCGATCCACAGCGCAGAATTCGTCTTACCAAGATCGAAGGTGTACACGACGTCGTCGGCTGTCAACGGCTGCCCATCCGACCATGTGAGCCCCGTCCTAAGGGTCACGTCATACGTGGTGGGATTGGTCCATGTTCCACTTTCCGCCAGCCAGGGGATCATGTTACCGGAAAGGGGATCAAAGCCGAACAGGGTCTCGTACACAAGGCCGACTGTTCCTGTCGTGTTCGCGAGGACCCCACTGAAAGGATTCCAGCTCGATGCGGGTCCCCAGGCTGCGCCGCTGATGAAAATGGTCTGGTTGCGAGGAAGGTTCGAGGGGACCGAAGTATTCGGACCGGCAGTTGCCGCCGGGGCCGCAGTAGCCGGGGCCACAGTAGCCGCCGGAGGCATGGTTGCCGCCGGAGCCATGGTTGCTGGAGCTGCGGTCGGCGTGGCCGCCGGAGCGCAAGCGCACAGCACCATGCTGAGGGCAATGACCACAGATAAAACAGGAAGTAGTTTGCGCATTCTAGTTCTCCTCTTTTGGAAAAAGGTTGTCTGGCAGGATTGCCAACACAAGGGTGTATCGGTCATCAGATTGTCTCTTCTGCACCTCCTTGAAAGAATGGAATCGGCAGCCATTCATCGGAGCGCGCTCGGTCAGGAGAAAGAAGAACGAGGCGGCATCGATTCCTCCGTTTCATTGCCGCCGAGACGCGCCGCAGGATTCGCGGATCACCAGCTCGGTGTCCAGGATAAGACGGCGGGCCGGCTTAATGCCGTTCTCGATCAGGTCGATCAGGAGTTCGACGGCTTTGATTCCGAATTGAATAACGGGCTGGCGAACGGTAGTTAGTTGAACGTCGGAAAGGGTTGCGATGGGTAGGTCGTCAAAGCCGATAAAAGCGATGTCCCCTGGAATGTGGAGGTCTGCCTCTCGCACTGCCCGCATTGCGCCGATCGCCAAGATGTCCGCGGCCGCAAAGACGGCATCCGGCCGGGCAGGCAGCAGCCGCCGCATGGCAGAATAGCCTCCCGCCTCCGAAAAATCGCTCTCCACGATGAGGGTGTCGTCGACACTCCAGTTCTGCTCTTCGAGAGCCTTGCGATAGCCCTCTTTACGATCCAGGCCAACCGTGCTTTTTGAAGTGCCGGCGATTGTTCCGATGCGTCGATACCCTTGATGGATCAAATGGAGGGTCGCATTGTATGAAGCCTTGATATTGTCGATATCAATGTAACTGATGTTGTCCGAATGAAACGGGCGGCCGGCGACGACCAGGGGGACACTGGATTTGGCCAGTCGGTGAATAATCTGTTGATCGCCGTAATGGCCAGATTGCACGATCACCCCATCCAGCAGCCCCTTCCGGGCGACGCGTGGGAAGATCTTTTCCTCGTCCTCTTTTGTGCTGACCAGAAAAAGCGCCAAAGTGTAGTCATGCTGATTGCACGCCTGCGAAATCCCCTTTACCAAGTGGGGGTAGTAGGGATCTGTGAAAAGTTCGCTGACGCTTTGAGGCAGGACCAAGCCGATCATCCAGGAACGTTGCGAGGCGAGCGTGCGCGCCGCCGCGTTGGGATGAAACCCGGTGGTGCGGATGATCGCTAGAACACGCTTGCGGACGTCCGCCCGCACGTTCGGTTGACCGTTCACCACCCGAGAAACAGTGGAACGAGATACCCCGGCCTTCTTTGCAATGTCTTCCAGTGTGAGCTCAGGCACTGCTTGCACCCGGTAAGGCTGGTAGCGCTCCCAGATGTATCCCCCGAAATTGAGCTGGAGGGGACAGGAACATGGTTCCAATTCCTATTGTGGCAGATTGGGAGCGCTCTCAGAAATCAACCCCATTATACATTCGAAAGGGGGGGAGTCAACCGCGACTTTTGCCCTGCGGTGTAATAAGACTGCTTGCAGGGGATTAGTGCGACTCGGATGCAGGCGAATCACCGCAATCCAGGTATTGGCACTCCGCGGCAGGTCAGGCCGATTCTTCAGGATCGCACGGGTTTGTGAGACAGCCAGCGCCACGATTCGCCATCCGCCCGCACCGGCTGCGGATGGTTGAGAACGACGCACGAGCGTACTGAAATTCTCTGAATTCTGAGAATCCGACTGTACAACCCGTTCAAGCCTAGTCCACAGAATCCCCTCACATCTTCGAGACCCGCGGGGGTTGGCGGGCTTACACCGTTCCATTCGCCCCAGAAAGAATGGCAGAAGTCAGGCTGGCCGCCGGTCTCCGATTGCTTCCTGGGGTGTGGCCTGCCTTCACTCCGGTCTCTCAGGAGCTCTCTTTGAAACTCGGACGCAACCCGCGTATTGTTCCCAAGGCGCGTCGATGTCTCAATGGATGTGCTGGCGGAGACACTCTGACTTGCTGGGAAACGGCGCCCAATAGACACGATGGGCCTCACCCACCAGAGATGCCGGGCGCATTGGCCCGGCAAGATCACTTCAAGGGGGATGAAGCTGAGGAGCTGAAACGCGGAGTCTTTTCCGTTTGAATCTAGCAAGGGATTGACCTCCGTACGCAAGCCTTGATGATGGACCTGGTTGGGAAAGTCGGACCCGGTGGGAGCTTCATTACAGAGGAACAATCTTCCTCGCAATGCCGGGCGGAGATCTGGGCTCCGAAAGTGATGGAGCGCAGTCCCTTCGCCACGTGGGAGCAGATGCGGCGTCAGAGCCTGGAGGACTGCGTTCAGGGAAGGCTTCTAAAGATCCTCCGCGAGGCCGGAGTCCCCCCTAGAACCTGCCGTTTCCAGGAGAATATCGAGAGTTCGTCCAGGAAGCCAAGGCAAGGGAAGCCAGTGCGGCGTAGAATGAGGCCCGCCCGGTTCGCTTCGCGGCCGGAGTGGGCGTCGGGTGGCGATCCGGAGAGGGTCGAGGCCAAGTCGGGGCGCGGAAGGGGGATGGCTTCCCGTTCTCGGGATGAATGACGGAGGGAATTACTGAGTTTTTGCGTACCGTTTTCGGGCCTCAGGGTTGCATACTCGTTCGGACCGGAGGTTGGTTGCCGAGGCGCGGAGGCCGGGGGGTCCGGCTGGCGAATTTGCTGAGGGCGTTATTTCGGGAGATCGTGAAACCCGTGGAATCTTTTTGTTCGAGGAGAGGACCATGAGCATCCAGCAAATCTCAGAAGCGGTTATTTCAGGGAAAGCGTCGGTCACCCAGCAGGAAGTGAAGAATGCCCTGCAGGAGGGCCTCAAGCCCGAGAAGATTCTCAGCGAAGGTTTGATTGCGGCGATGTCGGAAGTTGGCGCTCGGTTTGAGCGCGGGGAATTCTATGTCCCGGAGATGCTCATCGCGGCGCGTGCCATGCAATCTGGCTTGGCGATCCTTCGCCCTCTGCTAACGGAGCAAGCCATGGCCATGCGGGGAAAAGTAGTGATTGGGACGGTCAAGGGTGATCTGCACGACATCGGCAAGAACTTGGTCGCGATGATGCTGGAGGGCGCCGGTTACGAAATCGTTGACCTGGGGACGGACGTGCCTCCAGAGAAATTTGCATCGGCCGTGCGCGAGCAACATCCGACCCTGGTGGGGATGTCCGCGCTCTTGACCACGACCATGAGGAACATGAAAGAGGCCATTGAGGCCATCGAAGACATCGGGCTCCGCGGCCAAGTGAAGATCATGGTGGGCGGTGCCCCTCTCACCGAAGCCTTTGCCAAAGACATTGGGGCGGACGGATATGCTCCCGATGCGAGCCGGGCCGTGGCATTGGCGAAGTCGCTTTCCTAGGTCCGGTGGGCTGGCGGGGCGGCTGGCCTTGGGTGGACCTCAGGATGGAGTGGACGCCATGGTCCGGGAGTACCAGCAGCGCCGCGACCTGCTGGTGACCGGACTGAACCATCTCCCTGGGGTGAGCTGCCCGCTCCCTCAGGAGGCCTTGCGCTTTCCCCAACATTCGTCGCACAGGGCTGAGTTCCGCCGACCTGGCAGACAAAAGGCTGGATGGAGGCGTCGCGCTCCTGCCGGGCTCTGGCTTCGGACCTCACGGGGAAGGGTACTTGCGCATCGTCTATGCCAACTCGCTGGGGAATATCCAGCTGGCGCTCGAACGGATGCGGCTTGTCCTGCGGAAATTGGGGGTGTAAGCAAGGCGCGGGGAGCGGCCCTCCGCACCTCTCCCGGGAAACAATGCCCGCAGGAAGCTTGGGGCCAGGTGTTTTTCCCAAGACCAAAGCGGGCAAAGGCAATCCGCCTGGCAAAGACCGGCGGGCTCGACCCTGATGTGAATTTCCCCGGGGTACCAAACAATGCCTAATCGGCCGCGCACCCGAAGGCAATTAGAAGGGAGTCAGGAACCATGCAAACCATTCTGAAGGGCCGCACCACTGAGGTCCACATCGACACGGGTGGGCAAGTGGTCATCATCGGCGAACGGATCAATCCGACCGGCAGAAAGAAGCTGGCCGCCGCACTGACCGCCCGGGATTTCGGGCTGGTTCGCGACTTGGCCAGGGCCCAAGTGCAGGCCGGAGCCGAGGTGCTCGACGTTAACGTGGGCATAGCCGGGGCCGATGAGGAGCGCCTCCTCCCCGAGGTGGTCAAGGAAGTTGCGTCTGTGGTTGACGTTCCCCTCTGCCTGGATACCCCCAATCCCGCCGCCCTCAAGGCGGCCCTCCAGGTGGTCCCAGGCAAGCCGCTGGTAAATTCGGTCAACGGAGAAGAGAAATCGCTGGCCTCGGTTCTGCCCCTCGTTCGGGACCGGGGCGCCGCGGTGATCGGGTTGGTCATGGACGATGGCGGCATCCCCAAGGAGGCAGCAGATCGAGCCCGGGTGGCCTCCAAGATTCTGGAACGAGCCGCGAAACTTGGCATTCCGCCAGAGGATGTAATTATTGACCCGTTGGTCCTCAGCGTGGGAGCCGACACGACCGCAGGTCTGGTCACTCTCCAAACCATTGAATTGATCCGTCAAAGGTTTGGCGTTAGCATCAACCTCGGGGCAAGCAATGTATCCTTTGGCCTCCCGGACCGGCATACGATCAACCAAGCCTTCCTGGCCTTGGCCATTGGGCGCGGGGCCAACTGCGTCATCAGTGACCCGCTCAAGCTGACGGGAATCATCCGGGCTACCGATCTGCTGCTTTCCCACGATGAGTATGCCGCCCGATACATCGCGTACTTCCGCTCTCTCCCCAAAGAGCCTGCCCAAAGCGCCTAGGGTCCTCGCTGACTTGGCGGTTCTCCAAGAATGCTCATCCTCCTCGATTCCAAGATGGTCTTGAGGGTCGGCGGATCGTGTCTGGCTGTCTTGCCTGGGGGCCGGAACGGAATTGGACCGACCCAGGAAGAGAGCCCCCGATGAAAGCCCGGAGAGCCACCACCCTTTTCTCACGGCTTGGGTTCCGGCGAGGGACCCTCGAACAGGGCTGAGCGGTCTCTTTTTTGGCTTAGTCAGATCCGTGACTTCCGCTTGGGACAGGGGATCTTGTGGCCGGGGAAGACCTGGTGCCCTCCGAGTCATGGCCAGCATCGGCGCGCAATCGGAGGACTAGGAGCGCCGCGAGGATTGCCAGCAGACCAGCCGCCAAGGCCATACCGTCCGCCCCGCGCCAGTCGACAAAGATTCCGCCCAGGATTGCCCCCAGAAACTGCCCCAGGCCCAGAAACACCGAGTACAGCCCCATGATTGCCCCCCGATCCGCAGTGCGGGTTTCGGTAATGTCTGCCAGGTAGGCCAAGGCGGCCGGCGTGAACCCGCTCTGGATCATGATGGTGACGACCAGAAGGATCGCTAGGGGGATGACGAACGGCGCGTGGAGCGTCGGCTGGTGGTTGAGGGCGAAGATCAACCCGCAGGATAGGATCAGCCCGCCGGTACCAATGAGCATCGCAGTGGTTTTCTTGATTCCGGGGAACAGGACACTCCAGAGAAGGATGCCCAGCACGAAGGACAGAGCAAAACCGGCCCCGATATTGCCGGCCTGGAGACTGCTGAATTGGCCAACGAGGATCTGGTGGGCAAGATGGCCGTTGGCCGTGAGGATCCGCGCTGACAGGTTCAGCCAGATTCCCAGGACTGCGTTAATGGCAATCCAGGCGGGCGCAAACCCGGCAACGCGAGGGCTGCTGAGGATCGCCCAATAGCGGTTCAGAGTCTGGGCGGGAGAGATGGCCGGGAGATCGGTCCTGGAGCGCGGCATGATCAGTCGGCGCAGCCCAAGCCAAAAGATGACCAGACTGATGAGGTAAATCACGGCATTGGCGGCGAAGGCCGGGCTGGTCAGCGGGATGCCCGCCACGATCGCCGCGGTCCCGAATTCCCCCCACAACCAGCCCCCCAGCGAAAGCCCGATGGCCATTCCACCGATCATGGCAATTTCGAAGAAGCCGGCGATCCGCGTGCGCAGCCGTGGAGACTGCGAGGTTGCCTCGGCAATGTACCCGAGCGTGGCGGGAACATTGCTGGCCGTCGAAAGGCCTTCCAGGAGCCGAGTGAGGATGAGGAGCCAGACCGCGGTGGTAAAAGAAGTCATCAGGACTGCCACCGCGCCGAAAAATGGGCCAAGAATAATGAACCATTTTCGGCCGAACCGATCGCTCCAGGCCCCGAACACCAGCGACCCCACGAGCTCGGCGATGAAGAAGGTGCCGATGATGATTCCCCCGACCGTGTAAGAGATCGGGTAGACATGATGGGCCCCGGCGATGGCGCGCAGCGGATGGTTGGGGGAAAGGGCGGCCGCGCGAATCGCATTGAAATAGAACTGAATGTTCTCCCCCATGGCGCCCGCCGCCGCGCGCAGGAAGAGACTGCCGATGATGACGGCAGCCAGGGAGGGCAGGAAAGAGGGTTTTGGAGCAGGGCCGTTCCCGGACGGTTTCATGAGAATCCCCGGACACGGAAAGGTTCATTGTAAATGAAACAGCCTGGTCCTGCCCAAGAGCAGGGAAAGAAAGGATCCGCCTTTTATTTCGCGCGGACGGAAATCTCAGCCCGCAGGGCGGCATGACCCCAGGCAGGCACTTGCATTGGCCCGCCCTCGACCCTAGACTGCTCTAAGGAGGGACAGGAACCGCAATTCACACAGGGGCTGCAATGAAGGCGTGGAGGGCAAAGCTCACAGCGGATCCGATCCCCGGGCTCTTGGCGGCGAAAAGCGAATCCCTCCGCTACTATGCGCGCCGCGATCTTCTGGGCGAGGCGGTTCCGCCCGTCCGAAGCCTTTGGGCGCTCCCGGAAGCGGAGCGGATCCTGAGACGCCAGAATGCGGATGGATCCTGGGAGTACCCAGGAGGCAAGCTGCATATTCGCTCCCGCGAGGATTACAACCAGCTGGAAACGTTCCGCCGCCTGGGCCAGATAGTCGAAATGTTCGCCTTCGACCGCCGCTCCTCGGCGGTGGAAGGGGCGGCAACGTTCCTACTGCGCCACCAGTCCCAGGAGGGGACATTCGCGGGATCTTGGGGAGCCAGCACGCCACCCACTACACGGCCGGCATGCTCGAACTCCTGGTGAAGGCGGGATACGCCGGGGACCGCCGGGTCGAAAAGGGGTATGAGTGGCTTCTCTCGGTGCGGCAGAACGACGGCGGCTGGGGCTTCCCCTTGCGCGCGGCTGGCCTGAGCCTGGCGGAGGCCTTGCGGCGCCCGGATCCCATCGAGCTGGTCCGCTCCAAACCCTTCTCGCACCTACTGACCGGGCTGGTCCTGCGCGCCATTGCTGCCCACCCGCGCCGGCGCCACTCCCAGGCCGCCCGGGTGGCCGGGAGCCTTCTGATCTCGCGATTCTTCCAGCCCGACCGCTATGCGGATCGAAGGGACCGGACCTACTGGGAGAAGGTTTCCTTTCCTTTCTGGTTCACCGATATCGTTTCCTCGCTCGATTCCCTCTCCCTCCTGGGGTTCGAGGCCCAGGATCCGGGGATGCTCCGCGCGCTCCAATGGCTGCGCGGCCGGCAGGGCCGGGACGGCCGGTTCCACCTGCAACTCCTTAAGGGAAATGATCCGGAGCTCCCCCTCTGGGTGTCGCTGGCCATCTGCCGGATTTTCCATCGCCTCTACCGCTAGCAGTTCCGGTCCAAGCCGGAGCTGACCGCCGAGCGCCGGCTCTGCCAGCCAATGCCCAATCGGGTATATATTTCCGGAATCCGAGCTGGAAGGATGGGATGCGATGAAGAGAATTGCCGTGCTGACCAGCGGGGGCGATGCCCCCGGGATGAACGCCGTGATACGAGCCGTGGCCCGCAGCGGATTGGACAAGGGCTGGGAGGTGTTCGGGGTGCGGCATGGATTTGACGGTCTCCTTGGCGGAGACTATCGTCCTTTGGGGGCGCGCGACGTCGGTGGCATCATGCAGTACGGCGGGACCATCCTGGGGAGCACCCGCAGCCTCGAGTTCAAGACGGAAGAAGGCCAGCTCAAAGCCCTGCGCTCTCTGAACGAGCAGCAGGTAGAGGCGCTGGTCGTGATCGGAGGCAACGGATCTCAGGCAGGCGGGCTCGCCCTCTCCCAGCACGGGTTCCAGGTGGTCGGGGTCGCCTCCACCATCGACAATGACTTATGCGGAAGCGAGATCACCCTGGGCGTAGACACGGCACTCAACATCGCCCTTGAGGCGATCGACCGCTTGAAGACCACCGCCTCCTCCCATCAGCGCGCCTTCCTCGTGGAGGTCATGGGGCGTGAGTGTGGGTCGCTGGCCCTGATGGCGGCCGTCGCAGGCGGCGCGGAGGTGGTGGTTGTCCCGGAGGTGGAGACCACGCCGGATGCCGTGGCCGAGGAACTGCGACTGGCGTACGAACGCGGCAAGCCGCATGCCATCGCGGTGGTCGCCGAGGGTGCGCAATACAATGCCGAAGCTCTGGCGGCTTACTTCCGCAAGCATCAGGAACGCATTGGGTTTGAACTGCGCACAACGACCTTGGGCCACGTCCAGCGAGGGGGCGCGCCCACGGCCTACGACCGGCTGCTCGGGACCCGCTTCGGGGGCGCCGCGGTCGAAGCTCTGGCCGCCGGACAGCAGGGCGTCCTGGTAGGGCTCATTCAGAACCGGGTCATGACCACCCCCCTGTCCGAGGTGGTCGGGCGCCGAAAACCCTTGGACCCCGAGCTGGTCGCTCTCGCCAAGATTCTCAAGCAGTGAAAAGCTCTTTGTCGTTTGGGCGAGCCCCGGAGGCCGGCTTGGCGTTCCTGGAGAAGGCAGCCGCCGCTTGGCAGCGAGGTCAAAGGAATTAGCCCATGTTCGTGCCCGATTGGGACGCAGCGACCCAGGAGACCGTGGAACATCTATCCCGCTTGGTGCGGGCGCAGACGGTCAACCCGCCAGGCAACGAGGGGCCGGCGGTCCGTGTGATCAAGGAAATCCTCGATCGCGAGGGCCTGCCGCCGGGAGACTGCACGATTGTGGAATCGGCCCCCGGACGGGTCAGCTTGGTGGCGCGTGTACGCGGGGACGGGTCCCTGCGCCCGCTCTTGATGTCCGGGCATACCGATGTGGTCCCGGCGGAGCCTGAATACTGGACCCACGACCCGTTTGGCGGAGAGGTGATTGACGGCTCCGTCTGGGGACGGGGCACCTTCGACATGAAGGGCTTCCTGGCGATGTACTTGCAGGTGTTCCTGCAGGCGTGCCGGCAGAGGCTGCCCCTCAAGCGGGACCTGATCCTGGCGGCAGTGGCGGACGAGGAGGCCGGGTTTGAACACGGCTCCAAGTTCCTGGTCGACCAGCGACGCTCCTTGATCGAGGCGGAATACGGGATAACCGAGAGCGGGGCTTTGACTATCTATCTTGTCGGGCGACGCCTTTATCCCATCCAAGTCTCAGAGCGCGGAGTCTGCTGGATGAAGATGATCACCCGCGGCGAGCCGGGCCACGGCTCCATCCCGCATGTCGACAATGCTGTCCAGCATTTGGCCCAAACGCTGGAGAGCATCCGCAGAGCCCGGCATCTGCCAGTGCACCTCACCCCGACATTTCGGCGCATGATCCATGAGGCCGGCTGGCAATTGGGGTTTCCAGTGGTTGTCCTCACTGGCTTGATGCGCAGCCCGGCCGTGGTTGGTTTTGTGCTGGATCACATGCCGCAGGAAACCCGGGGTCTGCTGGCGGGCATGACCACGAACACGGTCACGCCCACCATGCTCCATGCCGGGGTCAAAGCGAATGTGATTCCCTCCACCGCGGAGGCCACCCTGGACTGCCGGAAGCTGCCCGGGCAAAGCGTGGAGGATGTAATTAGGGAGATCCGGGCAATTGCAGGCGAACGCTTTGATCTCGAACCTATCCATGTGACCCAAGGCACGGAATTCTCCCCGGATACTCCTTTCTACCGCGCCCTGGAACGGGCGGCCCGGCGCATGGACCCGGAAGGGATCGTTTTCCCCATGCTGATTCCGGGGGCCACAGACGCCAGCGAATACCAGCGCGCAGGGATCCAGATGTACGGGTTCAGCCCCGGGATCCTTCCCGAGGACTTTCCGGTGATCAAGTTGACGCACGGCCATGACGAACGCCTGCCGGTTTCGTTCCTGCGCAGCGGTTTGCCGGCGCTGTGGGAAGTCCTCAGGGACGTGTGCCTGTAGGGCGGGAGCCCGAGCCTGCGACGCCTCCGTCCCTGGGATCAGGAGCTGGCCCTTGAGATTCGCCCGGGGGACGGTCAGAGACCGATTGCCCAAAGGCAGCAGGAGGGAGCGGTGGAGAAGGTGCTCGTCTCATGGAGCGGCGGGAAGGACAGCGCGCTGGCGCTGTCCGAGATTCTCGGGCGCCGTCAGTACCAGGTTGAGGCTCTGCTTACCACTGTGACGAGAGATTATGATCGCATCAGCATGCACGGCGTGCGCCGTGCTCTGCTTGAGCGACAGGCTCATTCGCTGGGGTTCCCCCTCGAAGAGGTTTGGATTCCCAAGCAAGCCTCTAATGAGACCTATGAAGCGAATATGGGGCGGGTGCTTGAGCGTTACGCCAGCCAGGGGGTCTCCTCCGTGGTCTTCGGGGATATCTTCCTGGAAGACTTGAGGAAATATCGGGAGAAGAAACTTGCCCAGGTGGGCATGAAGGGAATCTTCCCCCTTTGGAAAAGAGATACAAGGGAATTGATCCAATTGTTTCTGTCGAGGGGATTCCAAGCGATCACCACGTGCGTGGACGGCCAGGCGCTGGACAGGGCCTTCGTCGGTCGGGTGATCGACAAGAGATTCCTTTCAGAGCTGCCGGAAGCCGTGGATCCCTGCGGAGAGAACGGCGAGTATCATTCCTTTGTCTTTGAAGGCCCGATCCTCAGGGAAAAGGTGCCCTACACGGTCGGGGAAATCGTCCTGCGGGAGGATCGATTCTGGTATTGTGACTTGGTCCCGCAGCCGACCAAGGCGGATCTGTCCCGGTCCGTTCGGGGGGACGATTCGCGCAATGGGTGATCCGCGCCGTGACTTAAAGAACTGGGGAGACTGGAGGCAGCGGACGCGGATCCCGGCGATGGATGATCCGGCCCCTTCGCCTCTCGGCCGGCAGCAGGATTTGGCGGTTCCCAGGAAGGTTGCGCTTCTTCTGATGACAGCAAAGGATTCCCCCAGCCATGCTCTCCGTAGCTGACGTGCTCGCCTTGGTCCGCTGGTGGATCGTGCTGGAGGTAGCCGGGTTTGCCGCGCTGCCGCTGGCCGCCGTCCTGTTTGAGCGCCTGGAGTTCCATGGCTACCCGCTTGCCAAGACCCTGGGAGTCCTTCTCCTGGGAATGGGCATGTGGATGCTCTGCATGCTCCACCTGACCTCCTTTGAGGCCGGAACTGGTGCCCTTGTGCTCGTGCTAGTGGCGGGAGCAGGCATTGCGGCCCTCGGCGTGGGTCGGCTTCGCGATAAGTTGCAACGCCTGCGGCAGCACTTTGCCTCCGCTTTGGGGTACGAGATCCTCTTTCTTGGATTGTTCCTTCTGGGAATCTGGCTCAGGTTGCACGGGGCCACGGGAGGAGCCATTCTCGGAACTGAGAAGCCCATGGAGCTCGCCTTTCTGACAGGGGCGAGCAGCAGCCCAACCTTTCCCCCCTTGGATCCATGGCTTTCCGGATTCGCCATCAACTACTACTACCTGGGCTACGTCATCGTAGCGGGGCTGGCAAAACTTTCCGGGGTGGGGGTGAGTGTCGCGTTCAACTTGGGAGGGGCCACCGTTTTCGCCCTGGCGGGGCTCACCCTGGCAGCGCTGGCCTGCGCGATGGTGGGGTCGGCACACCTTAAGGGTGGTCGAGGCCCTGGCCGGCTGGAAACTGTGCTGGTCGCTGGAGTGGCGATTGCCTTCGTCCTCCTTGTGGGCAACCAGATGGGGGCGTTGGAGGAGATCCTGGGCGGGCCACAGGCCGTTGCCCTGGACGGGCCCGAGGTGTTCCAGGCCCTCCAGCAGAAGTTGCTGGGCTCTCCAGTGATCTCGCTGCCTGCTCCGGTCGTGACCTCAGATGGTGACTTCGGCACCTTCGCGCAGATCGCGCCCAAACCGGGAAGCGGGTTCGACTGGTGGTGGCCCTCTCGAGCGGTTTGGGACGAAACCGCCGAGCCGGAGGGCAGTGTTGTAAGGGGCTACGACATTACGGAGTTTCCTTTCTTCAGCTTCTACCTGGGAGACCTTCACCCGCACGTCCTGGCTCTGCCCTTTGCCCTCCTGGCGCTTGCTATGTCCCTGGCAGTCCTCTGCGAGGGACCCACTCGGAAGGAGCGTCTGGGACGGAAGGAAGTTTGGCAGCTGGGGTTGGCGGGAGCGGTCCTGGGGAGCCTGTATGCGATCAACTCCTGGGATGCTCCCACCTACGCGCTGTTATTTGTTGGGGCCCTGGCCATCTCATTCCGGAAGGAGGACGGGTCGGGCAAGCCGGGGTTCTCCTGGCGACCTTTCCTTTCCGCGACTGTGATCGTCGCCCTCTCAGCGGTTCTGTCGATCTTGCCGTTCCTGACCACTTTCCGGACTCTACTCGGCCCTCTCCCCGGGCTGACCGGATGGGAGGCCTGGCCTGGGGTTCGGACCCTCCTGAGCGTCTTCGCGCCCAGTCCGGATCACACCACCTTGTACGAGTTTCTTGCGATCTTTGCCCTCTTCCTGGTTCCGATCCTGGCCTTCGCGACCGTCCCGGAATCCAGCGCGAATGGGTGGGGTGATGGGGATGCGGCGCAAAGATTTCGAAGGGTTCCATTCTACCTTTGGGCCTTGCCCATCATCGCCCTGGTCCTAGGCGTGCTCATCCAATTCCCGCTCTTGGCGCTGGGTGTTCTCGCTATCCTTTTTGCCTACTTGGCTTGGGCGCAGTCTGGCTCTGCCCTGCGCAGCTTTGTCCTGTGGTCGGCCGCGGTCGGCGGGTTTGTCATCGTTGCCGCTGATCTGATCTATATCCGCGACCCCTTCGAAGACAGGATGAATACGGTCTTCAAGTTCTACTATCAGGCGTGGATCATCTGGGGAGCCATGGCGGCCATCGCGGCCTGGTCCCTGCTCCGCAGGATGGCGCTGCGCCGACTCGCCGTTGCCGCGTGGGTGATTCCCACCGCAGTACTGCTTCTTGGGGCCCTGGTTTATCCCGTTGCGGCACTCACCCAAGGGGTGCCTTGGGCCGCGCCGGGCGTGACCCTGGACGGTCTGGCATTCCTGAAGGATCAGAATCCGGATGAGTACTCGGCCGAGCTTTGGATCGAGGCGCATGTCCCCTCGGCCGATGCCGTGCTAACGGCGGTCGGCAGCTCCTACCAGGATGAGACAGCTCGGGTCGCGGCGGTGACCGGGCGCCCGACCCTGCTGGGTTGGGACGGGAGCCACGAGAGGTTGTGGCGGATCGGTTCGGCGGACGCGCTGGCCGCCATCTCGGAAAGAGAGAAGGACGTCGCCACGATTTATGAGACCACGGATCTCGCCGTGGCGAATCAACTCCTCGATCATTATGGTGTTCGTTACGTGTACGTTGGCCCGGTTGAGCGTAGCCTGTACCCCGGCCCCGGGCTGGAGAAGTTCACCCGAGGAATGTTCCTCCTTTTTCAGCAAGGCTCCGTGCAGATCTTTGGACCGCAGTCCTAGCAGGGTGCCGTCGGGTCCCCTGACTTTCGGCCAGGGGCTCTGCACGAGGCAGGCCGGCGCGGGATAGCCCGTTCCGGAAGGTCGTCCGATGTTGCCCGAGCGCCGAAAAGGGCGCGCGAACGAATGGGGCAGGCCGGGCAGTCGCGGGGAGAAACCCTGAGGAGGTTGGCGCATGGCAGGGAAGCAGGACATTCAAGACGCGGAATACTGGAGTTCACGCTCGAGAACCTACGAACAGTCCTGGGCTCAGAGAGTTTTTCATGACCGAATCCACCGAGCCGTCCTGGATCTGGTGGCGTCCCAGGGGACGCCCGAGGTCCTCGTCGATGTTGGCTGCGGCACAGGCCGGTTGTTGCGCAAGGCCGCAGCCCGCTGGCCGACCGCGAAGCGGATCGGAGTGGATGCGGCCGCCGGCATGATCGCCATCGCCCGGCAGATGACGCCAGGCGCGATCTTCTACCAGGGCGCGGCCGAATCGCTCCCCCTGCCGGATGCGTCGGCCGATGTCGTCGTCAGCACTATTTCCTTTCACCACTGGCCGGATCAGGCGCAGGGTGTGCGGGAGGTTGCCCGAGTTCTGCGTCCGGGCGGCCACTTCTTGCTCGCGGATGTGGTTCCGCCCTTCGGGCTGGGGCTGTTCAGCCGCCACGCCCGATCCAACAGCGGAAAGAAATTCCGGGAATTGTTCAGCCGTGCCGGTCTGCAGGTTAGAGGGCAGCATCCCAGACTGGGAGGGTGGGTGCTGGTGACGGTCGGCGAGCGGCGTTAGGGCCGGCGGAATCGCGGGCGCCCAGCTGTTCCACCCCCGCTGGCCAGACAACCCGCCTCGAGCGCTCCGCCCCGGGCCGCATCCGCTCGCCCTAGACATGGGCCCAGCGCGATGGTATCTGCCCCGCAACGTTCCATGTGATAATCTGAGGTCCTTCCCTGCTAGGCGTCTGGCTTCCGGCCAGAGCGAGGCGCAGAAGAATCAGGGGATTGAACGTCCCCGAGGCCGGACGCCAACCAGCGGTTTTTCACCCGACCTCCTCCTAGGCCATCTCGCGGCTCAATTCGTTTCCGAACTGCGAGAAAACGGATGGCGGAGAGAAAGTCAAGCGCACGCGGATGGAGGCTGGGCGGGGCAACGGGTCCGGGCAACAGATCCCCGCGAACATGGCCACGCCCGTGCGTCTGGGAGGATCGGACTCTCCGACTCTTCGTGTCCGACCCCTTTGTCATGGAAGGAGAGCATTCTGATGAAGGTCTTGTTCATTGGCGGCACCGGTATCATCAGCTCAGCCTGCTCGCAGCTCGCGCTCGCTCGGGGGATGGATCTTTACCTCCTCAACCGCGGCCAGTCGGTGCGTCCGGTCCCGGTTGGGGCCAACGTGCTGCGCGGGGACATTCGCGACCCGGACTCGAGGCGCACGGCGCTCGGAGACTTGGCGTTCGATGTGGTTGTGGACTGGGTGGCCTACACCCCCGAGCATGTGGAAACGGATCTGGAGTTGTTCCACGGGCGGACCCGCCAGTACGTCTTCATCAGTTCCGCCTCTGCCTACCAGACTCCGCCGGCCGCGCTTCCGGTCTCGGAATCAACTGTTCTGGACAATCCCTACTGGCAGTATTCCCGGGACAAGATTGCCTGCGAGGAGAGGCTCTTTCGGGCCTACCGAGAGCAGCGCTTTCCGCTCACGATCGTGCGCCCTTCGCACACTTACGACCGCACCATGCTTCCCATGATAGGCGGCTACACGGTGGTCGACCGCATGCTCCGCGGGCGGAAGGTCATCGTGCACGGCGACGGAACCTCGATCTGGACGCTGACCCACCATACCGACTTCGCCAAGGGCTTTGTGGGTCTGCTTGGCAACCCGCACGCCATTGGCGAGGCCGTCCAAATCACCTCGGATGAGTGGCTGACCTGGAACCAGATTTTCGAAATCGTTGCCCAGGCGGCTGGGACCGAGGCCCGCATGGTCCACGTCCCTTCCGATCTGATAGCGGCCTTTGACCGGGAATGGGGAGACAACCTGCTAGGAGACAAGGCGCACAGCATGATCTTTGACAATACCAAGATCAAGCGGCTAGTTCCTGATTTCTTGGCGGTCATTCCTTTCTCGCAGGGGGCCCGAGAGATTCTGGCCTGGTACAACGAGGATGCGGCCCGCCGCAGGACGGACCCTCGCTTCGACCAGCTGTGCGATCGCATCCTGGACGCCTACGAGTCCGCCTGGCCTCGCGACGCCAGGGGAAGGTAGACCAAATGCGCGCCGGCCATCGGCGCGAGCGGGGGCGGCAAGCAGGCCCTCATGCGGGTAGGGAGTCCGGCGCAAAGGGTGACCAGCGCGGGGCCAGGCAGGGATGAGGAGTGGGGATGCCTCCGGAAACATTCCAACTCAAGGATGGCACGATAGTGGCGTTCCGGCCGATCCGGTCGGACGATGCGCCGCGGCTCCAGGGGCTTTTCCGCAGGCTTTCGCGGCAGAGCGCGTACTTCCGGTTTCTGGGCTACATGAAGGAATTGTCCGATGAGCAGGCGACTCGCATGGCCGGGGTGGACGGGAAGCGGGCGGCTGCCGTGGCAGCGGTGTGCCTCGAGGGAGGCGAGGAGAAAATCCTCGGCGTCGCGAGATACGCCCTTCCGGAAGCGCCCGGGGCAAGCGAGGCAGAGTTCGCTATTGCCGTCGAGGACCGATACCAGGGCCAGGGGCTGGGGCTGACGCTCCTGAAAGCCCTGGTGAGCTATGCCTGCAACCTCGGGATCCGGGCTTTTCTGGCGACAGTGAACGCCGAGAACACCCGCATGCTGAGGTTTCTGGAGGGAAGTGGCCTCCCGGTAAGACTGGCGGACCGGGGACAGGGAGTGCTCACGTTCCGGATCGACCTCGAGGGGCCGGCTAAAGCGCCCAAACGCCCGCGCGCACGCTGAGGGACTGCTTCCTCCGCATCGATGCGAGCGGACCTCTTCCGTCGAGGCGACTTCGTCTGGCGGCACGCCATGATAGGGGAAAATTGGGTCATCCCGGGAAAAGCGCGGAGCGCCCAGATCGGGCGCTCCGCCGCATCTCGTGCTCCCTCGAACCACGGAAGCGGTCTAGGTTCCCAGCGCTACCGCCAGGACGTCGTAGTAGGTTCCGGCCCCAAATCCATCGAACAAGACGTGATCGCCGGGCCTGAGGCTGGGCAGCTTCCGCAGGAAGGCAATGATGTTCGAGGCGGCGCTGACGTTTCCGAACTCGCTAAGAAGCCAGGGCATGGGAAAGCGAATGCCGAGCTTCTGAAGATGCTTTTCCTTGAGCAGGTTGATCTTGTAGTTGGCGTGATGAACGATTGCCACTGCAAATGGCTTGTCCGGGGTGCCCAGCTTGCTCATCAGGGTCTGGTAGTCGCGGACAACTTCGGAGACCACCGTGACGCCCGAGCGAACAAATAGCTTAACCATGCCCATGAGGCCAGCCATGACCACGGAGGTGCCGTCCTCGGGCTCGTGCATCAGGCCGGCCACGCGGATGGCATCGGGACCGACCTGAGTGACTTCGACCAGCGGTATTCCTGGGGCCCGCACACGAGCGTGCGGGTAGAACATCCTCACCTCCAGCAGCCCCTCTTCGTCGTAGACCTCCGCGCTCTTTCCGGTCAGGAACCGCATGGTCTCCCCCGGAACGATCCCGACCACCCCCGCGCCGTTGCCGAACAGCTGCAGTGCGTTCTTGTCGCGTGATTCGCTCAGCAACCGGCTGAGGCCCTCAATCCCTCCGACCAGGACTTTCTTGTCCCGCAGGGCTTCGGCGATATTCGTCTGGCCCGCCCCGGCCATGCTGGGATCCAGCGCCAGGTGAAGGGCTCCCATGGATCCATCGCAGGCCTTGTGAACGCTGACCTTGAGTGCCGCGTCCGGGATCCCCGCCTGCCGGGAGATCTCGGAGACATAGTTGTCCGCAATGGGCCCGCTCATCCCGATCAGGACACCCTGGACCTCAGATGGTTCCCAGCCACAGGTGTGCGCGGCCTCGCGCAAGAGCCGCGCACCGACCTCGATTTCCAGCGCCAAGTGCTCCGGACCGGAAAGCAGGGGGATGTGATGGCGGCTGACGAACCCCAGCTCCGCCAGTTTCAGGATTTCTTCGCTCTTGAGCGGCTCGCCCAAGCGCTGTTCCACGAAGTGCCGCAGCGCCTCGTTGTCGTAGGCCTGCCCCCAGGTCCCGTAGGCCCCGCCGATTCCCAATTGCGGACTGTATACGCTCTCAAACCCGAAAGGGATTCCCTCCCCGATCGGGAAAACCACGCGCTGGACGCGGGGCCGGTCAAAGAAAGAGCCGATCCCGGTCTGGCCCTCCGTCGTGGCGTTCACCTCGCTCATGGTCTCACACTCCTGGGCACGTTTCTCCGCCGTGCCGCTTCGCATTTATAACCCCAAAAGGGGCTGTGGGCTACCGTCGGCCCTCTGCCAGCCAGGATAAAATGGAGGAGGGCCTCAAAAGAGAGACGGGGAAGCGGGAAGGGCAAATCGGGTGGCGCACGCTCGTTGCGCTCGCTTCCATGGCCGGTGACTCGGCGTCAGCGCAGCAGGGGCATGCATGGGAGATCTGAAGGTGCTCACGGCCATCACTCGGGAAGTCAGCGCCAGGATTGGAAACTGCGAACTCACGTACCTCGCCCGGGCTGAGATCGATCTGGACCGGGCGCGAGCCCAGCACCGCGCCTATTGCCAGGCGCTCTCCAATTCCGGTTGCGAGGTGTTTGAGCTTCCGGCCGAGCCTGATCTCCCTGACTCCGTGTTTGTTGAAGATACGGCGATCGTCCTCGACGAGGTGGCTGTGGTCGCGCGGCCCGGCGTCGAATCGAGGCTGCCCGAGACGGTATCGCTCGCGAGGGTCCTCGCTCGCCACCGCAGTCTGGTCAGGATCGAGGACCCTGGGACATTGGAAGGAGGCGATGTCCTGCGGATAGGCGCGAGGTTGTATGTCGGGCGTTCCGGAAGGACCAATCCGGAGGGGATCCGGCAGCTACAGGTCCTGACGGCCCGGTTCGGCTACGTCGTCCAGCCAGTCGAAGTGCAGGGCTGCCTGCACCTCAAGTCGGCGGTCACGCAGGTGGGCCGGGAGGCCCTGCTCTTCAACCCCGGGTGGATCCCCGCGGCCGCCTTCGGCGGGCTGCACCTCATTCCCGTCGATCCCCGCGAGCCCTACGGCGGAAACGCGCTCTGGCTTGGCGGCAGGGTGCTCTACCCGGCCTCGTTTCCCCGCACCCGCGAGCGCCTGGAAGCGCGCGGGATCGGGACAACGGCCCTGGATGTGTCGGAGCTGCAGAAGGCCGAGGGGGCACTCACCTGCTGCAGCCTGATCTTTGAAGGGGAGAGGACGTCGGCCGGCGGGGGGTGAACGGCAAGGGACGGACTCGGGGGACAGTGTCGCACGGGGGAGCCATGCATCTTCCGCCATTTGAGCTCGAACGCTATTTCGCGCGGTACGAGTTCTCAACTCCGTACACCTTGTGCAGCTCCGACAGCGAGTCGGTTGCGGTAGGTGACCTGCTGGCCCTTGAGCCGGACGCGCGCGCGGCGATCAACCGGCACTGGCTTGGATACACGGAGTCGCAGGGAGCCCCCTCGCTGCGGGCAGAGATCAGCAGACTGTATCAGACCATCCGACCCGACCAGGTTCTCGTCTGCTCGGGCGCCGAGGAGGCCATCTTCCTGTTCATGAATGCTGCGCTTGAGCCCGGCGACCATGCCATCGTGCACGGGCCCCGCTATCAGTCCCTTTCCGCGGTGGCGCAGGGCATCGGATGCGAGGTGACGGACTGGATGGGGCGCGAGGCGGACGGATGGGCGCTGGACCTGGAGGACCTCAGGGGCGAGATTCGCCCGGCGACGCGGGTCGTCGTCGTCAACACTCCTCACAACCCCACCGGATACCTGATGAGCGGGGGGGAATTCCGGGAGCTGGCCGCTTGCTGCGATCGCACCGGCGCCGTCCTTTTCTCGGATGAGGTGTACCACGAGTCCGAGTATGACCCTGCGCAGCGTCTTCCGATGGCCTGCGATCTGAGCGAGCGGGCCGTGTCCCTGGGGGTGATGTCAAAGACCTACGGCTTGCCCGGGCTGCGGATTGGGTGGATCGCCACGCGAAACGCCGAGCTGCACGGGCGGATGGCGCGCCTGAAGGACTACACCACGATCTGCAACAGCGCACCGAGCGAGTTTCTGGCGGAAGTGGCGCTCCGCCACCGGCCGGACCTGGTGAGGCGGAATCTGGACATCATCGCCGCCAACCTGTCCGTCCTGGATGAATTCTTTGCCCGCCACCCGGACCGGTTCTCGTGGGTCCGTCCCCGCGCCGGGCCGATCGCCTTCCCCCGGCTCCTGGGGGAGGAAGTGGGGATCTTCTGCGATCGGCTGGCCGCGGACGCGGGAGTGCTGCTGCTGCCCGGAACGGTCTACGGGGACCGAGACAACCACTTCCGCATCGGGTTTGGAAGGAAAAACCTGCCCGAGGCGGTGGCGCGTCTGGAGGGGTTGCTCTCCTCCCGACCGTCCTGAAGGGCCGGCCCCGCGCATTGGGTCGGACCGAACTGGAGCGGGGATGGGATCGCCCTGCTCGTTTCCCTCAGGGCAGGACCTGCCCACATCTGTTGAGGTCAGGAAACGGAGGAAAGATATGCTTCCCTGGTCTGTTCGTTTAGCCGGCCGATTCGAGGAAACGACATTCGAGAGCAAAGTCTTGAAGGGAAACCCCCTGGGAGATCCCTCTGGTCGGCCTTTGTGGGTCTACCTGCCGCCCGGCTATGACGATACTCCCGGGCTCCGTTACCCGAGCGTCTACGTCATCCAGGGCCTGACCGGCCAGCTGGACATGTGGCGAAACCGCCACCCCTTCCGGTTGAATTACCCGGAATTGGCCGATGGCCTGTTTGCCCGGCGCGAAGCGCCCCCTTGCATCCTGGTCTGGGTGGACTGCTGGACATCCCTCGGAGGCAGCCAGTTTCTGGATTCCCCGGGAACCGGGCGCTATCACACTTACCTGTGCGAGGAGGTTGTCCCCTGGGTAGACGCGCACTACCGCACCTTGGCCGCCCGAGATCACCGCGGGATCGCCGGCCACTCAAGCGGCGGCTACGGGGCCATGGTGACCCCCATGTTGCGCCCCGACCAATGGGGAGGCTTGGCGACCCACGCCGGAGATGCGCTGTTTGAAGGCGTTTACCTGTCCGATTTTCGCAAGTCGGCCCGCGCGTTGCGCGACCACTATCAGGGTTCCTTTGACAGGTTCTGGGCGGACTTCCGCTCTCGCCCCGCCTTTTCGAAGGAGAGCGACAGCGTTCTGCTGAACGACTACTGCATGGCGGCCTGCTACTCGGCTGACCCCGACGGACGCGTCAATCTCCCCTACGACCCGGCGACCGGGAGAACGATCCCCGAGGTCTGGGAACGCTGGCTCGCCTGGGACCCGGTGCGGATGGTCCCTGGGCACGCTGAGGCCCTGCGGTCCCTGAAGGCAATCTACATCGACGCCGGAAGACAGGACGAGTTCTACCTCGACCTGGGTGCCGAGGCCTTCCGTCGGGCGCTTGAGCGCGCGGGCGTGAAGGACGTCTTCTTTGAACTGTTCGAGGGCGGTCACACGTCGACGGAGTACCGCTACCCGCTTGGCATCAAGTTCCTGGCCGAGAGATTGGCTCCCTGAGGTTGAGATTCGGAACGCGCAGGAAAAAGCAGGGGGCGCCGGGGAGAGTTCCTTCGCCCAGGCGCCCCGATCAGGACTGTTCCGAGGAGGCGCTCCCCCCGCACCTCACAGTTCCCGGTGCTCGGTCCGGGCGATGATCTCGTCCTGCAGGGCTTTGCCCAGGTCGCAGAAGTAATCGCTGTATCCTGCGACGCGTACGATCAGGTCCCGGTGCTCCTCCGGGTGCTCCTGGGCCGCGTGCAGCGTGGCGGCATCCACGACGTTGAACTGAACGTGATGGCCGTCGAGCGCAAAGTAAGTCCGGATCAGGTGGACCAGCTTCTCCAGCCCTTCCTCGTCCTTGAGGAGCTCGGGGGAGAACTTCTGGTTGAGGAGCGTTCCCCCCGTACGCACGTGGTCCATCTTGGCGACGGAGCGCAGGACCGCCGTCGGGCCGCGCCGGTCGGCGCCCTGCACCGGGGAAACGCCTTCCGAGAGCGGCTCGCCCGCGCGACGCCCGTCGGGCGTGGCGAGGGTGACCGATCCGAAGTAGATGTGGACGGTGGTGGGCAGAAGGTTGATGTGGTAGGTGCCCCCTTTGGTGTTGGGCCGGCCGTCGACCGCGTGGAAGTAGGCCTCGAAGACGGCTCTCATCACTGAGTCCGCATAGTCGTCGTCGTTTCCGTAGCGCGGGGTCTTGTTGAGCAGCAGCTGGCGAACCCGCTCGTGCCCCGTGAAGTTATCCTCCAGCACCTGGAGAAACTCGGACATCCCCAGGGTCTTGCGGTCGAAGACGTGAAACTTGAGCGCGGTCAGAGCGTCGGTCGTCGTCCCCAGGCCGACTCCCTGGATGTAGGTAGTGTTGTATCGCGCGCCGCCGTCGTGATAGTCCCGGCCCCGGGCGATGCAGTCGTCGATGAGCAGCGACAGAAAGGGGGCCGGCATCTGCTCGGCGTAGAGCCTTTCGATCACGTTGTTTCCCCGCACCTTGATCTCGACGAAGTGCCGGATCTGGGCCTCGAAAGCCGCGAAGAGCTCCTCGAACGTCGCCCAGCGGGGGGGGTCTCCGGTCGAGACCCCGATCCGCTTTCCCGTGCGGGGGTCCACGCCGTCATGAAGGGCGATCTCCAGGACCTTCGGCAGGTTGAAGTAGCCGGTCAGGTTGTAGTTCTCTTTGCCGAAGGCGCCCACCTCCACGCACCCGCTGGATCCGCCGTTCCGGGCGTCGGTCAGCAACTTGCCCTGGCGGACCAACTCCTGGACGATCAGGTCGGCGTTGAACGCCGAGGGCTGTCCGAACCCCGTGCGGATGATCTCTGCCGCGCGACGAACAAAGGCGTCGGGGTTTTTCTTGCTTACCTGGATGGAGGAGCTCGGCTGAAGAAGGCGCATGGACTCGATCACATCCAGGATCAGGTAGGTGACCTCGTTGACCCCGTCGCTGCCATCTTCACGAACTCCGCCGGTGTTGATCTGCGCGAAATCGGTGTACGTCCCGCTTTCCTCGGCCGTCACTCCGACCTTGGGAGGCGCGGGCTGGTTGTTGAATTTAATCCACAGGCACTGGAGGAGCTCCTCCGCCTGGCCGCGGGTCATGCGCCCCGCAGCCAGATCCTGCTGGTAGAAGGGCAAGAGATGCTGGTCCAGACGCCCCGGATTGAACGCGTCCCAGGTGTTCAGTTCGGTCGTCACTCCCAAATGAACGAACCAGTAGTACTGCAGGGCCTCCCAAAAAGTCCGGGGGGCATGGGCCGGGACGCGGGAGCAGACCTCGGCCATGCGCTCGAGTTCCGCTCGGCGGTCCGGATTCTTCTCTTCCCTCGCAAGGCGTCGGGCTTCCTTGGCGTGCCGCTCAGCAAAGCGGATCAGTGCCTGGACGCAAACGAGCATCGCCTTCAGTTCCTGTTCCCGGGCGTAGGCTCGAGGATCGTTCAGGTAATCCAGCGCTGCCAGGCTGCAGCGCAGGTCGGCCTCGAAATCCAGGAACCCCTTGCGGTAGATCTTGTCGTCCAGGACCGTGTGCCCGGGGGCGCGCTGCTCCATGAACTCCGTGAACACGCCCGCCTCATAGGCGGCTTTCCACTCCGGGGTCATCTCCTCGAAGATGAGGTCACGCATTGACCGGCCTCGCCAGTAGGGGAGGATCGACTCCCGGTAGGCGCGGCGGGTCGCTTCATCCACGGCGTAGGAGATCTTCTCGCGGCCGCTCAGCACGTCAAGGTCCGCCAAGCTGTGGCAGCACAGCTCCGGAAAGGTGGGGGTCGCTTTGGGACTCGGGCCCTTTTCTCCGACGATCAGCTCGTCCTCGCCGATCCAGATGCCCTTGCGTTCGCACAGGCGCTCGAAAACCCGCGCCCGGCGCAGAGGAGCGGAGACCGTCGCCGGGATCTCCCGGTCGATCTCCGTGACCAGTTCGGCGCGCTCGAGACAGATCTGAGGCTTAGCCTCCAGGCTCAGTTGCCGGAGGCGCGCGACCCGTTCGCTCACCACGGCACTAGCCTCCTTTCGGGAGAGGCAGTCCAAATTGTCGAAACACTCCGCCGATCTCCTGCATCGTTTGGGCGGAGGGGGGCTGGGTGTCCGCGAGCGTGTAGGCTCGCCCCAGGAGCTCATACTTGTGTCGGCCGATGGCGTGATAGGGCAGCAGCTCGACCATGGGGGGGGTGGGAAGGCTCGCGACCAGCGCGGCGATGGAACGCACCTCGCCGGGATCTTCGTTAACCCCGGGGACAACCGGGATGCGCAAGAGAATGGCCGCCCCGCAGGCGGACAAGGACCGCAGGTTGCGGAGGATCAAGCTATTCGAGGCCCCCGTGAGTTCGCGGTGCCGGACTTCATCCGCCAGTTTCAGATCAAAAAGGAAAAGGTCGACTAGACCTCGCAGGCGGTCCAGGGTCTCCCAGGGCGCGAACCCGCAGGTGTCCAGCGCGGTGTGAATCCCGGAGGAGCGGCAGGCCTGCAGCAGGGCGAAGACAAAATCCGCCTGAAGGAGCGGTTCCCCTCCGGAGAAGGTCACGCCCCCACCGGACTGGTCGTAGAAGGGTTGGTCGCGGCTGACCACGGCCATCACCTCCTCCACGGTCATCTCGCGGCCGAGGCATTCGCGCGCCTCCGCATAGCATTCGGCTACGCACGCCCCACAGAGGGTGCATCGGGCCGGATCCAGGAGCGGGCCGGCTCCGTCCCACGTGATCGCGCCTTCCGGGCAGGCCACCAGGCAGGCGCGGCAGAACAGGCAACGCTCCGGCCGATAGACCATCTGAGGGCCGGGCTCCTGCCCCTCCGGGTTGTGGCACCAGGCGCACCGAAGCGGGCAGCCCTTCAGGAAGACGGTGGTGCGAATTCCGGGGCCATCGTGGATGGAATAGCGGCGGATGTCGAAGACCCGACCCTTGGGAGGATTCACGCAGTCCGCGTCTAGGGGGCTCTTGGCATAGACAGCCGATCAAGGGCCCCCGGCTGAAGTCGCCGGTTCCAGGGTGTCTCAGGATGGGTCCATTGTACATCGGCGATCGCCCCGTACGAGGGTGGGATTGCTGCACCTTCAGGGGAATCGACAAAGAGATCCGGGGATTGGCGCCTTCCACCGAACGGTCCCTGGGAAACGGAGGACAGTCGCTGAAAAGAACACCCGAGGGCAGTTGGAAGCGTACGGCGCGGCGGGAGCAAAGCCGAACGCCTGCTTGGATCCGGAGTGATTTGGAACGCGTACAACGGCGTGAGAACGGGAACTCCGAAACCTGGAGGGTCGGTTTTGTGGTTGACACGGGAGCGGCCGGGCCGTGCGGGACTTGAGGGGAAAGCAGAAATCTTGGCGAAGGCGCACAAGCAGGGGGGCCATGGAAAGGGCGGGATTGGCGCTGGCGCGGTTCACGGCAGGGACGACGCGATCTAGTGCCGTATGCGCCCGGTTGGGCAACCCGCTGTCTGTGGGCGCACCCGGCCGGTGACGTTCACCACGGAAGGATTCGCGCCCGGAATCCCGTTGGAAATCTGATTGCTGATGTGAGAATCCCGATGGAGGCGAGGTCCTGCCTGGAGCCGCCGCTTCGGCGATGGTTTCTAAGAGGAGGAGACTGGGGTTTCGTCCTCCGCTGGCAGTTTTCCATGGGTTGTGAGGAATCGACCCAGGGTCACCAGAACCGTCCAAAGGATGATCACTTCGGAGGAAACGGCATAGCGGGCGTTGTCGCCCCTTTCCAACAAGGCTTGGAAAACCGAACCGAGGAGGACCAGGATCCAGATCCAGAGCAGGGGCGTTTCTTCCGGAGTGAGCTGCTTCCGGATCCAGCGAAAAACCCAATACGTTCCGAGCTCCAGAAACAACACGTTTAGCCCAACGATGAGATATCGTTCTATCTCCCAGATCCAACCCAGCCAAGGGACCAGCGCGCGGACGCGAACGAGTTTTGGATCCCAATAATTCGCCACCTTCCAGAAATCCACCCACGCAACGGACACACTCTGCAGATAGAGAAAGGGGTGCTGCACGATTAGGATAAGAGATAGCCTCGTCAGCAACTCGGAAAGACCGGCGTAGGATAGGCGCATGGTGTGCTGGAGATTGTTGAACGATCTCCAAATCGTCATGGATTGGTTTCCGGTCGCCGCGATTTGTTCTGCCCGATGTTTCAGGTAAATGTCCCTTACGGTCGCGTATTCCTGCGGAGCGTATTGGATGAAGTTGCCGGTGTGATTCATGAGGTAGTATCCGGTCATCGTCGTGGGACCGAAGTAGTTTGTCGTGAACCAGTTCACGGTGCTCCAGCCGAGGACCAGGGCCATCCAGGGCAGCAGGTAGGCGCACACGAGAAGTGTCCGCCGGCGCGCAGGCTCGCCTCTCGCCTGCCAATACACATAGACCAGGACGACGGGGAAAAGATAAATATACTCGGGCCGGGTGAGGACCGCGATCCCCAGAACCGCCCCCAAGAGAAGGGCGGGGAGCCAATTCCTCTTTCGTCCCGGCCGGATCCAGGCGGCCAGCCCCAGCGAGACCAGAAGCAAGAGTGTCGATAACGTCTCCGCAAGCATGGTCGCTTCAAAGAACAATTGCCCCAAGTTCAGGGAATATGCGAGCGCGATGAGGAAAGCCCAGGGGCCGTTTCGCAGCCGATTCCAGGAAAACGTGAACAAGAGAGTCGAGATAAGAATGCCGAGCCCCATTTGGACCGCCCAGACAGTACGCTCGTCGAGGCCGCTGATGGCCAGCAAGGCGGGATATCCGGGCGCACGGGCCCCCTCGTTGTGCGAGAAATCCATGCGCAGGATCATCTGGGCCACGTCGAGGTATCCTTGCAGGTCCGAGGTGCGTCTCGGAGAGTAGGCAAACCAGAATCCCAGGCGCAGGAGGCACGCCGCGAGGACTAATGCAAGAAACCAAGAAAGCCAAGTCGGCTTCTTTTTTTCCTTCGCAAACATGGGCTTTGAATTGGATCCGTCGGGAAGGCGCCAAACCGGGTGCGAGTATAAGCCCAATTCGCAATGCGAATCGATTGGCTGCCACGCCCAGGGCGGTCGGCAAGGGCCAGCGGCTCGGGCGGGCCCCCTTGAAAACAAGAAGACAGATATTTTTGGCGGTTGCCTTGGACGGAACCTTCGAGTGTTGAATGGCGTGATTCACTCTGTTCGGTACAGCCGACCTTCCGGGAGGAGGGTTGTCTCTTGGCGCTCTGGTGACATCACTAGGTCCATGGAAAGCATGCGGGCTGCTTCTTGGCCACCGTCGGTCTTTCCCCGGTGCCGCAACGTCCGTCGGATCAAGGCCCGCCTCGACCGCGGCGATTCTCCCTTCGAAGCCGCATCGGGGGTTTTGCGCCCCGTTGCGCCGTTTCGATTCCGCGAAGCACAAGATTCTCCATCGTGAGAAGCCAGGCCGTCCTTCGAGAGCCGAGGGCCCGACGACAGCCCAAGACGAAGAGAATCCGAAGAGCTGGCGACCTTACTTGGATCGCCCCTCGCCGTGAGTCCAGTGGATGCGCGAATAGACCTGGTGGCGCCGGGTCGCTCAGCGAGTTGCCCGCCCGCCTTTTAATTCCTCTCTGCGGCGGCGGTACTCGATGATCGGGTAATCCCCCCGGATCAGTCGCTCGCCCATCTTCAGGGCGGAGGCTGCTGGCTCATGCGTTTCGACGACCCGCCGGTCCTGGTGAGCGACGTAGACGTTGAAGGGCATGGCCAGCCGGTTGACCAGGGTCCTCAACCCCGGGAGGCGGACGAAATTCTGATAGAAACGCAAGTACAGAATGGTGTGGGTCGCGTCCACCGGGACGAACGCGGCGAGAATCCGCGTCTGCTTGCCGATGTAGTTCTGCCAGAGGTTGGGGAAAAGGAATTCCAGTTTGAACGGAGGTTCCGGCTCAAGGGGAACCTCGCGGGGCCCCATGGCCGGCGTCCCGTCGTCGATCCGGTTGAACACGTAGATATAGAACATGTCCGGGGATATCCACTTCACCCCCGGGCCGTCCACCAGTGTGCGCCCGCCTCGCCCGATGGTATTGGCGTGGATGAAAGGGACGTGTACGACGTCGAGCTGGTTTTCGATCACCCGACTGTAGTGGGCCCTCCAGTGGTCTTGCACCTCGGCGAAGGAGAAGGTGCCGTCCAAGTCGGTGAAAAAGGAGGGTTGCGAGGGCTCCGGCACCTGCCCCCCCCACCAGATCCAGATGAATCCTTGGGCCTCGAAGGTGGGGTAGCTGCGCACCTGAAAAGCCGCGGGAACGGCGGTGGAACGTCCATTGGCCGGGATGATCCGGATCTTCCCCTGTTCGTCGTACTCAAAACCGTGAAAGGGGCACTGAAGTCGGTCGCCGAGCACCTTGCCCAGGCAGAGTTGAATTCCGCGATGGACGCAAAGATCCTCAAGACAATGAGCGGCGCCCCGGGAGTCGCGCCAGAACACGAGGCGCTCGCCTAGCCGAAAAACACCCAAGGGCTTGTCGCGCAATTCGGACGAACTGAGAACCACGTACCATTGATTGGGGATCAAGAGGTTCCTCCTCGCGAAAGCTGGCTCGGGAATAATTCAAGCCCCTTGGGGGGAATCGGGTCGGTGAGGAACGAAGCGGGCGACGGCCAGGAGGGTCGTCCGCGGACCGCGCAGAACTCCCTCGGCTGCCTTCCCTGGGAACCCTGTCAGCTTAAGGCCTAAGGGCAGCCTCGTGGGATCCGCGCCAAAGTCGAGTGTCCGAATACCCTGAAGACAAAGTGCGAGCGCGCTACCCGGCCGAGATCGACTGAACATCCCCGTTGGACAGCAGTTCAATCACCTTGATTACGGCCGAATGGTCGAGATCTCCCCAACCATGGGCCTGCATCGAAGAGAACAGCTCATGCGCCAGGGCGGAGGCTGGAAGGGAACAGCCGAAGGCCCGAGCGGTTTCGCGAACGATGTTTAGGTCCTTGAAATGAAGCCGGCTGCGGAAACCGGGGGTGAAATCCCGGCGGATGACCCGCGGGCCTCTCACGTCCATCACTCGCGTCTGGGCGTAGCCTGCACTCAGAACGGACAGGACGATCGCAGGATCCACCCCTGCCTTCTGCCCCAGGACCAGCGCCTCGGCCATCCCAATCAGGTTGAGGGCCACCTGGATTTGGTTGCAGGCCTTGACTGTCTGTCCAGCGCCGGAGGGGCCGCAAAGCACGGGTTTCCCCAGCACCTTGAGGAAAGGCTCGCCACGCTTGAAAATCTCGACGGGTCCGCCGACCATAATCGACAGGGTGCTATGGATAGCCCCGGTCTCGCCGCCTGAAACAGGGGCGTCCAGCATCGGGCAACCGCGCTTCCCGGCCTCGTTGGCAACCTTCACCGCCGTTACGGGCGAGATTGTCGACATATCTATCAGCAGGGTCCCCGCCTTGGCGCCTGCAAGCACCCCGTTGTCGTCCAGGTAGACCTTCTCGACGTCTGGGGAATCAGGGAGCATGGTGATGACCACCTGAGCGCGGGCCGACACATCTCTCGGGGAGGCCGCGGAAAGGGCCCCTTGAGCGAGCAGTTGGCTCAGCCTCTCCTCGGCAAGGTCATAGCCGACGACCCCGTACCCTGCTTTCAGAAGGTTCTTGGCCATGGGAAGGCCCATAATGCCAAGTCCGATGAACCCAATGTCGGTTTTCATTAGCAGGTCTCCTTGGAACGAAGCGCCGTGAGGGACCTTGCGGGTTGGGTCCCAGGATCCGCGGAATAGCCTAACGCACAACCACATATACCATGTCCCATGATTTGGGGGCCCTTCCAAGTGCGGTGGCATTTCCGGAACGCTCCGGGCCCCCAACTCCTGTCATCGGGAGAGTTGATTGGTCAGGCAAGGGCGGGGCTGTCGAAGGCCTCGGGACAGGCGATTGGGAAATCCGCCGCTTGCAGTCCGGGTGGTTCCAGCGAGATCATCACTGGCCATCCGGATCGAGAGATCCCCTTGGTTTGCGAGCCCAGTTCCACGCCGGGAGTCGGGCCGGATTCCAAGCCATGTTCTTCTTCCATCGGCCTCCAAAAGCAGGTTCGGGAACGGCTCCCCGGAGGCTCATCTATTCTCATCGCCGGCCGAGTTGCAGCTGCGAGTGTCCCAGAAAAGGGCTGCGTGGACTGGCTCTGCACATTCGGATAAGATAAGGTCATGCCCATCGTGACCCTCACCACCGATTTCGGCACCAGGGACGGATTCGTCGGCGCGCTCAAAGGGGTGGTCTGGAGCATCTGCCCGGAAGCCCAGATCGCGGACATTACTCACGAGATAGCCCCGCAGAACATACGCGAAGGCGCTATGGCCCTTTGGCGCGCCTACCCCTTCTTCCCGGGCGGCACGGTACATGTGGCGGTGGTCGACCCAGGGGTGGGAACCACCAGGCGTCCCATCGCCGCCCGGCTCGGAGAACATGTCTTCGTGGGACCCGACAACGGTCTTTTCACCCCCATATACGAGGATGCTTCAAGGCTAGGTCGGGGGGTTGAGATTGTCCACCTGACAAACCCTCGCTACTTTCTCCCCAAGGTCAGCCGGACTTTTCACGGTCGAGATATCTTCTCGCCCGTGGCCGCCCACCTGGCGCGCGGAGTCCCTTTCGCGGACCTGGGGCCGCCGGTTACGGACCCCGTTCGCATCCCGATCTTCCGCGCGGAGCGCACCGCCGGCGGTTGGAAGGCCCACATCTCCGTCGTCGATATCTTCGGAAACTTGACCACCGACCTGGCGGCGGCCGAGGTCCTCGGGAGAGGGCAGCCTCTTTTTCGCCTGCACGGCCGCGAGGTCCGGGGGCTGGCCGACTCCTACGGCCAGCGGAAACCTGGAGACTTGATTGCGCTGGTGGACAGCGAGAACAACATCGAGATTGCTGTCGTCAATGGTTCCGCCGCCCAGCTGCTGGGCGCCCAGGTGGGTGATCCCGTCGATGTTATTGTCCCCTGAGACTGATCCTGGGCCGGGCCCGGGTCACGTCCCCCGTCTCTGCCCGGAGGGACTAGAGTGCCCGTGACCAGCGAACCTACTCTCGTCGTCGAACACCATCCTTTCCGCATCGCCGAGGTAGCCAGGGTCCGCCCAAGAGCCTGAGGGGAGCGGGCCCGTTCTCACTATCTTGAAGGTTCTCAGGAAGCCATGTGAAGGAGTTCGCATGAGTCCGGGGATCGTCTTCATGCTGGTCGGGGCGGCCATCATTGTGGCCGCCTGGGCGTGGGGCAGAACACGCCGAAAGTGAGGGAGTTCGGATGGGTTCGGGGACTGCCCTCACGCTGGTCAGGGTGGCAGTCGTGGTGGGCGGTGGCGAGGGCGATCCGCCCGCAAGGGTGTGGTGTGCCAGGCCTCTGTGAGCAGCGCGCCCTTTCCCGCTAGGAAGGCTCGAGCGGCAGAGAAAAGCGAATGGTTGTCCCCACCTGGAGCGTGCTTTCGGCGGTGATCTCTCCGCCGTGCGCCGCAATGAGGTTCTTGGCGATGGCCAGCCCCAGGCCGCTACCTCGCGATTCCCGCGACTTGAAGAATCGGTCGAAGATGTGAGGCAACTCGGCTGGCGCGATCCCGGTCCCGTTGTCCGCCACGGACACGACGACACGCCGGACAGGCAGATCGAGCTTGGCGGAGATCAGCACTCGGCCCCCCTGGGAGGTGTGGTGCAGCGCGTTCGCCGCCAGATTGGCAAGCACTTCGCGGATTCGCACCGGATCGACATCCAGCATCGGCAGATCCTCGGGAATCTCCGCCTCCAGCATGATCCCCGCCTCGCCAGCTTGGGGGCGAAAAGAGGAGACCACCTCCCCGCCCAGAACGCCCAGGTCGGTCGGCTCGCGGTGGAGCTCCAGCGCCCCGCTCTCGGCCAGCGAGAGGGTGCGCAGGTCCTCGATCAGCCGCGAGAGCACGTGCGTTTCTTCCAGGATGGGCCGGATATGGCTCTCGTCGCCCGGGTAGACCCCGTCCAGCATTCCTTCCAGGCTCCCCTGGATCACGGCGACGGGCGTGCGCAGCTCGTGGGTCACATCGGCTAGCAGGTTCCGGCGCAGGATTTCGTCGGAGCGCAGGCGCTGGATCATCGAGTTGAGCGCGCGGCCCAGGGTGCGGAATCCCCTCGGCCCGCGCTCGCTCACCGTGACTGAGTAGTCCCCCGCTTCGACGCGGCCGGCCGCATCGATCAGGTCTTCCAAAGGCCAGGCGACCTCGCGAAGGCCAGCCAAGGCGGCTAACAACACGAGGATGAGCAACACGGTCGCCAGCCCCGGGAAAAGCCCGGAGATGGAGACCCTGGATCCCAATAGGCCCAGCACCCAGAGAATTCCGGCACAGCTCGACCCGGCCAGTATCAACACGGCAAGCAGAAAAACGACTTCGCATCCCAGCCGCGCACCATGATTGCGATGCCTGGGCCGGTGGTGCGACCGCGGGTGAGGGGGCCAGGATTCCCCTTCCGGCCACCAGGGCGGCTGGTGGCGGGGGTGGCGGCGACGGCGAAGGGGAGCCTCCGGCCCGGGATTCATAAGTCCGCCAGCCTGTATCCGACCCCGTAGACCGTGAGGATGTAGCGCGGCGCGTGGGGATCGGGCTCGATCTTGCGGCGCAGGTTCTTGATGTGGGCGTCGATTGCCCGCTCGTAGGATTCAAAGGCCACGCCGCGCACCGCATCCAGAAGCTGGGCGCGCGTCAGAATGCGGCCCGGCTGGCGGGCCAGCGCGGCGAGAATATGGAATTCGGTCGGGGTGACCTCCACATCCCGTTCGCCGACGGTGACGCGCATGCGGGGAAGATCCAGGAGAAGATCCCCGGCCCGCAGAGTCTCCAGGTCCGACTCGGTGCCTCCCTCGCCGCGGCGCAGAACCGCTCGGACCCTGGCCACGAGTTCCTTGGGGCTAAAAGGCTTGACCATGTAGTCGTCCGCCCCCAGTTCCAGTCCTACAAGCTTGTCGGTTTCCTCCCCCCGGGCGGTAAGAACAATGACCGGAACGCCGGACTCGCGCCGCAGGCGGCGGATGACCTCCAGCCCGTCCAGGACTGGAAGCCCCAGGTCGAGGACTACGAGGTCGGGCCGGCCGGCATGACAGGCGGCCAGGGCCGCCTCGCCGTCGTACGCGGCGGTCACCGCGTACCCCGCGCGCTCCAAGTAGTCGCGCGCGATCTGGACGATCTTCGGTTCATCATCGACGACCAGAATGGTCCGCATCTGCCCCTCAAGCCTCCGTTCCGATTCAACTCCAAAGGAAGCGGGCAGGCAACCCGGAAACGCTGGGGCCGTCCCCGGCGGCCTGGGGCGCCAGCCCGAAAGCGGCCCACTCGAGCTTCCGGATCCCGGGCGCCCGGAGCCAGAGTACGGTGGCGAAAGCCAGGAGCAGCACGCTGCTTATGAGGACGATCAGCGGCTCCCCCCAGCGGTTGGCGGCAGCCCCGCTTGCGAGCGCACCCAGCGGAACCAGCCCCACGGTGGTCAGGGTGTAGAGGGACATCACCCGACCGCGTATGGCGTCCGCCGCCTCGCCCAGCAGGATCGCGTTGATCATGTTGAAAAGGATCATCATCCCCAGCCCAAAGCCGACCATCGCCAGGAGCGCCGGGAGGAACTGGCAAGTGAGCGAGAACGCCACGATGAAAACGGGAAAGATCAGCGTCCCGGTCGTGAGCGGCCGCCCCGTGAACTGGAAGTGGCCCAGCGAGGCGATCAGCACGGCGCCGAGGACACAACCCAGCCCGCATGCAGGACCTCCACGGACCAGGCCGGGAGAACGATCATGCAACCCTGACCCAGGAGCGCCGTCACCCCGCTCACCACAACCAGGACAAGAACCGTCGCATGGGAGGCGACGTAGCCGACTCCTTCCCGCAGGTCCCTGGCCGGGGAAGATTGGCTTCGCCAGGCTGACGCGGGCGAGAGGCTCATGAGCCCAAGCGCCGCGATCACCGGCAGGAACGAGAACCCGTTCACCGCAAAGCACTAGGCCGGACCCGGGAGGGCATAGGTGATCCCGCCCAGCGCCGGGCCCACCACGGTGGCCAGGTTGAACATCGTGGAGTTCAGGGCCACGGCGTTGGAGAGATCTTCCCGCCGCACCATCTCCAGGACCAGCGCCTGGCGCGCCGGCGCGTCAAACGCGTTGGCGATGCCCAGGGCGAAAGCCAGGGCCATCATCGAGGTCTGGGTGACCATCAGCACGGAGCGCTGCGAGATCCGGCCGTTGACCACTCCTCCGTAGAGCATGAGGAGCAGGGAAGGGACCCCGGCCGCGAACCCGACGTATCCCAGGTAGGCCGCCGAGTGAGTCAGCTGGAAGACGAGGAAGCCCTGGGCCGTCGCCTGCATCCAGGTTCCTATCAGCGAGGCCAACTGCCCGCCGGACCACAGCCGGTAGTTGCGGTAGCGCAGCGAGGCCAGCGCGGGCGGGAGTCTCAGTGCGCCAAGATGCGGGAGGGAAACATCCGCCCCTTCCCTACGGCTTCTGCCCTTCGGGTCCGGAGGGGCTTCCCGACTCGCCGTTGTGTTGCCGGCGGTGCCACTCCTCCGCCATCTCATTCCAGCGCCTGTGCCTGCGCCAGGGTCCGTGCGGTCCCGACTCCCCGTATCCATGATGGCGGTAGCCGTGCCCTCCCCAGACGATCATGCGGACCAGAGAGACGACCAAGAAGACCAAGAGGAGCGGGAAAAGACAGCCCAGGAGCCCGAGCCCCCAGCCGAACGGCGGGATCCAGTACGGTGCGTACGCATAGAAAGGCAGGGCCACGGTCGATCCGCCCTGCGGACCCGAAAGGGTCCTTCCCTGCTGCACTCCCTGAGCAAGCCCCGCGTGGTAGGCGGCCGAGGCCATGATTCCGGCGACGGCGAGAAGCGCCACCACCAGGAAAAGTGAGACGATGACACGGAATGCAATTCTTGCGGACATGACATCCTCCTGTTGAAATCGGTTTGTTCTCGTCGATTGTGTCAGGAGATTGTGGAGAAAATATGAAGGGGAGAGGGAGGAAAGTGGCAGGAAAAGGGTTCCGCAGGCTAACCGGGCCTCCGGCTCATTCCCGGGGCTTGGAGAAATGCGCCGCCTGGTTCCATGGTGGGCTCTGCCCTCCAGAGCCCCTGACCCAAGGAGAGGTCACCGCTTCGCGTGCCGCTGCAAATCAGTTTCCTTGAGGAACGGGAGGTCCGGATGGGGCCCTCTCTTTCCCCTCGAAGGTAGAATCAGCCCGGTCCCGGCCAGGCAGTAGCGAAGCGCGGCAGCAAGTCGGTCTGGCTGCTGGCTCGGCCGGGCCAAAGCATCCGCGTCTTCCATCACCTTCGGCCCGCGGACGGCACAGTTCCAGAGGGCGGCGAGGAATGGATTGAAGATCTCCAGCAGCAGCCGGTTGGCCGGGGTGGTCCTCATCGTCATCTCGGCCGCATCCTACGGGACCCTGGGCATCTTTGCCCAGCTGGCGTACGGCGATGGGTTGGATGTCCCGACCCTCCTGTTCCTGCGCTTTGGAATTGCGACCGCCATCATGTGCGTCCTCCTCCTTCTCTGGCGCCAGCCCCTGCCCTTCGGAAAGACGCTCGGCGGCCTGATCGGCATGGGCGCGGTCGTCTACGTGGGCCAGTCCTACTGCTACCTGAGCGCCGTGAAGTACGCCTCCCCAGGGCTGGCAGCCCTCCTGCTCTACCTTTACCCGGCGTTTGTGTTCATCCTCTCGGCGCTGTTCCTGAGAGAGAAGATCACGCTGCTCAAGGGGTGCGCCCTGGCTCTGGCGCTGCTGGGGGCAGCCCTGACGGCAAATCCCCAGGGAGGATCCTGGGCGGGCGTGTTGCTCGCGATTTCCGCGGCGGTCATCTACGCCGTGTACATCATTGTCGGCACGGGCGTGATGAAGGGGGTTCCGGCTGCTCCCTCGTCCGCGGTGATTTTGGCCTCGGCGGCCGTTGTGTACGGGGTCTTTGCCGCGGTGAGCGGACCGCATTGGCCGACCACCCGAGCCGGATGGCTGGCCGTGATGGGGATTGCAGTGGTTTCGACCGTAATTCCTGTGGGCACCTTCCTGGCAGGACTCAAGCGAGTGGGCCCCACCGATGCCTCGATGCTTTCGACTCTGGAGCCGGTCGTCACCGTTGTCCTGGCAGCCCAGGTCTTGGGTGAGAGGCTTCGGCCTCTGTCCTTGGTCGGAGGGGCCCTCATTCTGGCGGCCGTGCTTCTCCTGGCCCAGAGCGAATTGAGGCGCGCCCGCGCGGAGGCGGCGAGCGGGTGACCCTTGAGCCAGCCGGCAGAGTCTCTCTTCCCTCTGGACCTAGTGACTGCGAGAGCCTGTCCTCTCCCCGGCCTAGTCCCTGAGGTCAACCGGCCGCCGCGAAGGCCGTGCGGTCAGGCTCGCTGTGGGCGGGCCGATGTGATTGCAAGGGGCGCCTTTGAACAGGTCAGCCGTGAGACGCCCTTGCCCCGAGGAAGTTCTCGAATTTCTTTGTCTTCGAAAGAATTACAAGACTTCCCCTGCGGAGGGCGGTGACACCAATGGGCTGGCAGACCCGGAGTCGCCGAGAAGGTGCAACTTTGCCGGTCAGTTGGAGCGAGCATGGGCCGTTGGAGGCTATCACGCTGTTGGTGCGGCGAAACCATAGATATCGCCGAACTTCGATTGCAGATAGCGCAGGTAAGGCTGGACTTGAATGGGAAGCCCGGTGACACGCCGGACAAGCTCCTCGGCCTCGAACTTCGCGCCGTGCTTGTAGATGTTCTCCCTCAACCAGGAAAGGAGCGGAAGGAAGTTTCCAGATTCGATCTCGTTGGAGATCTGGGGCTCCTGGGCTAGGGCCTCGTTGAAGATCTGGACAGAGATCAGATCGCCGACCGTGTAGCAGGGGAAGTAACCGAAGTCCCCGCTGGACCAGTGGCCGTCCTGCAGCACGCCCTGGGCATCGTTGGGAGGCAGGACCCCGAGGTCCTGCCGCATGCCCTCATTCCAGGCGCCGGGCAGGTCCTTCACTGCCAGCGAGCCGTCCAAGAGGCCCCGCTCGAGCTCGAATCGAAGAATGACGTGAAGTTGATAGGTTACCTCATCGGCCTCGGTCCGCAGACAGGATGGCGTAACTCTGTTCATCGCACGGTAGAACCCTTCGGCCGACAGTGCCTCCAACTGGGGGAAGTGGAATTTCAAGGCCGGGAGGAAATATCTCCAGAACGAGCGGCTTCGGCCGACCATGTTCTCCCATAGACGGGACTGAGATTCGTGCATCGCCGTGGAGGCCCCTCCGGCCAACGGCGTGCGGGCGAGACCGGGATCTACCCCCTGTTCGTACAACCCATGTCCTCCTTCGTGAATGGTGCTGAGCAAAGCGGAGGTGAGCAGGTCGCGGTGGATTTGGGTCGTGATCCGCACGTCGCTGGGTGAAAGCGCGGTGGTAAAGGGATGGGCTGAGCAGTCCTGACGGCCACGCTCGAAGTCAAACCCCATGCGATGGAGCACCTCAATTCCCAGGTTCCATTGTTCGCGCTCATTGAAGTCGCCCTGGGGAGGGTCAGGGACGACCTCGGCGTGTGCCTGGATTCTCCCGAGCAGCTCCCTGAGGGCCGGGCGCAGGGTAGCGTAGATCTCGAGGAGCTTGGCTGTCTTCAGTCCCGGCTCGAAGTTGTCTAGCACGGGGTCGTAGGGGGAATCGTAAGGGGCGAAAAAGTTCGCATACTCGCGAATCATAGCGACGACGCGCTCAAGGTGCGGACGGAAAAGTTCGAAATCACTTGTGTCGCGCGCTCGTTCCCAAACCTGCCGCGAAACAGAGAGGACCCGCGCGAACTCTCCGGACCACTTCGGTGGAATCCGGCGCCGGCGGTCATACTCGCGCTTGGCCACGCGAACCAGACTCGCCTCATCGCTGTCCAGCGGATGCCCTGCCACCTCTCGACCGGCCCCTTCCAACAAGCTTCCCAGGTCATCCGAGGAGTATTCCTGCTGGATCAGGAGTTCGAGCCGGGCCAACTGAATGGTGTGCGCGGGGCCGCCTCCCCGGGGCATGTAGATCTGCTGATCCCACAGGACCATTTCGGAGGCTGCCATCAGGTCGGCAATCTCTCCCAGGCGATCTCTCAACTGTTCCAGCGCTTCCCCCATCCTTCCTCCTCATTCCTTCGGCTCAGCCTGAGACGGTCGTTCGTTATGGCCTGGGTGGCCCTTCGCCTTCCGCCAGGTGATCCTTGGTCTGTCCCCTCGCGGAGTTGAATGGCGATCCAACTGGCCAGTTTCCCTGAAGACACAGCCCAAGCGCCGACCACATCCGACAAGAGGCAAATTCAGAAACCAGGAACCTGTCCTGGATTGGCCGAGGAGTCTTATATCATGCTTGGGCTTGCCTCGTTCAAAACCGCAAAGGGGTCAGATTTGAAGAGGTATTTGCCCAGTGGGTGGGCGAATTCCTCATGTGGGCCCTTGTCATGAGCGCGAACGGTTAGGTGTTCGTGGTGCTCACAATCACTGGTTCGTTTTTGGCGGCGCACGGGAACCATGGCGAAGGACCGTCCCGGCCCAGTTTGGCCGGGGCGTCATGCGCGACCCTCGGCGTCCTGGCCTCCCCCAGCGTCGGTCGGTCCGCCGCCAAAGCTCCATCGCTCAGGGCCCGGCGACCAGCCTATTCCAGGTTGCCAGGGTGCTTGCAGCCGGGTACGCGGCGGGCAATGGGGAGATTATCATTTGCTCTGCTCGGCAGCCTGCGCTACAGTCTCTTTGACATGGCAGGGTTCCGCTGGGCAGGAGAGATCGGGGGCGTAGGCGGGGCTATGCGACGGTCATTGGCCGGTTCGCGAGGTTCCTTGGGGAGAAATGGACGGGACGAAAATTGACGAACCAGGCAGAATCCGCAATTTCGTTCGCAGAGCGTCCGCATTCGAAAGGAAGTTCCTGCGAGAATCCGCTTCTCTAGAAGGAGGCATCGGATCATGGCCAAGGTAACCGTGCTCGGTGGTTGCGGGGCTGTAGGCAGCGTCGCTGTCAAGACGCTGGTCCAGTGCGGCGAGTTTTCCGAGGTTGCCATCGGCGACCAGAATATCCAGAGAGCCCAGAGCATGGCAAAGGCGCTGGGCAAAGGCGTGGTCGCCGTCCAATGCGAGGCGCAGGATAAACAGAGCCTCCGAAAGGCAATTCAGGGTAGCGATGTCGTGCTCAACTGCGTGGGTCCCTTCTACAGCACCGTGAAGCCAATCCTCGGGGCCGTCATGGAAGCGGGCATCAACTATGTGGATGTCTGCGATGATGTGGACGTAACCGTTGATATTCTTAACCTGGATCAGGCGCTGAAGGACGCCGGCATCACCGCCCTCATCGGGATGGGGAGCTCGCCTGGGTTGACGAATGTTGTGTCCAGATTCGCAGCAGATGCTCTGCTGGATTCGATCGAGTCGATTGACATCTTTCACACGCATGGGGGGGAGCCTTTTGAGGGCGCCGGGGTGATCGAGCATCGCTTCCATTGCATGTCGATCCCCATTCCCATGTACCTCGACGGCAAGTTGGAGTACGTGAACTACTTTGAACCCGACGGCATTGCCTTGCGCCAGATGTTCAATTTCCCCTACATCGGAGAAACGCGGATCTATCCCTACCCTCACCCCGAGCAGATTACTCTTCCGCGGTACATCAAGCTGCGGCGGGTGACGAACAAGGGCTCTGTTCTGCCGGAGGCATACTACAACCTCACCAGTGATGTGTGCCGGCTCGGCCTGGCCAGCAAAGAGCCGGTGGACCTGAAAGGCCAGAAGGTCGTGCCCTACGAGTTCTCGATTGCCTACATCATCCGCGAGAGGGAGCGCATCCTGAAGGAGCTCAATTTTGGCGAGCAGCGCGGGTGCGTGTCGGTAATTGTCAAGGGGGTGAGACATGCAAAGCCGCGCGAATACCACTTTCACATGGCCTCTACCAGCCAGGCGCTAGGAGAAGGGACCGGCATTCCGGCGGCGATCGGGGCAATGCTGATGAAGCAGGGCAAAGTGCAAGGGAAAGGCATCATGCCGCCGGAAGCGTGCCTCAACGCCCAGGAGTTCGTGAGCCTGGCGATTCAGATGTTTGCGAAAGACGCCGACGAGAGGGGCAAGGCACGCGAGGGGCTGATCGTGGAAGAGATCGACGAAACCGGGAAAAGCAGCCGAATCAATTTCTAGACCTCCGTGGGGGTCTGGGGGGAATTTTCTCCGCAGGGCTGTCCCTGGCGCTGCCGAGCATGGATTGGAGGCCGCTCGTGGCTCAGAACGCTCACACCCCCCCGTATGTGCTCGCCCTAGATCATGGAACTTCAGGGTGCAAGGTGGCCCTGGTGTCCGTCCACGGCGAGGTGAGAGATTTCGCCTTTGAGCCCACCCCCACGCTCTTCCTGCCGGACGGGGGAGCCGAGCAGGACCCCGAGCAGTGGTGGAACGCTTTTGTTGCGGCCACCAGGAAGCTATTGAGCCGCATCACCATTCCGGTGGAGTCCATTGAAGCAATCTGTGTTTCCAGCACCTACTCGAGCACGGTGGCGGTGGACAAGAGCGGTAAGGCCTTGATGAACTGCCTGACCTGGCTTGACTCGCGGGGAGCACCTTATGTCCGGGAGGTTGTCTCCGGATTCCCCAGTGTCCTGGGATACGGGATCGGCAAGCTGCTCAAATGGATACGGCTGACTTCCGGCATACCCCAGTTGTCTGGCAAGGATGATATCGCTCACATGTTGCTGGTCCAGCGCGCGTTCCCTGAGGTATATGAGAAGACGGCCAAGTTCCTGGGGAGCAAAGACTATTTCAATGTCAGGCTGACGGGTAACCTGGCCGCTTCGTACGATTCCATCGGGCTCTTCTGGATCACCGACATCCGCGATATTGACCATGTCCACTACGAGGATTCGCTTATCCAAATGCTCAAGATTGACCAAGAAAAACTACCGGAGCTCATGGCCTCTACCGACGTGCTGGGAACACTGCTTCCCGGTGTGGCCCGGGAGCTGGGGCTTCCCGAAAACACGAAGGTCGTCATGGGGTCGCCTGACCACCAGGCGGCCCTGGTCGGCTCGGGCGCGGTGCGAGATTTCGAGGGGCACTGCTATATTGGGACCTCCTCCTGGATCGAGTGCCTGGTGCCCTTCAAGCGAACCGACCCGCTCCACAGCATTGCCTCCATCGCCTCCGCGATCCCGGGGCGGTATCAGTGTATCGATGAGCAAGACATCGCCGGAGGCTGCCTGTCCTTCTTCGTGGACCGAATCCTGTTCCACCAGAACCAGCTGAACCAGAAGCTGGCGCCCGCAGACGCCTATCGCCTGATGGATGAGGTCGTGGCGGCCGTGCCGGCGGGAAGCCACAAGGTAATCTTCACCCCCTGGCTGAACGGCGAGCGGACTCCAGTGGACAGCACGACATTGCGCGGCGGCTTTTACAACGTGTCCCTGACGACCTCGCTCGACGACATGACGAGGGCCATCTACGAAGGCGTGGCCTGCAACACGCGCTGGAATCTCTCCTATGTGGAAGCCTTCATCCGAAGGCCGTTCGATGCGCTCACCTTCATCGGTGGAGGCGCCAAGTCCGATGTGTGGTGCCAGATCTTCGCTGATGTGCTCAACCGACCTGTCAAGCAGTCGGTGGATCCGATTCTGGCCAACGCCAGGGGCGCGGCCTTCATCGCCGCGGTGGGTCTGGGGCACATCCGCTTTGATGACCTGCCCGGGCTAGTGCATCATAGGAACATCTTTCAGCCCAACCCCCGGAACCGCGACCTGTACGACGAGCTCTTTGCCAACTATCTCAGCATATACAACAAAACCAAGGGGATTTTTGCTCGCCTCAACCGCGTCGGGGAGGAGGGGAGAATCGTTGGTGGCTGACATCCTGGGCTGCCCATGAAGCTCAGCCTTTCCCTCGGTCAGATGCACGTGCAACTGGGCGAACCCGAGAAGAACTTCGAGCGCGTCGAAGCTTGGACCGTCGAGGCGGCGCGGCTCGGTTCAGCGCTCATTCTGTTCCCCGAGTTGTGGTCTACCGGCTATGATTTGGAGTATTGGCGGCGGCAGGCCGCGCGGGTGGGGGAGGGTATGTTTTTGAGGCTGAGCCGGCTGGCCAAAGAGTGCCACATCGCGGTGGGCAAGTTGTGATCGGTCGGATTGCGTGGGTATACCGTCACTACCATAAGACCCAAGGCGCTGTGATTCCCCGCAATATAGGCGGGCATCCCCAGGTGAAGCCCGTCGTACGCAGGCAGCCGGATTGCTGTCCTCTGAGGAAGGGTGACCTTCCCCAACGCAAGATCACCGAATGCCGCCTCCACCGCGCTAATTGCGTCCTCCAGTGACAGAAGCGTCTCAATGTCTTTCCGACTTAGCAGCAGCGCCATAGAACCCCCATCCTCCCTTCCGTTCTTCTTCGAGCTATAGAGTATTGGCCAAGCCGGCCGGGAAAGTTGCGCTCTCCGGGGAGCTGGCTTAGGCTGCCAAGGGCAGCGTCGTGGACGCAAGCTGAGGAGGTCATGTTTTTTCCAGGGCGTCTGAACGAACTCGGCAGGGTTCCAGAGCGAGCCCGGAGGCAGGTCCCCGTTCAGAAGCACAGATGGGCGCGGTGGCGAACAGTTCCCGACCCATGGGGAGCCTGCGCTCACTCTGCCCTCGTCGATCTGGGAGACACTGCGTAGGCGCGTTGCAAATGACGAGCAAGGCAGCACGGGCATAGTCAAACGGGCGGTGATCACCAGTCACTCATTTCTCCACCCCCGACGGAGTCCGGCCCCCAGCGCGCGGCCCTGGGCCTGCTGGGATCAAGAACCCTTCCCTGGCTGCATCGAGAGCCCTTGGATTGGGCCTCGGCCCGGCCTCGCCTGCAACCTGCGAACTGCGGTCTCCCAGGCGGTCGGCGGCCAATACCATTCAAATTGTTCCCGCCAGAGGGTCCATAACAGGGACGCGCGAGCTTGTCGCATGCCGAGGAGCCTCCAGTTTCTGTGGCAGCCGTTCCAGAGGAAAGTATAACGGGTCATTCATGCGAGTCAATCCAAAAATGACGGGGGCAATCGGGAATCCGTCGGCTTGGTCTGAGCATCTACCCAGGCAAGATCTGCCGTTGTTATCCTCTTCTCGAAGCAGATGTTCCCCTGGCGGCGCTTTATTGGCTGTCGCCGAGCCCATCGAACATCAGGACCGCCAAGAGGGGAGGTCGATCGCCTCTTGGAAGCTGGAGGCTGCCTGTGATGGATGGATGCACAGACAGGCGGATTGTCGGAAGCAAGCTTCTAGCCCTGGGAAAGATCCAGTCTCTATGGATCGGCTTCATGGACCTGAGAAGAGCCGTTCTTCTCTGGCCTGTATTCTGGGCTCCGAGCACCGGGAGCAAGTGGTTGGGTTTTGCTGTCTTAGATCACGAGTCCGAGGAGTCTTCTCCAGTTCGGCCGGAATGAATTGCCCCAGACGCAGCGCCTCCCGGTTTCGGGGTGGGTCTTCTTTTGGTTTATATTTTTCGGCATGGGGTCATCCGGCCCTTTCTCCGGAAAATCTTCCGGCTATAGTCTATAATTAGTGATGCTAACTATTCGTTGATCAAAGCAATTTCGGATTTCCGCTCACCGACAACGTGCTGATTCGAAGGGCTGGGTGTTCCTAATGAGGCCGGCCCAACCCATGGTTCCCTCTAAGCCGGCGAGGGTTTTTGTGGGAGTAGCTGCCGCGCTGAGCGGGGCCGGCGCTATGGAAATCGCGATGACTCCTGGCAGACCAAGGGTAGGCTTGCACAGCCTGCGGGTCGTCTGCTATTAGATGGAGGTTGAGTAACATGGTTAGTTCGGGTGAGGATAGGAAAGGCGGACCAGGAAAGTCGACCTCGGGATTGGGATACCGATTGGGTCACGTCCCCTATAAATGGATTGCGCTGTCGAACACGACCTTAGGCGTCTTCATGGCCTCGTTGGACGGAAGCATTGTATTGATTGCGCTGCCGGCGATCTTCCGGGGGATCGGGATAAACCCGCTGGCGCCCGGAGAGACCGATTATCTCTTGTGGACCTTGATGGGCTACCTGGTGATCACGGCCACATTGCTCGTGACCTTCGGCCGGATCTCTGACATGTATGGCAGGGTTCGCCTCTACAATCTGGGCTTTGCCATTTTTGCCACAGGCTCCATTCTTCTTTATCTGGTCCACGGGACAGGGAACACCGCGGCTCTTCAAATCATCATTTTCCGTCTGGTCCAGGCAGTGGGAGGAGCGTTTCTGTTCGCCAATTCGGCCGCGATTCTCACCGACGCCTTTCCTCCAGATCAGCGCGGGACCGCGATGGGGATCAATCAAATCGCCTCGCTGGCAGGCCAGTTTATCGGTCTGATCGTAGGAGGTCTCTTGGCGGCGGTGAACTGGCGACTGGTTTTCCTGGTCAGCGTTCCTTTCTCGGTGGGGGGCACCATCTGGGCCTATGTAGCGCTGCGGGAGACCGCCACAATTCGCAAGAATCAGAAGCTGGATATCCCCGGCAATCTCCTGTTCGCGCTGGGCCTGACGGCGTTGCTGGTAGGCATGACCTACGGCCTGGAGCCCTACGGGAGTTCCACCATGGGATGGACCAACCCCTTTGTGATCGCCTGCCTAGCGGGAGGGTTTTTGGCTCTCGTCGCCTTCATTTTCGTCGAGCAGAGGGTCTCCGAACCGTTGTTCCGTCTGGATCTGTTCAAGATCCGCATGTTTGCCGCGGGGAACCTGGCCGGGTTTCTCGCCGCGCTGGGGCGCGGCGGCTTGAATTTCATGCTCATTATCTGGCTGCAGGGGATCTGGCTGCCGCTCCACGGTTATTCATTTGCGGACACCCCCTTATGGGCAGGCATCTACATGCTGCCTATTACCGTTGGCTTTCTGATGATGGGTCCCTTGTGCGGTCATCTGTCTGATCGCTATGGCGCGCGATTCTTCTCGACCGCCGGCATGTTTGTGGCCGCCTCCGGGTTTGTCGGATTGATGACGCTTCCCTCAAACTTCGCCTACCCCGTTTTTGCTGCCTTTATTCTCCTGGTCGGCATGGGCATGGGCATGTTTGCCGCTCCGAACACGACCGCCATCATGAACTCCGTCCCGGCGGAGCATCGGGGAGCTTCCTCGGGGATGCGGGCCACTTTTCAGAACACGGCCAATACCCTCAGCATCACTCTGATCTTCACGGTGGTCACGATCGGGCTGGCTTCTTCGCTTCCTGCGGCGCTGTTCCGAGGGCTGACCGGGGCGGGGATTCCCGCTGCGGATGCACGCTCGGCGGTCCAGATCCCTCCGACGGCAGCGCTTTTTGCGGCGTTCTTGGGCTACAATCCGCTGGCGACGATCCTCCCACCGGCAATCGTGAAAGCGCTTCCGGCAGTTGCCCAGGCTGATCTTCTGGGGAAAGCCTTCTTCCCCGGCCTGATTTCAGGGCCCTTCAAATCCGGGGTGCGCGTCGCCTTCTCGATCTCGACCATTTTGCTGATCATCGCCGGCTTGGCCTCCCTGATGCGCGGGGAGAGGTACATCCACGAGGAACCGAGAGCTGCCGAACAGAAGCTGTCCGAAGATTCGCAACCCCAGCTTGAGGCCGCCGAAGAGAGGGTCCGCACTGACTAGCGCGCTGTTCCTTCCTCTAAGGTGGTTTTCCACCCTCTAACCAATTCCCCGGTCGCCGGGAGAAAAGGGGCTTTTGTTGCGCGGGGACCAGGATTGGACCTTGCCTTCTGGCAAAGCCGGCAACCTGGCCCTCCCCCGTCGGGTCGCCCCTTCAGGACCTGGGTCCTCCATGCCGTCGGCATGTCAGAGGGCTGCCAAGGCCCTCCATCTGGTCCGCAGGCCAGCCGCCAGCGGCGGTGGGCGGGCCAACTCTCCGCAGGTTTCCGGTCCCCGAGGAAGAAGTCGCAGGAAGGGGCTGCTCAGAGGACAGAATCAGTTCTCGCCCAACCATTGTGCGGGAACTCGGGAAGAAGGGCCGCCCCAAGCCTTCCTGGGTGTCTTTAGGAATCCTGGGAATACGCGGGAGCCTTCCGATCCGAATCTCGGTGAACAAGGGGGACTTTGCAGAGGGTGGCGGTTCGAGATCTTGCCAAGCTGACCTGAGAAATCGATTCCGCTCCGCTGGAGTCGATGCCATCTGGATCAGCGGGGTGATGTGGGTGTGTTGCTCTACCCCGGGGAAGTCCCTTCGCGAATCAACTGCCCCTAGAATCAGGGCCTATTCTTGAGGCATGCCAAGCAGCCGGGTCTGGATGTCCTAGTCGTCCTGAGTGGGGCAACCGCGGCATCGGGCAGTTGAAACCGTCTTCCGCAGGGGAGAAGTGTGCTTCATGGCCCGGAACCGCGCCCGCTGTGGTGAGCCGGCCCATCCAAAGGGTTGGCGCAATGCCGCTGGCGGGTGCAGCCTGTGCGCGTCTCGAGGAACGAGCGCCTCATTGGATCACCTGCTCAAGTATGGAAGAGGCAGGCCCTGAGCCGGCTTACGGTTGAGGACTGCCACGAATAAGGCGCGCTTCGGCTTCCAGACGCAAGGCGATCGACTCCATTCGCTCATGGACGTCCGGGCCGATCTCTAGCTCGACTTGCCGGAAGGCCTCTTGCAGCTTCCTCTCCTCGGCGGCACTTAAAAACTTGCGCGCCATCGGGAAGAGCATATTGTTTTCCTTCCAGATGTGATTCGGGTAGAGCCCGACAAGGCCGCGCAAGACTTCCTCGATCGGTTGCCGCGTGGCAGGATTCCCTGGCACATACGACGTAATGGCTTGAGCGAGTTGGGCGACCAACGCCCGGCCGGTCTGATGCTCGTGGCGGAGGGCGCCCAAAGGACCGCCGGCCGAGGGAACGCCGCTGCGCTCAAGTGCCGGGAAGAGATACGTCTCCTCCTTCCCATGATGACAGCGGTCGGCGAAGGTACGCATGAACTCAACCAAGTCATTGAGACTCTGGATGTGCAGCTCCTGGCCCTGCCTCAAGTGCTCCGCCCAGATCAACATGACATCCGCCATCTTCTGGATGGGGCGGTGCTCCTCCTCAAGGATTTCGGTCGAGTTCTTATCCATGCCTGTGCCTCCTTTGATCTGCGAGCCTAAGAGTACCATGAGCAACCGAAACGAGCCAAGGGGCCAGGCTGCACAAAAGGCTTGTCCTCGTCGCGGTTCGGGTTCGCCAAGCAGCTCAGGGTACTTGAGCCGGACCGCGGCCGAGGCAGAAAGGCCGATTGCCAGCGACAATTACCGCAGAGTCTGGAAGCGAAGGAGCCTCTCTTGTGCCGGCGGAGGAAGGCACGGTCTTTGCGCGGAGGCGGTCCACTGTCCTTCCTTGTCTGGCCGCGCAAATCTCAACTGTGATCTTGCCGATGGCGATCTTCTGCGTTCGGTGATCCGAAACGCAAGCCCCCGATTTCTCAGATATTCGTTTGCAGCCCATGCGTTCCAATATCTGTTCGCCCGGTATCCTTTCGCGGTCGGGCCGACGTCTATGCCCGCTAGACCGCATGGCTCGATCTCCCAGGAGGTCGGCGACCCCCTGGGCTATGGCAGTGCACGCTCGGCTTGAAGTCAGTTCTTGGCGCCCCATCCCAGAGGTGCCGACCGTGGCCCAGGAGTGCCTATTCGGGTTGACAAAGACTCGACCATTCGATATTCTGATGTCCTCATGGCATTCAAACGCTCTCCCTCCGGATGGAGGGTTATGGGAGTTTTGTCTGTCTTCACCTTGGGTTTGGGGAATTGCGCTCAAGGTCTCACGCCCGAGTCTTATCCGACAAGCGCTGCTCCACCCGCTATCACCCACACGTTGAGTCTGGTTCGCACGGCCACTCCGCCAAGAACCCCGGCCGCCACACCGGATTGGGTCAATACCGACCCCGAGAACCCCGACACTTGGCCACAGTGGGCCCAGAACTACTGGCAGGGTCCCACGGGAGCCAGCCCAGACCAGGACACGCGCTTTGATACCTTCCTCACGGAAAGCCGCAGAGCCAACCTAAGAAAGCTCGTCAGCGAGAATCCGGAGGCTGCGCGCGCCATCCTTACCCATCTGGCCCAGGGCAACTTTACCCAGAGCTTCAGCCCGGACCAAGTGGCCAGGCTGGATTCGGACGGCTTGCTCTCGACCGTCGAACACCTGAGCAGCCAAGAGGTCCTTGTTTCCCAGATCATCCTGCAGGCGGGACAGAAGAAGATTCTCCATCTGGCACCGGATGAAATCCGAACGCTGCAGGGGGACCCGCAGGCCGGCGTAGCCTACTGGGTGGATTCGAGGAAAAACCAGGCCTACGGGTTTTGGAGCGGGTTGGGTGCCACATCCCCTGCTACTGATTTGACCTCGTTTGTTCTTCGGCTGAAGGGTGATAGCTATCCTGCTACCCTTTTTGGCCGAGACACAGTCGTGCACCGCGATGCAATGTGGTCTCCCACCCTGTTTGATTTTGCTGGCGTGGTTGAATTGCCTGCAGGTCAAGGATACGGTTTGTTGGGGCGGTTCAAGACTGAGAACACCGGGGAGAATGTTCTCCAGCTTTTTGCCCTGCTTCAAAGACCGCTGTCGGCCGGTCCCAAGGTCAGTTGCTTTGGGATCCTTTTCCCGGGGCCGGAATTGGGCTCTTGCCCAACCACGACCCTCCCGGCAAGCGAATATGCCCTGGGAGCGCGCAACTACAACTGGCAACCAGTGAATCCCGAAGACCTATCCCAAGACCTCCGTTGGCCACCGGCCCTTCTTGCCGCCAGCCAGGAGGACCTCTTGGCCACGGATCCAAAAACCGGGAACCTCAGCAATTATGATGGGTTTCTCGTGAACGGACTGGAAGCCGTAGGGACATTCAACCTCTTTCAACCGAGCGAAGGGCAGAATCCGGAGTAGGTGGCGCCTCCGATGAAACCCTCATGCCGACGGCAGTGCGGACCCAGAGGCTGGCCAGGGTGGGTTGGGTCAGGTTGCAAGGCACGCAGGAACTTGCGGCCGTGAGGGGGGAAAGCTTCTTCGAACCACTGAGTTTGCCGTCGCTTGAGGCGGCCAAAGGAAGGTCGTCGTCGCCGCGTCCAAGTGGGCAACTCAGAGAATCCGGTCGGGACGATCCGCGCCAAAGGCCTCTTCCGGCCTGGAAAGATAAGTCTGGGGGCGGCTGGTTGCGGCCCGAAGGACGGGCCGTGCTGCAAGGATTCAAGGAGACCGCCATGCCGAAGTGGAAATACTTGCTGGGCCCGATGCGTGTCCCTTTTCTAATCGTCACGCTGGCCTGCGTCTTGCTGGGGGTTGCCGCCGCCGTCTGGACCTCCGGGCGGGTGAGCCCGGTCTACATTGCTCTAGCTCTCGTTGGGGCGGTTGCGTCGCACATCAGCGTGAATGCGCTGAACGAGTATTTTGACTTCCAAAGTGGCCTGGATTCGAGGACCACTAGGACGCCCTTCAGCGGAGGCAGTGGAACCTTGCCTGAGAGCCCGGGGCATGCCCATTATGCACTTGTCACAGGCTCAACGGCCTTCGCCGTAACGGCCCTCATTGGTATTTACTTCCTCTCGGTCCGAGGGCTGGCGCTCCTGCCTCTGGGGCTGCTGGGGCTGCTGGTTATTCTTGCGTATACCCCTTGGCTTACTCGCAATCCAGTGTTCTGCCTGGTTGCGCCGGGACTGGGATTCGGACCGCTCATGGTGATGGGCACAAGCTTTGTCTTGGCGGGAGCCTATTCTTGGACGGCCTTCTTCGCCTCGCTGGTTCCATTCTTCATGGTCAGCGACCTGTTGCTGTTGAATCAATTCCCAGATGTCCAAGCCGATAAGGGGGTAGGCAGGAGACATCTCCCAATCGTCTTCGGCCGGCGCACCAGCAGCTTCGTCTACTCGGCCTTCTTGGCCTTGGCCTATCTGGCCGTGATCGTGGGTGTTGGGTTGGGATACCTGCCCTTACCCAGCCTCATCGGGCTCGGTTCAGTGCTATTGGCTGTCCCCGCATCGCTCGGTGCGCTTCGACACGGGGAGGATATTCCCAGGCTGATCCCGTACATGGGGATGAACGTCCTCATAAGCATTGCGACCCCGGCGCTGGTTGCAATCGGGCTGTTTCTCGGATAACTCACTGAGGCGGCGAAGAGGCCGTGCGGCGACACTCGTCCGGCGGTTGGATTGAAAGGACCTTCTCTTGTTGAGCGAAACATTGTCCGGATTCCTCTCAGCAATTCAGAATGCCTATTCTCTGTGTACCGGGTGATGAAGATCTCCTCGTTTTTCTTCCGGGTGCGTACAGTTGCCCGGGCTGGGCTGTGCCGTTCCGCTCTAGGGCGATTCAGCAGAATCGCTGACCGCAGTGCCGTCGGAACGATGATCGGCGCGCCGCTATAGCCCACGGATAACACACGATCCTCAGCCCGCCTTTTGGGGCGGCTCACTTCCTGTTCCGGCCCCAACTCCCCTAGAAAACTGACCTGCACCATGAGCGCACGGGGACGTGTCTTGCATCAGAAACGTGCCCCAAGAGGGTTCTCCTCGAATTTCCTGATACTTTTTCTATACTATTCTGGCAACTTGTCTTCGCCCCCTTTTGCTTAGAGTCAATAGGAAAGGCAGGAGGCATTGGGCGAACACGCGCAGGATGGCATGGAAGGCGAATGGCCCTGAGGGGGTGATCCTCGGGGAGTAACGGACCAGGCGAAGGTGTTGAGGAATTTGCCAGATCTGCTGACTGTGCCTGTGCAGCTCATGACAACCTTGGCTGCGGTCACATGATTCAGACTATTCGCCTGAGGACGGGGTGCCAAAGGCTTGGCCAGACGATTATCTACGTTGGGATATGAAACGCCACATTAATGAGACAAAACGACGCATAGTTGCCCACGAAGGCAGGCAGTTGCCAAAGAGTTTACATGTGGGTGAAGCGGAGTTTACAGGCGATCCCTATGATGAAAAGGGTGGGCGCCTAAAAGGAATGAAAGAGAGGGAATAACCAATGAAGAAGACCAAACCAGTTTGGTCATCACTCAATCGTTGGATCATGCTTCTGGTCGGGGCGGGGGTCGTGCTGAGCCTGGCCTTCACGACTGGCTCCGGTCCTGTGCTTGCCGTTGCCGTTGTTGCTACTCCGGCACCTGGCAGGCCCACTCCTGCTCGGGGCAACGGCCAGGGCACCCAAGAATTGACCCAGGCCTTCCATCACGAGCAGCAGGTGCTCAGCCAACAGCAGGCTAATCTGGGAAAGGCTGAGGCGTTGGTCTCCAAGATCCAGGACCTGATCAGCAAGGCCCAGGCGAAGGGATTGGACACCTCCGCCCTGTCAACCGCTCTGGGCACCTTCCAGGCCCAGCTGGCCAGCGCTACCGGCTCAAACACTGCCGCGGCCGGGATTCTCTCCACCCACAATGGCTTTGACAGCAACGGCAATGTGACCAATGCGGCCCCCGCCCGTGTGACAGTCCAAGATGCCAGACAGAACTTGCAGGACGCCCACAATACCTTAAGGCAGACAGCCAGTGACCTGAGCACTGCCGTGAAGTCCTGGGAGGAGGCCAATAAGGACAAGCTCCAGAATCAGGCCCTGGAAAAAGACTACCAGAACGAGCAGAAGTGGCTCACCACACAACAAGGATTGCTTAGCAAGGCCAACGATTTGGTAACGAAGGTCCAGGACCTGATCAGCAAGGCCCAGGCCAAGGGATTGGACACATCGGCCCTATCCACCGCATTGACCACTTTTCAGTCGGAGCTCTCCACGGCCGCCAGCTCCAACGCAACCGCCGCTGAGATCCTCTCCGCTCATAATGGCTTCGACGGCAGCGGCAATGTCACGGATACCGTCGCCGCTGTCCAAACCGTGAAGGATGCCTACCAGTCCCTGTCGGACGCCCACAACACTCTTCAGCAGGCGAGCAACGACCTCCTGGCAGCCCTCAAGCAGTGGCGGGCGACCCATGAGCTCAACCTGACGCCGGCTCCGACGGCAATCGGCAGCTAGGGGACGGAGGAACAATGAAGAGAGCCCCTCTCGCTGGTCTGGTCGCTATTGTGGGGACAGGTCTCCTGCTGTTTGGGTGCTCGTCATCCAATGGAACCAGTCCCGCTCAACCGGCGGTCCAACCGGCTTTGGTTTCCAGCCAGCCGCCGGCCGAGTCACCCTCCACCTCCGGCCAAGCCTTAGCCCAACCGACGCCGACGAGTCCAGGTTCAAGCCTTGATCAATCCGCGGCCGAGGTGGACCAGGCCCTGAGCGACCTGCAAAACGCCGTCCAGGCAGAGGATGTCTCCACACCCAGCAGCACCGAGGACCAAAGCTTGCCCGACGCCGACCAAAGCCTGGATGGCCTGCAGCAATCCATCCAGACCGAACCAGCGCCCTGACCAAGATCAGGGGAAACAAAAACACGAATTGTCGAAAACCAAACTAATCTCCAATTAAGCGCGGCTTCTTTGGACCAGTGCGGCAGTTCGACGCCTCCAGGTCTGATGCCCTGGCTGGCAAGCCATTGTCCATACCGAGGGGGAACGTAATGTTGATGGGTGTCAATTCTGTCAGTTTGCGTCATCGGGGGGTCCTTGCGAAGGTTATTCTTACCGCTCTTTATTATGACTGTTGAGCTAGGCGCACGCCTTAGGATTCTCTGCAAGCCATTCTTGCCCAACCCCCCTGTGTGGTGGGTCTGAACGCCTCCCCCCTCCAGATCTTCATGTGCCGAAGTGGGTCAGGCTGGCAAAGGAACCAAAGGCCCACAATCCACGACTCTCGCGGAGTACAGGGAACGATGCCAGTCCGCCCCCATGGTCAGCGCGCGGTGGGCTGACGGACTCGGCCAGCCCTAGCGTTCTCTGGTGATGTCGAAAACAACCCCTGACCCGCTGCTGAAACGTGCTTGATGAAGCACGACCGCGGATTGATCGAAAGCGTATCCCCTTGATTGGGCTGCGTCAAAGCCGTTCGGCACCGCTGAAAGTAACATGCCCTGATCTTGCGCTTCCACTGCAACCTTTTCAATCTGCGCCCCCGAGGCCGCAGGACCCGGATCTTTTCCTCGGTGAGGCGCTTCTTGTGCTGGACCCGTTGGATTGTCCCGAGCATGCGTCGCGTGGATCTTCCTTGGGCATTGTTCTTGCCCTTCTCGCTTTGGCCAGGGGCGAGAAGCGTGCCTCAGCAAACCGTTGCAAAAACGGCATTTGGCTCGAGGACAAACGCTGGGACAAAGGGAGCGGGGTGCAAGTGAACCTGCCGGCCGACGAGCACAGGGCCATGCGAAGGCCGACAGGCGCTTGCGGTTGCGGGGAGGGCAACTGAAAGGCTCCCCACAATATGGGAGCCTTTCGGATTCCGGTCCGTCGGGAAGACTTAGAGGCCGTTGACCAGCACGCCAACCACAAGAACGATGAACCCCAAAAGCAAGACTGTGAAAGCGTGGGCCGAAATCACCGGGATGGACGACACGAGCTTGCCGATCAGTGCCAGAACACCTAGGACGATGGCGATCCAAAAGGTAATCGGTTTCGGCGGGGTCAGTTTCATGTGTGCCCTTCTTTCTTCGCTCGAATAGAAGATGCCGATGGAAGCGGAAGGTGCACAAAGATCATAGCACCGAAGGTTCGCACACGCCGGTGCGGGAGGGCATCGAGCATATGGATCCGCTCGGAGCCTTGTGTTTGCCGAAAGGGCCCTCTCGACCATTCGGGGTCCCTGCGCCAATGTGTTTGGGCCGACGGCAGGGGGCGGAACTCAGGCGGCTTGGCGAGCGTCTTAAGGACAGCCGAGATCCTGGAAATGAGGGAGACCATGAAACAAGCGTTGGTAACCCTAACAGTCCTGTTCACGCTGCTTTGGGTCGCGGCCTGCGCACCTCTGGAGCACGCTTTTCAACCAACGCAGATTCCCGCTCCCGCAACTGTTCGTGCCCGTCCCACCCTTTCACCGATGGTCGGGACGGCCATCCCGCCCGGCTCGGGCATCTGCAATTGCCCGACGTCTGTCGCTGCCACTCCGCCCGAAGGATTCGCCCAGCCTCCGCTGATTATCTGCAGTTGTCCGGCCATCCTCATTCCTCCCACCGAGGTCGGATCGAATCTCGAACCAGGTTCGATGAGGGAAATTACTTTGGCAGACAACGGCAGAACTCTCACGATGCATCCTCGCGAGCACTTCTTGCTCAACCTCGGGACAGAGATCTTCAACTGGTTGGTTACCGTGGACAATCGGAACGTGCTCAGCCAAGTTCCGAGTATGGTGGTGACCCGCGGAGCTCAGGGGATATACGTAGCCCGCAACCTCGGTCAGGCTTTGCTGACGGCCGTTGGGGAGCCTGTTTGCCGGAATTCGAAGCCGGTGTGCATGGCTCCTGAGATCCTCTTCAGGGTCACTGTGATCGTCCACTGAGAGCGATTGATGAGGCGGTTGGCGCAAGGCGGCGGTGGATTGGCAGACGGCTGATGACTTCATCAAAGGTCGAATCCGGGAAGGCAAGTTTCTCAATCAAGCCCACGTCGAAAACAACCTCCAGCCCTGACCGGGAAGCTTTCTTTTTTGCGACCTCGATCATTTCCGGAGCCGCGTCGATGCGGTAAATTCTTCCATTTGCACCAGCGCAGGACTGTGCCGTTAGGGTCAGGCTCCCCGTGCCGAAGCCCACGTCGAGAACCTTGTCGTCGGACTTGATCTTCGCAAGCTCGGTCACCATCCTGCTGTTGGCGCGTGGGCCCAGGCCCAGGAACCCGGTGAGGAGATCGTACCGAAAGGCCCCATGAATGGTGATGCCGGTGGTCTCCGGGCCATTCGTGATGCTTGGTCTGTCATGCAACCTGTGCCTACACCTCAGCCTTCCGTCTCTTGAGGATTTTGGTCGCTGCTTTGCCTGGGCGTGATAGCCAAAGGCGCCGCAGACGACCTTGCGTTGTTTCGCTGGCAATGCGGCCAGTCGATCCTCCCGGAATCAGTCGCGTGTCATGCACTGGTTGATGAGGTTCATGCTCCTGTCGCCCAATTCTCCCTGTGAGTGCGGCGGGTTGGGCATCAATTGTGGATCGGCCCAATCCTTGGTGGAGAAGCCTCCCGGCCGGGCCGCATCGGGCTACCGAACTTGTCCTGGCGACGGCGCTGGTTTGGGGGTCGAAGCCGTCCGCATGGATATGTGTCGTGGCTGGCCTGCCCCTTCCGAAGCAGAAAAGAACCGGCCGGGACACGCTCGGGGTCAGCGCCCGTGGGCACGCTTGCGGCACTACGGTTGCGCCCACTCCGAAAGCTTTTGCGACGCCTGCTGGAGGCAGGGAGCACCGTGCCCGACCAGCAGAGTGTCGAATTTTAGCGCCGCAATGCGGCGAACAGAATGCATAGCCATGTTCATGTCGCTCGACATCGCTCCGGACGGGAGCAAGGGATTGCCCTGTGCATCGCAGCGCAAGGCGTCTCCGGCAAACAGGATGGCCCCCTCGCGGTATAGACAAATACTGCCGTCCGTATGACCGGGGGTATGTAGCACCTGCCACCCTGCGATAGTATCTCCTTCTGCCAGGATTCGGTCGACCAACAAAATGGGCATGGGCATTGCCCGCCGCATCACGCCAAACAACAAGCCCAGCATCCCCTTAGGGCGCTTGCCGGCTCGTTTGCCGGCCAGCACCTGCGCGTCGGCCTCGTGAGCGGCTAATTTCGCTCCGGTCTGCTGCCGAAGTTGTGCGGCACTGCCACTGTGGTCGATATCGGCGTGGGTAAGTACGATCCATTTCAAATCATCCGTCTTTCTTCCCATCCCCCGAATGCAATCGGTGATCCGGTTTGTCTGTCCCGGCATCCCGCTATCCACCGCCAGCATCCCCGCCTCGTCCGAGACCAGGTAGCAGTTCGCTCCGCGAACACCGTCCACGAGGAAAATGTCTGGAAGTACTTGCATAGCGTCTCCCCATATCCTTGTGCGAGTAATGTGATCCCCAAGTCGAGGGTCTTGCTCGTGCTGGATCCTGTCAACAACCGTCCGGTCGGTCTTCCCGCGGGTCAATGACATGGTGCGGGCTTCTCTTGCCTTCGCGCCTTGACAGGGGCCGTTGCAGCATGGCCATCCTCAGCGGGCTTCTTCTGTTGGTCTCACAAGAAGGAAACTGTTGAACAGTCTGGATGATGGCGCAACCATGCCCCGGCTTCATCCGCCGGCGCCGGAGCGAGCCCTGGACAAATCTGCAATCCATGGCTTCTCGGCTTCCACCTCCCGCCAACACGGCGCGATGGGCCTCCTCTTGACCATGGTACCACCAGCAGTGCCCCGATAGATGCAGACCGTCAAGAAACGGGGCGTTCTACGGCACGATCCTGGAATCCGGGGCCGTCTTCGGAACCCGGGGCCATGGAGCGGGTAGATCGGGCCGTGCCCAGCCGGTTGGCGCCGCCATTCAGGTTGAGGGCAGAACAAACGATGACCTTGCACCCCATACAGCCCATAGGTGTTGATCCGAGGTATTCATGCTGTCCTCCGGGTTGCGGCTTGACATGGATCAGCTGCACCTCAACATGCCGCCTCTCGCCTGGGGCTGCGTTTCCCGCTTCCCGGTTCACCTTTGGCGTCCTCGCCAATTTGGCGGCTGGAGGCTGAGCCACAAAAGACGCGCCATCTTGCAGAGGAAACCCGAAGCGATGTTCGTCAGGCGGACGGAGGCTTCAGGCTAGATTCCTCGTCCAGCTCCGAAACCAACTGGGCATCGGGTTTGGCGGCGAATCCTGTGCCTGCCTTTCCCGATTGGACGCCGATGATCCCGGCGATCACCAGGATCATCCCGACCCATTGGATCCCCGAGAGCTGGTCTCCCAGGAGCGGCCAGGCGATCAAGGCGGTCCCAAGAGGCCCAAGGTTGAACAAGATGTTGATCTCCAGGGCGGTCAATGTCTGGAGGGCATGGTTGTAAATCAAGTAAGCCAAGGCGGTATTGAAAACCCCGAGGATCAGTAGCAGCCCCCAGGTGCCCAGCGCGAGATGCGGGACACCTTCCACAAAGAGGGCGGTGATCAGCAGCAGTCCCCCACCAAAGCCCAGCGGGAGAGCGGTGAGCGCAAGCGTCTCAACCTGATTGTCCCGCGCGATCAGCCGGCCCAGGAGGCCGAATAGCGTCATGCACAGCATGCCCACTGTGCACAGGACTAGCCCGGTGGGTTCGGAAGGGGTCCATGCTGGAAGAAGGAAGAGGAGGCTGCCCGACAGGCAGACCACCAGTCCCAGCACCTGCCAGACGCCCGGGGTCTCCCGCAACCAGAAGATGCCCATGAAGAGGATCGGGAGCGGGATCAGGCTCAGAATCAACGAGGCGGTGGTCGGGTTGATGGCGTATAGCGACAGGTACATAAGGCTGTTTCCAGCCGTGTAACCCGCCAAGCCCAGGACAAGCATCATCAACCAATGGCGGCGGGTTAGCCGAGGGCGCGACTTTCTAGACAGAAGGATCGGCAGGAGAATGAGAAAACCGAGGGTGTATCGCACGCCCCCGATGGTGAATGGCCCGGCCTGCGCCATGGCCAGCTTGACCAGGACGAATGAAGACGACCAGATGATGTTGGCGAGAATTGCTTCTCGCAGCGCCGCAGCCCGGGAAGGCTTAACCGTGGGCCAAAGCCGTTCCCGTGCGAATCGCGACCATGCCGTCATGAATGCTTCTTGACCTCGCTCTTGTCGCTGCCGCCATGCGCCGGACTCAGTTCAAGGGCTCCTCGGAGCATGATTCTAAGCCCCAGATCGGGGACCGAGGCCCTTGGTCGAGTGTATGGAAGAAGAGTCGTCTAGGCCCCCGCCGGCAAACGCCATGCAATCCGCCCGTGTGCCCCTTGGTCCAGGATTCTTCGACCCCGGCGATTGAGGCGCCGTGTGTTCCCCTGCCAGGGCTGGCCAGGGGTCCATCGCATATTGGCCTCAGGGGAGCAGGGTTGAGTCAGCAAGGCTTTGCGCCGCATTCTTGGCTGCGAAGAAGCGCTCTTTCATCGGCTCACAAGGGTTCTCCGCCCGCCCCTTACGAGGTGATGTCGACCATCGCCTCTGGCTCAGTCTGCAGCACCGCGCACTCTTTGAATGGGGCAGCAGTGATCGAATGCTGACCCTTGTCCCCACATTCCTTGATGAGCAGGCTTTCCACCGCTGGCGATTCGACATCTCGGCCAGTCAGCCGTCCCTGACACCCGATTTTGTCCCAAGCCGGCCGGGGTCATTAGCCTGTTGCTATTCTGCTGGGGACGGGGATCTTCAAGAGAAAAGGGTGAGGTTAACAGGAGGGCTTGCGCTGACCGATTCGCCTTGGCGCTCCAACAGATCTGTTCTGAACTTTGGTGACGATCTCAAGGATTCCTCATGGATGAGCAAAGCAGCTGGCAGACTCTACCGGAGAGGAGCGCGTTCCGTCGGCGTTCGCGGCGGAGTTTTGCCAATTGCTGTTCCACACGGAGGACGATCTTCGCTTAAGGCAACCTTCGCTGATCCACAGGAATGGAAGGATACGCCTGTCCCTGGTCAGACGCTTGCTCATCCCGATGTCACTCCTGGTCCTGCAAAGGGCGCATTAGGAACGAGATCCCTTGCCCTCGGTACCGGCTTTCGAATATGAGACAATTGGTTTTCCCGGTTGCTCGACTGGCACGGAGCCAGGATGCGCTGCCGGTTCTGCGAAGGAATTGCCGTTAAAGAGAGGAACCTAATAGGAACCGACTGGGGAGGCGATGGACATTTTGAACTTGGTGAGCCAGCTCGGCTGTCTCCTAATCGTCGCAGGCCTTGGGGTGTTGAGGCAACGTCGCTGAAATGCGGGGAGGGGCACCAGACCCTGAATTCGCAGGGGCGTTAAGCGCTAGACTGAGATCCAGCGGGAGAGGTGGAACAGGCACCGGGCTACGGCTCGGGACCCAAAGCCGGAGGGCACGTTCGGGAGGTATCTTGCAAGAGACACCTGAGCGCCGCAGGTGGCGGTCCCATCTTGCGCGCTGGCGAGGATGCCGAATTCAGGTCCTCTTATCCAGGCAGCGACGCTTCCTGCCGCCGGACTGGCGGCCCTCTTTTGCATCGCGAGCTGGCGCTCGAGTTGAATGAGCCCCCGCATGATGGCGTGGGAGGCGCAGGTCCCTCAGGCGCAAAGGGAGTGACTGGGAAGACTCTCATCGCAGTAGATCCGGTCAACAGACCTGTCTGGGGAAAGGAACCCACGCGATTCTGCCCCCCACGGCTGGCAGTGGCGCAGCCATGGAAGGCATGAAGGTTGTTGCGAAAGGCGGCCAGTTTGCGGAACGGCCGCCTGGGATTGAAGCCACATTCAAGATTCGTCCGGAGATCGTCTGAGGGATGGGTGATCTGCACCGCACCCTGGCGGAAGCGGAGACGATCGTGGAAGGGGGTTTGAAAAGCCGCAACAGGGCCAAGCTCGGGATGCCGTGCAGTCTTGATCACCGGTGGCGCGATTCGATCGGAATGGGTCGCCGAGGGAAGGAGCCGGGTTGGACTTGGCGGGAATCAGTTCGCACAGGTCAGGCATGCCCAGATCGCAAGGGGAAAGACAATGAGCAAAAAAACACGTGTCAGCCACCCGCTCTATAGCCTGTTGCCCGTTGATTTGGAGGGATTCGATTCCCTGGCCGAACTGGCTTTGGATATGCGCTGGTCGTGGAATCATGCTGCGGACGCGGTATGGGGCCAGCTGGATCCCGAGACCTGGGAGCTGACGCACAACCCCTGGGGCGTCTTGCAGACGGTGTCTCAGGATCGGATCAAACGCCTTTCCGTCGACTCCGTTTTCCGTAAGCGCGTGGATGATTTGCTGCAGGCCAAGCGGCAAGCGGCGGAGATGCCCGCGTGGTTTCAGCAGACTTATCCCCGGTCGCCCCTGACGGCTGTTGCGTATTTCAGCATGGAATTCATGCTGAGCGAGGCGCTGCCCATCTACTCAGGCGGGCTGGGCAACGTCGCCGGCGATCAGCTCAAAGCCGCCAGCGATCTGGGCCTTCCGGTCATCGGTGTGGGGCTGCTCTACCAGCAAGGCTATTTTCGCCAGTTGATCAGCAATGATGGAGCGCAACAGGCGCTCTTCCCCTACAACGATCCCGGACAATTGCCGATAACGCCCTTGCGCTACCCGAGCGGGGAGTGGTTACGGCTGCGGATCGACCTGCCGGGTCATCCGATCTGGCTGCGCGCGTGGCAGGTTCAGGTCGGCCGAGCAAGGCTCTACCTCCTGGATAGCAATGATGCGGCGAACTTCCCTCCCTACCGGGGGATTACCAGCGAACTTTACGGAGGTGGGCCGGACCTGCGCCTCATGCAAGAGCTGGTCCTGGGGATTGGCGGATGGCGATTGCTCACCGCGCTGGGCATCGAACCGGAAGTGTGCCACCTGAATGAAGGGCATGCCGCGCTCGCCGTGCTGGAACGCGCGCGGGTTTTCATGCAGCGGACCGGGCAGTCGTTCGAAGTTGCTCTGGCCGTTACGCGAGCGGGCAATCTTTTCACAACCCACACCGCGGTGGCCGCCGGCTTCGATCGCTTTGCTCCGTCTCTGATTGAACAATGGCTGGGTGGTTACGCCCAGAAGGAGCTCGGCATTACGCTCCAAGATCTGCTGGCCCTCGGCCGCCAGAATCCGAACGACCCGGCGGAGGATTTCAATATGGCGTATCTGGCGATCCGCGGAAGCGGCGCGGTGAATGGAGTGAGCCGCCTGCATGGAGAGGTGAGCCGTCATCTCTTTGAGGCGCTTTTTCCGCGCTGGCCCGTGGAGGAAGTGCCGGTCGGGCATGTGACCAACGGAGTTCATATGCCGAGCTGGGACTCGGCGGCCGCGGACGAACTTTGGACGGAGTGCTGTGGAAAGGATCGTTGGTCGGGGACGGCCGAACCCCTGGAGCAGTTCATTCGGTGCATTTCTGACGCCAGGCTCTGGCGATTTCGAACCGAGGCCAGCAAGGCTCTTGTGGAATACGTTCGCGGGCGATTGTCTCGGCAGCTGGCCGCCTCCGGCGCATCGGCCGAGGCGGTTGAGGGGGCGAGGCATCTGTTGGATCCCGACGCGTTGACCTTGGGCTTTGCCCGACGCTTCGCTACTTACAAAAGACCGAATCTGCTGCTGCACGATCCGGAGCAGCTGTTGCGCCTGTTGACCAATCCCGAGCGCCCCGTGCAACTCATCCTGGCTGGCAAGGCCCACCCGGCAGATCAAGCTGGCCAGGCCCTGATAGGGCAATGGATTCAGTTCATCCGGCAGCCCGAGGTGCGCCCCCACGTCGTCTTCCTCAGTGACTACGACATGCTCTTGACGGAGCATTTGGTTCAGGGAGTGGACGTCTGGCTCAATACGCCACGGCGGCCCTGGGAAGCGAGTGGAACCAGCGGCATGAAGGTGCTTGTCAATGGCGGCATCAATGTTTCGGAATTGGATGGCTGGTGGGCGGAAGCCTACAGCTCGGAGGTCGGATGGGCCTTGGGAGATGGTCAGGAACATGGCGACGATCCGTCGTGGGACGCGGCGGAAGCCGAGGCGCTCTACAACCTGCTGGAACGGGAGGTGATCCCCGAGTTCTACAGGCGCGACGGGAGCGGCATTCCCACCGCCTGGGTAGCGCGGATGCGGGAAAGCATGGCCCGCCTGACACCGCGCTTTTCCGCCAACCGCGCCGTGTGCGAGTACACCGAACAACACTACCTGCCCGCGGCGGCGGCCTACCTCCAGCGGGCGGCCGACAAGGGGGCCAAGGGCGCTGAATTGGTGAAGTGGCAGCGCAGTGTGGAACAGAACTGGGCCAAGGTTTTCTTCGGCGAAGTGAGGATTGCGACGGACGAGGAAAAGCACGTATTTGACATTCCGGTCTACCTTGGCGGCCTCAACCCGAATGCGGTGCGAGTAGAACTCTACGCCGAGGGCGCTAACGGCCGTCCGGCGGTGCGTCAGGAAATGAGCCGTGGCCAGCCGCTTGAAGAAGCCAACGGCTATCTCTACACCGCCCAGGTGGCAGCGACACGCCCAGCGGGTGACTATACAGCCCGAGTCATCCCGAGCTGCTCCGGCGTTGCCGTCCCTCTGGAGTGCGCGAACATCCTGTGGCAGCGCTGATTCGAGTTCGAAATCGCTGATGTTTTCCGGCCCGGGCCGAGCCTTTTCATGAAGTGTGTTATACTTTTGGCCTAAATTGAATAGAGTTCGGGGAGCTCGATCTGAGTCGGGCTGAGAGGAAGACCTTCCTGTCTTCGACCCATTGAACCTGATCTGGATAATGCCAGCGAAGGAAATCTCGGGAACGCTGCGATCGCCATCCAAATCGGGTGGCGATTTACGTTTTCGGAGGTATCGAATGGCTCAACTGGCTGAAGGATGGCGCCGTTTAAGGCCCAAGCTGCATGCGCCGCCGGAGTGGGGCATCGAACCGGTCTCTCAGGATTACCGGGTGCTCGGGTTCCTAGATTACCTTGTTCTCTGGGGCGATCTGGGAATTGGCTTGCTCGTCTTGCTGGCTGGCAGTTTTCTCGTTCCGGGGCTGGGTCTAGGCAGCGCGCTACTGGCCATCGCCGTGGGCAGCATCTTGGGAGCACTGATGCTGTCGCTCATTGGCATCCTAGGTAGTGAAAATGCCCTCCCGACGATGGTCTTGCTGCGCCCGGCTCTGGGCGTGCGCGGTTCCTACCTTCCGAGTGCATTGAACGTTCTCCAGTTGATCGGTTGGACCATCTTCGAGTTTGTTCTCATGGGTTACGCGGCGAATGCCATCAGCAGGATCATCTTCGGCTCATCGAATTTGCTTCTCTGGACAGCGGTCTTTGCTGCCATCGTCATTCTCATGGGCGTGGGCGGGCCGATTGGATTTGTGCGACAGTGGCTCGAAAAGTTCGCAGTTTGGATCGTTGTGGCGACGACGGTCTGGTTGACCTGGCATTTGCTGACTTCATCCAACATAGTCGCCATTTTCACGAAACCCGGGAATGGCTCCTTGCCCTTCTGGTCGGCCGTCGACCTGGTGATCGCGATGCCCATATCCTGGTTGCCGCTTGTGGCCGATTACAGCCGCTTCGCACGAAGAACCTCGCGGGCCTTCTGGGGGACGTTTGTGGGGTTCGCACTCACCAATATTTGGTTCTACGCCCTGGGGGCTTTCATTCTGCTGGCCGCAGGCTTTTCCCAACAGCCAAAGGAATTCGTCAGCGCCCTGGCGCTCAGCGCCGGGTGGATCGCTTTCTTGATTCTGCTCCTGGATGAAACCGATAATGCCTGGGCCGATTTGTACTCTGCCGCTGTCTCGCTGCAGAATGTGCTTCGCAAAATCAAGCAGCGCTGGCTGATCCTGGGTCTGGGACTCTTCTCTTTCCTGGTGGCTGTCTTCTTGGACATCACCCAGTACCAGAATTTCTTGTACCTCATCGGCTCGATCTTCACCCCGCTGTTTGGCCTTCTCGCGGCGGATTATTTCCTGCTGCGCAATCGGAGATATCAGAAGAACGAGATCTATCGGCCTCAGGGTGCCTATTGGTATCGGGGCGGGGTAAACGTCTTCGGCATGGTTGCCTGGGTGGCCGGCATCTTGGTCTATAACGTTGCCGCTCCGGCTACTTTGGGAGTCTTCATTCCGCAATGGGTGAAAATCGTCCCTCCTTCATTCACCCTTTACGGAGGATCCATCCCCAGCTTCATAGCCGCTTTCGGGATCTACGCGGTGCTTGGATTCGCGTTCCGGCGCATTGAATCGTCAACCTGGATCCGGAGGAATCAAAATGAAAAGGAACACTCCCTATAGTACTGCCTGTGCCGAATTCCTGAAACGCGTTCACGATCAGCACCCCCTGATCCACCACATCACCAATTTTGTGGTCATGAACGACACGGCCAATGCTACCCTCGCCTTGGGGGCACTGCCGGTCATGGCCCATGCCAAAGAGGAAGTGGCCGAAATGGTCAGCGCGGCGGGGGCGCTCGTCCTCAACCCGGGGACCCTGAGCCCGGAATGGGTGGAAGCGATGCTGATCGCGGGCCGGCGCGCTAACCAACTTGGCGTCCCCATTGTCTATGACCCAGTTGGCGTCGGCGCCACAGAACTGCGTAACGAGACCGGCCGGCGGTTGTTGGATAGCCTGCAGCTTGCCGTGGTTCGCGGCAACTCGGGCGAAGTGGGCTCGCTGGCGGGGATGGGAGGCGCGGTCAAAGGGGTCGAATCCGTCGCGGGGGTTTCGGATCCGGTCCGGGTCGCCCGAGAGCTGGCCTCCAAGTACCACACTGTCGTGGCCATCACTGGCCAGCGCGACATTCTTTCGGACGGCGAGCGGGTATTGGGCGTGGACAACGGTCATCCCATGCTGAAAACCATTACCGGGACGGGCTGCATGGCAACTACCGCGGTCGCCGTCTTCTGCGCGGTGGATAGCGATTACCTGATTGCGTCCACGGCGGCGCTCGCCTGCTATGGTCTGGCCGCGCAGAATGCCGCGCGCCGAGCCCATGGACCCGGCACCTTTCGCTCTGCCTTGCTCGATGCCCTTTACCAACTCACGCCCGAGCAAGCGGAAGCGGGAGCTCGGATTGTCGAGCTCGCCTGAGAGGAGGGTAGGTGGACTATTCGTTATATCTGGTCACGGATGCCGAACTCTCCCGTGGGCGCTCCCTGCGGGAGATCGTCACAGAAGCAATTCGCGGCGGGGTAACGGTCGTCCAGTACCGGGAAAAGAGAGCCGGCACCCGCCGGATGATCGCGGAAGCCCAGGAACTCTGCGACCTTTGCCGAACCTACCACATACCGGTGATCATCAACGACCGAATCGACGTTGCGTTGGCCGTTGATGCGGAAGGAGTCCACGTCGGACAGGAGGACATGCCTGCGGGTCTGGCGCGCAAGCTGATCGGCCCAGGAAGAATCCTGGGAGTGTCTGTGGAGAATGCCGCCCAGGCCCGGCTGGCAGCCGCTGAGGGCGCTGATTACGTGGGCGCCGGCCCCATCTTCGCGACGCCGACGAAGCCCGATGCGTCTTCCCCTATTGGCGTGGAGGGGCTGGAGGAAATCACCCGGACCTGCCTCCTCCCAGTGGTGGCGATTGGCGGGGTGAACGCGACCAATGTGGCTGCCATGATCGGTGCAGGGGCGGCCGGTCTGGCGGTCGTCTCTGCGATTGTCTGCGCAAAGAGCGTTGAAGGGGCTGCCCGGGAATTGCAGCAGAAGATCGAGGAGGCCCGACGTGCGCCGGGAAATCTTGCTCCCAGGAGTCGGTCGAACCATGACAATAGACCAGCTGGGTGAATTTGGCTTGATCGATCGCATCCGGCGCGCCTTGCCGGTGCCTGGACCCGAAGTGCTCGTCGGCATTGGGGACGACGTGGCCGTTCTCCGCGCTCGTGCCGATAGCGTCTGGCTGGCGACTTGTGATGTGCAAGTGGAGGGCGCGCATTTCTTGCGCGAGGCCATCTCCCCGCGGGATCTAGGATGCAAGGCGCTCGCCATCAACCTGAGCGATATCGCTTCGACAGGGGGCACGCCTCGGTTTGCGCTCATCTCGCTGGGACTCCCTAAGGACCTGGCGGTGGAATTCATCGATGGGTTGTATGAGGGGCTCCGTGCCGAAGCCGAGAAGTTCGGTGTGGACATCGTCGGTGGGAACATCTCGCGGTCGCGACTGGGCCTGTTCGTCGATATTTTCCTGCTTGGGGAGGCACACGCGGAAAGTATCCTGCTTCGCTCGGGTGCCCAGGTGGGCGATCGACTCTTGGTGACCGGCTCGCTCGGCGATGCGGCCGCCGGGGTGGCTCTGCTCTTGGATGACTCGCTCGCCACGACGGAGGCCTACGCGGCGGTCGCGCGAACCCGCCGCGATACGCCCACACCGCGGGTCCGGGAAGGGCAAGGGATCAGCGCCTCGCGGCAGGCGACGGCGATGATCGATATCAGCGACGGGCTGGCAGGGGACTTGGGGCATCTCTGTGAGTGCAGCGGGGTCGGCGCGCGCGTCTTGGTGGAAAAGCTGCCGGTGGCGGAAGCCAACCGTGACTTGGCCAGAGCATACCGCGGCACCGATTGGCATTTCGCCCTGCACGGCGGGGAAGACTACGAACTCCTTTTCACTGCGTCGTCCTCCAAGGCCGGCGACCTGGCGGCGCACATCACTCAGGAGACGGGCACGCCGGTCTCGATCATTGGCGAAATACTGCCTCCCGGCGAAGGGATGCAGTTGGTATTGCCTGACCATTCTTCCGTCCCCCTTGAGGCGCGCGGGTGGGATCATTTCAGGGAGGGCTCATGAAACGGGTATTGAGCATTGCGGGTTCGGATTCGGGAGGCGGCGCAGGGATCCAGGCGGACTTAAAGACTTTTGCCGCGCGGGGAGTGTTCGGGATGAGTGTCGTCACAGCGGTCACTGCCCAAAACACCGTGGGTGTCCAGGGGGTATATGAAATCCCGCCGGATTTCATCGCCCTGCAAATGGATTCGATTGCGGCCGATATCGGCCCAGATGGGGTAAAGACGGGGATGCTCTCGAGCGCCCCCATCATTCAGGTCGTCGCCGCAAAGATCCGCGAATACCAATGGGCTCCCCTGGTTGTGGACCCGGTCATGGTCGCCAAAGGCGGAGATCCCCTCCTGCGCAAGGATGCGCGGGAAGCGCTCATCCAGCACATGTTGCCGCTGGCGACCGTCCTCACGCCCAATTTGCCCGAAGCGAGCATCCTCTGTGGCTTTGCGATTACCAACTCGGATGAGATGCGCCGCGCCGCACAAGCGATCTTTTCGCTGGGGCCGAAGTACGTTTTGGTGAAAGGGGGACACCTGTCTGCCGAATCAGATGCCATCGACCTGCTCTTTGATGGCCGATCCTTCCAAGAATTCCGGGCGCAGCGCATCCCAACCAGGAATGATCACGGTACGGGTTGCACGTTCGCATCCGCCATTGCGGCAGAACTGGCCAAGGGATCTCCGGTGCCCGAGGCGGTGAGGATCGCCAAGATCTATCTTTCGCAGGTCTTGCAGGCGTCGCAGAACCTGTCGATTGGTCACGGACATGGCCCAATGAACCACATGGCCCTGTTAATCCGGGAAGTCGACGGGTGAACTCCTGCTCCTCAAATCCGGTGGGTTTCCGGTTCCAGGAGGACAGGCTGTCCACTGTCCCACGCAGTGCGCCGCTGGCGATCGGGAAATAGGTGACTGAGCCGTCGGGAAAGTACTTCTGGAGAGCCTTCGCTGGGAAGATCAACTGGTCGCCGCCTTGGCCGGACGGTCTAGTCCTGTGTGTTCCAGCCCCGCCTGGGCCTGTCCGCGCCAACACGTTGCGGCCTTGGGCCGCCTGCTGGGCTGCAGAAGCTCGGTGCTGGAAGGCAGGAGTTGGAGGTTGGGTCCTTCATCAACTTCCTTGAACCACCATCAGGGCGGCTGGAACGGGCGCCGGGCCATCCCTCCCTGGCCGACCGGAGCAGGGGTATCATTCGGCACAGGGGGGCTCGTTCGAAGTCGGGATATGTGATGCGAGAAAGGTTTGGCCGCGGAGAAGAGGGTGGGGGGAGCGGGTTGGCGGGCGCGTGGTGCAGGGGAAGACGACCCCGCATTGAGGAATTGGTTGGGCTTGGGAACGACCCTGATGATCAACCGGCCCAGCCCATCGCTGGCGCCCTGACTGACGCTTCGCTGGGGGCACATCCGGACGAGCGAGATTGGCATGCCGGGGATCCGGCGCTAGCCACGGCGAATACCTGCCGCTCACCTGATTCCAGTGCCCGATTCGCGACCTGGGCCGGAAGACGGCGCCGGGGGACCAGGGCCTGCGTTGCTGGCAGCGCTGGACAGGTCGCGTGGGGAAATGGTGTGACTCGTTTTTTTTGGCCTGCGTGAAACCGTGCTGATTTCTTGATGGACCCCTAGGACAGCCCCATGCCCACTTTCACAGTCCGCGTGACCAAAGACTATACCGTGTTCTCCGCTGGACACTTCATCACCTACGAAGGAGGCCAGTGCGAGAGGCTCCACGGTCACAATTACCGCGTTGCTGCGAGTCTGATGGGCGAGCTGACCGAGAACGGTTATGTCTTCGATTTTGTGACCCTCAAGAACCTTCTGCGTAGTATTTGCGACCGGCTCGACCACCGGATGTTGCTGCCGCGCGAAAACCCGCGGCTCACGATCCGCGAGCAAGGGGCGAGCATGGTCGTTCAGTACCAGGAGAAGTCCTACACCTTCCCGCGCGAGGACGTGGTGCTGCTGCCGATCCCCAATACGACTGCCGAAAAGCTCGGCGAGTGGATTGGTGGCGAACTCGAAGCGGCGCTCCAGGGACGCGGCGCGAGCAATCTGAGCCGAATCGAGGTGGAGGTTGAGGAATCCACCGGACAATCGGCGTCTTGGCAAAAGGAGATACCTCTCAAGTGAACGGCTTGCACACAGTTTACCTAGGGCTCGGTTCGAACCTCGGCGACCGGGCTCGCAACCTGGCCGAAGCCCTAGAGCAGTTGCAGCAGCAGGTGACCCTGCTGCGTGTTTCGCCCTGTTATGAAACTGAGCCTTGGGGGATCACCGATCAGCCCCGCTTCTACAATCTCGTCTGCTCCGGAGAGACCCACTTGGCGCCAGCGCAATTGTTGCCCTTTCTCAAGGAGGTGGAGACGCGCTTGGGCCGCCAGGATGGAGTTCGCTATGGCCCACGCCTGATTGACCTGGATATCCTTTTCTATGATGACTTGATCCTGGATGCGCCGGGACTGGTCATTCCCCACCCGCGCCTCCACGAGCGGGCCTTCGTGCTGGCCCCGCTGGCCGACATCGCTCCCGGCTTGGTTCATCCGGCACGGGGAGAAACCGTCACCCAGATGCTGGCCGCCGTTGGAACGGCGGGGGTCGAACGGCTGGAGCGCACTTTGCTTAACGGATTGCGACGCGACATGCAGAACGAAGCGCCGCAGGTGGCGCTGGACCTCGATCGCGTGGGCGTTACGGGCCTGCGGCGCACGATCCGCCTGGTCCGGCACAACCGGCCGCTGTCATTCTACGCCGAGATGGACCTGTTCGTGGATCTGCCCGCCCAGCAGAAGGGTGCCCACATGTCGCGCTTCAGCTCCGTCGTGGAGGACCTCTTGGAGGATTGGGCCGGTGAAGTTTCCCCGGATGTGGAGACGCTCAGCGAGCACATTGCCCTGCAAATCGTGGCGCGCCAGAGTGCCGTCCGGGCGGAGGTCCGCCTGCGCGCCGAGTTCCCGATCATGCGCCATGCCCCCGTGAGCGGGCAGCGGACTCAGGAAATCTACACGCTGATCGGCATTGCGATGGCCACCGCATCTCGCTCCGTTCGCCTGGTGGGCGTGGAGGCGGAGGGCATGGTCGCTTGCCCCTGCGCCCAGGACATGGTCCGCAACCTGGCTCGGGAGCGGCTGCTCCGCAGCGGCTTCGACGCGGATCAGGCCGAGCGGGCGCTGCAGGCTATCCCAATTGCAACCCACAACCAACGGGGCCGGGGCACGCTGCTCGTGTCGGCCCACTCCAGCGTGCGTGCCGAGGACCTGGTGGGGATGGTCGAGGCTGCGATGAGTTCGGAGACCTACGACCTGCTGAAGCGGGCAGACGAGCTCGCCGTCGTCGAGCGGGCCCACCGTCACCCGAAATTCGCTGAGGACGTGGTCCGCGACATGCTGGCTGGCGCTGTCAACCAGTACGTCGATCTCCCGGATGAGGCGTTCATTTCTGCGCGACAGGTGAACTTGGAGACCATCCACAAGCATGGCGTCTTTGCCGAGCGCGCCGCCACGCTGGGCGATCTGCGCCGCGAATTGGCGGGGGACGGAAAACCTTCTCAGCCGATTTCGCTGGAATCGTGGCTGGAAAGCCGGATGGCGGCCTGAGGCCTGTATGCGTGCGCTTTCTCTTGGCACGACCGTACTTGAATGGGGCCGGCAGACCTACTTGATGGGCATTATCAACGTTACGCCCGACTCCTTTTCCGGCGACGGTCTGTTGCGCAAGGAGAGAGATTTTGTCGCCGCGGCGGTGGAGCGGGGCGAGACGCAAGTCAGGGAGGGGGCGGACCTTCTGGACGTGGGCGGCGAGTCCACCAGGCCGGGGAGCGAACCAGTGGCCCTCGAAGATGAACTGCGCCGCGTGGTCCCGGTCATCCGCGCGTTGGCGACCAAGGTAAGCGTGCCCATCTCGATTGACACTTACAAAGCGGAGGTGGCGCGCCAGGCCCTGGACGCCGGGGCGACGATGGTCAATGATGTGTGGGGACTGCGGATGGATCCGGAGATGGGTCATGTCGTCGCCAAGAGCGGGGCGGCCCTGGTCATCATGCACAACCGGAGCCGTCCGAAGGACGCGGCCCAGGAAGCACGTTTGGGTGGGCGCTACGTCGGGGTGAGTTATATGGATTTGCTTGCCGACGTCACCCGCGAACTGCAAGGGTCGGTGGAACTGGCCCTGGCGGCCGGAGTTGCGTCAGACCGGATCATCGTGGACCCCGGCATCGGGTTCGGGAAGACAGTCGAGCAGAATCTTGAGCTCCTGAACCGCCTGGGGGAGTTCAAGACGCTGGGACGTCCGATCCTCGTCGGGCCCTCACGCAAGTCCTTCGTTGGCTATACCCTTAACCTCCCGCCGGATCAGCGCGTCGAAGGCACGGCTTCGGCCGTGACGTTGGCCATTGACCGTGGCGCGGACATCGTTCGGGTGCACGATGTGGCGGCGATGAGCCGCGTCATCCGATTCGCGGATGCCGTGGTACGAAAAAGAATCTCGCCTCGCGAGCACTCTTCCCACCCCTCTTCGCGACCCGTGCCGGATCCGGATTAATCCTTGCCCAGCAGACACTCGGGGTCTGACCGGGTGTTGGCAAATGGCATGACCCGCGGAACGATCCTGGGATTCCCGGAAAGCTCGTGCGGCAGGAACTCCGAATGAGCTTTGGCCTAAAACTGATCCCGGCTGAACAGAACCTATGGCGCGGGCTCAACGCGCCGCGGTTGCGGCTGCTGGTCCATGCTGGCGCCCGCTTCGAAGAAGGTCTTTTGGTTGGCCATCCTGCCGTGGCCATGCGAACCCCCCGGGTACGGGTTCTGGGAAAGCGGGTTCTGCCCCAACGATCGGGCCAAAGGGAGGCCGTTTCAGGGCGTGGCTTCACCTTCCGTGGTCTTTCTTGTCAGCATATCCGCGCGAGGGTGTGGAGTGCCGGAACATGGATCGCCAAGCGTCGGCGACTGGATCCAATTCCCTGAGTTCATCTTGCCGATACCCAGATCTGGGGGGCCTGTGGATGCCCATACTGCCCTGCGCCTGGGCGTTCCCTGGCTTTCCCGAGTCGGTTTTTCATTGGCTGCGCCGTTGCCTCACGGGCAATGCCCGCCGTTCCTCCGGAGAGGCCTTTTTGAGCGGCTTCTGATCGCACCATGACCGTTACTCTTCTGGTCGCACCGTCGGCGAGCGGCAAGACGGAATTCTGCCTCGAGCAGGCACGCAAGACTCTCGAGCGGCACCCGCTCCAATCGGCCTGGTTCTTAGTGCCCGACCGGGTCCAGACTGCGGCCATCCGGCGCCGATTGGCTGTGGGCGGCGGAGCCATGGCGTCACACGTTGGCACGTTCGACGACCTTTACCGACACCTGTTGCTTCGGGCAGGCCGGCCGGTGCCGGTTTGCTCTGACTCCATGATCCACAGGCTGGTCGAAGGGGCCGTGCAGGACCTGGCGGGCCGGGGGGAACTGACCTACTACGGGGCCATTGCTCGTCTGCCGGGGTTTACCAATGCGCTCTGCAGCCGGATCGCAGAGCTCAAGCAGGCCCGCGTTCTCCCGGCCACCTTTCTGAGAGTTGCCAAAAACTACGGACCCGCGCTGGTTGAACTCGCCAAAGTCCAGGCAGCATATCAAGAGAGGCTGCAAGAAGTCGGCTGGATTGACCCGGAGGGATTGAACCGCCTCGCGCTGGAGGCTCTCGAGCAAGATTCCCGCCTCGCCGCAGAAATCCGCCTGCTCGTCGTCGACGGTTTTGACTCTTTCAACAGGGCACAGCTCGCCGTCATGGGGCGCTTGGGTGAAACTGTGCCCGAGTTCATCGTCACTCTCCCGGGCGAACAGAGAGCACAGCGCACGGCCAGTCGCCGATTTGTCCGCTCGCTGGCTGGTCTGCGGTCGGCGTTCCCGAAGGCCGTCCTTGAGGGTGAGGGCCTGGCGTCCGGATTGCCTGGATCTCTGGGGCACCTCGAACGGGGGCTTTTCGAGCCGGGGATGAGCCCGCAGGCATCCGACGGTTCGGTCTCCTTTGTTGAGGCGCGCACAGCCATCGACGAGGCTCGCGAAGCGCTCCGGTGGATCAAAGCCCGCATCGTCCGCGACGACCTCCGTCCGGATGAGTGCGCCCTCATCACACCGGACCCCGAGCGCTACCGTCCGCACCTGCTCGAAGCTGGGGAAGAGTTCGGGATCCCTCTTCGGTTCACTCATGGCGACGCTTTGGCCTCAGCTCCGGGAGTGGCCGCACTGCTTGACCTGCTGGAGCTGCCTCCGCGCGGCTGGCCGCGCCAACTGACTGTTGATGCCGTGCGCGCTCCGTATTTCGACCTATCGCCCTTCCATCTGGCCGCACAGGACGCGGAGCCGCTCGAGCTGGCCAGCTTGTTTGGGCCTGTGATTGCCGGACTCCCGGAGTGGGAGGACACCCTCGGGCGACTGGCCCTTCGTTCTGGGCCGGCTCTCGACGAGGAGGGGGAGCTTATTCCCTCTCCCTTGCTCCCAACTGGCGCTCAGGCCGCATCGCTCTGGCAGGGCCTGGACAGCCTCAGCCGGCGACTGGAGCCGCCTGGCGGACAGCCGACCCGGGCGTGGGTCGAATGGCTGGAAGACCTGCTGGAGGAGGTGCGCTTCTTCGACTGCCAGGAGACGGAACGGGACAAGGCCGTCGCGCTGAACTTGCGCGAGACGTTGCGGGCCTTGGTCCTGGCAGAACGCGTGACGGGCGAGATACCCGCCGCGTTCCAGGAGTTCCTTGGGGTGCTTCGAAGCACGTTGGAAGGAACATTTTCCCAGGACCCTCTGCCGTGGGGATGCCCGGCCGCTCTCGTGCTGCGCGTCCTCGAGGCCAGGGGCTTGCGCTACCGCGCGGTGGCCTTGCTGGGGCTATCCGAGGGCTTGTTCCCAGAAATGGAACGAGAGGATCCCTTCCTCCGTGAGGCCGTCCGTGCCCAATTGGATCTCGAGCCTCGTTTGGAGCGTGAGCAGGCGGGTCTGTTTTATCAGGCGGTCACTCGGGCGGATCAGTTTTTGCTGCTGACACGCCCGACACTGGCCGATGACGGTGAACGGTGGGAACCCTCACCGTACTGGACCGCGGCCATCTCGTTGTTCACGGACTCTCCCACTTTGATCAGGCCGAATGATCCGCGGCCGATTGACGATGCTGCCTCAGCGGAGGAAGTGCTGTTCCTGGCTGTCCGGCGGGGCAGTCTGCCCAAGTCGTTTGGAGACCTCGCTCCCCGGTTGGATCGCCTGAGGCGTGCCCGAAGCGTTCTCCGAGCTCGACTTTCTCGCGGGCCAGAAAGCCCATTTGAGGGAGATCTGTCTTCCGTCCGTGAATCGTTGGGAAAGAGTTTCGGCCCCGATCATGTCTGGAGTCCAACTCGACTTGAGAGCTACGGTTCCTGTCCGTATCAGTTCTTCACGGTGAACGTGCTGGGGCTGGAGGCCAAGGAACCACCCGAAATCGGCCTGGACGTCCAGAAGCGGGGGACCTTGCTGCATGCGATTCTCGAAAGGGCGTACCGGCAGGCACGGGATGCCCGCGATCCTGAGTCGGTGATTTCCACTCTCCAAGAAGCCGCGGAGGCGGAGTTCAGAGCCGCGCCGGAAAAGCTGGGCTTCCGCCCCTGGCCGCTTTGGGATGCGGAGCAAGCCTATTTGATCGAGCGACTGACCGAGACTGTCCGCGGCCTGGCAGCCCTGGAAGGTGGATGGACCCCGATGGAGTTTGAGAGATCTTTTGGACGAGAGGGTGCGCCGGCGCTCGAGCTGCGGGTCGATAGCGAGATCGTACTGCTCCGGGGCATTATCGACCGTGTCGATGTCAACCGGACTGGGCAGCTGCGCATTTTGGACTACAAGAGCGGGTCGACTCATCTCTCGCCGCGGGATCTGATCGAGGGAAGACGTTTGCAGCTCCCGATCTACGCCCTGGCCGCACGCGAGGCCCTGAAACTGGGGCAGCCGGTGGAGGGCTTGTATTGGGCCATTCTGGCAGCAAGAGCCGGGTCGCTAAGGCTCTCCCGGTTCAAGTACGGAGTGGATCCGGGAGCCTACCAAGGCCCCGAGGGTGCCGCCCGGCTGGCCGGGCAGCACATCCGGCGCATCGTGGCCAAGGTTCGCGGAGGAAAGTTCGCGCCGGAACCGCCCCCTGGGGGGTGCCCCAGCTACTGTCCGGCCACCGCTTGGTGCTGGCGATTTGCGCCAGCCGAGTGGTGAAGCGGACGGGAGATACGAGTATGAAGAGTGCCGCCCGCTCCCCAGGGGCCAGGCTGTCGCCACGAGATGGCTCCGCCGGTCAGGCTCAAGCCATGAGAATGGATCTCCCGGATCTCACCGAGAAACAACGCCAAGCGGCGGGCGCCAAAGGACACGACGTGCTGGTCACGGCGGGCGCCGGGAGCGGCAAGACGCGGACGCTAGTCGCCCGCTATATGTCGCTGCTCGAAGGAGGAGTTTCGCCCAGGCAAATCCTGGCGATCACCTTCACGGAGAAGGCGGCCCGCGAGATGCGCAACCGCGTCCGGGCCGCGGTTCAGTCTCAAGTGAAGGAAGCCAAGGACGAAGAACGGAGGACCGACTGGAGCGGGCTCGGGTCGAGGATGGACGCGGCCCGGATTGGCACCATTCACAGCTTCTGCGCCGAGGTGCTGCGGGCGCATCCGGCACAGGCTGGAGTCGATCCTGAGTTCGAGGTTATCGAGGAAGGCACCGCGGCGATGCTTCTCCAAGAGGCGGTGGAAGAAACCCTAGCCTGGGCAGCCCAGAATCCGGGGCTGGTGCCTCTCTTTTCGTCCTTCAGCCCGATGGTGCTGTCCCAGGTCCTGTCCTTCCTTCTGAAACGCCGCCTGGAGGTCGCCAGGGCATTGGAGAGCGGCTCTGGAAAAGAGACAGGCCGCCTGGCCGTGCATTCGGCCCTGGCCGCGTGGGTCACCTCCGCTGAGGTCTCGGGGTGTATTCAAGAGCTCACACTCCTTGCAGAACGCGGAACTCTTGCCGAGGAGGCAGGCCTCAAACTCGCCGAGCAGGTTGGCGCGTTGCTCCAGGATTGGCAGGCAATGCAGGCCACGTTGAGCTCTGGGGATCCGCTGGCAACCGCGGCCCGGCTCTTTGCCCTGCGCCGGGATCGGATGGCCCTCAATGTCGGCAAGAGAGACAGTCGTGCGAAGGCAGGCCTCAGCCGTCTGAGGGAGCTCTACGAAGGCCAACTGGGCCCCTGGCTTGGAGGGAGCAAGTCCGATGACCGTCCTCCGGACGCGGCCGCGGAGACGAGGCTGGCCCAGGACTTTCCACGGATGGCCGCCCTGTTCCACCAAGCCGAACAATCCTATCGCCAGAGCCTGGACGAGAAGTCGGCTCTGGATTTCGACGATCTTGAGCAGAAGGCTCTGCGCCTGCTGGAGGATCCCGAAATCCGGCAGGAATGGCAGGGGCAGTTTTCCGCCGTGCTGGTCGACGAATTTCAGGACACGAATGACCGACAGCGGGCAATCATCAATGCCCTGTGGGGAGAAACGCCGGGGCGCCTCTTCGTGGTCGGGGACGCGCGCCAGAGCATCTACCGCTTCCGGGGCGCCGATGTGACCGTCTTCCGCAAGATGGGAAAATCGATCGAATCTCGGGGCGGGGAAACCATCGAACTGGGGCTCACTTTCCGCGCCCACCAGGAGCTCCTCGCCGTGCTGGACCAGCTTGTTCCAGCCATCATGGGCGAGGGGGAGGACCCGGGCAGACTCTACGCCGTTGCGTACACGCCATTGACTGCCTATCGATCTGAGCCGCGGGCAGGAGTGTCAAGCCCGTTCGTCGAATTCATCCTTGGGGCAGGCGCAGATGCCGATGCGGCGCGACCCTGGGCTGCGCAGGCTCTGGTGCGTCGGCTCTGCGAGCTTCGTTCCGTCGGCCAGATCCAAGCCTGGGACGACGTGGCGCTACTGTTCCGCGCCTCGACAGGATTTGCCTTTTACGAGGATGCGCTTGAGGACGCCGGTTTGCCCTTTGTCACCGTTGCTGGCCGCGGCTTCTATGATCGGCCCGAGGTCCGGGATCTGCTAAACATTCTGCAGGCGCTCGCCAATCCTTGGGACGACCTGGCGCTGGCGGGTCTCCTCCGGTCGCCGGCCTTTGGCATGACCGACGCTGGCCTGTACCGATTGCGGTTCCACGGCAAGTCCCTCCGGCCGATCCGGGATGCTCTGAGGACAGACTTGCAGGCGCTGGATTCGGACGACCAAGCAGCGGCAAAGTGCGCAGGCGAATTCTTGGAGGCCCTCACCCCGCTCGTGGATCGGCTGCCCGTCGCGGAACTTCTGAAAAAGACCATTGACCTCGCAGATTACCGTACTGCCCTGGCCAGCGGCCATCACCGCTACTGGCGCAATATCGACAAGCTCCTGGCCGACGCGCATGCCAGCCGTTTGGTCCGCGTTCGCACCTTCCTGGATTACGTTCGCACGTTGCGCGACGTGGGTGCGAGGGAAGGGGAGGCCCCGGTTGAGGAGGAGGGCGCGATCCGCCTGATGACTATCCACAAGGCCAAAGGCTTGGAGTTCCCTGTGGTTGCATTGGCCGACGCTTCGCGCCAGGAAAGGAACACCGGCGAGGCCGCCTACCTCCTGGCGGAGACTGGCTTGGTATTCCGGCCAGATCGGTCGGAGGCGCCCTCCCTGGAATACCGGTTCGGCCGCTGGCTGGACCGGGACCAGGCCGAGGCGGAGGAGGGACGGCTCCTGTATGTGGCCGCGACGCGCGCGAAAGAGAAGCTGATTGTGAGCGGACACGCCACGGGATCATCGGGCGATTGGAAGGCCACGGGATGGCTCGGATCGCTCATGGCGGCGGCAGGATACGACCTCAGCGAGGTAATCGACTCGCCCGGAAAATGGTCTCCCGCAAGGCTTGAAAATGGGGCGCTGGTCGGCGCCCTGGCCTACCCGCAAGGGACTCCGGATCAAGCCGCAAGAGACCAGCAAGCCGCAGAGACCTGGCCAGACGCCGAGCGGGTCCCGCTTTATCGGCCATTGGTTGAACCGACAGCCGAAACCAGCCTGGCTGAGCTGGAGGAAGAACCTCGCCGGGACTGGAGGGCAACGGGCGGGCGCATTCACGCGCCAGCGGCAGTTGTCGGTTCGATGGTGCATCGGGCGATCGAATGCTGGTCGTTCGCGGGGGATCCTGGGTTCGAAAAGCTGATGCAGGTCGTTGCGCTTGAGGAGGGCCTCGTCGAAGAGCGCCAGAAGCGGGAGGCGCTTGCCCGAGCCGAAAGGCTGCTCGGGCGTTTGCGGGCCCATCCAGTTTGGGCCGAGATCTCGGCTTCGGCGGAACAGCACCACGAGGTGCCCTACGAGATGCCCCTCCCCGACGGCCGGGTGGAGGTTGGAGTCATTGACCTTCTCTATCGCCGAGGAGCAGAATGGGTCCTGCTCGATTTCAAGATTGACGAACTGGTAGATGAAGCTTCGGCGGAAGCGGCCACCGCCAGATACCGCAGCCAGATGGAACGCTACACAAGGGCCGCGCGCGCTCGCCTCGGAGTCAAGGTGAAGGCACGGTTGTGCTACCTGGACTGCATGGGTGAAATCCGGATCGTCCCGCTCTAGGGGGTTTCCGCATATATCGAGGAACACAGGCTGTCGGAATACGGCGTGGTCCTGGGCCTCTCGCCAGGGCGGTGGACCGCTGGACTCGGATCCTCGTGGGGTGGGTCCTTCTGGGCCTTCCTCCTTCTCTGGACCGCAGGGCTCTGGGGACCGCGTCCGCAGTTGCCGGCATGGCCTTCGGCGCGATCCATCAGGCCACTGGTGTGCGCCGGCTTAGACTGCCTGCCGGCAAGAAGTGGCTCAAGGCTGCATAGGAGGAAAGGGAGAAGGAAGCCTCCATGCCGCCAAGTGATCAGGAAAAGGCGGGGCCAGCAGGGGAGAGCGAGGTCTCACTTCTCAGCGGGCACAGGCCACCGGTGAGTTGCTTCCGCGACCTGCCGGAACCGCAACGGTGGCACTTCCAATTTCTCCCGTCGGGCTTTGGCCGCTCCCCTGGAGCAGGAAGACTTTGTGCCGTGTCAGCTACTTGGAGAGCGGCAGAGCCTGCGGGTGTCCGGGTCGCCGTCTGCGAGGGCAATCGTTGTGGGCTGGCGAACCCATCCAGGCGCCGCGGCACGAGAAGACCTCACTCAGACCCCGTCGCGGTTGGGGTGATGACCGGGGAGGTTGCGGTTTCCTGACCTTTCGGAGAGACACCTATGCCAATGGACTTGTGGGCACTCTATGGTTCCACGCTAAAAAGCCGCTTGTTTGAGGAGGCAGTGGCCAGACTCTGGTACGACGGCTTGATCTCGGGTGAGATGCATCTGGGGACAGGGGAGGAGGCGATTATCGCCGGCGTTGTGACCCAGCTGCGCGAGGGCGACGCGATGGCCCTGGACCACCGCGGCACGGCGGCGATGCTCATGCGCGGCGTCGAGCCGGTCCTCATCTTGCGCGAATTGCTCGGGCGCCCCGATGGGCTGTGCGGCGGGATGGGCGGGCACATGCACCTGTTTTCCCGGAAGCATCTGGCCGCTTCTTCCGGGATCGTCGGCGCCGAGGGGCCCGCCGCGGCCGGGTACGGGCTCTCCGCACAGTATCTGCGCCCCGGTGCCATCGCCGTCGCCTTCTTTGGCGATGGGGCCATGAACCAGGGGATGCTGATGGAATCGATGAACCTGGCTTCGGCCTGGAAACTGCCGGTCTTGTTTGTCTGCAAGGACGACGGCTGGGCGATCACCACGGAATCCGTCAAGGTGACAGGCGGGGACTTGGTCGAACGGGTGCGCGCGTTTGGTATCCCCACCGCAGATGTCGACGGATGCGAGGTCTTCGAGGTTTGGGAGGCGGCGCGATCTGCGATAGAACGAGCCCGAGGCGGTCAGGGGCCGAGCTTCCTGCATGCCCGGTGTATCCATCTGGAGGGCCATTTCCTAGGCTTTCCACTGGCGCAGGGAATGAGTGACACCATAAGAGAAATGCCTAGGACCGTCCTTCCGCTCGCACAGTCCGTCTTGACCCCAGGAGGAGCCGCCTTGCGCGAACGCGTGACAGGGATGAAGACGTTTCTGGGGACGGTGCGCTCGGCCTTGAACGATCCGCGCCGAGATCCGGAGAATGACCCGGTACGGCGTTTGCGCAAAGCCCTGCCGTCGGATCCGGAGCGCTTGCGGGGACTGGAAGAGCAGGTCGAGAAGGAGATCAGCAGGGCGCTGGAATCGGCCCTTGGGGAGATGCCGTCATGAGGACCCTGTCTTTCACCCAGGCCGTTGACGATTCGCTGGCCCAGGCCATGGCCGAGGACCCGCGGATCATTCTCTTTGGCGAGGATATTGAGCTGTTACGGGGCAAATTGCTCGTGCGGTTTGGACCGCAGCGAGTGCGCAACACGCCAATCAGCGAGAGCGCCTTCCTGGGTGCCGGAGTATCGGCCGCCATGTCCGGGCTGCGCCCGGTCGTCGAGCTGGGGATGGTGGATTTCGTCGGGGTGTGTATGGATGCCTTGTTCAACCAAGCGGCGAAGGTCGAGGCGTTTTCAGGGGGCAAGTGGACAGCCCCGGTTGTCGTGCGTGCGCCGTGCGGAGGCGGATATGGGGACGGCGGGCAGCACGAGCAATGCTTGTGGGGTTGGCTGGCTCATGTTCCGGGGCTCGTGGTCCTGGTGCCTTCCACGCCGGCGGACGCGGGCGGCCTCATGCTCGCCGCCCTGCAGCACGATGGTCCTGTGATCTTCCTCGAGCACAAGCTTCTCTCAGAAAGCTGGCTTGAGTCGCTCGGAAGCGGCGGACGACACACGGTGAAGTTCGATGTCCCTGACGAGGGAACCAGGGGGGCGGTTCCCGAGAAATGGGAGCCGCTACCGATCGGGCAGGCTGCCCTTCGGCGGGAAGGGGGGGATGTCACCATCGCCACCGTCGGGGTGGGTGTTCACCGCGCATTGGAAGCGGCCAAGGCGCTTGAGGAGGAGGGAACCTCCGCGGGGGTGCTGGACTTGCGATCGGTTGCTCCGCTGGACAGATCCGCCGTCTGCAAGGCCGTAGCGGGTACGGGGCGCCTTTTGGTGGTGGATGAGGACTACGAGGGTTTTGGCCTCTCCGGCGAACTGGCGGCGGTCGTGGCGGAGGCGGGAATCGGATGCCAATACGCCCGCGTTTGCACTTCGACGACTGTCCCCTACGCTAGACATCTGGAAGACCAATGCCTCCCCAATACGAAGCGTATCTGTGCTGCTGTCAGGCAGTTAATGCAATGACCCCCAGAAGCCATGCATTGAATGTGTAAGTCTCCAAGTAATCTCCGCCCGAGCCCGGCCAGGGCTCCTGAGCCCGCTTCCTGCACAGGCTTGCGCAGGGCAGCATCGAGTAGCATCTCCCATGTCACAAGGAAGGGAGGACAGGGATCCTGCCATCTAGGTTGGGAACGGTAGCCCACGCAAGAGGGGACGGATTCAAGCCTATGGATGACGCAGTAGGTACGAAAGGACTTCCGGTGGGTCAGCATCCTTCTTCCGATCCATGAGCTGGCCGTCTGTATTTTGCCGACCACCTGCGGGTCGCGCTGACGATCCTGGTGGTCCTGCACCACGTATCCGTCATCTATGGAGCGAACACTCCCTTCTCCTATATCGAGCCTCCACCGCCGACGGATGTGCTCGCCTATCTGGTGCTCCTCATCTTCGAGCTCCTCAACTAGGCCTACTTCATGGGCTTCTTCTTCCTACTCTCGGGATACTTCAGCCCGGCCTCTTTCGACCGCAAGGGGCCGGGGGTCTTCCTCAGGGACCGGCTGATTCGGCTGGGTATACCCCTGGTTGCATTCATGCTCCTGCTTAACCCCTTGGCAGCGATCGGCATCTGGCAGATGCCCGTCTCGCTGAGAAAGCTAACGGCCCCGCTCACCCGGGCAGTCTACCCGAAGCTCATCGGGCCCGGCCCCATGTGGTTTGTCGAGATGCTGCTCATGTTTGATGTGGGTTACGCAGCTTGGCGGCTGGTGAGAAGGAACCCGGCGCCGGATCCGGCGCGGAAAGCCGGATCTCCCAGCTATCTGCAGGTCGGAATCTTCGTCCTGGCGCTGGCAGTAGCCAGCTACCTGACCCGGATCGTGGCGCCGTTGGGCGCGTCGGTGCCCGTGCTGGCCTTCCCAACCCCACAGAAATATTCGCGGTGGGGACCGTCGCGTTCAGGCGACAGAGGAACCCGTCTTCGCCGTTAGGCGGCCTCCTTTCGTGTGTTATATGGTTGACGGATATAGTATAATGGTGCAAGACGACTCCTATGGCTGACCCGCGCTATCGAAGACATGCCGGTTGTGTATATACCCTCAAGTATCACCTGGTCTGGTGTCCGAAGTACCGGCTTCCAGTTCTTGTGGGCACCGTGGCGCGTGATCTGCGCGTTTTGCTTGTGGAAAAGGCAAAAGAGTTGCAGGTGACCCTTGAGGCGCTGGAGATCCTGCCCGATCACGTTCATTTGTTAGTTTCGTCTGACCCTACCGAAGCTCCCCAACGGCTCGCCAACCAATTCAAGGGTCACACCTCTCGGAGGCTGCGCGCCAAG
>JBEKXU010000006.1:0-105557 GCA_049511715.1 Anaerolineales bacterium
GTCGCTTGATCCCCGGCGCAGTCTGGAGCCGCGCCAGATCCTCATCAAAAGGGCGCAGGCGGTCTCCGATCTCCGCCTCGACCTCGGCAATCGCTTCATCCAGATAGTCGATATGCGTCAGCAGTTGGACCAGCATGAAGTGCTGGTGGGGGCCAAAGCGGCCCTGCAAGGCCTGGGCCAGTTCCACCCGCTTCTTGCGCAATTGCCCTTTGGCCAATTCCGCCAGCACCTGGGGATCCCGTTCGCCTGCCAGCAAGGCCCCGAGAATCGCTCGTCCGCTTCTCCCGGTAACATCGCTGGCCACGCTGCCCAGCTTGATGTTGGCTCCTTCCAGCACCTTGTGCAAGCGGTTCACTTCCGCTGTCCGCTCCCCAACCAGACTTCTGCGATAGCGCACGAGTTCACGCACTTCCCGCCGGGGACGATCCGGAACGTAGCTGGCCCGCAGCAACCCGTGGGCCAGCAGGTCCGCAATCCACTCCGCATCTTGTACATCGGTCTTCCGCCCAGGCACATTCCTCATGTGCGCCGGGTTCACCAGCAGCAACTCAAAGTCCTCCTCCAGCACGTTGTAGATCGGCTTCCAACCCGCCCCCTCGGCCCGCGCACCGAGGGCGGGCTGGCGGTCGGGCAGGGTAAACGGCCGTGCTTTCCATGGCCACGTGGGTCACCCCGCACTCCCGGAGCCAATCCCCCAATGCCAGAATCTCATCCGTCATCGTCCGGAAGGTACGCGTCTCGGTCGCCACTTTCCCGCGTGCCCCCACGCGGCGCACACATGCCACGACCGTCTTCTGGTGAACATCCAGGCCGCAACAACACGGATGCAGGACTTCCATCTCCCTCCTCCTCGCCCGCCGGGAGGGATGCCTGTGAAAAAAGAGTCTACCTTGCGTCCTTCCCCTGAGGGGAGTGACAGTCCGTGGTGCCTTCGGGCATCCGGGTCAGACTATACTCCGAGCTCTCGGCACCAAGTATGCGTCGACCTGCTACACCCGGCCGGGTCGCCTCAACGATACTCCCGCCGCGCCCCATTTTCATCCGTCGTGGGGGAGGTAGCGCACCCCCATGTTGGACTATACTAGCCCGGCTGATTGGGACAATGAGAATTGTCGCTGTTTTCGGGGGGAGACCATGTCGCAGGGCATCTTGCGTTGGGGATTTCTCGGCACGGCGCGGATCAACAGCGCGCTGGTGAACCCGCTGCGTGTTTCCCAGCGAAACACGCTCGTCGCCGTAGCGAGCCGGGACATGAAGAAAGCGGGGCCCTACGCCTCGGAACTGGGAATCCCGCGAGCCTATGGAAGCTACACGGCCATGCTCCAGGACCAGGATGTCGATGTGGTCTATGTCTCGCTGCCTAACAGCCTCCATGCCGAATGGACCGTGAAGGCCGTGGAAGCGGGAAAGCATGTCCTGTGCGAAAAACCGCTGGCACTTACGGTCGCGGACGTCGACCGAATCATTGCGGCGTCAAAGCGAGCGGGTGTCGTGGTGGCCGAGGCCTTCATGTACCGGTATCATCCCCAGACGCTTAAGGTCAAGGCACTGGTGGAAGAAGGGGCGGTCGGCTCACTTCGCCTGGTTCGGGCCTCCTTCAGTTTCCGACTCTCCCAGGAGAAAGACATCCGCCTTGACCCCAAGCTTGGCGGGGGAAGCCTCTGGGACGTCGGTTGCTATACCACCAGCTATGCGCGATTCGTCATCGGTGCTGAGCCCAGCGAGGTGGCTGGGTGGGAAGTCCTCGGGCCCACCGGGGTCGACGAGCTTTTTGTGGGGACGATGCGTTTTCCCGGGGAGGTATTTGCCCAGATCGACTGTGGTTTTCGTACTCCCTACCGAGCGAGGGTGGAGATCATTGGCAGCGAAGGGACGCTCAGCACCCTGCATCCCTACCAGCCGGACGTGAACGGGCAGGTGTCGCTGACCCGCGAGACGAAAAAGGAGACGATCATCGTTCCAGGCGAGGAGCTGTATCGAGGCGAGATAGACGGCTTGGCCGACTCCGTACTGTCCGGAAAGCCGCTGCGAGTGAGCCTGCAGGAGAGTCGAGGGAATGTGGCGGCCATCGAGGCTTTGTTGAGGTCAGCCCGCGAAATGCGTCCGGTCGGCCTTCCGTAAGCGCTCAGCTCGGAAGCGACCACTGGACCTGGAAGAAAAGCGCCTCCCGCTGGGGAGGCGCTTGGTCACTGCGGTCGAAGGGAGGGAGGCCTGGTGAAGCAGGGTCTGGGAGGCGGCTTTAACGGGGCCGCCAGATTCCCAGATCTGCTATGAAGGCGATTATGGCCGGGAATGAGGGGAAGCTGAGCTTAGGCAAGATGGCAAAAGTCCCCGGTTCGTTTTCCTTGGGGGCCGATCTCCTTGGGCGGAGACCGGGAAGAGCCGAAACGAGAGACGGCTCCCGGAAGGAGGATGGTCTTAGTATTTCCGCGCAAGGGGGAACATGTGGGTGAGCGCCTGCGTTCCCAGCGGCAAAGGAGGCTGGATGGTGAGCCCTGTCCGTTGCTGGGGTTGGGCCTGAAAGCCACGCGGACGAGAATGGTAAGCCGGGCATTGCGGGTTGGCGGCCGAGATCGTCACGCTCGCGAGGCTGAGAGGTGTGCCCGTTTTGGGGCCAGAAGGAGTCCGCCCCTTGACCTCATCCATGCGAACAAAAAGCTGGGAAGATGCGAGGGGGCTGACCATGGGCACACTAGGCAGGTAAGTTTGGCACGGCAAGGAGGAGTGGGCCACGACCTAGCTGGGCGCGATGTTGGGGAGATTGACGGCCGCGCATGGGCACGGTTTGGCCTGCCAGGCGAGGTGCGGCCGGCTTCACGAGGCGAGCTGTGGGCAGCATGGCAGATTGAGCCCAGCGAGGTCGGGACAAGATCGCATCGGCCGAGGCTGGTACCGATCGTGGTATAGGTCAAAAACTGGAAGCCGCCGGACGCGCGGAGATTGTCAGAATGAGCGTGATGAGAACGGCGGAGCTCAGGCACCAAATGCAGACGGCGTGGAGTATGAAGATCTCGATGCAAGTCAAGTACGCAGAGAACACCGTCCCAAAGAGCGCACCGGCGAAGATCGCCAAGCGGGCGGCCCGCCCCAACCGCTGTTTCCACGCCTGCTGTGCGGCGGAACAGGCTAAGATCAGCAAGTAGCCGCCGGCACCCAGCACCCCTATCGGAAGAACCCCGAACAGTCTGGCATAGCGGCTGGTCTGGACAACATTGCAGCCACCGATGGGGCCGCAGAAGGCTTCGGCATGGAAAAGCTCAACATAGGATAGGTAAGCGGCCACTCCCAGGCCCGCCAAGGCGAGGAGGGGAAGGGCATACCTTTCCAAGCCCGACCTCGGACCAGGGTTCTCATAAACCCCCACGAGCGAGATCAAGACGTAAATTATCCCGAGGATAGTAATTGCCAAGACCAGCCCACCCAAGGCGATCCCGAAGGGGATCCGGCTCAGGAAAGGAAGGGCGCCGTCTCCCGGAACGCGCCCGCCGCCGGCGAGAAGGGGCGAAGGAGCGCTCGCTCCGGTTGGCACCGCAACCCAAAGGGAACAGAGTGGTGGATGGCGTCCGGAATTCAGCAGGACCACGATCGAGGTTATCTCAAGGGGCTCTGCTCCTGGAAATCACGAGCGGAGTCCGAACGCTAGCAGGGGCGGGTCTGATGGCGGGGCCATCATAGCATGGATGGCATCGGGTAGTTTCTCGGCAGGTCGCTCCGGACGCAACAGGACATCGCAGCGGCTGTGATGCGGCGCCGGAGCCGCAGAGGAACATGGGTCGCGGAGAACCAAGGAGGATCAGACTAGGCGAGCCTCGGGCTAGGGGTGCGACCTGAGGTCCGCTAGCCTTTCTTTCACGGCCACGACTTCCGTTTCCAGCTCCTGCAGGTAGGCCTGGAGCTCTTCTGCCTGTTCCGCCCTGGTTTGAAACCGGCGGTGGAACTGGGCATGATCGTGGCAGGGGCATTCGCAACAACAGTCATCGGGGCATGAGCAGGAGTGATTCGGTGACATTGGCTTTCTCCTTTTAAGATGTCGGTTCGGACGCGGCGGGTGGACACGCCCCCAAGCGGGGCATGTGCCATGGTAGGCCAAGTTCCTTGGACTGCCAGCCAGATGGCTGGAGGAGGGGACGAGGGTCCTGCTGGAGGTCGCGGCGACCGAAGCGCGGAGGGCGGTCGCTGCTGGCCGGGGTGCCCAGGAAAAACCGCGTGGAATCTAGGGGCCGGCCCGTCTGCATTGAGGACATTTGCATTGACCTCGCGGGGGGGTGAGCCGTAGCTTGGTCGCAGACTTTGGTCGCCCGTCCTGCGCCTGGACCAGCGCCAGCAGATTCTCCAGGAAGGCCGGAACGCGGGGATCGTCGACATGATAGTAGACATGCGCGCCGTGCCGGCGGCTGGCGATGAGGTGGGACCGTCTCAGCTCTCTGAGGTGCTGGGATGCAGAGGCTTGCCGAAGGCCGACCACCGCCTGGATGTGACAGACGCAGGCTTCCTGCCCAGCGAGCAGCGTGAGGATGTGTAGCCGGGCGGGATGCGAGAGGGCTTTGAGGATATGGGATTCGATCCGCAGGGTTGAAGATTCCATCACGCCTCTCAGCATATTCAATTTCTTGAATGAATTTTAGCGTGCCTGGCCCGTGCAGCGCGAGTGATATTTGGTTGCTTCTGACTGTAATGCTTCAAGCAGGCAGGCTCGGACGCTTCCTCAGACGATGATAACGGGGCTCCGTCGGGGTGACGGGCCGCGCAAGCAAAGCGTGACTTTCCCCACTAACCAGGGTTTTCCAGCCAATCTAATCTAATTGGTAGGTCATGGTCCGGCGCTCTTGTCGGAGGACAGGATGGCTCCAACTGGAGCCAATATTGTTGATTCGGGGCTTGGCGTGATGGCTGCCTACCAGGGGTTTTGGGGGCAACGGATTGCCGCCAGCATCTCGAAAAATTCGCCTCCCGAATGGCGGGTCTCCGTCTGGGAGGCTCCTCGCTGTATTCCTCCCGTTGTTGATGACCCCGAAGAATACCTAACTAGTCCAATTATTCACTCGGATCTTCTGGTGGCCTTGGGGGAAACTCCAGGGTTTGCTCAACTGGTGCCGATGATCGCCAAGCGAGCTGGCGTGCGTGCCGCTGTGGTGCCCGTGGACCGGAATGCGTCGTTGCCGGCAGGGCTGGTGGGGCAGCTGGCAGGCTGGTTGAGAGAGGCGGGCGTGGTGGCCGTCTTCCCGCGGCCGCTGTGTTCACTGGATGAGGAGGGCTACAACCGCGCGCCGATCCGGATGCCGTACGACGACGAGACCATCCGCCGGTTTGCCCGCTATTTCGGGCGGCCAAAGTACGAGCTGTCGGCGGAGGGCGGGAGGCTGAGTTCCGTGCGGGTCTTGCGGGATGCGTGTTGCGGGTGTGCGCGCTTCGTGGCCGAGGGCTTGTCCGGCGTTCCGGTTGGTGAAGCCGTGGAAGCGGCCGGGATGCTTCATCATCACTACCCTTGCTTGGCGAGCATGAACATCGATGAGGATTACCAGGACACGTTGATGCACGTTTCTGGAAACTTGTTGCGTGATGAGATTCAACGGGAGGTTGAATCGATTCTTCCGACAGTCTATCTGCGACCGTCCAACCTCGTGGACTCCCTGTAGCCGTGGATTGCCGGGGGCTGGGGGACGGCCCTCGGCAGTGTCAGATACTCAAGGAGGCGTAATGCCGAAGAAGCGGACCGCAAGCGAACGTTCTATCGACCCGGCTGCTCAAGAAATGCTTGCGCGTGCCGAGGTGCTGAACATCACGACGGCCTTCGATCGCGCGGACAGCATGGCAGCCTGCCCCATCGGAATTGGGTCGACGGCGGGAGTGTGCTGCAAGAACTGCTTTATGGGGCCTTGCCGGCTGACCAAGGAAGGCCAGGTCGGGATCTGCGGCGCCACGGTCGACACGATCGCCGCCCGCAACCTGGCGAGGGCGATCGCGGCCGGCGCCGCAGCCCATTCGGATCATGGTCGGGACTTGGCCCTGACTCTTCTGGCCACTTCAGAAGGGAAGGCGCAGGGATACGAGGTCCGTGACGAAGAGAAACTGCTCGCGGTGGCTCGCAAGTATGGTGTCAAGGTGGAGGGGCGATCGAAGGAGGAAATTGCCGGGGACGTGGCGCGGACGGGCTTGGCCATGTTCGGGCAGCAGGAAGGGGAGCTCCTCTACATCCGCCACGCCCCGAAGAAGCAGCAGGAGCGCTGGAGGCGCTACGGGATTGTGCCGCGTGGGATTGACCGCGAAGTCGTGGAAGTGATGCATCGCACGCATATGGGCGATGACCAGCAGGCCGAACACATTCTCAAGGGGGCCCTGCGCTGCGCGTTGGGGGACGGCTGGGGCGGGTCGATGCTGGCCACAGACTTCTCCGACATCCTCTTTGGCACTCCTCGACCAAGAGTCGGACGGGTGAATCTCGGGGTGTTGCAGAAGGACCAAGTCAACATCGTGGTCCATGGCCATGAGCCGACGCTTTCGCAAATGCTGGTGCGGGCGGTGGGGGAGCCGGATCTGGTGGAATACGCACGCAGCAAGGGGGCACAGGGGATCAACCTGGCCGGCATCTGCTGCACCTCGAATGAAACCCTCATGCGGCAGGGAATCCCCTCGGCAGGGAATTTCCTGCATCAGGAACTGGCCCTCCTGACCGGGTCGGTGGATGCAATGATCGTGGACGTGCAATGCATCATGCAGGCCCTGCCCGAGGTCGCCAGCCGTTTCCACACCAAATTCGTGACCACTTCTCCCAAGGTGGCAATTGAGGGGGGGATCCACATGGAGTTTGATGAGCACCATGCGCTGGACCAAGCCCGGGAGCTCGTGAAGATGGCCATCGACAACTTCCCGAACCGAGGGGAGGTGCACATTCCGGATATCAGTGAGGAGGTCGTGCCGGGTTTCTCCCAAGAGTACATCAACTACATGTTGGGTGGCTCCTATCGGGCCTCCTTCCGGCCGCTCAACGACGCCATCATGGCGGGCCGGATTCGGGGAGTGGCGGCCGATGTTGGTTGCAACAACCCGCGGACCACACAGGACCGCAGCCACGAGTTCTTGCTGCGCGAGTTCTTGAAGAATGACGTGCTGGTGGTCCAGACCGGGTGTGGGGCGCTGGCGGCGGGGAAGTACGGCTACTTGCTGCCGGAGGCGGCTTTGCAAATGGCTGGGCCGGGACTGCGCGAGGTCTGCGAGGCGACGGGGATGCCGCCGGTGCTCCATCTGGGATCCTGTGTGGACAACTCGCGCATCCTGACGGTTCTCACTCAGATCGTGGCGGAGGGAGGGCTGGGGGAGGACATCTCCGACATCCCGGCCGTGGGCCTGGCGCCGGAGTGGATGAGCGAGAAGGCGCTATCGATTGGGGCCTATGCGGCGGCGTCGGGCGCCTACGTGCTTTTTGGAATCGACTCCCCGGTGGGTGCCAGCGACGTGGTGACGCGGCTCATGAGCGAGACTTGGCAGCGCGCCCTCGGCGGGAAGATGGAGTTCGTCACCAGCGACGAAGAGATGCTCCGGCGGGCGATGGCGCATCTCGACGCGAAGAGGGTGGCGCTCAACCTGCCGGCCTACGATGCCAGTCGCTGGGGCCGCAGCGGAGATCTGCCCTTCTTCGAGAAAACGCGGAATCCGGTAGCGGCCGAGGTGGGCTGATAGGATCCGATTCTGGCAAGAAGAATAAGTCCCGGGAGGAATTGAAATGTCCCGATACATTGCAACTTGCGCGATGCGCGGCGCCCGTCAGGTCGTGGACGAGTTCTCAACACGACTTGACCGGGCCCTGGCCGAGAAGGGACCGGAGGCGGCCCTCGCCTTCCCGAACACGGCCTATCACCTGCCCTTGATCCTGGGCATGACGGGAAAGACCGTGGAAAAGCTCAGCGACCTGGGAAGCGTGGTGGCAAAGGCGCGCGCCTTGGTCCATCCCTTGCCGGGGGACCGGCACTGGCTCCCCTACCTTGGAGAAACGCTGGATTCGGGGATGGCGACCCTTCTGGCGGAAGAGGGGATTGAGGCCATCCGCTTCCTGTACGGGGAGGAGCCGCAGAGATTGGAGGGATTCCATCTGGCGGGAGGAACGTCTTTCACCAGTCCCGAGATGGAGAAAGTCAGCGGGAACGGGCATCTGAACGGGCCGATTGACGACATCCAGCTGCGTTCCTGGGGCATTCAGCTGGTCGACGGACGTATGCCCGGGTTTGCCGCGATTGTGGGGTGTGCCAAGTCCAACGAAGTTGCGGTGAAGATCGTCCGCGAGTTGCAGCGGCGCAACATCCTTTGCTTCCTTTCCGGAAACGTGAACGGCCGGAGCATCATTCAGCAGCTCATGGAAGAGGGGGTCGAGCTCGGGTACGATACTTACACCGTCCCGTTTGGCCTGGACACCTACAGCGCGATCTATGCCTTGGGCTTTGCCGTTCGGTCCGCCCTCACCTTCGGGGGGCTGAAGGGCGGGCAGTCGCGCGAAATCCTCTTGTACAACAAGGATCGCGTTTTTGCCTTTGTGCTGGCGCTGGGCGAGGTCGATGACATCAAGTACGCGACGGCGGCCGGGGCCATCAACTTCGGTTTCCCCGTTGTGGCCGACACGCGCATCCCCGAAATTCTTCCGACTGGCGTGACGACCTATGAGCATGTGGTCTCGATGCCCTTCGATGAGATCGAGGGGAAGGACGATCTCGAGCGTGCGGAGCGGCTGGTTCAGAAATGTATTGAGGTGCGGGGCGTGAAGGTGACGGTGCATGAGGTGCCCATCCCGGTGCCCTATGGGTCAGCATTTGAGGGGGAGGTAGTGCGCAAGCCCGACATGCGCATCGAGTTTGGAGGAAAGTATTCGAGGGCGTTCGAGTACCTGCATATGGCCGGCCTGGATGAGATCCAAGACGGCAAAATCACCCTGGTGGGCCCGGATTTCAGCGACAAGCCCGAGGGAGCCGCGATGGATCTGGGCATCGTCGCGGCCGTGGCGGGTCGAAAACTGCAGAAGGATTTCGAACCGGTTTTGGAGCGGCAGATTCACCACTTCATCAACGGGGCCAGCGGAATTCAGCATATTGGACAACGGGACATCGCCTGGATTCGCATCAGCAAGGCCGATGCGGAGAAGGGGTTCAGCCTCAACCATTTCGGCGAAATCCTGCACGCCCGTTTCCACAGCGATTTTGGAGCCATCGTGGACAAGGTGGAGGTCACCCTCTACACGGACCCTGTCCAGCTGGAGGAGTGGCTGGCCAAGGCCCGGGCGGCCTATCAAGAGCGGAACGAACGCGTGGGGAGCATGACGGACGAGAGCGTCGAGGAGTTCTACTCGTGCACCCTCTGCCAGTCGTTTGCCCCGAATCATGTTTGTGTGGTGTCTCCGCAGCGGCTGGGGCTGTGCGGTGCCTATAACTGGCTCGACTGCAAGGCCTCCAACCAAATCAACCCGACCGGCCCCAATCAGCCGATCCGCAAAGGCGCGGCCCTGGACCCCCAAAAGGGCTACTATCAGGGGATCAACGAATTCGTTCAGACGGCCAGCCACGGCCAGGTCAACGAGGTGGCGGTTTACTCGATCATGGAGAACCCCATGACCGCCTGCGGATGCTTTGAGTGCATCGCGATGGTCATCCCGGAGGCGAACGGCGTCATGATTGTCAGCCGAGAAGACACCAGCATGACCCCGGCGGGGATGACCTTCTCGACCCTGGCGGGGATGGCCGGGGGGGGACTGCAAACGCCCGGCATCATGGGGCACGGCAAGTTCTACATTCTCAGTCCGAAGTTCCTCGGCGCGGACGGCGGGTTCAAGAGGGTGGTGTGGATGTCCTCGGTGCTCAAGGAGCAAATGGCCGAACAGCTGCGGGCCACCTGCGAGCGCGAGGGGGATCCGGACCTCCTGGAGAAGATCTGCGACGAACGATTTGCGACGGACGTGGCAGGGGTGGTCCAGTACATTCAGGAGAAGAACCATCCAGCCTTGGCCATGCCCTCGCTGCTCTAGGAAGGATGAGCGGCCCCCCACGAGGCCGAACCAATGGATGGTCACTAGAAGGAGATTGGGGAATGCCTGTCAGCATCGAGGTTCCTAAGGAGAAATGGTCCGGGAAGGTCCGCGAGGTGACCTTGGGGGCGAGCTCGGCCGAGGGGGGCACGCGGTCACGCACGGTCACGGTGGGGGGCGAGGGGACCCTGACCGGCCTGTCTTTTGATGGGGAGCTGCCGCATACGCCCGCCCTGGCGGTGGAAGTCCGGGAGAAGAAACCGGAGGACTGGTCGCCTTTGCTCTATGAGGCCTGGGGGGAGGCGATGCAGGATCCGGGGGACTGGGCGCGGGCGGCGGAGGAAGCCGGCGCCGATCTGGTCTTCTTGGTGTTGAGCGCGAGCAACGCGGGTGGGCAGCCCAATACAGCCGACAACGTGAGGGGGGTGTTGCGCAAAGTGCTGAAGGCCACCGGGTTGCCGCTGATGGTGATCGGTCCCGGACAGGCGGAATTGGACAATGAACTGCTGGTCGCTGTGGCCGAGGAGGGAAAGGGGGAACGGCTGGTGCTGGGGCTGTGCGAGGACAAGAACTACCGGACCATCGTGGCCACGGCGATGGCCAACAATCATCTCGTGCAGTCCAAGACGCCCATGGACGTTAACCTGGCCAAACAGTTGGTCATCCTCATCCATGATATGGGCATGCCGCTGGAACGGATTGTCATGGATCCGACGACTGGGGCACTGGGCTATGGAATCGAGTACGGCTATTCGGTGATGGAGCGGCTGCGTCTTGCCGCACTGCAGGGCGACAGCATGACCCAGCAGCCGATGATTGTGACCCCCGGCGAGGAGGCCTGGAAGGCCAAAGAAGCGAAAGTGGGCGAAGGGGTGCCCAAGGCCTGGGGGGAATGGAAGGCGCGGGCCCTGAATTGGGAAGCCCTCACCGCGGCCAGCCTGGTTCTGGCGGGCGCCGACATTGCGGTGGTGCGGCATCCGGACACGCTGCGACGAGTCAAGACCTTGGTCGAGGCGTTGTCGGCGAAGTAGGCGAGGAGAAGCGCACGCAGATCGTTCCTGGAGGCGCACCATGCCACTGAGCGGATTGGAGATTTACAAGATCTTGCCCCAGACGAATTGCAAGGAATGCGGCTATCCGACATGCCTTGCATTTGCCATGAAGTTGGCCGCCAAGCAGGCGGAAGTGAAGCAGTGCCCCTATATCACGGAGGAAGCAAAGGCCAAGCTGGAGGCGGCGGCCGCGCCTCCCATCCGGCTGGTGGCCTTCGGGGGGGCCGAGTCCAAGATCGAGGTCGGCAATGAGATCGTCCTCTTCCGGCACGAGAAGACCTTCTTCCACCGGCCGGGGCTTTTTATCCGTGTGCGGGACCGGGAGGGGCTGGAGGCGATTCAAGCCCTGGTCAAAGAGGCTGATGCCTACCGGGTGGACTATGTGGGCATCCCCTTGGGAATCGATGGGTTCGCCGTCGAGGCCTGTTCGCAGGACGCTCCGGCGTTCGCCGCGGCGGTGGGCGCCGTACGCTCCTTGAGCAAGAAGCCGCTGATTCTGATCTGCCGGGACCCGCAGGTCATGGCGGCAGGGGTCGAGGCGGCCCGCGGGGGTAACCCCCTGCTGCATGGGGCAACCAGCGAGAACTGGGAGAAGATGGTCGCCTTGGCAAAGGCGAACAAACTGCCGCTGACCGTTGAGGCGGCGACGCTCGAGGGGCTGGCGGAACTGGCGCAGAACGTTAGCAAAGCGGGAGTCGAGGATATCGTCCTGGCTCCGGCCGTGAAGGAATACCAGGATAGTCTCGTGGAGTTGACAAAGGTTCGCCGGCTGGCCCTGAAGAAGTTGTTTCGCCCTCTGGGATACCCTGTGATCACTTTCCCTGGGACCGCGAGTAACGGGAAAATGGACGCAACCATCCTGGCGGCCGAACAGATCGCCAAGTACGGTAGCCTGGTCGTCCTGGATACGTTCGACCCACCCAGCCTGTACCCTCTTCTGGTGCTGCGCCAGAACATCTACACCGACCCGCAGAAGCCCATCCAGGTTCAACCCGGGCTGTACGAAATCAACAAGCCGAAGGATGATTCGCCGGTTCTGGTGACGACCAACTTCTCGATCACTTACTTCGCGGTTTCCAACGAGGTGGAGGGATCGGGCTGGCCCGGGTGGCTGGTCGTGGCCGATGCCGAAGGGATGAGCGTCCTCACGGCGTGGGCGGCCGGCAAGTTCGATGCGGATCGGATTTCCAAGGCCATGAAGACCACGGGGGTGCAGGACAAAGTGGCGCATCACAAGCTGATCATTCCTGGACAAGTCGCGGTGCTCTCGGGCGAGCTGGAGGAGTCCCTCCCCGGCTGGGAGATCATGGTCGGTCCGCGGGAGGCCGTGGACATTCCCGGATATTTGAAGGCCATGTGGAAGTGAGCGGCCCGAAGGGAGTGGAAAAAGGCCCCTCGGAGGAATGCCAGAGAGCGAGGCCGCGGGGGCGCTGGTCCGCGCGGCCGGGAGTTGTCGTTAGGGTCGCGTGCCTGCGGCCGGTCCGAGCTGTCCGCTGAGGCGGAAGGACCAGAGCTGAAATGAATTCCTCCGGGCGCGGGCAGGCCCGCGGTTCTCGGTCCTCGCGATTCGGACGCTGAGCGTACGGGAAAGACCATGGCTGAGCACACGGTCACGCTGCTCCCGGGGAACAAGAAGGTCGAGGTGCCGACCGGCTCGCTGCTCGTCGAGGCGATTGAGGCGGCGGGCCTGGAGCTGAATCAGCCGTGTGGCGGGCAGGGGCGCTGTGGGCGCTGCGCTGTGGTGGTCGTTGAGGGGGCGGTGCGGAGACGCTCGGCGATCCGGCTTTCGGCCGCGGACATTAGCGAGGGGTACGCTCTGGCGTGCCAGACGGTGGTGGAAGGGGATGCGACCGTGCGCATCCCTCCTCAGGAGCAGATTGAGCGCAAGCTGGTCACGGATCGTGTGGAGCGGCCGGCTGAGCTGCCGTTTGCATACCAGCCCGAGTTTGATCAACCGATTCGCGTTTTGGACCTGGCCATGGACGCTCCGGATTTGGGAGACAACACCGATGACCAGAGCCGCCTCCTGCGCGCCATACAACAGGCAAGCACTCCGGACATGGTCCGGCAGCTGGGCCGTTCAGGTCCGGTGGGGGAGTTGCCGGCTCCCGTCGTGCCCCTGGGGCTGCTCAGGCATGTGGGAGAGTTGTTGCGATCGGGAGGCTGGAAGGCGCAAGCGGTGGTTGAAACGGACACTTGGAATTCCCCGCGGGGCTGGTGGAGAGTCGTGGATGTGCGTAGCGGGGCGATCCGGCCGTTTGGACTTGCGATTGATATTGGCACGACCACGGTGACGACGTACTTGGTGGACTTGAACAGCGGACAAGCCATAGATCATGCCGCGGAATATAACGGGCAGATCTCGCGCGGGGAGGATGTTATCTCGCGTATCATCTACGCGGGGAAGGTGGGCGGCCTGGCGGAACTTGGCCAGCTGGTGCGCGGCACCATCAACGGACTGATCGACAGAATGTGCTCGCGCCGGAAGGTGAGCCCCGAGGAGATCTATCGGGTCACCGTGGTCGGCAATACGACGATGATTCACCTTTTCCTTGGGATTCCTCCGGCCTCGATCCGTCTGGCGCCGTATATCCCCGCGGTCAACCGGCCGCAGCCTGTGGAGGCTGGGCAGATTGGGCTGAATGTGAATCCCATGGCCAGCGTGGACTGCCTTCCTGGAGTTGCATCGTACGTGGGATCAGACATCACGGCGGGAGTTGTGTCTTCCGGGATGTGTGACAGCCAGGAGCTGACTCTCTTCATCGACGTGGGCACGAATGGGGAAATGGCCCTGGGGACAAGGGACTGGTTGGTGAGTTGCGCGTGTTCTGCCGGACCGGCCTTCGAGGGAGCCGGGGTAGCCAGCGGCATGCGCGCAACTTTGGGTGCGATTGAGGAGGTGTGGGTCAACTCGCGGACTCTGGAGCCCACCGTGCGCGTGGTGGGGTCCGTCGCGCCGAAAGGGTTGTGCGGTTCCGCCTTGCTTGCCCTGCTGGCGGAGATGTTCGTGACCGGAGTAATTGACCGGAGCGGCCAGTTCGTGATGGACGGTCGGACCAGCCGAGTTCGAGAGGGTGAGCATGGGGGGGAATATGTCGTGGCCTGGGCGAAAGACAGCGGAGTCGGCCGCGATATCGTGATTACGCAGACAGACGTGAACAACTTGATGCGCGCCAAGAGCGCCATCTACGCCGGGTTCAGTGTGCTGGCCAGCAGTGTGGGCCTGAGCCTCGGCGATGTGCAGAGAGTTTTGATTGGCGGGTCGTTTGGAAGGTACTTGAACGTGGAAAAGGCCGTGCAGATCGGGTTGCTGCCGGACCTTCCCTGGGAGCGGTTCAATTTCCTGGGGAACACCGCGATCCAGGGGGCCTACATGGCGCTGCTTTCCAGGGACGCCCGATCGCGGGTGAGCGAAATGGCGGGGAAGATGACCTATCTGGAGCTGTCGGCCGACAACACCTTCTACGACGCGTTCACGGCGGCCCTCTTTCTGCCGCACACGGACATTTCTTTGTTCCCGAGTGTTTCCGCGGTTTGGGAGGAACTGGCCGCCCGGGCGAAGTAGCTGGGTTTGGAAGGGAGGTGGCGAATTGAGTTTTGCCATTGCGGTGGCGGGCAAAGGTGGCACGGGGAAGACCAGCATTGCGGCCATGACGATTCATTGGCTGCTGGAGAACCGCCATGGGGCGGTGCTTGCGATTGATGCCGATCCTGCTTGCAATTTGAACCAGGCTTTGGGATTACCGCTCCCGACCACGTTGGGGGAGATTCGCGAGCAGATGGGGCAGCAAGCAGCCACTGGCGGCCTGGAGGGGATTGCGAAGATGGACTTCCTGGACCGAGAGGTGCGGATGGCGGTCGAGGAGGGAGATCGGGTCGATTTGCTCGTCATGGGGCGGCCGGAGGGGGCGGGATGCTACTGCGCGGTGAATCACCTTCTGAGGGAAGTCCTGGACAGGGTGAGTCATGCCTACGACTTTGTGGTGATTGACAATGAGGCGGGCATGGAACACCTCAGCCGAAGGACGACGCAGGACGTGAACGTTCTGTTGTTGGCCAGCGATCCTTCGATGCGCGGGGTCAAGACAGCCGAGGCCATGGTGGCGCTGTCCAGGTCGCTGGGGATCAAGATCGGCAAGACGGTGCTTGTCTTGAATCGCGTCCGCGGCCCGTTGCCCGGCGTTCTGCAGGAGGCCCTGCAGAGTGTGCCGGCGGAGATAGCAGGTGAAATCCCCGAGGATCCGCTCGTGACCGAATTCGATGGCGCAGGGCGGCCGCTGTTCGAGTTGGATGGGGCATCGCCGGCCTACCGGGCCGTTTCGCAACTAGCGGGTCGGTTGTTCGCCTGAAGCAGGGGGAATTCTTGGGCGGAGGCGGATTGGGAGAGGGCTCGTCTCAAACCTGCGCATAGCCACGAGGAGGGAATCATGATCAAGATCGGCGAGAACATCCACATCATTTCGCCCCGCGTGAAGGAGGCATTGGCACAAAGGGATGGCGCCTTCTTTGTTGAGCTGGCGAGAAAGCAGAAGGCTGCGGGGGCGGATGCGTTGGATCTGAACGTGGGGCCCCAGAAAAAGGCTGGACCGGAGGTGATGGACTGGCTGGTGGACTGCGTGCAGGAAGGCGTGGGGGGGATGACGATTTCGTTTGACACGACCAATTTGGCGGCCATTGAGGCCGGGCTTCGGAAGGTGGGCACGAATTCGATTGTGAACTCCACTTCAGCGGAGGAGGAGAGACTGGCGAGTGTGCCTCCGTTGGCGGCCAAGTACGGAGCGCGGCTGATCGCGCTGTGCATGGAGAAAAGCGGAATCCCGGTGAACGCGGAGGCGCGGGTCAGCCTGGCCATGGAAAAGCTGCTGCCGCGGGCGGTAGAGGTTGGAATCCCCATGGATCGGTTGCTAGTCGATCCTCTGATCTTGACGGTGTCCGGGTGCCAGGAATACGTTCCGCAGGCGATCGAGGCGGTCCGGATGCTGAAAATGGTTGCGGATCCGCCGCCCCTGACCGTGGCGGGTCTGTCCAATGTCTCGAATCAAGTGCCCGGACCGATGCGCTCGTTGTTGAACCGCACCTACCTGGTCATGTTGCTGGGGGTGGGGCTGGACGGGGCCATCATTGATCCTTTGGACGAGAAACTCATGCAGGTGCTGCGCTGGATTGAGAGTCGGGATGAGTCGACCCCTGTGGCCCGCCTGTACCTGAAACTCTTCGATGCCGTCGCGGCGGGAGGCGAATTGGAGCCGACGAGTGTGGACATGTCGGACCCCGAACAGGTCGAGGTGTGGAAGACCGTGCAGGCCCTGCTCAACAAGGTGATCTACACGGATTCGTATCTTCGACTGTAGAGGGTGTGCCCGACGGCCGGGGCTGCAGGCGCAGCGCCAGCGTCCTGGGAGCGAGCCGTCGGCAGAGCGGGAGCACGGCAGCGGGGAAGGGGTGCAGGAGGACAACATGGCCGAGGGTAGCTCGACGCCTGGAGTGGAGGAGATGCTGGCTAAGGCCAAGCAGCCCTCCGCGGACGCCATGCGGCTTCACCCGTTTTACCGGGGCAAGGTCGAAGTGGCACTCAAGTGCCCGGTCCGGAGTTTTGAGGACTTTGCGATCTGGTACACCCCCGGGGTGGCGGCGCCTTGCAAGGCGATTGAGCAGGATCCCGAGTTGGTGTTCGAGTACACCCATAAGTGGAACGCGGTGGCAGTAGTTTCGGATGGGACGCGCGTCCTTGGCCTGGGTGACATTGGACCGAAGGCCGGCTTGCCCGTGATGGAGGGCAAAGCCTTGCTTTTCAAGTACCTCGGAGGCGTGGATGCCTGGCCGATCATGCTGGACACCAAGGACCCCGACAGGATCGTTGAGACCGTTCTGGTCCTGCAGCCGGGCTTCGGAGCCGTAAACCTGGAAGACATTTCCCAGCCGAAGTGTTTCCGGATCCTGGATATCTTACGCCAGCGGTCGGAAATTCCGATGTGGCATGATGACCAACAGGGGACCGCGACGGTCACCCTGGCCGGGCTGGTGAACGCACTGAAACTGGTGGGCAAGAAGCTCTCCGACGTGAGCATTGCGTTCATCGGAGCAGGGGCCGCCAATGTGGCCTGCGCCCGGCTGCTGTTCGCTGTGGGCGCCGATCCGGGCCGTTGCCACGTAGTGGATGTGAGCGGGATGTTAAATAAGGATCGCCGCGACCTGGAGTTGCGCAAGGCGGAGTACGTGGACTGCTGGAAGTTCTGCCAGATCACAAACGCGGACAACCGCGGGGGCTCGGTGCCCGAGGCCTTGGAAGGCGCGGATGTGGCAATCTGCTACTCCAAGCCTGGTCCGGGAACGATCCGGCCGGAATGGGTGCGGCGGATGGCCCGCGATCCGGTGGTTTTCGCGTGCGCGAACCCCGTTCCTGAGATTTGGCCGTGGGAGGCAAAGGAGGCGGGGGCGGCCGTGGTGGCAACCGGGCGATCGGATTTCCCCAACCAGGTCAACAACTGCCTTGGTTTTCCGGGTATTTTCCGGGGGGCCCTCGATGTTCGGGCGCAGACGATCACGGAGGGAATGTGTTTGGCGGCGGCGGAAACGTTGGCCGGAACGGCGGCTGCCAAGGGTCTGCGTCCCGACTATATTTTGCCGACCATGGAAGAGTGGGAGGTTTTCCCTCGGGAGGCGGGGGCGGTCGCTGCCCGGGCCGTGCAAGAAGGCGTGGCGCACAAGGTCCTGACCTACGACCAGGAATTTGAACAGGCGGAGGCCCTTATCCGAAGATCGCGGAATCTTACAAGACGAATGATGGAGGAAGGGTTTATCCCGAGGGCAGAATAGGGCAGGGCGGAGGCATTGACGTGTACGATTTGGCGATTCTCGGCGGCGGGCCGGCCGGATTGACGGCAACAGTGTACGCGCTGCGGAAGCATATGGATGTTCTCCTCATCACGCGCGACCTGGGAGGCAAGGTCAATTATCGGCTTCAACTGCCCTTTATCGAGCACCACCTGGTTATTACCGGGGAAGAGGTGGTCAGCCGATTTTCCAACGAAGTGGAGTACTTGGATTTTTCACGGACCTTTGATATGGCGGAGGCGGTCGAACGGCGGGAGGGGAGCTATCGGGTGCACACCCGCTCCGCGAAGACGTATGACGCCCGGACCCTGATCGTTTGCACGGGAGCATTGGGTCGGCTGCTCAATGTCCCCGGCGAGAAAGAATTCATGATGCGCGGCCTGTGCTACAGCGCGATCTCGTACGCGCCGCTGTTTGTGGGCCGCGAGGTAGTCGTCGTCGGGGACCAGAGCTTGGCCCTCCGGGCGACGGCGGAGTTGGCTCGAATCGCCAAGCGGGTGACCTTGCTTGCGCCAACGCAGGGCGATTTGGGAAGCGCGCTGGGGAAGCGGGTTGCCGCCCAGAGAACGGTGGAAATCCTGGAAGGCTACACGGTAGATCAGGTTCTTGGCGATGGATATGCGCGCGCCCTGGCAATATCGCGCGGAGGCGAGAGGCGGGAACTGCGGGCCGACGGTTTCTTCGTGGAATTGGGGTTGTCCCCCCAATCGGAAATGGTGGCGAATCTTGTCGGCCGGGACGCTCAGCAGAGGATTCACATTGATTGCCAGAACGCGACCTCAGCGCCTGGAATCTTTGCGGCCGGGGATGTGACCGACGTCTATGCCGAGCAGGTCTTGATCGCCGTCGGGGAAGGCGCTAAGGCGGCGCTGGCCGCGCAGGAGTACTTGCTTACCTATTGAAGCCAAGGATCAGCCCTCTTTAGAAAAGGATGAAAAGAATGGGTAACGCACGCAGTGTCCTAGTGGTGGGTGGTGGAGTGGGAGGGATGCGCGCGGCATTGGATTTGGCCGATGCGGGCATCCATGTCTACCTGGTGGAACGGGCACCTTCCCTGGGAGGCCGCGTCGGGCAGATTGGGTTCATGTTCCCCACCCACGACTGCGTTCTCTGCCGAGGCAGCTCGGAGGCGGGCTACGGCTGCACCCGGCCGACGATCTCGCCGGTCCTCTTGGACCAAAACCCTCACCCCAATATTACTTGTCTGAGTCTGACGGAGGTTGAGTCTTGCGAGGGTGAGGCGGGCGATTTCCGCGTGCGCTTGCGACAGCGCCCGCGTTATGTGGACCCCAGCCGCTGCACGAACTGCGGCCGCTGCGCTCAGGTATGCGTGCAGGATCGGGTCAGCGAATTCCAGGCGGGCCTGAGCCGGGTGACGATCGTGCACAAGTCCGCCCCCCGTGCGGCACCGGATGCGTACTACCTGACGGACAAGGTCGAGGCCTGTGACACCTGCCGGAAATGCGAGCAGATATGCCCGACCCATGCTATCGACCTGGGGGCCACGAGCGTAGAGCTCGAGGTCCATGTGGGGGCTGTCATCCTGGCCTTGGGCTTTGAGCCGTTTGACGCAGGCCTCATGCCCGAGCTGGGGTATGGGCGATATCGCGACGTGGTGAGTGCCATGCAGTACGAGCGGTTGGCGTCGCGTACGGGCCCCACAGAGGGAAGCATCGTGCGGCCCTCGGACGGAAAGGTGCCTCACAGAATTGCCTGGCTGCAATGCGTCGGATCGAGGGACCAGGTCAACCAGTACTGCTCCTCCATTTGCTGCATGTTTGCGACCAAAGAGGCCTTGCTGGCCAAGGACCGGATTCCGGGAGTTGAGTGCCATATCTACACGATGGACGAGCGCGCCTTCAACAAGGGGTATCTGGCGTACTATGAAACGGCTCGCGATACGCGGTCGGTCCGCTATACGCGGAGTCGGGTCTCGCAGGTGCTCGAGGATCCGGCAACCGGCGAGCTGATTCTGCGCTATCCCGGCGGACGGGAACATGGCCGGGAAACGGAGACTCAGGGTCCCATGCAGGAAGAACGCTTTGACATGGTGGTGCTGGCGACCGGCCTGCGGCCGCCCAGGGAGGCGGCGCGCCTCGCCGAGGCTCTGGGGATTGAGTTGAACGAGCACGGTTTCTGCCAGACGCAGACGGAGGAGTTGGCGCCTCTGGCGACCTCCCGGCCGGGAGTGTTTGTTTGCGGCGCGTTTGGTTGCCCCAAGGAGATTTCGGAGACTCTCTCGGACGCCTCGGGCGCTGCGTTGGAGGCGATGCGCCTGCTGCGCCACAGCCTGGGGGAGCGAGGTTTCAGCCGGGGTCTCCCGTTCGTGAGCGGTGCCGTGGTGCCGGAGATATCGGCTCGGGAAGGGCAGCCGGTGCGGATCGGGGTGTTCCTCTGTTCCTGCTCGGGGGAGATCGGGAATTGCGTTGATTTACAGGCCCTCGAGCGCTATGCGGTCCGCCTTGCGGACGTGGTTCATGTTCAAAAACTTAACTTGGCCTGCTTCTTTGAGGGGCAGACACAAATGCGGGATGCGATCGAGGACGGGCAGCTGAGTCGCGTGGTGGTGGCTGCCTGCAGCCACCGGACGCATCAGGCGCTTTTCCAGCGGGTAATCTGGCAGGCAGGCCTGAACCCGTACTTCTTGGAGATGGTAAACCTGCGCGAACAGTGCGCCTGGGCGCATTCGGGGGATCCGGCGGGGGCGACCCGCCAGGCCTGCGAGATGTTGCGGTTGGCCGTGGGGAGATGTCGGGTGGCCCAGCCGGTGGAGAAGGAAACCCGCGTGCCGCAACGGTCCGCGCTTGTAATCGGAGGGGGGATTTCGGGAATGACGGCCGCGCTGGCAATCGCCGACACGGGCTTTGACGTCCATTTGGTCGAACGAAGCGGAAGCTTGGGCGGGAACTTGAGCCATGTCTTTTACACGGCGGTCGGGGACAACCCGCAGGTCTTGCTGCGAGACGTCGTGAATCGGGTGGCCGCGCACGAACATGTGACCATTCATTTCCAGAGTGAGGTGGTTTACCAGGAAGGAACGCTGGGTGATTTTCGCAGCCTGATCGAGACCCGCGAGCCGGGCGGACAGGTCCGCCGGCATGAGATCCGCCATGCGGTCACGATTGTGGCGGTCGGGGGCAAGGAGTCTTCCAGCGAGGCCTACCTGTACGGCCAGGACGACCGGGTCATGTTGCAGTCACGCTTGGAGGAAATGCTCGCCCACGAACCCCAGGCGGTGGAAAAGCTCAAGGAAGTCGTCATGATTCAGTGCGCGGATGGGGCGGGGGACCACTCCTATTGTTCGCGCATCTGTTGCTCCAACGCGCTCAAGAATGCCCTGCGCCTGAAGAAGCTGAATCCGGGCTGCCGCGTGGTCTTCTTGCACAGGGACATCATGACTTATGGGTTCCGCGAGCAGTACTACCTGGAGGCGAGAAGGGAGGGGGTGATGTTTGTACGCTATGCCGACTCGAGCACGCCCCAGGTGCGGATCGTTGAAAGCCGAGGGGAACGGAAGCTCAGGGTGGAAGTGCGCGAACCGGTGTTTGGGAGAACGATCGAGCTGGAGCCTGATCTTCTGGCGTTGAGCACGCCGATTGTGCCCGCCGACGGGGCGGCGAGGCTGGCCGAAGTTCTCGGCCTCCCGCTCTCCCGGGAAGGCTTCTTCCAGGAGTCCCATGCCAAGATGCGTCCGGTGGAATTTGACCGGGCAGGGGTCTTCCTGGCGGGCTTGGCCCACTATCCTAAGTTCATCGAGGAATGCAGTACGCAGGCCTTGGCCGCAGCCAGCCGTGCGCTGGCCATCCTCAGTCGGCCGGAGATCGAGGTCGGCGGAGCGGTGGCGTTCGTGGATGAAACGCGCTGTACGGGATGCCTGACCTGCGTGCGGACCTGCCCGTTTAGCGTGCCCCGTATCCGTCCGGACCACGCCGGGGTGGGAGGAATTTTGGGGGCCGCGTGGATTGATCCGGCGCTATGCCAGGGTTGTGGGACTTGCACCGCCGAGTGTCCCGCCAAGGCCATCCAGCTGCGAGGGTACCTTGATGAACAGGTTGGGTTCGGGCTCGGCCGCTGGGTGTCTGTAGCGGAAACCCTGGCGGCGTAGAGAAAATGGCCCTCTCGCCGCTGGTGATCTGGGTCGATGAAGGCAGATGCGACGGCTGCCATCGTTGTATGAAAGCGTGCCGGTACTCCGCCTTGAATTGGGTTTCCGGGGAAGAGGCGGTCTGGGCGGACCCGTGGCAGTGCAACGGTTGCGGGGCCTGCCGGTCGGTTTGTCCGAACAACGCCCTTCGGCTTGAGGGTCGGTCGGGCGTTAGAGCCTGGAGCGATGCGACGTGAGCGAAATCGGGATTCAAGAGATGGCTGCCCAAGGGATGCAGGCTCTTCGGTTTGAGCCGGAAATCACCGTCTTCACCTGCATGTACTGCGGATATACGGCGCTGGACACCGCAGGGGCACTGAAGCTGGCGTATCCCGCGAGTCTGAAGGTCGTGCGTCTGCCGTGTGCGGGCAAACTCGACATCCTCTATCTCTTGCAGGCCTTTGAGGAGGGAGCCGACGGGGTGATGGTGGTGGCGTGTCCCCTGGGGAATTGCCATCATGTCCAAGGAAACCGCCGGGCCAAGGCTCGCCTGGAGCGGGCGCGGAATCTCCTGGAGAAGATCGGGATCGGGGGCGAAAGGGTGCACATGGTTCTCGTATCGGGGGGCCAGGGCGGGACGGTGGCCCGCGAGGCCCAGTTGCATGTGGAGCGCGTTCGGGCCCTGGGGCGCAGCCCGCTGCGGTTGAGAGAGGACGGGCGTTTGGAGGCCAGGCGCTGAAGGCGGTGGGAAGCGGGCCAAGAGGGCAGGCCGGACTGGCCGTGGGCCGAGGGATGACTTGCCCGGCAGAGGAGCGATCGGAGGCCAAATGATTGTTGCGGAACAGAAGCCCCTGGAGGAAATCAACGGTCTGCTTGGGGACAAGCAGCGGGTGCTGGTCGTCGGGTGCGGGACCTGCGTGACCGTGTGCTTTGCGGGAGGCGAGAAGGAGTCGACGATTCTCGCCTCGGCGCTGCGCATGTCCAGCCGGATGGAGGGGAAGCCGAGGCAGGTCAGCGTATGCGTGGTCCAGCGCCAATGCGAGTGGGAATACATTGACGCGATTCGGGAGCCCATCGAGGAAGCCGATTGCGTCCTGTCGCTGGGTTGCGGAGTGGGGGCCCAGGCCCTGGCGGAACGCTATCCGAACAAGATCGTGATTCCCGGCTTGAACACGTCTTTTATGGGCCTGCCGGTGGAACAGGGCATCTGGGCGGAGCGTTGCCAGGCTTGCGGGAACTGCCTTTTGGCTTTGACGGGCGGCGTCTGCCCCATCGCGCGTTGTTCCAAGCAGCTTCTCAATGGACCGTGCGGTGGTTCCGTGGGAGGTCACTGCGAGGTGAACCCGGATATCGATTGTGCCTGGCAGCTGATCTATGACCGCCTGAAGGCGCAAGGCAGACTGGAAATGCTGCTGGAGATTCAGCCGCCGAAGGACTGGCGCACCTCGCGAGACGGAGGGCCGCGCAAGATCGTGCGCGAAGACCTTCGTTTGGTCGATGCCGACGAGGAGCCGGGATCGGAGCCGAGGTGAACTATGGATGCGACAAATAACGGATACCATTCCGGAAGCAACTTGGAGAAAGTGCTGCGGGCCGGGCATTTTGCCGTCACGGTTGAGCTGGGACCGCCGAAGAATGCGGATGGCGATGCGATCCGCAAGAAGGCCGCCCTGCTTCGGGGACTTTCCGACGCCGTGAACATTACAGATAATCAAACGGCCATCGTCCGGATGTCCTCCATCGCTGCGGGCCGGATCGCGCTGGAGGAGGGTCTGGAGCCGGTCATGCAGATGACCTGCCGGGACCGGAATCGGCTGGCGATGCAGTCCGACCTGCTGGGAGCCTATGCGCTTGGGCTGCGCAACGTCCTATGCCTCACGGGGGACCATCACAGCTTCGGAAATCACCCCCAGGCGAAGAACGTACATGATCTGGACTCCACCCAGCTGGTGCGGATGGTGGCGGATCTCCGGGATCATGCGAGTTTTCAATGCGGCGAGGAGATCAAGGGGGTCAACCCGCGCTTCTTTGTGGGGGTGGGGGAGAACCCGTTTGCCGATCCCGCCGAGTGGAGGCCGTTGCGCCTGGGCAAGAAGGTCACTGCAGGAGCCGACTTCGTGCAGACGCAGCTGGTGTACAACCTGCCGCGCTTCAAAGAGTTCATGGCGCGGGTTTGCGATCTGGGTCTTCCGGAGAAAGTGTACCTGCTCGCGGGGGTGGGCCCGCTCAAGTCGGTCGGGGCCGCCAAGTATATGCGCGACAGCGTTCCGGGCCTGGACATGCCGGAGGAGATCGTGAAGCGAATGGAGGCCGCGGCCGCCGGCATTGAGGACAAAAAGGCCAGGAGCGAGGCCACTCGCAAGGTGGGGATCGACATCTGTGTTGAAATGATCCAGCAGGTGCGGGAGATTCCCGGGGTGGCGGGGGTGCACATCATGGCGATTGAATGGGAAGAATCCGTGGCGGAGATTGTCACCAGGGCTGGTCTGTTGCCGAGGCCCAAGATGAACGGGGCGGCGTGAAGGCCAGGGCAGGGGGAGACGGGCGGGGTATAGGAGAGGCCATGTCGGTCAAGGTGAACAGCGAGCTGGCGGAACGAATTCGGGAGAAGACTGGGGAAAACGTCTATCTCTGCTACCAGTGTGGGAAATGCACCTCGGGCTGCCCCCTGGGCGAGTTCTTTGACCTGGCCCCCAACCAAGTCTTGGGAGCGGCGCAGCTGGGGCTGGAGGAGGAACTTTTCGAGGCCAAAACCCCATGGCTGTGCGCCTCGTGTCAGACCTGCACGACACGCTGCCCTCAGGGCGTCGACTTGGCCCGGATTATGGACTTTATCGTCAGTGACGCTCTGGCGCGGGGCATCCGCCCCAAAGTGCCTCCCGTGGCTGTCTTCAACAAGGTGTTCTTGCGGGATGTGAACCTGATCGGTCGGTCGTATGAGCTAGGCCTGATTGCCGAAGTCGACTTAAGGAATCTATCCCTGATTCGGGATCTGCCTCTGGGGATTGCGATGATTCGGAAGGGGCAGGTGGTCATGCTGCCGGAAATCGTCCGGCCGCGGTGGCGGCCCGCCCCGCTGGAGCGGCCCGCGCGGCCGGAGGGGGAAGTGGGCTACTATCCGGGCTGTTCCCTGCACGGGGTTGGCGGTTCTTATGACCGTTCAGCCAAGGCCTGCCTGAGGGCGTTGGGGAAGAAGCCGGTGGAACCGGAGGGATGGGTGTGTTGTGGATCCACGCCGGCGCACCGTCTGGACGCGGACCAGGCGCTACGCTTGCCGCTCATGAACCTGGATCTCCTGGAGCAGCAGGGTTTTCACGAGGTGACTCTGCCCTGCGCCGCCTGCTTCAATCGATTCCAAGTGGCCTTGCACGAAATGGAGGAGGAGCCGGAGCGCCGGAAGAAGTTCGAGAGCGAGATGGGGCACAGTTATCCCAGTGATGTGGCAGTGCATTCGCTGCTGGGCTATGTGGTTGAGCAGCTGGGACTCGATGAGGTTCAAGCGCGGGTGAGGCGGCCTCTGACCGGCCTGAAGGTGGCTTGCTATTACGGTTGCCTGCTGACTCGGCCGCCGAGGATCACGGGATCGGGAGAGGCGGAGTACCCTCGGATGCTGGATCACGTGATGGCCGCACTCGGGGCGGAACCCGTAGATTGGGACTTCAAAACGACTTGCTGTGGAGCTTCTTTGGCCCTCACTCGCACGGACATCGTGGTGAAGCTGTGCCAGAGGATCATTGAAAACGCCCGGGCGCGCGGGGCCGAGATGATCGTAGTGGCCTGCCCGCTGTGCTGCAACAACTTGGAGAGCCGCCAGGATGCCATGCCCCGTGAATTGAGCACGCCGATTGCGTACTTTACCCAATTGATGGCGGTGGCCTTTGGCCTCGAGGGGGAAGCAGGATTGCAGCACAATATGGTTGACCCGCGTCCTCTGTTGCGGGAAAGGGTTGCTGCGGCGGAACATCCCGCGTGAGTTCCTCCCCCAGAAGAGGAGGCGATCTCATGGAGAAGAGAAACAAGGTCTTGCTTCCTGCGCTCCTGGAGAAGATGCGGCAAGGCGTGCCCATCACCATGATCACCTGCTACGACTATTCGATGGCCTGTTTGGTGGAGGAGGCGGGCCTAGACATCGTGCTGGTGGGGGACAGCCTGGGGATGACCCTCCTGGGGTATGAGGGCACGCTGCCGGTGACCATGGCGGACATGATTCCTCATGCTCGGGCCGTTCGGCTGGGCGCGCCTGGGGCTTTTCTGATCGGGGACATGCCCTACATGAGCTACCAGCCTGCGGTGGAGATGGCAGTGCGGAACGCGGGTCGCTTCATGGCGGAAGCCTCCTGTGACGCGGTCAAGCTGGAGGGGGGAGCCGAGATGGCGGACCGGGTCCACGCAATTGCCGCCGCCGGCATTCCGGTCATGGGCCACCTGGGGCTGACCCCGCAGAGCGTCTCGGCGCTGGGCGGGTTTAAAGTCCAGGGAAGGGATGCGGCCCGAGGAAAGAAGATTGTGGAGGACGCTGAGCAGCTGGAGGCGGCGGGAGCCTTCAGCATCCTGCTGGAGATGGTGCCGGACCGCGTGGCGAAACTGATCCGCGATCGGGCGGGCATTCCCATCATCAGCCTGGGGTCGGGGCCGGACGCGCACGGGCAGCTGCTCATCTTTCACGACATGTTTGGGCTGTACCCGCGCTTCAAGCCGAAGATGGCCAAGGTGTTCGGGGAGGCCGGGAAAGTCATTCTGGAGGGACTGAGGCGCTATGTGAGCGAAGTGACCTCCCGGGAGTTCCCGCAGCCGGAGAACTGGTTCACGATCAAGGATGATCAATTTGCGGAGTTGGTGAAATCTTTGGGGGAGAAGTGAACGAGGAGCTTGCGGGGCGGCTGCCGATCCCTTGGGAGCACGTGCAGGAGGTGAACCGGCTTCTGGGGGACTCTCAGGGGCCGTTGGTTCGCGGTCTCCTGGATCTTGTGGAAAAGTATGGCGGGGTGGAAGAGATCAACCGAAAGGCCCAGGAAGCGGGAGCGCTTCCGGGCCTGATCGAACGGCTCCGGCGGCTGGGCTCCCCCTACCTTCAGGATCTGGAGTGGCTGCGGACGCAACGCGATCGGGGCGCGTTTGTGCGCATGAAGGAGTTTGAGCGGGGCGTCCTTGGAGATCGGTTCGCCGCTGCCAGATTGGAATCGGGCCTGGCCGTGACACTGGAAATCAGCGCCTTTCAGTACTTTCCATGGATTGTGGAAGAGGCCCGGCGAGCGATCGAAGCGAAGGAGCTGATGCCCGGGCGATTCATCCGGGTCCGCCGAATGAAGGAGTCCGAGGGAGATGGGGGGGACCTGCTGGCGGTGGGTGCGGCCATGCAGATTGTGGGCGCGTCGTATGTCGAAACGCTGGACACGAAGGGGACCGACGGCTCGAACGTGCATTTGGGGGGGCCGGATACGATTACTGGCTACTTCGGAGGGGTTGGCGAGCCTAACGAACACGCCTTGCAGTGGGTGGACGAGCTTCTTTACTACTACACAAACTACGGGATTCGATCCGTCCTGAACGTCAACTCCGGGACCGTTTTGCTGGGCTACCTGCTGCACAAGATTGGGATCGACCTGGAGTTCAAGATCTCCGTGTTCTTGGGGAATGATAACGTCTACGCCGTGCTGTGGACCCTGATTGGCGCCCGTCTCTTCTCAAGGGCGGACGGGACGACTCCTCTGATCGGGTTCAATTTCAGCAATTCTGTCGACAACGCGACTCTTCGGCTGTGCGCCGATGCGAGGCGGGCGCTGAACTTGGAAGACATCGTGCGGTTTGAGCATCACATTACGGAGGCGTGGAAGAGCATTGTCCGCCAGCCCTATAATCGGCGCGCGGAGCTGGTTGAGGTGGCTCACCAGGTGGCCAACATTTCGGCCAAGCATGAGGGCGGTGAAGTGGCGGTGGAGCAAAAGCGCGATCACCCCTCGGACATTCTCGACTATTTCCTGGCCAAGGAGGATGTAGAGGCCCAGGGGCTGATGCCGCTGTTGCTGCGCAACTACCTGGACAAGCACGAGTCGCTCAATTTAACGGCTCGGGCGCTCATCGCGGCCGGTATCCCTGTGGTGGCGGCGCGCCACTTGCACGGGGAATCTGCGCAGGCCGGACCGGCGGGGGAGGCGAGACGATGAAGGTCGCAATTGCGGGGAAGGGGGGAGTCGGGAAAACGACGCTCTGCAGCCTGCTGGCGTACTCCTTCGCTGGGCAGGGCTATCAGGTTTTGGCCGTGGATGCAGACCCGTCGCCCTGCCTGGGCCCCGCTCTGGGTTTCCCCGAGGAGGCTCTGCAGGGGCTGCGCCCGATTGCGCAAATGGAGGAATTGATCGCCGAGCGCACGGGGGCTGAGCCGGGGGCCTTCGGCGGGTACTTCCGCCTCAATCCTCGGGTGGACGACTTGCCGGATGCGTATTCGGCGGTCCACCGGGGCATCCGCCTGCTGGAGCTCGGGGCGGTGAAGAAGGGCGGGTCGGGCTGCATTTGTCCGGAAAGCGTCCTGCTGCGGTCCCTGGTCACGCACATCCTGCTTCGAAGGAACGAGGTGGTTCTGCTGGACATGTACGCCGGGGTGGAACATCTTGGACGGGCCACGGCTGATGCCGTGGACGCCATGCTGGTGGTGGCCGAGCCGACGGAAAGGAGCCTGGCGACTGCCGGACAGATTCGCACTCTGGCCGCAGACCTTTCGTTGAAAAACCTCTTCCTGGTCGGCAGCAAGGTTCGAGACGATGAGGACCGCCGCTACATCGCCGGCCGTTCTCCTGGGTTGGAGGTGATCGGCTACCTGTCGGATGATCAGGCGGCGCGCGATGCGGATCGAAGGCGGGTGCCCCTGTGGGATCTTTCGTCGGGGTTGGTTCGTGAGACCGAGGCGATCCGGATTCGTCTGAGTTCCGAGTTGGGTGCGAAGTGAACGAGGCTTTGGGGGCGGGTGGACGCGTCGATCCTCGAGGGGCATTCGGCTGAGTTGCGGCCCCTGGCAAGCGGTTGCAAAGAGATGGCGCCTCGGACGGAGAGGCGCCGTGTTTTTGGGTAAGGCCCGGCTTCAAGGGGCGACGATGCGAAGGGTCCCGGCAGCCCATCAGAGGCAGGCGAGCCGGCTGCCTGCCAGCTGAACGAAAGGGGCTACGCGGTGAACTTGCGGAGGGCGAGTTGCTTCTGTGCGGTTTCGCGCAGGTGCCGCAGCCGGTCGGAGGCCTGAGATTCCCCCCGCTGCTGGAGGTCCTCGAGCATCAGGTCCATGGCCCTGAGGAGCTGGTCGGTGATCTCGCCGCCGCGCGCCTGCAGAAGGGCATCGGCTTTCGAGTCGTCCTCCTGCTCGAGCAAATCGCGAATCAGATGAACCTCGGGAGGCAGGGCCTTGTTCAAGGCGAGGAGCACGGACTTCTCAATCTCCTCGAGCTGACGGGCTGCCTCGGGTTGGTTCCCCTGGCGGGCGGCTTGTAGATTGGTTTGCAGCACCACGAAGAAAGTCTCCGTGAAGTCGGCCAGATGGTCCTCAATCGCGGTTGGCAAATCGGGAGCCTGCAGCAGAGCCCGCAGGACAGAGGCGCTGTATCCGAGCTCGGCTTCGGCTTCGTGTCGGTAGGATTGACTTTGCTGCAGGGCGTGGTCGCGGATGGCGGTCAGCCTCTTCTGATCGGAGGTTGCGGCTCGATCGATCCGGGCGGTGAGCCGCTCAAAGAAGGTGTAGTCCAGGGCCTGCCAGGTGAGCGCCGTCAGCGCCGCGACCCGATCGAGTGAAGGGGCGGACACAAATAGATCGACCAGTTTGTCGAGCGTCGGCATGGGACCGAGCTTCTGAAGGTCCTGAGCAGCACGCTCGAAGGCCTCAGATTGCTCGCGCAGGCGCTTGCCGAACCGCGTTTGCTCAAGAATCAAGTCCCGCGCTTTGGTCGCACGCTCGCGCAGCGAGGCATCGTTCCGAGCAGCGGCGGCCTCGGCGAAGGCCGAAACAAGCTGGTAGACCGGGGCATCGATGTCGGGGTCTTTCTGCCGAATTAAGTCGGGAAGTTGCGCGGGGTCGGCCTGGGCAAGTTCCTGGGCCAGTTGTGCTTTGGCGCGCTGCTGCTCCAGCATCTGGTGGGTGATCCCGTCGGCCTCCAGAACGCGTTCGACCAGGCTTTGAAGGGTCAGGAAGCTCTGCGGACGAAGCAGATAGCCCTTGCGCTGCTCGGGCGGCAGGGCGCTGACGACGCGCTGGGTGAGCCGCCCCAGCGCCTGCTCCTGGTCGAGGGTAGGCAGGGCCAGCTCGGCGGGCACATACGTGAGGAGGAGTTCCTTGGCCGAGTCGTGGTAGACGATCGGCGTGGCCAGGGTTCCGCGATATCCGCAGGTCGGGCAAGAGGCAAGGTTGAATTGGCCGCGAAGCAGGCGGGTCTTGGCTGTGGGGTCCTGGGCTTGGTCGAAGATCTGGTCAATGCTGGCTGCCAGAGGCGCGCCGCAGTTTGGGCATTTGATGGTGGTCATTGTCGGTGGCATTGTTTTCCTGAGTTTGGCGGTCCGGGCGCGGATGAGAAGGGAGCGCGGGTCCTAGCCTAAGCCGAGATCCGCGCTTGGCCGAGCGGCTGGGTGCGCGGGATGGCGAAAGAAATCCGTGTGCCGTGCTGGGGCTCGTTGTCGGCCCAAATGCGGCCTCCGTGGGCCTCGACCACCGCCCGTGCCAGGTAGAGCCCGAGCCCGGCCCCAGGGGTCTTGCGGGCGGCGTCCAGCGCACGGTAGAAGCGGTCAAACACGTGAGGCAGATCCTGCGGATCGATGCCAGGGCCCTGGTCGCTGACGGTCACGAGTACTTGATCCGGTTCGACTTGGCCCCGGATTTCGACCTCTGTGCTGGGCGGAGAGTACTTGATGGCATTGGAGAGCAAGTTGGAAATCACCTGGGAGAGACGCTCCTCGTCCCCCAAAATGACGGGGAATTTATCAGGAAAGTGAACCTGGAATCGGTGGCGCGGCGACTGCGTCGAGAATCTTTCCGCCAGCCGGGAGGCGAGCTCGTCCAATTTTACCTCGCCCACGTTCAATTCCAGGCCTCCGGCCTGCAGGCGCGAGGCGTCCAGGAGGTCTTGGATCAGGGAGGTGAGGTGATCGGACTCTTGCTCGATGACCGAGAGGGCATCCTGGATCGTGGCAGGATCCCAGCGGGCGTCTTCGCGTCGAAGGGTGCTGGCGTATCCCTTGATCAGGGCGACGGGAGTCTTCAGTTCGTGGCTGATGATGGAGATGAATGTGCTCTTGAGTTCCTCGGCTTGACGGAATCGCGTCAGGTCCTGGGCCCCTACGACGATGTTGATCAGGTTCTTCTCGAGGGAGAAGACGGGTGCGTAGGACAGGCCGATGCTCACCAGGGAACCGTTCTTCCGGATAAGGATCCCCTCCAGGTACAGCGTGGCTTGGTCCGAGAGGGGCCAGCCCCCCGCTTCGGCCTGGCGGAGCGAGATCCCAGTTTCGAGGCGTTGGAAACGAATGACTTGGTCGTGATCCTGGTTCAGCACCTCTTCGAGGCCGTAGCCGGTGAGCTTTTGGAGGCTGCGGTTGAACCGCTGAATGCGATTGTCAGGGCCGAGGATGGCGATCCCCTGGGCGGAGGAGTTGAGGATCGCATCTAGCCTTTGCTTTTCTTCGTTGACCTGCGTAAACAAGGAGGCGTTGGCAACGGCGATCGCCGCTTGGTCTGCAAAGCTTTCGAGGAGAGCCCGTTCGTTTGGCGAGAAAAGGGCCTCGCTGCCGCGGAACACAAAAATCACGCCGACTACCTCCCCGCGGGCGATCAAGGGAAGCCCGAGTCCGGTGAGAACTCCCAGGGAAGCAACGCGCGTGATCTGCCGTAGCCGGCGATTGATTTCCGGCAAGGCAAAACGTTGCGGGTCGCCCTGGTCGGGGATGTCGTCCAGTAGGGGGTCCAACTGGCGCAGGAAAGTGGTTTGCAAGCCGTAGGAGGCGGCGATTCGCCATCGGCGGGGAGGAGCCTGTGTGGGGGGACGGCCCGGTGCCTGATGCAGGGCAATGATCCCGGCCTCGCCCGTCAGCAGTTCGACAGAGTAGCGAAGGATCTGGTCCAGAACGCGCGTGAGATCCAGCTCTTGCGTGATCGACCGGGCGAGTTCGAGCAGGATGTCTCGTTGGCGGACCTGAATGTCAGAGAGCACTAAGCCTCCGCGGTTTTGAGCCGGCGGATGTTCTCCGGGCTACCATTCCTCGGTGCGCTCGGCTTCGGTGATGGAATAGTCGAGGATCTCGAGCCCTTCCTCCATGGTTTCGCGCGGGGTGCTGAGTGGCGGGGCAATGCGGATGGTGCTGTCCGCGCAGCCGAGAAGGAGCATGCCGTGGGAGAAAGCCCGGTGGACGATCTGATCGCGCAATTGATGAGCTGGTTCCTTGGTCGTGCGGTCCTTGACGAATTCAACACCGATCATGAGCCCTTTGCCCCGGACCTCACCGATCGAGGGGTGCATTCTCGCCATCTCGCGCAGGCGGCCGAGCGCGAGTTCGCCCATGGCGGCGGCGTTGGACATGTATTGGGTTTGGATCAGGCGCAGCGTCTCGAGGGCCGCGGCGCAGGAGATAGGGTTGCCGCCATAGGTGTTACCGTGGGCGCCGCTGGGCCAGGTCATGACGCTCTTGCGGGCGATCAGGGCCCCCAGAGGCAGGCCGGAGGCGATTCCTTTGGCGCAGCAGACCATGTCGGGTTCGACCCCCCAGTGTTGAATGGCCCACCATTTGCCGGTGCGCCCGATGCCGGATTGGACTTCGTCGACGATCAGGAGAATGCCGTAGCGGTCGCAAAGCTTCCGCAGGGCCGGGAAGAACCCGTCGGCGGGGACGATGTAGCCGCCCTCGCCTTGGATCGGCTCGACGAGAATGGCCGCGCAGTCCTCGGGGGGCATGACGTGCCCAAACACTTGCTGTTCGATGTAATCGACGACGGTTTCGCCATAGTCGGGACGCGTGGGGAGCAGCACGGGCCGGTAGGGGTTGGGAAAGGGGACATGGGTGACCCCGGGCATGGTTGGGAAGAATCGATGGCGGTACATGGGCCGGCTGGCGGTGAAAGCCAGCGCCCCCATGGTCCGGCCGTGAAACCCACCGTGGAAGCCGATAAACCGTTGGCGCGCGGTCTGGTAACGGGCGAGTTTAATCGCGGCTTCGACGGACTCCGCCCCGGAGTTCGTCATGAAGCACAGCGCGTCCTCTTTGAAGGGCGCGATCTCGTCAAGCTTCTCGCCGAGGGCGATCCAGTTGGGATGGTAGTAGTCCGAGGAGATGTGGATGAATTCGGCCGCCTGGCGTTGAACGGCGGCGACGACGTCGGGATGGGAATGGCCGGTCGAGCAAACGGCGACACCGGCAGCAAAGTCGACATAGCGGTTCCCATCCACGTCCCAGACTTCCGAGCCGCGGCCGTGGTGCATCACGAAGGGGACGTCCCGGGGATAGGAGGGAGAAATGAAAGTGGCGTCGCGGCGGATATACTCGGCCGCCTTGGGACCGGGGACCTGGTAGTTTCGGATGGGCATAAGCGTAACCTCCGGATCAGGAAGGAATCATGGGTGAGGATTTGCGCTGGGGCTCGCTGGTCAGCCCCAGGGAGAGAGCATAGGCGCCGAAGAGACCAACGTCGTCGCCCAAGGAGGCCGGCAGGATGCGCAGACCTTCCAGGTAGGAAGGGGAGATGGCCAGCTGGGTGATGCTCTCCTGAACAGGGTCGAGGAGCACGGAACCGGCTTGGGACACTCCTCCCCCGAGGATGATCAGGCTCGGGTTGAACACGCACAACAGGCTTGCAAGGGCTTGGCCAATGAAGTGGCCGGCCGTGGCAATGACCTCGCGCGCGAGCGGGTCTCCGGCGAGCGCCGCCTCGCTGGTCATTTGGGCTGTGATCCGGCTCGGGTCCCCGTGGGAAAGATCTCGGAGCAGAGAGGGGCGGGGGCTGTCGGAGAGCGAGCGGCGGGCCTCGCGAGCAATGGCCGGGCCAGAGGCCAAGGCCTCGAGATGGCCGCGCTGCCCGCAGTTGCACCGAGGCCCGCCGGGAAGAATGGTCACGTGGCCCAGTTCGGCCGCTAGGCCGCGGCGGCCGAGCAGCAGATGCCCGTCGGCAATGACCCCGCCTCCGATTCCGGTGCTGATCGTCAGGTACACCAGATCAGAAACGCCCTGGCCGGCACCGAATCTCCACTCGCCAAGGGCGGCAAGATTGGCGTCGTTTCCGATCTGGACCGGGCAATCCAGACGCTGGGCCAGCCATTGACGCAGGGGCACGTTGCGCCAGCTGGGGATGTTGGGTGCGGAAATGACAACCCCCTCATAGGGATCGAGGGGGCCCGGCGCGCCGACCGCGACGCCGATGAGCGTGTGCTTGTCGGAAGGCATGACTTGGCGGATGGTCTGCAGGATGGCCTCAAGGATATCGTCCGCTTGGGAGGAATGGGGTGTCCCGTTCCGGGCATGGCTGAGCAGGGTGGGGTTGTTCTCAGCGAACAGGCCGGCGCGGATGTGGGTCGCACCCACGTCGACGGCGATGTGAAAAGGGCCGCTCATGGGGCGAGTATAGCATAAGCGGATGGGCGGCTCGGCAGGCGAGGGGATAGGTTATAGGGCCTATAAAACTTTGCACCCCTGGTGGCCGTGGCCAGCCGACGTTCCCGGCGGCATAGTGAGATCGAATATATGGATATTTGTATTTGGGATTATTGGAACTGATCTTGTGCGTCGCGGAGCTGTTTGGGAATTGCGGTTATTGGGTGCTGGCATTTCAACTGATTTTTCCCATTTTGGACTTGGCGTTCGCAATTTGAGCTTGGGAAGGCACCATTTGGAATGGTGCGCGATTTGCATCGTGGATTGCGGAAGCCTTGAATTCGAATGAGGAACTGCCTGAAAGCAATCAGCGTGGATGATCGCCGCGAGCCTTTGGCGAGAATTGCCCGGGTGAGGATCTATCCAGCGCCCCCTTTTTCATTTGCAGCAAGGCCTTTGGGAAGGATTGTTCGCGGGAATGAATGCAGACAGATGAATTACTTGCCGTTTTGCGGTTTCTTGGGAGATTGCGCGTAAGTATTGATCGCGAGAATATCCTGAGTAGTTATAATGAACGTTCGGGTGAAACGGCCAAAAGTGCCGGGTGAGAGGAGATGACGTGAAGGCAACTGGAATCCCGCTAATATTGGTACTCGCATTGGTTACCTCCTGCGCGCCAGCGGCCACAATTGCTCCGACGCTTTCGGTGCGACCGAGTAGCACGCCACGGCCAACGGGCACGCCGATCGCGACGCGCACCCCGGCGCCCTTGACGCCGACGATGACTTTCCCGGCGCCCAATCCAGCATACTCCCTACTTACCGTGGGCCTCCAAGCCGTCGCCGTATCTGACGACGATGGGGAGCACACGGCCCACATCACAGCAAAGCAAGTCAACCAATGGGACGACCAAGCGAATAAGATCTTCGCGAAAGCGAGTGTTCGCTTCATTTATGATCCGCATTTGGATTTTGCGACGCTCAAGAGCACGGTACTTAATGATATGAGCGGTGATTCGGATGCGAACTGGTTGGGCGAGGTGGATGTGGCCAATCAGGTCGCCGCAGGTTACCCCGGCAGGGTTGTCGTGTTATTCACCTACGGACCGGGGAAGGGACCCGAGGGAGGCGGTTTCTCGTGGTCGGACTATAACTTTGTGAAGATGCCCGGATTCAACATTGATCGTGCTTGCGGATATCAAGATATCAGTCTTTTGGCGCACGAAATCGGACATTATTTTGGACTGTCTCATCCGTTTGCAGAAATATTCCCGAGCCTTCAAGCCGCGGAATCGTATTTCAGCGCCCACGGGAACAATCCGGAAATATTTGACGGTGATGGTTTGAGCGACACGCCGCCCGACCCGTTCATCAATACGCCTGAATTCGAATGCGAACCCGTACAATCCGTCACTTTGAACGGCCGGGTGTTCCCGCTGCCGCGAACCGACATCATGTCGTACTACGGCCCGCCCGCCGCCTTGACCGACTTGACGCCGCAGCAGAGCAATATTGTGCGCCTGGTCCTGGAATTGCGCGCGAAAAACGGAATGGCGACGCCCACAAATCTCGGCGTTCCCGGTGCGATCGATTTCGCGACCTTGCCGATCGAGAAAACCGTCGACATGAGTCCGAGTGTGCAGGGCATGTCGACCTTTGGCGATGTGCCGCGTTGGAGTGGGGACAAACAGTTGTTCTCCAACGCGCAGCCTAACAGTGTGATCGGGTTCTCCGTCTCCGTGGGTGGGGCCGGGAAGTACCAGCTTAACCTTTACGCAACGATGGCCCCCGACTATGGGAAAATCCAAACCCTGGTCGATGGTAGCCCGCTCGGCCCGGCGATAGATTTATATGCGCCCATTGTGTTGCCATCCGGCCGAATCCCAATCGGAACGATTGATCTGGCCGCCGGGACCCATGCCCTTAGTTTCCGCGTTGTCGGCAAGAACGCCGCGTCGATTAACTACTCAGTCGGGTTAAATGCATTCACGCTGACGGCGGGGCAGGGATAGGGCACCGGGTCAGCGCGTCCGTGGCGTTCACGTGCCAATTGCCGCTCTCCAAATCTCTTTGCCTGCTTGACGCGCCGACGCTGTTTTTCTGAACCGTGCCCCGCGGCTTGCCGCTTGGCCCCCGCAACGGGGCCAATGGGGGGCACAGTGCCTCTCGGACACGCCATCGCTATGCGGAATAGGCGGCCGCCCCCGCCGAGCATCCCCGCCTCATGCAGGGCCAAAATGCCAAATTCCGCCCGTTGGAATCCGAAACGAGAATGGGTGGAGGCTTCGCGAAGTTCGGTGTTGGAAATCGAACAAATGCCGGGGGACCGGCAGGCGATGTTCGCGAGAGGTCTCGTCTTGAGCGAGCTCTTGGGGGAAAGACTCGAGGAAATTCAAGCGCCCGGGATTGCCACTAGAAGGATATTCTCGTGAGTAACCCCTACGAGGAACATGCGTATGGGTGGGCTGAGCGGTCTCAGAGCTTGTAGCCCATTCTCCGGAGCAGGGATTTGCGTTCGGCCGCGTCCGCCTCGGTCTCGACGCCGCGCGGGCTGGACCCGTCAATGACGCCGACGATCCCGCGGCCCCCGGCGGCCTCCACGACGAGCACGGAGACCGCATTGGCGGTTGCGCAGAAGACTTGGCAGACCTCGGGCACGGCCTTGACGGCGTTGAGAATATTGACGGGGTAGGCGTTCTCTAGGAAGATGAAGAAGGAATGACCCGCGCCTACTTGTAGCGCATTCGTGCGCGCCAGTTCGATCATCGATTGCGAGTTTCCGCTCAGGCGGACCAAGGCGGGACCGGACGACTCGCAAAAGGCAACGCCAAAGTTGGCGCCTGGGGCTGTTGTCACCACAGCCTCGTGCAAATCCTCGATGGTCTTGATGAAATGCGCCTGTCCGATGATGACATTTACGTCCTGAGGCTTTAACACCAGAACGGCTTCAACGGCCTCCATCCTTCCTCCTCGCATCGCTCGGCATCCGGGTCGACCGCCAGTCCTGTCTCAAATCTAGCACCGAATTGGTCGCAGGGAGCGAGTAAGTGCCTACAGCCCGCCTCCAAAAACAGATGTTGCGCATAGCCACCAAGCTCCACCACCAACAAAAACGACTAAACATTCATAATGCATAACCAGGCTATGCGCAACCAATTTACCACGTCCAAAACAAGCCGTGGGGAACCGGTTCACCAGATGAACCCCTTCGACGCGGCCGCGCAACTTGGCACCGTTGCGCCGAGATCTCATCGGCGCGCGAGGAGTCGCGGGCTTCCGCCTGCTGCAGATCCGCGGCAAGGACTTTGCACCAGCGCTGCGCGAGGGAAGGTCACCTTGGCACGCAACGTCATTTCAGGCGAACCCACACGTGTCGCGCGAACGTCACGCCACCGATATTTGAATGCGGCTGAACTGGCCGCGCGACTCTCAGGCGCCGACCAGGCAGCGCTCTGGGTCGTCTCGCCGCAAACACGTCTGAAATGTATCTGGTCCCAGGGCCTCGCGGATAACCGCCTAAAGAGGGAAAGCGCGCTTGTCGACCGCGTGCGTAAAACCAAGTCCATCCTGTTGGGCCGTCCCGTGACGATCCGCAGGCCGCACGTTTCTTTCCGCCGTGCCTCATTACCAAGACCAGCCAAAACGGAGGGCTGGCGCTCCGTAGCTTTCTGGCCAATCCGCGGGAAAAACAATCTCCTGAGCATCGTCGCCTGCTACTTTGACGCTGCCACGCCTCCGAAACAGAATCGCCTGAACTCCATTCACGCCGCCCTTCGAGACGATCTCGCTTCTTTCCCCGATCCGCCGAATCGGCCTTCGCGCGGGCAGGCCTTTCCCCGACTCAATGGATCCGAGACAGTCAGCCTCCTTCGCCGATCCGCGGACCCGACTGCCCAGATACTCGAATTAATGCTGCGCCTAACCTGGCTTGCGCTCCCGTCCTGCGCCGACGCCCTGGTGGCCATTGGCCGATCGCAGCGGTCGCCTTTCACCATCGTGGCAGCGAGCGGCGTCTTTCGAGATCGGCTTGGGAGTTGCTATCCGTGCCTTCAAACCCTTTCATGCGAATTGGAGGCGATGTCTCATGAGCTTGAGCCGGCCGATCGCAATTCCGGTGCTGTTGGCGCCGCAATGACCCAACTGCCGGACGAACCCGTACGCAAACGCCTTCTTCTGGCTCCGCTCAAATGCGGGGATCAGGTGATGGGCGCCCTGATCGCCTTTGCAGGCGAAGACGAAGACTTCTCGTGGCGGAGCCCCCGCGTGCTTCAAGGGATTGCCGACTTGGCTTCCACCGCGCTCCAGCGCTCGGACAAGGAAACCCAGCTGGAAGAGGTCCACGCACAGGCCGTCCTGGCCCTGGCGGCCGCCGCTCAAGCCCACGATGGCTACACGGCGGATCACAGTAGACGCCTCGCCCCTTGCGCCGAAGAAATCGCCCGGCGGCTAGGTTGCCTCCCCGATGAAATCGAAGATGTGCGCTGGGGAGCCATGCTTCACGACATCGGCAAGATCGCCATCCCCGAGCCGATTCTGCTCAAGCCCGGACCGCTTTCCGATGAGGAATGGGCTATCGTCCGACAGCACCCGCAGGTCGGGGAGCGAATCGTCAGTGCGGTTCGCGGACTCAGGCGGGCGGCGGAGTTCATACGGCATCACCAGGAGCGTTTCGACGGGAAGGGATACCCGGACGCGCTCCAGGGCGAGAGGATCCCCCTAGGTTCAAGAATCCTGGCGGTGGTGGATTCCTACGTCGCGATTCGGGACCAGCGCCCCTACAAACCCCCACGCTCGCACGAGGAGGCCCTGGCAGAGATCGAGCGCTGCCAGGGGACTCAGTTTGACCCTCGGGTCGTGGGGGTTTTTCTTGAAGTCATCGAGTCGCGCGCGGCCGAGCCGAGCCGGCTGGCGCTCCAGGAGCCGTGCGGATAACCCTCACGTCCGGCTATCCCAGTACACCTCGGATCTTCCCCGCTTTTTGTTCTCATACAAGGCCATCGCGAACAGCAGGTCCGAGAGCCGATTGAGGTAGGAAAGGGCGGCCGGGGGGACCTGCTCCCGGCGAGAAACCGCCACCAACTCTCGCTCCGCTCTCCGACAGATCGAGCGCGCCAGATGCAAGGCCGCCGCCGCCGGGGTGCCTGTGGGAAGCACGAAATTGTCAAGGGACCCGACTTCACCCATCAGTTCGTCGATCTCCATCTCCAACGCCTGCACATGGCGGGCCTCGATGGTGGGTCCGGCTTGTTTCGCTTTCCCCGAGGCCGATAGTTCCGCGCCCAGGTGGAACAGTTCGTTCTGCACCCGGCCAAGGAGCCCATCCAGGGTGGATCCTGGGGCCAGGGCCCGCGCCACCCCCAGGGCGCTGTTGAGCTCATCGACCGATCCATAGGCCCGGACCCGCAGATCGTCCTTGGATACTGGCTCACCCGAGGTCAGGTGAGTGGTGCCCTGATCTCCCTTGCCGGTGTAGAGTTTGGTCAGCCTGGGCATCTGGGTCCTCTCCTTGCACTGCCGTCCCTTCCCGCTCCATCGGGCTGGAATCCCTCAGGTCCCTTTGGGCGCCATCCGGCACGATGAGAGGAATGCCACCGAGCGGATGGGGCACGACGAGGACCGGGATCTCGTACAGCCGAGTGAGCAGCTCAGCAGTTAGGATTTCCCGAGGGCTCCCCAGGGAAACGATACTCCCGTGGGACAGTAGGGCCACCCGGTCCGCAATGCGCGCCGCCTGATTAAGGTCGTGGAGCGCGATCAGAATGGATTTGCCTTCTTCTCGGGCCATTTCCGCAATGAGCCAGAGGATCTCGATTTGATTCCGCAGGTCGAGGTGGGCCGTGGGTTCATCAAAGAGCAGGATGGGCGAGCTTTGAGCCAGCGCCCGCGCGATGAGCACGCGCTGCTGTTCGCCCCCCGATAGGGTGTCCAATGCTCGTGACGCGAGCCCCATCAGGTTCGTGCGCTCCATGGCCCAGCGCACCTGCTCCAAGTCCTTCTCCGTCTCGCGGCCGGCCCATCCCAGATAGGGCGTCCTCCCGATCGCAACGGCCTCGAGAACAGAGAACCCGCCAGGCAGATGAGCCGCCTGGGGAACCACAGCGACCCGGCGCGCTCTCTCCGCCGGAGTCAGGTCATGCAGCGCCTTCGGGTCGCCGGCAATGCACACACGCCCCCGCTGCGGGGGCAGAACTCCACTCGCCGCCCGAATCAGGGTTGTCTTGCCCGAACCGTTCGGTCCGAGAAGCGCCAGGACTTCTCCTTGCTGGAGGGTCAAGCTGACATCTTTCAAAGCCAGCCTGCGCCCCTCGCGGCCGGAATACTCAACGCTGACCTGGTCCAGGATGAGATCGCTCATGCTCTTACATCGACAAACGGGACGAGGTGCGCAAGAGATATAAAAAGAAGGGAACGCCCAGCAGAGCCGTCACGATCCCCACGGGGATTTCCTGGGGTGCTTCGGCGGTCCGAGCCAACACATCGGCCAGCAGCAGGAGAATGGCGCCTGACAGGATAGACATCGGAACCAGCCGGCGATAGTCCGAGCCGATCATCATCCGGACGAGGTGCGGGACGGCGAGCCCCACGAACCCAATGATCCCGGCGAAGGACACCGCGGCGGCCGTGGTCAGGGAAGCAAGCACGACAATTGCCAGCCGGGCCCGGGGCACATCCAGTCCCAGCTGGAGGGCTTGCTCCTCCCCGAACTGGAGCACATTGAGCGGCCGGCCGAGCAGGCTCAGGCCGACCAGCCCGATGAGAATGTATGGGAGCAACGCCCACACGGGTTGCCAGCCGCCCAGGGCGTAGCCGCCGAGCATCCACACGATCGCCCGCTGCATGTCGCCCTCGAAGCGCAGGATCAGAAAAGAGGTTAGTGCGGTTGCAAGAGCGCCTATGGCGACGCCTGCCAGGATGAGATAGGACAGGTGCGAGTCCGGCACGCCGGTGCGATCCTGGCGGGTCCGCCCCAAGCGGTAGACGAGGAGGACAGTGAGAAGCGCCCCAGCGAAGGCGACTGCCGGAACAAAATACAAGCCAAGCGACGGCCCGAGGCGGGCAAATACCGGGACGCCACCGGGGCCTTCCCAGCTCATGGCCAGGATCGCTCCCAACCCTGCGCCGGAGGCGACCCCGAGCAGATAGGGGTCCGCCAGCGGATTGCGGAAGAGGCCCTGGTAAGCCGCTCCGCTCCCCGCCAGCCCTGCCCCCACCAGCGCGATCAGCACCGTGCGGGGCAGGCGAATTTCCAGCACAATCGTGCGATCACTGGCAGGGATGATGAGGTTTGGGCTCAGCATGCCGCGCAGGGAGGCGGGAACGAGAAGCGCCAGGATCTCGCGGACTGGGATCGTTACGGCACCCACAGCCACGCTGATCACCAGGGCCGCGGCTAGGACCAGGACGGTCAGGAGGTAAGTCCGGCCCGAATGCTCGACGGCGACCGACGACTCCGGCCGCCAGTCCGCTTGATTCGTATGAGGATAGGATTCCAAATCCGGGGAGCGAATGGCGCATCACCTTTCGTGCGAAGGCGGATGGCGCTCGACTTGGGTGGGCGACCTGACTTGCCGGGGAAGACTTGGATGAGCCCCCGACTCACAGTTGCGCGACAGCGCCGGACTCTCACCGGCTTCGCCACGCCAAGCCGAGAAGCAATACCGAACCTACGAGGCTTCGCGCCAAGTATTCTACTACGCTCCGAGGGATCCCGCGAGCCACCGGACCGATCGTCGGCTGGACACCAGACCCGGCGCGGCCAAGAGATAGGCGGCCGTTTCGCCCTCGATGGCCGAAACTCGAGACGCTGAAGAGACGCTACTGAATGGCAATCCGTCTCAACAAGGGCAGGGGGAGGCCCCACAAAACCAGCCGCCTCCCACGGGCACGGCACTTGTGGCCCAACGCCCAAGATTCCGCTTCAATGAAGTGCTCAGCCAAGCCCGGCCCACTCAGCCCACCAAATGGCACACGGCGCCCCTTCGCGGCGGCATCCAAGTCCTGCGCTTGGCCCGCGCCGTCGCAACATCCCTTGCTCCCAGCGCAGGAGGCTCAGGGCAGGGGGCACAAGTCTAGCCCAACGGCGCGTCGCCCGCCAAACCTCTACTCAATTCGACGCCGAGGCGATCCGCCTCTTGCGAATAATCGCTGTCTCTTCCAAGGTCCCTCTCAATGGCGCGGAAGGGGGCTGAAGAACATCCTCTTACCCCCTGGAACACCGCCTCAGCTAATGCAACACAATGTATCTAAAGTTTCATAATGGGCCCCAAACCACATTCGGCTCACAGACCCAAAAGGTCCCCCACCAGGGCCTGCCTCCCAGACCGAATCACGTCCGAGGCGTCAAACTCCTCCCCAATTACACAATCCTTAGTCGCCGGCCTCATGTCGTCGCACAGTTCTATCGTGAGGCACGATGCACCGCCACCCCGCGCCCTCCCGCTCTTCAACGCCCCCTGCTCCAGGCACCCGTTAGCGACACAAGGCGGCCGTGCACCGCTTTCGCTGAGCGGCTGTCTTGCCGCCTGGCAAGCCCCCACGATTTCGCGTGAGGCGGCGGCGCGAAGCCATCTCGAACGTATGAACCGCGCCCGGGTGCGGACGCAGGCCTGTCTGGCTGTTGTTTTGGGTTGGCGCGAGGTGGGATGGTGCCTGGTGAAGTGGGTACGGGCTTGGGTTAGGACGTGGCTACGCGCATTCTTCTGCAGGAAGCCTCATTCCACACGTCTTATGAAGAGATTCGGGCCTCGATCAATGCCCCTAAGAATCACTTGCGGCCAGGGGAGGCTTCCCCAGCCGCAATCCCCCGGTCCCCCAGATTGCCTTCGCGGCCTAGGAGCGCGGGGTGACCGCCGAACCGTTCTGGCTCAAGGCGAGAATTCGGCCCACGATGCGGAGGCCCATCGCCGCCACCGCGGCGGCCCAGGCGAGAATCCCGACGAGACCGACACCGGCCAGCGCGGCCGACCCAAGCCAACGCCACCGCCGTTCCGCGAGGATGCGCATGCCCGCCGAATTTGTAAGTCGATCTTGCAGCGCATCCACGAATTCCTTTCTTGGCTTCACCGGCTGCAGGTTCGCCTCAAGTAGCGTGATGAGCTTCTTGCTAGTCAGTCCCTTTCTCTTGTTCACCGCTTTCTCGACTCTCCTTGCTACACCAGCTGATCCCCATACCCCAGCGCATCCGGATCCTGGCGCCCAGCGGGCTCTCTCCGCCCTCAGCTCCGCCCCCGCGGCGACCCATTCCGGGACAAGCGTCCCTTCGGCTCCGCGAGCCCCGCGTCCAGAGGCCGGCTGTCTGCCTGTAACATCTCCTCCCTCAGGCAGACCAGTGTCCGATGATATAGGCTCTTGATGGCCCCCTCTGTCCTCCCCATGATATCCCCAATCTCCGCATTGGACAGATCTTGGGAATATTTTAGGATCAGCAGCTGCTGCCTCTCCTCGGGGAGGCCGCGGATCGCCTCCATAAGCCGACGCTGCTCTTCCTCTTCCTCCGCCACATGATCTGGAGGATCGCCGCCCACACGTTGTGCCGCCTCGTCCAGGCCGACCACCCGCTGGCGGCTGTGATCGCGATGCCAGTTCGCCACAAGATTGTGAGCGATCCGATACAGCCAGGCCGAAAAGGGCAACCCCTGGTCCTGGTACGAGTCCAGATGCGTGAGCGCTCGCTGGAAAACTCTTGCGGTCAGGTCTTCGGCTTCGTGTTCGTTCCCCGTCCGGTAATAGACGTAGGTATAAATCCGTCCCACGTACCGCTCGTACAAGGGGCCGAAAGCCTCGCGGTTGCGCTTGGCCTGGCGGATCAGCCTGGGCTCATCCGAATTGTCGTTCACTGATCCCGCTGGCCCGCTCGGGCTCCTCATGACATAACACGGCAAACACTCCTCCGTTGCTAGGGTTGGGCCGGCAGGAGGTCTCCCCTTGGGCACCGGGCGACCTTGTCAAGCGCGCCCCGCGACCCCGGCAAGCCTCCGCCGGGAACTCTCTCTGCGGCCGGGGACCAGGCAGGAGCACGGCCCGGAGGCAAAGGGAAGCAAAGGCCGGCCCTACTTCTTCCTCGGCTTGACCTTTCGGCGGCTGTCCCTTCGAGCCGCTGCGCGCGCCGCGGCTCCAACCGGACTCGCCAGCCTGTGCCCTCCGCCTCGCGCGCCGGGTTTCGGATTCCGCGGCCCGCCCACTGCCCTCTTCCGCCCAGGCATCGCCTGCGCGCGGTCGGCCTGGAGATGGCGTTCCACGGGACCTCGTGTGCCCCTATGGGCCCGAGGCATCGGCCCGGGTGCCGCCGACCCCTCCCGCTGGAAGCGATCATAAAGTGCCGCGAGATTCTGCAAGTGCAGTTCGCTGGCCCTCCCGTTAAGAAGGATCCGGCTCTTTCCGCATTGTTCGATGGAGATCTGCGGCAGGTCGTCCTTAGCCCAACCGCGCCGCAGGGCAGCTCGCACCTCCTTCTCGATCCGGTCCAGGTAGGTAAGGTGTGAGCTGACCATTTCGTCGATCTCCCCCCTCAGGATGATCTCACCGTGTCCCTGAACGATATTCTCCAGACCCATGGCGGAAATGGTCTTCAGACTTTTCCGCATGGGGTCGAGGTCGCCGTCGCGCACATGGGGTATCGGCATGACCGCGTCGCCTGCGAAGAGAATCCGGTCCTCTTCCAGCAGCACACCGATGCCGTCCGGGCTGTGCCCGGGGAGAGGAACCATGCGCAGGGTCCGCTTGCCGAGCTGGAGGGTCGCGCTCCCCTGCCGAAACGTGACGGCGGGAAGGACAACCTCCAGTCCCCCCAAGGCGGGGTTACCCGCCTTGGCCGCCGCGAGCGCGGTCCGACCCACCGTGTCCAGAAGGGACCGGCACAGTTCGTGGCCCACCAAGGTCGCCTGTGGGAAGAAACAAGATCCGCTGGTGTGATCGGCGTGGAAATGCGTGTTGACAACGTAGCGCACCTTGGACTCCAGCCGCGTCTCAAGAAAAGACCGAATCTCCCGCGTCTCTTCGGGCAAGGCAAGAGTGTCAATCAACACCGTCCCCTCGGGCGTGACGACCGCTCCCGCGCAGACCTGAACATAGATGTCGCTCGAGAAGTAATAGACGTCCTCAGCGATTCGCTCCCGTATCATCCGGTCGCGTCTCCAGTTTTCCTCCCCATCGGCTCGAAATTCAACCGACCGGGAGTTCGAACGCACCCCCCAGGCACCGCCTCGGCCCGTTTTGCGCCGACTCTCCCCCCGAATGTCTCGGGGACAATAGCACATTTATGTCGGATTAGTCAAGGAACGCACTTTTGGTTGCGTTCCATTGTAATCATGCAATCTCTGTAACAGGGCGTGACGCGGCTAAGACTAATCGGCCCGACCGCGGCGGTTCAAGGTTGACACCGCCCTGCCCCCGTGCTAACATCCGCCTTCAAAGAGAGTGGAAACGGCAAAGAGCGCGAGGAGTAGGCGGATTACGGCTGCCAGAGAGGGCCGGGCCAACGGCTGAAAGCCCGCCCAGCGCGTCCCGCCGAAGGTCGCGCGCTCGCCCGCTGCAGAAACCGGGACCGGACTAGATCAGCGCGGGACGGCCCGTTACAGCCGTTGAGTGCGCCCCCGGGGGAATCCTGGGGTGCGAAGCGAGGTGGTACCGCGAGGGATCAGCGCCCCTTCGTCCTCGAGGACGGAGGGGCGTTTTCGTCGCCAAGGACCTGCTCCTGGATTGGAGGACGGATTGCAAAAGCAAGGCCTGCCCAAAACGTTTGACTTTGCCGCCATCGAACAACCGCTCTATCGCTGGTGGGAAGAGCGCGGCTACTTTCGCCCCGCGAATGATCCTTCCCGCCCAGGATTCGACCCCTCCCGGCCGCCTTTCGTCATTGCGATCCCCCCTCCCAACGTGACCGGCGAGCTCCATCTGGGGCATGCCATGTTCGTCTCCATCCAAGACCTGCTCGTTCGATATCACCGCATGCGAGGAGACCCAACGCTGTGGATCCCCGGATCGGATCACGCGGGGATTGCCACCCAATTGCAGGTCGAGAAGATGTTGGAACAGGATGGAAAGCGTCGCGAGGATCTGGGGCGCGAAGCCTTTGTCGAAAAAGTCTGGCAGTGGAAAGAAAAGTACGGCGGCATCATCTTTGACCAGCTCCGTCGCCTGGGGGCCAGTTGCGATTGGCAGCGGACCCGCTTCACCCTGGACGAGGGGCTCACTCGGTCCGTGCGCTTCGCCTTCGTCCGCCTCTTCGAAAAGGGGCTGATTTACCGCGGACCCCGCCTGATCAATTGGTCTCCGGGTCTCCGCACCGCGGTCAGCGACCTGGAAGTCGAGTACTCGGAAGAGCCGGGAATCCTCTACTTTTTCAAGTATCCGCTCAAGGACTCCAGCCGATATGTCCCGGTGGCAACGACCCGGCCCGAGACGATCTTGGGCGATACCGCGGTGGCGGTCCATCCCGAGGATGACCGCTACCGGGACTTTGTGGGCCGGACGGTTCTCGTCCCCATCCTCGGTCGGGAGATCCCCATCATCAGCGATGCGCGCGTCGACCGCGATTTCGGGACCGGCGCCCTCAAGATCACTCCCGGCCACGATCCCACGGACTATCAGATCGGCCAGGATCACGGGCTCGCCATCATCTCCGTGCTGGATGAGCGGGCACGCGTCACCGAGGCGGGAGGACCGTACGCTGGCCTGGACCGCTTTGAGTGCCGCCGGCGGATCTGGGAAGACATGAGGAAGGGAGACCTGGTCCTCAAACAAGAACCCTACCTCTTGCACCTCCCGCGAGCCCAGCGCGGCGGCGAGATCATCGAGCCCATGATTTCCACCCAATGGTTCGTGCGGATCAGGCCCCTGGCCGAACTGGCCATCGCCGCAGTCCGGGACGGCCGTATCCGCATTCTTCCGCCGCATTTCGAGAAGGTCTACCTCAACTGGCTCGAAGGCATCCAGGATTGGTGCATTTCCCGCCAATTATGGTGGGGCCACCGCATCCCGGTCTGGTACTGCCCGGACGGTCACCTCACCTGCGCCTTGGAAGACCCGACCCAGTGCCAGGTCTGCGGCAGCCCCAGCCTGAGACAGGACGAGGACGTCCTGGATACATGGTTTTCATCCGGCCTGTGGCCGTTCTCGACCCTGGGCTGGCCGGAAGCGACACCTGATCTTGCCTATTTCTACCCCACGACGGTCCTGGAGACCGCCTACGACATCCTCTTCTTCTGGGTCGCCCGCATGATCATGATGGGGCTCGAGTTCACGGGCCAACCCCCCTTTCGCACCGTCTACCTGCACGGTCTCGTCCGCGACGGGCAGGGGCGTAAGATGTCCAAAAGCACAGGCAATGTGGTGGACCCGCGCTGGGTGATGGATGGCGCCTCGGCGGCCCAGATTCAAGCATCCGGCACAAGCAAGGAGTTGGTGGAGAAGTACCCTCAGGGCTTGCCCGCCATGGGGACGGATGCGCTACGGCTGACCTTGTTGACCAGCAGCAGCCCGGGAAACGATTTGAACCTCAGCCTCGAGCGCGTCGAGGCCAACCGCAACTTCGCCAACAAGCTCTGGAACGCAGGCCGGTTCGTGATCGGCAGCCTCGAGCGGTTGCCGACGGCGGGCGAACCATCGCGCCCCACCTCAGTGTCAACCCTGGCCGACCGATGGATACGGTCCCGGCTCTCCCAGGTCATCACGACCGCCACCGGCCTGCTGGACTCCTATCAATTCGGGGAAGCGGGCCGCCTGGTGTGCGATTTCTTCTGGGCCGAATTCGCCGACTGGTATGTGGAGATCTCGAAACTCCAACTGGCAGAAGGCGGCCAGCGAGCCGACGCCACTGCGGTCCTGCTGTCTCAAGTGCTGGAGACCTGCTTGCGCCTGCTCCACCCCTACACCCCATTTGTGACCGAGGAACTCTACGGCCATCTCCAACGCGCCTGCCAGGGAATCCGCCCGGACCTGCGTCCGGCCGGGGGGTGGCCGGAGGCCCTGATGATCGCCCCCTGGCCCGCCGCACTCGATTCGATCGACGGCCAGGCCCTGGAGGATTTCACGCTGTTCATGGAAGTGGTCCGGTCGATCCGCAACGCTCGCACCCAACGCAAAGTGCCAGCCGCCTTCCACCTCCCCGCCCGCGTCATCAGCGACAAGTACTTCACTACCCTCCAATCCACGGGGGCGGCCCTGAGCTTCCTGGCGCACCTCGACCCGGCCCGGCTCCAGATTCTGCGCCATCGCCCTGCCGAGGCCGAAGGCTGGGCGGTCCTTGCCGCCGGCCCCGTTGAGGTGCACCTCGGTCTGACCGAGGCGGCCGATCCGGCCGCGGAGAGGGCTCGCCTGGACAAGGATTTGGCCCAGGTCGACTCCCAAATCCAACGCCTGCAGGATCTTCTGGCCAGCGACTTCGCTCACCGGGCCCCCGTGCCCGTGGTGGAGAAAGAGCGCGCCAAGCTCGTTCATCTTCAGGAAGCGCGAGACAGGCTGCTGGAGCAGGCACACGGCCTGCCTCCGGCCCGGCCTTCCTGAGGTCCGGACCGCCTGAGGATTTCCGCCCATGCCCATCCAAACTCCGGTCCTCTTTGAAATCACGGCGAGCGACTCGCACCTGCCCATCCTCCTTCCCGTCCTCAAGATCCTGCGCGAACGGGGGATCCCGCTGATCCTTTTCTCCGACTGCGAGATCCTCCGCACCGAGAGCCGGGTCTCCCCTCTGAAGGAAGCATCCATCCCCTATATCCAGATGGCGCCTCGCCCCCTGCCCGGACCGGATCTAGACTGGGAATTGGAGGCCGTGCCCCTGCGGGCGCGTATTCAGGCCGAGGTCTCACGGCTCCATCCCTCGGCTGTGGTCGTCCTCAACGACCGTAATTTCCCCTCCAACACCTATATCAACCGCGCGCGCAGGCTGCACATTCCGACCCTTCTCGTTCAGGAGAGCCTGCGCAAGGACCTGTTTCAGGAACCGACGTTGCGAAAACTAATCTTTCGCTGGAGGAGAAAAATCCTGTTCGGGATCGAGGGAGGGCTGCGCAAGTACGGCCAGGGCCGGTGCGATTGGTACGCCGCCTGGGGGCAAACCTCCGTGGAGTACTTTTGCAAGGTCGGAGTGGCCCCGAGCCGAATACGCATCACGGGCAATCCCCGCTTCGACCAGTTGGCCAGTGCGCGCTCCGACCGGTCCAGTCCGGCGCTGCGAGCCGAGCTGGGCTTAACCCCGCAGGCATTTCTGCTCACCTTCCTGAGCAGCCCGATCGAGAAGATGCTTCTCGTATCCGCCCACGAAAAGGAGGAGGCCCTGGCCCGCTTCTTGGGGTGGGTACGCGCGCTGCGCGCCGAGCCCGCGTGGAGGGAACTGACCGTGGTCTTCAAACTGCACCGCGGGGAAAGCGCGGAGCGGTTCCGCGAGTTTCTGCGCATTCGCCAGGCGGAGGAGTTTGCCCGGGTGGCGCAACTGGATCTCTACCCCTTGCTTTCCAGTTCGGACGCAGCCCTCATGTTCAGCACGACCGCCGGTCTGGAAGCCGCCCTCCTGGGCATCCCGCTCGGGATACTGGAACTGGCCAAGTCCCTGGATGACTGGGATCTCGTCGGCCGCGGGGTGGCCAGCGCGGTCGCCAGCCAGGAGGGCCTGCGGGGTTTCCTCGAGAAAGTGCGAACCGCCGGGGATCTTGGACTGCAGGTCCGCGAGGCGGCTCATTCCTTTTTCGCGCACATCGGCGAAGCCAGCCGGCTCGTGGCTCGCATGGTCGAGCAGGTGGCCGGAGGGAGCGTCCCCCAGTAGCCGCAACCTTCCTGCCCGCGCTTGCCCGGCCGGGGGATCCGGCGTATATTGGACAGGCGATGAACCCCGACTCAAGGCGACCCATCTCGAAGCGTCCCTCGGGGCGCTCCAACTTCTGGCAGATCGCTCTGGCCATCATCCTGGTTTTCCTCCTGCTGGGGGAATTATGGAGGCGGATCGGTCAGGCCAGCGACCTACGAGCCCTGCAGGATCAGGTGGCCGCCCAGGTTACAGCTCTCGCCAGTCAATCCAGCCAGCTGAGCACCTCGCTCGCCGACGCCCAAAGTGACCAGGCCGTCGCGGCCTGGGCGCGCAGTCAAGCGAAAATGGCCAAACCCGGAGAGGTGCTCGTGCAGCCAGTTACCCCTGTGGGGGCCACCGCGCCCCAGCCCACGCCCACCCCCCAGCCCCCGAGTTCGGCGAACTGGAGGATCTGGTGGCAGTGGCTGTGGGGCCCGGACTGACCCCGCGCCTGCGCTAGGCCCTGGGCCCCGCCTGGGCGCGTATCGTCCGATAAAAGAGAGGCAGGGAATCCACCGGCTGACGCGCCAAGCGAAACGCCAGCCGCAGCTCCTTCAGAGCCTGCTCGAGCTGTTCTTGCGTGCGGGCGTGGACGTCGCACAGCGCCTCTCCCCGGCGGACTGAGTCCCCCACCTTGTGCCGCAAGACAATCCCGACCGCGTGGTCAATCCGGTCCTCTTTCCTGGAGCGGCCTGCGCCCAACCGAACTGAGGCTTCCCCAATCAACCGGGCATTCGCTTCGCACACCCAGCCCGAGCTCCAGGTGGGCAAAGAGCCTCGAATTGGAGCCGAGGGGAGCAGGTCGAGGTCCTGGAGGAAGGCCGGATCTCCGCCCTGCGCCCGAACCAGGGCTTCGAACTTGGCCAGCCCGCGTTCTTCATCGAGCGCGGCCCGTGCCAGCCGCCGCGCCGCCGCCAGGGAAGAAGCTTGGCGGGCAAGCAAGAGCATATGAGCTGCCACCGTCAGGCAGTGCTCCTCAAAATCCCGAGGCCCCCTCCCTTTCAGGGTATTCACGGCCTCCCGCACTTCCAGCGCATTGCCCACGGCACAGCCGAGCGGCTGATTCATGTCGGAAATCAGCGCCACAACTTGGCGCCCGAGCCGCGTGCCGATCTGAACCATGAGTCGGGCAAGCTGCGAGGCCTGGCGAACACTCGTCATGAAGGCCCCGGCTCCGGCCTGGACGTCCAAGAGGATTCCCTGGGCTCCGCTGGCAAGTTTCTTGGACATCACGCTCGAGGCAATCAGCGGCAGGGAAGGGACGGTTGCCGTCACATCCCGCAGGGCATACAGCCGGCCGTCCGCCGGGTCCAGTTCCATTGTTTGCCCGCACAGGACCAGTCCCACGTCCCGCAGTTGCTGCAGGAACTGGTCCCGGCTGAGCTCGGTTCGGAATCCGGAGATCGACTCCATCTTGTCGAGGGTTCCTCCGGTGAACCCCAGGCCCCGGCCCGACATCTTTCCAACGGGTACCCCGCAGGCAGCGACCACGGGCTCCACAACCAGGGTCGTCTTGTCTCCCACCCCTCCCGTGGAATGTTTGTCGACGGCGAACGGGACGACGTGGCTCAAGTCCAGCATCTCCCCCGAGTGCGCCATCGCCAGCGTCAGGTCGGTGGTCTCCCGCAGCGACATCCCCCTCCAAAGAACGGCCATGGCCCAAGCCGCGACCTGATAATCGGGGATCTCGCCGGAGGTGAGACCCGCGACAAAATACTCAATCTCCTCGGTGCTGAGATCGGCTCCGTCCCTCTTGTGGGCGATGATATCCAGAGCGCGCACGGCGCCTCCCCCCGCCTGGGTGCGGTCCGGCGACATTCCGGTCCGGTTGTTCGCCGCCATTCGCATAAGTATAATGCTGCCAATGCCACGGGCGGACGCCTCCGAACGGGGGCCCAGCCCGGGAGGGCGTCGTGTCCTCTGCTGGGGGCATCTGCGGGCAGCAGATCCCCGCTAGTTCTGGAGCGGAAATGTGACCCCCATTGACCTGCTCTTGGAAGACGGCCTGGTTCTGACGATGGACGACAGCTATCGGGTGTTCGACCCGGGAGCCGTCGCCATCCACCAAGGCCTCATTGTCGGAGTCGGCCAACCCGAGGATCTGAAGCGCCAGTTTGAGCCTCAGGCGCGGTTCAGCTGCCGTGGGCGGATCGTCCTGCCCGGCCTCATCAACGCCCACACGCATGCCCCCATGACCCTCCTGCGGGGCTTGGCCGACGACCTCCGGCTCGACGTCTGGTTCCTGGGCTACATGGTGCCGGTGGAGCGCGAGTTCGTCGACCCCGACTTCGTTCGCCTGGGGACTCAGCTGGCTTGCGCTGAGATGATTCGGTCCGGCGTGACCACCTTTGCGGACTTGTATTATTTCGAAGAGGAGGTGGCCCGGGTCACAGCGCAGGCCGGAATGCGGGCCCTTTGCTCGCAAACCGTGCTCAAGTTCCCGTCCCCCGACGCCGGCTCCTTCGAAGACTCGCTGGCCGCCTGCCGCGAATTTATCGTCCGCTGGAAGGGGCATCCTCTCATCGTCCCCTCGGTGGGGCCCCACGCCCCCTACACCTGCACGCCCGAGATCCTGAAGGCCTGTTCCGAACTGGCGGTCGAGCTGGACGTCCCCTTGCACACTCACCTGGCCGAAACCGCTCTCGAAGTGGAGAATTCGCGCCGGGAAAATGGCATGCCGGTCATCCCCTATGTAAAGAAGCAAGACCTGCTGGAAGCCAAAGTCCTGGCCGCGCATTGCGTGCACATTGACGAGGGGGAAATGCGCACGCTGCTGCACGCCGGCGCCGGCGTCGCCCACAACCCCTCCAGCAACCTCAAGCTGGCCTCGGGGGTCGCCCCGGTCGCCAAGATGCTGGAGACCGGGTTGAACGTCGGGATCGGCACCGACGGAGCCGCCTCCAACAACGACTTGGACATGTTCGAAGAAACCCGCCTGGCGGCCTTTCTCGCCAAGGGGATCTCGGGGGTCCCGACGGCCGTGCCCGCGCGCCTGGCCTTGACCATGGCCACGCGCCTGGGAGCGCGCGCCCTGCACATGGGGGACATCACCGGCTCGTTGGAGATTGGCAAACGGGCCGATATCATCCTGGTCAATCCGAGCGAAGTTCACAGCTCGCCCGGATTCCACCACAGCCCCGACGCCGTGTACTCGCGTCTCGTCTACTCCGCCCACGCGTCCGACGTGACGGACGTGATGGTCAACGGCCGCTGGCTGATGCACGACCGCCAGTTGCTGACCCTCGACCAGGAGGAACTGCTCCGCAACGCCCAGGAAGTCGCCTCCCGGATCGACGCCTTCTTGGTGCAGCGCGAAACCTCCGTCCTATCCAAGCTGATCGCGATCGGCGGGACCACCGAGGCGGAGTCCTTCGAGGTCCAGGTGAAGGTTCGCATTGAGCAGCCCGAACCCGTCGTGGAAAAACTGACCTGCCCGGAGTTGACCGTCCTCCGCCATCGCCACTACCGGGAATACGACACCTATTTTGCGTTTGCCGATCCCGACCAGGGCCGCTTGCGATACCGGGAGGACGAGTTCATCGACGAGAACGGAGAAGTGTACAACGTGCGCTCCCGCCTCACCCTGACCGGCCCCGCCCGGGAACAGGAATTCCAGCACACGGTTCTGCTGTCGCGGTCGCGATTCCTGGCCCCCGCAACTCACAGCCTCAGGTTCTATCGCGAGTACTTCCAGCCGGAGAAGGAGATCGAAGTTCACAAGGACCGCCTGCGCTGGCTGGTCCGCTACAGCGGCACCGAGTTCTTCATCAATCTGGACCAAGTGGACAAACCAGCCCTGCCCGGGCACTTCCTCGAGGTCAAGAGCAGGACCTGGTCCCGGCGTGACGCCGAAAACAAGGCCCAGATGATCATCGCGATCCTCTCCCTCCTGGGAGCCGGCCAAGCCGACGCGACGCCGAGCGAGTACGTCGAATTGGCGCACACCGCATCCTAGGCGCTCACTCCGGCCGCCTGAGCAACCAGCCTATTTTCCGGCCCGCCAGCCCTTCCTCGCGGCGATGTGCAAGCCGCATGCCCGTCGGCACGTTACTTGCAACTTGTCCGTTCAGCGGACTTGACCTATACTCCGTGCCTTCGAACGCCTCTTGAGCTACCTTGCCGGGAGGACACCCCTGGAGGCGCGGATTGCGGCCGCTGGAGGACACGCAATGTACACTGCGCAACGCAATCTGCCCCACCTGCGCCAGACGGCAACCGCACACCTGGCCCAGACGATGAATCTGCTCAGCCTCTCGCGAGCCGAGCTTAACCAGTGGTTGAATTCCGTGCTCGCTTCCAACCCGGCCCTGGAGCTCGTCAAGCCAGCCCGCTGCCCCACCTGCCACAGGCCCCTTTACCTGCCCGGTCCCTGCCCGGTGTGCCACGCCCCCAGCGATCAGCCGATCGTTTTCCTTTCACCCCCTCCGGTGTCTTCCGCCTCCGGGGACCATTTGGAGGATCTCCCGGAGCCCGCCCAGCCCGAAGGGCTGCGCGAGCGGCTGATGAAGCAGATCGGCCCCGAGCTCGACGCCGAGCAGCATCCTGTCGCGGTCTACCTCCTCGCCCGCCTGGACGAGAATGGGCTCCTGTCCGAGAGCCCGGCCGAGGCCGCCAAGTACCTGCATAAACCGCTGGCCTTGATTGAGCGGACCCTGCACAGCATCCAGCGGGGCGACCCCCCCGGGATTGGAGCCAGCTCGCCGGTTGAGGCCCTGCTCATTCAGGTCGAACAGCTGGGCGAAACCAAGCCGGTCCCCGACGGCGTGCGCTCGATCATCCAAGACTACCTGGAGGAGCTCGGACGCGGAGAATACGGGACGATTGCGCGCCAGCTGGGGATCTCGCGCGCCCGGGTCGAGCAGGCTGCCCGATTCATCCACCTCAATCTCACGCCGTATCCCGGGCGGGCCTATCTCGGCACCGACCACACCCGAGCCTCACCCGAACCGGACCGCTACACCGATGCGGAAATGACCTTCCGCCTCTCCCCCCACGAGCCCAACGGTCCGCTCATCGTCGAGGTATTTGCCCCCCTGGCCGCACGCTTGCACGTGAGCACAGAATTTCGGGAGGCCCTGCGCGCCCTGGAGGGCGACGAGCGGGACAACTGGGAAGCCAAAGTCGAGCAGGCGGCTCTCGTGGAGAAGTGCCTCCGCCAGAGCCAGAACACCCTCCTCCGCCTCGCCCGGACCCTGGCCGAGGAGCAGCGGCAGTTCATCCTGGGCACGGACCGCGATCTCAAACCGCTCACGCGCGCCTCCGTGGCCAAGCTCCTGGGCCTCCACGAGTCCACCATTTCTCGCGCCGTCAGCCGCAAGAGGGCGGGGCTTCCCAACGGGCGCATCGTTCCGCTCTCCAAGTTCTTTGACCGGAGTCTCTCCGTTCGCGATGAGGTTCGCGCGATCATCGCCGGCGAGAGTGAGCCCCTCACCGACACCAAAGTTGCCGGCATGCTGCGCGAGCGCGGGATTCCGGTGGCGCGCAGAACGATCGCCAAGTACCGCGCAATGGAGGGGATTTTGCCGGCTGCCTTGCGCAAGGTCCAGAGGGCGCAGCGCGAAGCGGCCCGGCCCGGCTCCTAGACGAAGGCAGGTTTATCTCCGGATGTGGGCGTTGCATCCCACTTCAAGACCCCGAGACCGCTTCTCTTCCCAAGCCCTTGGGCTGGGGGAGATGCACCACGAGGCCCTGTTCGCCGTCGCGGCTTCGAACGGCACCGTCCTGGACGCCAACTCCCTGGCCGGCCGCAGGCTGGGCGCCCGGCGAGAGGAACTGATTGGCCGCCCTCTGGCAGAGCTGCTGGGAGTGCCTGAGATCGGCCCGATGCTCTCCAGCCTGGCGCCGGGCCGCCCAGTGCGATGGACCCAACGGTTGAACCTGCCCCCGGAGGATCCCCCCCACCTCTGGGAAATCCAAGCCATTCGTCTTCCCGGTGCCCAGGAGCCCGATGCCCTGGTCAGCCTGCGCCAGCAGCCGGAGGCCGAGTCCTCCAGCTACCCACGCCTGCGCGAAGGCATCCAGTTCCTGCGCTCCTTCTCCCAGAAGATCCGGCAGGAGAGCTTGCTCCAGGAGTTGCTGGCCTGGGGCACACAGCTCCTGGAAGCGGACTTCTCGGCCGTGCTGGTCTCCGACGGAGAGGGCGGGCCTGCGGCTCTCGCCGCCGAGGCAGGCCTGCCTCCGGGCCTTCCCGCCGACCCCGGACTGGCCCTCAAGGACCTGTCCAGCGCGCCGTACCTTTGGCACCTGGGAGACGCGGTGGAGACGCCTCTGGCGGCCTGGGCGTTGTCCGCCGGAACCCGACAAATCGTTGTTCAGGATCTGGATCATTCCGCCCCTCTGCGGGCCCTCCTGTTGCTAGGGTGGAAAGAAAGGAACCCGCTGTCCGACTCTGCCGACCTGAATGCCCTGCTCTCCATCGCCTTGCTGGCCGAGCTTCGCGGTCGAACCCTGGACCAAGGGCTCCAGCAGGCGCAGGGTCAGCTCTCCCAGTTCCGCGCCATTGCCGAGAGCCTGATGGAGGCCACGCCCCAGGCCGTGTTGCTGGTCGCCCAGCGCGGCGGCAGCGTGGTGCGCGCCAACCCCGGGGCCGAGGCGATGTTCGGCTACCGTTCCAGCGAACTGGCCGAGATGAAGACGGAGGATTGGCTGACCAGCCCGGAGGCCGTCATGGCTCTGCGCGCCGCCAGCGAGAGCGACCGCATCCGCGAAGCCAGCGAGCTGACCCTTTACCGCAGGAACGGCGAGGAATTCCCGGCCTTCCTGCGCGCCGTCCCGATTGCGCCCATGGACCCGGGGGAACCGAGGCAGGTGCTGGTAGTTATTAGCGACTTGGCCGCGAGTCAGGCCGTCCAGTCCGAGGTGCAACACCTGCAGCGTCAGGCCGTCCTGGGATGGCTGGCCGCCTCCTTCGCTCACGAGGTGCGCAACCCGCTGAACAACCTCTCTCTGCAACTGGGCGAGATGAGCGTGCTGCACGAGCTCGAGCCGGGGCTTCGCGAGCTCGTCGTGGAAGCGCAGGAAGAATGCCGGCGCCTAAGCGAGATCTCCCGGCGCATGCTCGACTTCGCTCGGGGCCAGGACTTCCATTTGGTTCCCACGGCCATGCCCGACCTGGTAAATCGCGTGCTTCAGCGAGTCCAGCCCTCCCTCGACCGATCGGCGATCCAGACCCACCTGACCGTGGCCGAAGGAGTCTTGCCGGCACTGGCCGACCCGCTTTCGATCGAGCAGGTCATCCTAAATCTGGTCGACAACGCGGCCAAGGCCATGCCCCAGGGCGGACACCTAGCGATCAGCCTGCAGGGCACGCGTCTGGCCAGCGGCCGCCCCGCCGTCGAAGTCCGGGTAGCCGACACGGGCCAGGGACTCCCGGCCCAGGTGCAGGATCACTTGTTCCAACCCTATGTCACCACGCGCGCGGAGGGGCACGGGCTGGGCCTGGCTCTCTCCCGGCACATCCTCGATGCCCATCATGGTTCGCTCATGGCCGAAAGTTACGCGGGGAGCGGAACGGTCTTCCGGGTCGTCATCCCCGCGGCGACGGAGGAGAACTGATGGCGTACAGCATCCTCATTGTGGAGGACGAAGCGAAAGCGCGGGGCTCGATGGCCCGGATTCTCAAGGCCGACGGGTTTGAGATCCTGGAGGCGGCGACCCTGGGGGACGCCGGCCGCACGATCGATACGCAGCTGCCCGACATCGTGATTTGCGATTTCAACCTTCCGGACGGCCACGGCCTGGATCTCCTGCGCCGAATCTCCAACATGCGACCGCGACCCCAAACGGTCGTGGTCACCGGGCACGGCAGCATCGCCACCGCGGTCGAGGCGACGCGACTGGGGGCCGTCGACCTGCTCGAGAAGCCGCTCGACCCGGACCATTTGCGAAGCGTGATCCAGCGGACGGCCGAGATCGTGCGCCTGCAGCGGGAGCTCGACTACTATCAAAGGTCGGCCCGGGCGGAGGCGCTGGACTGGATTCCCGGAGAAAGCCCGGCCATGCAGCGCGTCTTGCATGAGGCGCGCCGGGCCGCGGCCACTTCGGTCCCCGTGCTCATCACCGGCGAGACCGGGACGGGCAAGGAGGTCCTGGCGCGAGCGATGCACCTGATGGGTCCCCGGGCCCCCAAGCCCTTCTTCCCCGTCAACTGTGCCGCGCTGCCTGCCGAGGTCATCGAGTCGGAACTCTTCGGACACGAGGCGGGCGCCTTTACCGACGCTCAAAAGCGCAAGCCGGGGCTGGTCGAGGCGGCCGACGAAGGCGTCCTCTTCCTCGATGAGATTTCGGGCCTGCGCCTCGACCTTCAAGCCAAGCTCCTGCGCTTTCTCGACGATCACGCTTTCCGCCGGGTCGGGGGCATCGCCGAGCTCCATACCGACGTCCAGGTCATTGCCGCGACCAATCGCGATCTGGAACACATCATTCAAAAAGGGGAATTCCGCGAGGATCTTTATTACCGTTTGAAGGTCGCCGATATCCACCTGCCGCCCTTGAGAGAGCGAAAGGAGGACATCCCGGCCCTCGTCGGTCTCTTCCTGCGCAAGTACAACGAGCGCACCGGAGCTTCCATGGGCGGAGCCACCCCCCGCGCCCTCCAGGCCCTGGCCGCACATCCCTGGCCAGGGAATATCCGAGAGCTGCGCTACGTGGTGGAGCGAGCCGCCATGCTCTGCGACGCCTCTGAAATCGACGTCGGGGACCTTCCGGGAGATTTCGCGGTCCTGCTCTCGGAGCCTCCCCCCGCCCGGCCCCCCGCCCACCGCGCGAAGAGCTGAACTCCCCGAGCTCGGACACAAGGAAAGAGCGGGAGCTGCGCTGGGCAGCTCCCGCTCTTTTCGGCCCCGCTGCCCCACCTTCCCTTGGCATGGCCCTTGCACCCAACCCCCGTGAGAACCGCGAGAACTTCGGGAGGTCATCATGATTTCCGGAACGATCAATTTGCTGGATCTTCAGCTCCTCATCGCATTGACCTTGATGGGCGCAGGGCTCTGCAGTCTGGCGGCTGGGATCCTCGTCCTGGCCAGCAGCGGCTTTTCACGGGACATGCACACCCTGGCCACGCAGTCAGCCAAGCTCGGAGCCAAGGCGGTCACCCACGATGTCACCAACTTGGTGACAGACGTTTCCGACATCCTCAACGTCATCAACCAGATGACCAAGACCTCCACGGGCATAGGCGTTTTCTTGATGACCATGGGCCTCGTCCTGCTCGGCGCCGCCTACTTCGTCATCCTGCAAATCCGCTGGGCCGTGTAGCCATTCACCCAGGCTCAAGGCCCTCGCCCTCCCTAGTCCCGAAGGAGTGACATGGTCACTGATCTGGGTCTGCTCCAGCGTCTCGGCGATGTCCTTCATTCCCCCTCCGTGACCGGGGCCGCGCGAAGGCTCCGTCAGGAGCCGGGCCTTTGGCAGGCTCTGCATGAGGAAAGCTTCCTCGAATCCTGCCTTCGCATGGCCGGGGAAGACCCAGCTCGCTATCGTCCGGCCGTTCTGGGATTGCTCAAGGCCGGGGAAGCCGAAGCCGTCCGCTACGCCCTGGAGCCCGAAAGCGCCAGGGCCGGCCGGCGCCTCTCGGCCGACCTGCAGGCGCGCGCCCGCGCGGCCATGGAAACCCTGGCCAAGGGAATGCCTGGGGACATCCCCGAATTCGCCCTGGCCGCGCTGTCGATGGCCACGAGCCCGGACCCGGCCGAGCAGCTTTCCCAGATGGGAGAGGCCGGCCCTCGCGCACTGATCTATCTCCTTGGGCTAGTCAGCGGCGGGGCGGCGACCGGATCGGTCCTGGCTCGCCTTCTCCCGGCCCAACCGAAGCCTGTCATCCACGCCCTCCTCGCCAACCTCGAGGGGGAGTCCTTGGATCAGACCCTCGGCTCGTGGATCCCGCTTCTTCGATCAGAGCAGACCATTGCCCTGCTCGAGGCCGCCCATGACCTGGGTGAGCCAGATCTGGAGCGTCGGATTGCCGCGGTTCTCAGTGCCCGACCCGCCTCCCCATCCCGCTCCGCCTCGCCGTCCGATCCGTCGGGCGAGGCGCGCCGAGACGATCTTGCAACGCTGCTCGCGGCGCGGGTGGGTCAGGCCATGGGGTCGGAGGAAACCTACCGAGAGAATCTCAAACACGTGGTTGAAACTGCCAAACTTCGGGCGGCGGTTTTCACCAGTGAGTTGGCCGACGACGCCCTCCAGCGCAACGACCCGGTCACAGCGCTGGCGGCGTTTCGCGAACTGATGGAGCTCTTGCCTGCTTCCCGCCAGGCCAGGGCAGGGACGACTCGGGCCCTCCTGCGCCTCCATCGCCTGGAAGAGGCGTTGCAGCTCATGCCCACCAATCCGCAAGAACCGGAAGACTGGCTGACCCTTGCCCAGCTCCAGTCCGCGCAGGACAACGGGTCGCTGGCCCGTCAATTCGCTCGGCAGGTGTCTCCCTCCGAGCGCTGTTCCGTCTCCTCGGGCCTGCTCATCGACACGGCCCGCTCGTTGGCCGCGCAAGGGGCTTACCAGGAGGCCTCAGAGATCCAAGAAACGATTGTGGACAGGAGGCCCTCCAACCCCGAGGCCTTGCTCGATCTCGCGAAGTACCAGGGCGCTGCGGGCAATTGGGATGCCGCCCGCGGCCACGCGCTTCTCGCCTGGACTCTGGATCCCTCCCGGCCCTCAGCGCTTCAGGTTGTCGCCCAGGGGCATGAGATGCTGGGCGCGGTGCGCGAGGCGCAGAACTGCTGGCGTCGTCTGGTTCAGGATCAACCGGGCGACTCCGAGGCGCTGCAGCACCTCGCCCAGACCAGCCTTCAGCTGGGGGACTCCGGCCAAGCCCGAGACGCCGCCCAGCAACTGCTGACCCTCCGCCCGGACTCGGGCGAAGCCCGTGCTCTGCTGGGCGCGGCCATGCTCGCGGAAGGAGACCTCAGCTCCGCTCAGGCCACCCTGCAGGAAGCGACGCAGTTCTCCCCTTCTTCCGCGCTCGCTTGGAAGACGCTGGCCGAGCTCCACGAAAAGAGAGGGGACCTCGAGAGCGCGGCCACGGCGCTGCGGACCGGCATCGAATCGGCCAGCCAGCCTGATGAGCTCCTGCTGGCCCTCGGCAAGCTGGCACTCCGCCGAGGCTTGCTCTCCGAAGCCGCCGCGGCTCTCCAGCGCGTTGTGGCCCTGCGTCCCAAAGACCCGGGTTACCTGCAGCCGTTTTCCCAGGCCCTGATGCGTCTAGGCCGGACGGCCGAGGCTGAGCAGGCGCTGCGAGCGGCGCTCGAAGTATCACCGGCAGACGTGGATCTGATCCTGGCCCTCGACGATCTGCTCGAGGCGGGGAGGCGGCTGGAGGAAGGACGTGACATTGTCCAGAGCGCCCTGCAGCTGCGCCCAGATTCCACCGCGCTTCCCTTGCGCCTCGGCAGAATCTTGATATCGCTCTATCACGAGGGCGGGGACGGGGACCCCTCCCTCCTCAAACAGGGCATTGACCTGCTGCAACGAGCGCTGGAACCAGGCGCCGAGCTCCCGGATTCCTCCGCGCTCACTCTGCTGGGGCAGGCTCTGCTGCTGGATGGGCAGCCGGGCGAAGCTCTTGCCGCCTTCACTCGCGCCATTCCGCTCCCCGGCGATACCCCCACCCCATCGGCTCGCGAGGCCCATTTGGGCGCGGCCCAGGCCTTTCTCCAGTTCAGCGACTCCGCCTCTGCTCTGACCCACGTGCGCCTCGCCCTCCAGACCGCGCCAGACGACCCCCTTTGCCTGCAGATGCTCGCCCAGGCCTGCGAAGCGGCGGGATCCCTCGAGGAGGCGCGCGAGGCATTTCAACGGCTGCTGGTTCTGGTTCCGGCAGAGCCCGAGGCCCTCCGCGGGCTGGCTCTCGTCCTGCGTAAGCTGGGGCAAACCGAGCAGGCCGTCCAACTGCTTCAACAGGCAGCCCAGCTGGCCCCCAGCCAGGCGCGCGGCTGGGCCGATCTGGCGGAAACCCTCGCGGCTAATCAACAGGTCGACCAAGCCCGGCAGGCCATGGCCCAGGCCATTGCGGCGGCCTCGCCCAGGGATCGGGAGATTCCGCTTCGGGCGGCTCAGTTCCTGATGGAGCTGAAGGAGTACGCCGAGGCAGACCAGCTTCTGCGCGAGGCCCTTCGGCTCAACCCTGCGGACGTGCGCACTCTGGACACTCTGGGACAAGCCCTGCTGCGCTCCGGCCAGTTCGAGGAATCCATTGAGGCCTTCACGAAGGCCGCGGACCTGGACCCGGCCAACCCCGACCGCTGGGACCACGCAGCGGAGGCCTACTGGCAGAACGGCCGCCGAGAGGGCGCCATTGCTCTCTGGAAGAAAGCCATCGGATTGGGACCCAAGGGCCAAGCCCTCACTGCCCGCTTGGCAGGTGCCCTGCTGAGCACAGGAGAGTATGGCGAGGCGGCGCGCTATTTTGAGAAGGCTGTTGCAACGGACCCCGCGAATCCCGCGCTTCTGGCTGCCGCCTCCCGGGCGGCGCTCCGAAGCGGCGACCACGCCAAGGCCTCGGCTTGGGTCCAACAGGCGATCGAGGCCGACCCAGGGAGTCTTGAGGCCCGCAGACTGGAAGCCCAGATCGCGCTTGAGTCCGGGGCGCCGGACGAGGCGTTGCGGATCTCGAGCCAGTTGGTCTCGGAGGCGCCCGAGGACGGGATCTGCTGGGCCTTGCTAGCAAAGAGCCACGCCCGCCTGGGAGCTCCCGCCCCCGCCGCGGTCGGGCTCCAGCACCCGGCTCTCCTGGCCATGCAGAAGGCCCTGGCCAAGTGCGAATCATCGCGGGAGGCGATGTCGGTCACGGCGGAAGCCGCGATGCTGGTGGAAGACTACCCCGCAGCGATCCGACTGCTGGAGGGGCTTGTCCAGGCCGATCCGGATGCCGCGGATTACCCACTTCGCCTGGCGGAAGCCCTCACCGCCCGAGCGGAAGCCTATTTCCGCTGGCACACCGTGCACGCGGCGGACGGTCCCGAATGGACAGAGGCTGTCTCGCCAGCCGCGGAACAGGCGGCCCGCGCGGCCCTGGCGCAGGCCGGAGCCCGGGGGGCGTCCCAGCAGGTTCTCTCCACCCTGGCCGCGCAAATCCGCCTGGCCTTTGCTCACCCGGAGGCTCAAGAGATGGGGGATCTGCAGCACCTGGTTGCGGAGATTTCCTCTGCCCCCGCGATGATTTCGCTGTCCCAGGCGCAACTGCGGATGGGCAATCCATCTCAAGCCATCCGCTGGGCATCGCAAGCGGCCGCGCTCGATCCTCGCAACCCGGCGGCCTGCCTAGCGCTGGCCCTGAGCCAATGGAAGATGGGGAAGAGCGATGACGCCCTGCAAAGCCTGATCCGCGCGAGCGAATTGGCCTCCTTCCTGGCCCTGCCGCACGCCCTGGCCGCGCTGATCCACGCCGGCGGGGGAAACATGGACCAGGCAACCGGCTCGCTGCAGAAGGCGGTCGCTCTGGCGCCTCAGGTATCCAGCTGGGAGCACTTGCTCGGGCAATGGCTCGGAGCGGCCGGAGAGCTCGAGGCTTCCATCGCCCATTATCAAAGGGCGGCGGAGATTTCCCCTCAAGTTGAGGACTACCAGATCAGCCTGGCCCGTGCGCTTCGTCGCGACGGCGACCTGCGCGGCGCCCATCGTCACTACCGCCAAGCCCTCTCTCTTTCCCCAGAGCCCTCGGCGCAACTGTTGGCTGAGGCCGGGGAACTGGCGCTGGAGGCCGGCAGTCCTCAAGAGGCCGCGCAAGACCTGCGCAAGGCCCTCGAGACATCCTCCCCGACTCCGCCGGTCGAATGGGGCCTCTGGCTTGCCCGGGCCCTCATCGGAACCGGCCATCGAGCGGATGCACGAAAACTGGTTGAAAAGGCTGGGGCGGACCCGCGCTACCAAGGGCAATCTCTTGCCATCCTGGCCGAGATTGAGGAAAGCGAAGAGCATTTGGATCGAGCCGCCGAGTTGTTGGCCCAAGCCATTTCTATCCTGCCGGACCCCTTCCCGGAGACCCTGCACCTAGCCCAGCTGTGGACCCTTTCGGGCAAACCGGAGCGCGCCGTCGAGACTCTTCTCGCGGCCGAGCCGGCGCACCCGAATTCTGACCTCCTTTCCCACTCCTTGGCCGAAGCCCTGCTCAAACTCGGAAAAGGAGAAGAGGCCCTCCAGCGCGCACAAACCGCAGCGGAACTGACTCCGCGACGCGGAGACCACTGGCTGCTGGTCGGCCGGGTGGCTCGTAAGCTCGGCCAGATCGACCAGGCTCTGGACGCCGTCCGGCGCGCCCGCGAGCTGGATCCTAAGGACTGGCGCGCGGACATGGAATTGGGCCTGGCCCTCGAGGCTCAGCAACGCTGGGACCTCGCCTTGGAGGCCTATCGCGCTGCGGCGCGGCTGAGCCCGACCAACAGCGAGGTGATGTACCGGATGGGGGTGGTGCTGAAGAACCTGCGGTCCTACTCTGAGGCCACCGAAGCTCTGCGCCAGGCGGTGCGCTTGAACCCGAACAATCTGCCGGCTCACAAACTGCTTTCGGCGGTCATGGCGCTCGGCCTCGTGTACGGTCTGCCCGAACTCGCCCCGGACAAGAGGTGAAGTGTGGATCGCAAGACCGTCCTTGACCTGGCCGACGCCGCCCTCGCATTGGGCGCCTCCGCGTTTGCGCGGGACGTGTCCCGCAGCTGGCTCGCTCAATGGCCGGGCGACTTCCGCGTGCGCGGTTCCCTGGCGCAGGCCTACCAGCAGCTGCAAGACCTCGGTAGCGCCGCCAGGCACATCGAGATCGCCCTCGTCTCGGACCCCGAAGAGATCGGTTTGTATCAGATCGCCAGCGGAATCCAGACGGCTCTCGGCCAAGAAGACGCCGCGTGCGACTCCCTGGGGTTCGTATTCGCGCTCTCTTCCGATCCGGTGGTTTCTCCTCTTCCCCTGCCTTCCTGGGCGGAGCGTTTGCGCCTCGGCCTGTCGCAGGTCAATGCTCAGAACTACGACCAGGCGCAGGAGCAGGTGGAGGAGGTTCTCCGGGCCAAGCCGCAGTCTCTTCTTCCCCGTTGGGTTCAGCTGAAGATCGCCTGGTTGGCCGGAGACTACGAAACCGTCCTACGCCTGGGGGCCTCCACCCGCCAGCGCTGGCCCGGGTGCGCCGCCGTGCTGCTGGCCATGGCACAAGCCTCGCTGGCCACCGGAAAGAGCACTTCGGCGGTGGAACTGCTCCACCTTGCCGCCGTGGCCGACCCCGCGCACGAGGTGGGCGCGCGCATGCTCGGGGCCTTCAACCCTTACCTGGCGCTCTGGCCCGCCGAACTCGAGGCAGAAATCCCTTGGCCGATTCCATCGGCCGTTGCGTTCGCCGCAGGACTCAACAAGCTGTCCGCCATGACGCCCACGTCGGACGGATCCACGGAGGCGCCCAGCCAGGACAATTCGTCCCTCCCCGCCTCGCAGGCCATGGGCCCGGCGTCAAGCCCTCAACCCGACGAGACCGGCGAGCCCATTCGTCCTTTGCCCGGGGAACACTTCCGCGGGCCGTCCGGCGGGGAGCCCAACCCCACGGCCCCGTCCCAGCCAAGCCCTTCCGTCACCGCTTCCTCCCCGGCCCAAGCGCCGGTCCTAATCCGTCCGCTACCGGGGGAACACTTTCAAGGGCCGTCCGCCGGGGCCGCTAACCCCGCGGCCCCATCCCAGGGAGGTCCCTCCGCCCCGGCTCCCTCTTCGGGCCAGGAGCCGCTCCAAATCCGCCCGCTGCCAGGAGAACACTTTCAAGGGCCGTCCGCGAAGCTGACCCCCGCCGCGGCGGAGCCCCAGGCCGCAGCCGACACCGCGGACACCCAGAGCCTGGAGCCGCAGGACCAGGAGCTGCAACAGGTCCGGGCAGAATTGGACCGGGTCGCGCAAAGGTTGCACATGCGCAAGGAGCGGGGTGACGAAGACCGAAGGCGCCCCAGCCTGATCGTGCTATCGAGTCTGGCGAACTTGCGGAGCCAGTACGGGCCAGAAGGGAGGACGTCAATCGTTCGCTCCCTCTCCGCCCTGGTCCGCTCCCGGTCCGTGCGCGAGGGCTGGTCCGCCCGCGCAATCTACGTCGATGACGCGGAAACCCTGACCCCGTTGGGCCTGGCGAGCGTGAAGGCCTCCAACGCGGCCGAGGTGAAGCGCCTGGTCTGTGAGCTGGATGCCGCCCTGGCGAGACGCGGCGAGATGATTGGTGCCCTGCTGATTGTGGGCGGGCATGACATCATTCCCTTCCACCGCCTGCCGAATCCCGCCGATGACGACGATCACGATGTGCCCTCCGACAATCCTTACGCCACGCGGGACGACAACTACTATCTCCCGGAATGGCCGGTCAGCCGCATTCCCAGCCCCGTCGGGAGTGATCCCCAGTTTCTCCTGAAGGCAATCGAGAGAATGATGGACGCCTCTCCCGCGAAAACGCCGACCGCTCTGGCTCAAATCGCCGGGTGGATCGGACTGATCTTCCGTCCGACAGAGAGGCGCTTCCACAAGAGCCTGGGGTACACCGCCAGCATCTGGCGCTCGTCCTCGCTGGGGGCCTACCGGCCGATCGGGCAGTCCGATTCCATGCTGACATCGCCTCCGATAGACGCCGATACGCTCCCGGTCGGGGATCTGAGCTTCCCCCGCTGCTCGTACTTCAACCTGCACGGGCTGGAGGAAGAGGCGGAGTGGTATGGCCAGCGCTCTCCCGGGTCTCTCGCTTCGATAGTGGAGTTTCCAACGGCGCTGCGGCCCGACCAGGTGAGCAACTCGGGACGGGCCCCGGCCATTGTCTTCAGCGAAGCTTGCTACGGGGCCAACATCCTCGGCAAGACGGCGGACACCGCCTTGGCCTTGAAGTTCTTGGAATCGGGAACTCGAGCCTTGGTGGGTTCCACCAAGATCGCCTACGGGGCGGCCGCTCCTCCGCTCATCGGGGCCGATCTTGTGGCCCTCTACTATTGGCAGAGCCTGGTCCGCGGCCTTCCTTCTGGCGAGGCCCTGCGCCAAGCCAAGCTGAGCTTTGCCGAGGAAATGCGACGGCGTCAGGGCTACCTCGACGGGGAAGACCAGAAGACGCTGATCTCCTTTATCCACCTCGGCGATCCGCTGTTTGCCCTCCCGGAATTCTGCCGGCCTGCGCGCGCCAAGGCCGCACTGCGGAGCGCGTCGCGACGGGCCAACCCGGACCTGCTCACGGTCAAGGCGCTGGACGACGCCGCTCAGGCGAACCTTCCCCCCGATCTGGTGCGGTCTCTCCAGGAAGTCCTCAAGGAAAGCCTGCCGGGCATGAGCGACAGCCGGACACGGGTTTTTGAGCCTCAGATCCCGCCTGGCCTTAACCCCGACACTCTCAAAGGAGCGGCGGCCAGATCGGCCGGCGGCCTTCCGGCCTGGGTGATCTCCCTTGACAAACGATTCGATGGTCACGGATCAGGTCACGCCCAGTTTGCCCGGGTAAGTCTTGACGCGGCCGGTCACCTGATCAAGCTGGTCGTTTCCCGATAGCTGGCGGCAATCGGCATAGAGCTTGCAACGTCCCTTTCGAGGGATAATGCCGATGAATGCTACCTTTCCCGCAGAGCGCAAGCGTCTGGGGTTGCACTACTACCCGGACGACCTTCACTACACAAGCAAGGATTTGGGGCGCTGGCTGCCCGAACTCCAGGCCCTCGACCTCGGGTGGCTGACCCTTCGCTGCAGCCTCTCCCGCGCCGTTCCCGAAAGTTTCCTCTCCGCCCTCCGCGAATCGGGGATCGAGCCGATCCTGCACATTCCGGAAAGCCCCATTCGATCCCTGGGCCCCGAACTGCGCCTTCTCTTCCGCTGCTACGCAGGCTGGGGTGTACGCTACCTGGCGCTGTTCTCAGCTCCCAACCAGCAGGATTCCTGGCGGCCGGGCCAATGGTCGCGGGCTTCCCCCGTAGAGCAGTTCCTTGATGTCTTTCTTCCGATCGCCGAATTGGAACAAGAGGAAGGGCTGACCCCGCTTTTCCCTCCCCTCTATCCGGGGGGCGACTACTGGGATCTGGCCTTTCTCGATGCCGCCCTGACTTCCATCAAGCGGCGCGGCAAGGGCGCTCTGCTCGGGGTCATGGAGTTCGCCGTCGACGCCTGGGCCTTCAACCGCCCCTGGGATTGGGGCCGAGGAGGATCCCAACGCTGGCCCAAGGCCCGCCCCTACCTTTCCCCACCGGGATGTGAAGACCAGCGCGGCTTCTTTGGGTTCGAGTGGACCGAGGAAATCCTCCAGCGTCATCTGGGCGAACCGCGACCGATCGTGATGATCCGCGGGGGCTCCGTGCTCCACAGCTGCATTGACCCCAACTTCCCGCCGGCCCATCCCCAGCGCCACGCCGAGATCAATCTGCAGATCGCCCACCAAGCTCGCAAGGGCAGGCTCCCACCCTGGCTCCAGAACGTGAGTTTCTGGCTGCTGGCCGCGGAAGAGGACAGCCCCTTTGCGGACCAGGCCTGGTTCCGTCCCGACGGCACCACCTTGCCGGTGGTCGATAGCCTGAAGGGGCTCCCCGGCGAGGTGCCCCCGGCCCCGTCCGCGCCAGCAGGCAAGCGGTTCGAGCATTACCTCCTGATTCCCCCCCAGGCCGAAGAGCTCGCTCCAGCCGCCTGGCAGTCGGTCCAGGACTACCTGCGCACCTTTCGGCCCACCTGCGGCTATTCGATTGAGGAGGCCCTGCAGGCCGAGCGCGTCACGGTCTTAGGCGACCGGACGCCGATGGACCTGCTGGAGCGCCTGCAGATCGCCGGCTGCCTGGTCGAGCCGCTGAGATCGTCCGATGAGCGGAGGGATTCATGACGAACGCATCCTTGGGGAGATCCCCAGACCGCGACTTTGGCGCAACCCCCCCCGATAAGGCTTTGGCCCCCGGAGCCACCGTGCTCAAGGTGGTCGGGCTGGGCGGCGGAGGATCGAATGCGATCAACCGGATGATTGAACTGGGATTGGGAGGTGTCGAGTTCATTGCCTGCAACACGGACCGGCAGGCGCTGGCCGCCTGCCTGGCTCCGGTTCAGGTCGCCCTCGGTCCGCACACGACCCGTGGTTTGGGCGCGGGAGGAATGGCGGATGTCGGCGAGGCGGCCGCGCGGGAGAGCGAGCAGGAACTGGCCGCCGTGCTGGCCGGCAGCGACATGGTCTTCCTGACCTGCGGCTTGGGCGGCGGCACGGGAACCGGCGCTATCCCGGTAGCCGCGGAAATCGCGCGCCGCGGGGGCGCGATCGTGATCGCGATCGTGACCCTGCCCTTCTCCTTTGAAGGACGCCGACGGGCGCAGATCGCCGAAGCGGGCATGGAGCGGCTGCGCCAATACTGCGACACCCTGATCACGATCCCCAACGACCGGCTGCTTCAGGTCGCCCCGCGGCAGACCAGCTTTGACGTGGCCTTGAGGCTGGCGGACGATGTCCTCCGCCAGGGCGTGCAGGCCATTACCGAGTTGATCACCCGGCCGGGACTCGTGAACGTCGACTTCTCCCATGTTCGAGCCCTGATGCAGCTTGCGGGGGGAGCCTACTTCGCCGTCGGCCAGGGCAGCGGGCCAGAGAAGGCCGTGTCCGCCGTCCGCTCCGCGCTGCGCAATCCCATGCTCGAGATCGGGTCCCTGGACCACGCGGCCGGAATCCTGGTTCACTTCACCGGGGGCGAAGACCTGGAGCTCTTGGAAGTGCACCAAGCCATGCAGGAAATCCACGCCGCCGGAGCCAAGGACGCGGAGATCGTGTTCGGGGCAGCCATCGATCCGGGCATGAGCGGGCGCGTCCAGGCCATTATTGTCGTCACCGGCGTGGGTAGCCAGCCGCTGGGAAGCGTGCTGGCCGGCGCCTCCCACGTCCTCCTGCAAGCCACCACGGTTGGCCAGGGAGCACCGCGGGCGCAGCCGCTGGAGACCAATCCGGCTCCCGCGCCGCTCAGCCGCCGGGTCCAACCCCCCTCGGCAGAAGAAGACCTGGACGTCCCGGCCTTCATCCGCCGTCGCCGCCGGGGGCTCGAGGAGGCCCTGGCCTCGACCAGCAGCGATCCCCTGGTCCGAACGGGAAAGGCTTGATGACCATGGCCCTATCCTCTCAAATTATGGAACGGATCAGCGCGAGGGTGTACCGGGAGTACCCTGAACTGCGAGGGGTAGCTCCCAGCCTGACCACCCAGTCCGGCGGCGGAGGGCGGACCCAGTATGCCCTCACCTACCGAGGCAAGGTGCGAACTCAAAGCGGCGCCGTGCTTCCCCGCCAGGTTCGCGTGGTGGCGGACGAACGCGGTCAGATTTTGCGAATCAGCACTTCCAAGTAAGGAGGCAGAGACATGATCAACTTGGAACTTGCCTGGCTCAAAGCCCAGCTCTACCTGCTCAGGGCGGCGGAGGGAGCACTCACGGGGTTCTATTCGGTTCGAAAGTACCTGCGCCCGGCCGGCATCGCCTTGGCCGCTGGTTTCGCCCTGGGCCTCCTGGTGACCTGGATCTAGGCCAGGGCCAAAGCGTCCTCCCGCAGGCCCTATTCCTCGCTCACCAGCCGCGCGGGCACAAAGCGGCTCGCCCCCGCACCGAGCCAATCCCCCAGCAGCTCGAAGGCACGGCATTCCCATCCCCCCGAGGGCCCCGGCGCCCAGATCAAATAAATAGCCTCCGGATAGGCAGCCTCCGCCAAGTCCGTCGGCGAGGGATGGATCGGTCCCGCCGGGTGCGAATGAAACACCCCAACCAGCTGCCACCCCTTTTGCTCAGCCTCAACCATGGCCCTGACCTGAGCCGTCCCCTCCAGCCGGAAGCGGCCTGGGCTATGGAGGACATTTTCAATCGCCACCACCTGCCACCCCCGATCGGCGACGCCCAGGACGAGCCCGCAGGCCTCCTCCGGGGCGGCGCCAACGACCGCGCGCTTCATTTCGGCCAGATGCTGGCGGCGCAGGCGCAACACTCGCTGGCCGGGCTCTTCCCTCATGGGGTCCCGCCTTCGCCCGACTGGATCCCGCCCTCGGTCATCCGGCGCAGGTTCCCCAAGGCGCTTTCCACCTCCTCGGCGGAAACCGTTTCCCCGCTCTTTTTATTCCGCAGCCGGCCCTGCCTGGCCTGCGCGACCGCGACTTCGGAGACGGTGAGCCCCTGGGCCTGCGCGCCCTTGACCAGTTCGGCCGCCGCCGCGTAGCCAATCAGCGGATTCAGCGCCGTGGCAACAATGGCGTTACGCGCGAGCCATTGTTCCGCGCGCTGGCGATCCGCCCGCAGCCCCCGCAGCCCCCGCTCGCTGAAAGCCCGCACCGCCCCGATCATCACCTGCATCATCTCAAAAAGGTTGTGGGCAATGACCGGCATCATGACGTTGAGCTCCAGCTGGCCCGCCTGGCTGGCGATCGCCACGGTGGTGTCGCCGCCCACAATGTGGTACATGGCCTGGTCCAGCATCTCGGCCATCACCGGATTGACCTTGCCCGGCATGATCGAGGAGCCAGGCTGCAGCGGAGCGAAGACGATTTCCCCCAGCCCAGTGGCTGGCCCGGATGCGAGCAGGCGCAAGTCATTGGCTATGCGGATCAAGGTCAGGGCCAGGGTCCGAAGCGAGGCAGAAAAGTGCGCCGCGTCGGCCTGGGACTGCATCGCCTCAAAAAGGTCATCGGCCGCCGCCAATTGCAGCCGGCTGCATTCCTTGAGTTTCTCAATCATCCGCGCACGGTACTGGGGATGGGCATTGAGCCCGGTCCCCACGGCGGTGCCTCCGATCCCCAGCCTTCGCAAGCCCTCCGCCGCGCGCTCGATCCGTTCCGCATCCCGTCCTACGGCTTGCGCATATCCCCCAAATTCCTGGCCGAGCCGCACGGGAACCGCGTCCTGCAAGTGCGTGCGGCCGGACTTGACGATGTCGTCAAATTCCAGCGCCTTTTGAGCGAGGGCTCCCTGCAGCCCCTTCAACGCGGACAGCAGCTCATCCAGCCGCCACAAGCAGCCCAGGCGGATGGCGGTCGGAATCACATCGTTGGTAGATTGCGCCATGTTGACGTCGTCGTTTGGGTGCACAAGGTATTCACCCAATTGGCCGCCCAGGATCTGTGTGGCGCGGTTGGCGATGACCTCGTTGGCGTTCATGTGATGGCTGGTACCGGCTCCGGCCTGGAACGGGTCGACGACAAACTCGCGGTCCCACTGCCCGTCCATCACCTCCTGCGCCGCCCGGGCAATGGCCGCGGCCTTGTCCGCGCTCAGGAGGCCCAGACTCCCGTTCACTTCCGCCGCGGCGCGCTTGATCACCCCCAGCGGCCAAATCGAGGCCCGCCAGGGGCGCAGCCCCGAGATGGCGAAATTCTCCACCGCCCGCTGCGTTTGAGCGCCGTAGAGCGCCCCGGCCGGGACGCGCACCTCGCCCAGGGAATCGCGCTCCACTCGAAATCCGTTCATGAGGACTCTCCTCGTTCTCCCGGACCCGGTCGGACGACAAAAAGACGGGAGCCGGCTCGGCTCCCGTCTTCGTCCCCCGGTCCCTCAGCGGGCCGAGTATCCGGGGCCCTCCTTGAAGAACTTGTAGTTGGGTTCGCTGTCGGGGCGCAGGTCCACCACCTGCCCCGGATTGAGCACGACCGTGTGGTCAATGTGCACCGACTCTCCGTTGTGATTGTTCCCCTCGTAGACGGAGCTGCCCTCGGGACGGCTGACCCGCTCACCCCCCTTGGCCTGGTACCCGACCGGCACCTCATCTTCGGGGAAGATCGCCCCGAACGGGCACTCCGGGACACAGGCTCCGCAGTCGATGCAAGTCTCGGGATCGATGTAGTACCAAGGCCACTGGTCTTGAGGCTTGCCGGCAATAATGCACTCCACCGGACAAACGTCGACACAGCCCCCATCGCGCAAGCAGAGACTGGTGATGATGTGCGTCATGCTGGGATCTCCTCTCGATCGACAGGTTCCCGCCGCCCCTCCGCGGGAACGGCCTCTCCTGACCTCCGCCCGGCCCGACCGCGACCGGGAGCTACTTGCTGAACTCCACCGCGAAGCGCTTCGCCACCTCCGGCCAGTTGACCACGTTCCACCACGCCTGAATGTATTCGGCTCGGCGGTTCTGATACTTGAGGTAGTAGGCATGTTCCCAGACGTCGAGAATCAGGATGGGGATCGCCCCCCACTGGGTCAGGTTTTGGTGTTTCTCGGCGGTGAGAATCTCCAGGTGCTTCTTGGAGGGCTGCACGACCAGCAGAGTCCAGCCCGATCCTTCCACCGCCCCCGAGGCCGCGCTGAACTGCTTGCTGAACGCATCGAAAGATCCAAACGATTCTTCGAGCTCCTTCAGCAGGTCCCCGCCCGGCTTGCCCCCGCCCCCCTTGCCGTTCGCGGCCATGATCTGCCAGAACATGGAGTGCAGGAAATGCCCGGATCCGTGAAAGGCCAACTCGCGCTCCCAGTGCTTGACGAGCGCAAAGTCGCCCTTGGCGCGCGCATCCTTCAGCATCGCCTCGGCCTTGTTGAGGCCGTCGACGTACGCCTTGTGATGAAGATCGTGATGAAGCCGCATGGTCTGGGCGTCGATGTAGGGCTCCAGCGCCTCATAGGGATACGGCAATGGGGGGAGTTCGTGTGGCATGGTTTGTCTCCTTGTCGAAAGAAACCCGACCCTCTTGACCGATTCCGAGGGATTCCGATACGATCATCCCGCCTGCAGATTCCCCGGGCAAACGGGCCTTAGGAGGGGCATTGTATCTTTTCCGACCCACATTGTCAAGCAAAATCATCCCGCCACTTATCTCTTCCAAGGTACCCCGGTGAGCCCTGAGAGGAACCGCCCCAGCTCAGCCACCGCCTGGATCGTCATCAGCCTCGGGATCGCGGCCATCTCGACCGCTTCCCTCATGACCCGATTCGCCCAGGCGTTGGGGGCGCCCTCCTTGGTGATTGCGGCCGGACGCTTGGCCTTGGCGGCCCTGGCGATTTCCCCGGTCGTGCTGGCTCGCGACCGGCAGGAGCTGCGGACCCTGCCACGCAGGGAACTGTGGCTGGCACTCGCCTCCGGAATTTTCCTGGCCGTCCATTTTGCAACCTGGACGACCTCGCTGCAGTTCACCACCGTGGCCTCATCGGTCGTCCTGGTGAGCACATCGCCCCTGTGGGTCCTGCTTGCTTCCTTCGTCCTGTTTCGCGAGCGGCCGCGCCGCGCCACCGTCCTCGGCATGGGCTTGGCTCTTCTGGGAAGTGTGGGCGTCGCCCTCTCCGACGCCTGCTTGTCGACCGGCTGCTGGGCCTGCCCCGGGTCTGCGGGGCAGATCCTTTCCAGGCCGATTCTTGGAGATGGCCTGGCGCTGGCCGGCGCCCTCATGGCGGCGGGCTACTTCCTCCTTGGCCGCCGTCTGCGGCCGACCCTCTCCCTTCGCGCCTACGTGTTCCTCTCTTACGGAATGGCGGCGCTCCTTTTGATGCTTTCCCTTCCGGCCGCCGGACTGAAGGTGGCCGGGTACTTGCCCTCGGCCTACCTCTGGATTCTGCTGCTGGCGATGATCCCGCAGCTCCTGGGTCACACGTCTTTCAATTGGGCCCTGCGCTACCTGAGCGCCGGATTCGTCACCATCGCGGTCCTGGGCGAACCGATCGGCGCGACTCTCCTGGCCTACCTCTTCCTGGATGAGACGCCGGGCGCGCTCAAGCTGGCCGGGGCGGCCCTGATCCTCGCGGGCATTCTCGTCGCCTCGCGGGCCGAGTGGCAAAGCCTTCGGTCCGAGGAAACCGATGAGGCCTCACCGAGGAAGGGAGCGGCGCGGACGTGAGCCGCGATCCTCATCCCCAATGTTGCAAATCCTCGAAAAATGTGTATAGTGAAGACGAATAGGAGGCAGGGATGTCTGCGTTTTCGTGGCGGTGCCAGTATTGCGGCTGGGCCTTCCAGATGAGCTCCGAAGCAGTTGCGTCTGCCCTCGCGGCTGCCGATGAGGCGAACGCCAGGCATCATCTCGAACATTGCCCGCGGTGCCGCAAGGCACTCAAGATCCCTGTCGATCAACTCCGGCGCCATGTTCCGGCAGGTGTCCTGGCCACTCCGCCGGACCTTCGCCCCACAGCCAGCACTATGGAGGAAAGGATTGCCATGAGCGAGAAACCTCCCTTCTCCCCCGTTGGAGGCCCGAAGCCCGAGCCGGGACAGCCATTCAGGCCCGAGGTTCAAAGGCCGCCATATCCTCCTCAACCTCCGGCGGCCCCGCCCTCTCCAATGATTCCCCCTTCCCCCTGGACCCCGCCTCCCCCTGCGGCCGTGACCCCGACGGCGCCGCTCATTAAGAAAGAGCCAGCCCGCGCGCCCGCAGCTCCCAAGAAGAGGCCGGCCAAGAAGGCCGCCCGCAAGGCTCCCGCTAAGAGGAGCGCAAAGAAGGCTGCGAAAAAGAAGGCCCCGGCAAAGAAAGCCTCGGGGCGCAGGGCGGCCAAGAGGTCGAGGAGAAAGTGAACCCGGCCGGACCAGCCGGATCTGCCAGGCCGGTGAAGAACCATTGGGCACCGCCACAAAAAAGATGAGGAGCAGCCGGGCAGGGCTGCTCCTCTCGATTCGCTCAGGGGGACCGCAAGCGCTCGGCTCAGACTCGCTTCACGACGATATCGCTGATCGTGTTGGCCGCTTGATCGCCCCGATCGGCTGCGTTGGACAAGTGGCGGTAGATCTCGCGCAGCTTCAACATGGCCACGACGTGCTCCAGGTCGACCGTCTGGTTGAACATGGCTCCCAAGGCTTCCCGGTAGACGCTCTCGATCCGGTTCTCGAGCGCCTTGGCCCTCACGGCATGATCCGAAGCGACATGCGGATGGTCGATGAGCTCGGTGACTGCGGTGTAGAGCTCCCGCGCCGCATCGGCCAGGAGGCTGGCCATCCGTTGCAGGTAGGGGTTAGGCTCCACCTTCAGGATTAGCATTTCATCGACCGTCGTGTTCGCGTAGTCGAGCACATCATCAATCGTCAAGGACAAGGAATAGATGTCCTCGCGATCGAAGGGCGTCACAAACGTTCGGTTGAGTTCGTCGATCAGAATCCGTCGGGTCTCGTCCGCGGCGGTCTCAATTCGCGACACTTGCTGGGCCGTCTCCTCGCTGGGATTGCGCATGTACTCCATCAGGGCTTCCGAACCGGCCACAGCATACTTGGCCTGCTCGACCAACAGGTCAAGGAAGCGGCTGCGGCGTTTTCTCCAGAACCGGATCGACATGAGATTCCTCCTCCAGCAAGATTGGCCCTCTTCTGGGGCCCCGCTGAGCGCTCACGAGCGCGGGTCTTCCCGCGGCAGAGACAGGAGCGGCTCGGGAGCCTCGGGCACCGCCGGCCCTCCCTGTTCCGGGGGCGCCACCTGGGTCAGGAAAACTCCTCCAAGTATAAGTCCTCCGCCGATCCACTGCCCCGGCAGCATCCGTTCTCCCAGGAGAGTGACGGCCAGCACGGCCGTAAGGGCCGGCTCCAGCGAAGCCACCAGACTGGCGACCGTTGGCGAAAGGTACCTCAGCGAGGCCGAAAAGAGCCCATAGCCCAGCAAGGTCGGCAGCGCGAGCAGCGCCAGACCCGCCAGATCACGCGCCTCGAGGGGGTACCCGCGAGAATGAGCCAGCGCCTGCACGACCAGGAGAGCCGCGGCCGCAAAGACGAACCCGTAGAAGGTCCCTGTCCAGGTGTTGGCCAACCTCTTGGAGGCCATCTTCTCGGTCAGGCCAAACAGGGCGAAGGCCGCACCGGCCCCCAACCCGACCAGAATGCCTCCCGCGCCCAGGCCCCCCTCCGGGCGGCTGCCGACCACCGCAATCAGGGCCACCCCGCCAAGGCCCAGACCGACGGCGGCCGCCCTCCAACCGCTGATTCCCTCGCCCAGGAAGAGCCATCCGATCAGCACGTTGATGGCGGGGGCCACATACACCAGGACCGTCGCGAGAGCGGCTCCGTTCAAGGCAACAGAGAAAACCCAGAGCCCGTTCATCGCCGCCAGAGCGAGCCCCCCGTGCAGAATCAGAAGAGGAACATCGCTCGTGCCAATCTTCAGTGCTCTGGGCTGGGCCAGGGTCAGGACCGCGCCCAGGGCCAGCGCCACGGCGACGTCGCGCCAAGCCGCGAGAGTCAGCGGCGCAATCGCCGTGTCGGAGAGAAGGGTCCGCAGGATGATCGAGGTCGTGGACCAGCAGAACGTGCCCACCAGGGCGAGCGCCGCGCCCTTCGATCGTCCTCCTGCGGGCAACGGACGGGACCTCATCCCTCCCGCCAGACCCGCAGATGCAGCGCCTGCCGGGTCACCGGGCGCAGCTTCGGGCGCTCGCCGATTTGAAGGCCCGGGATCCAGACAATCCCCAAGCCGTCACAGATCAGAGGCCATCGATCCCGCAGGTCGGCAGGCAGGTGATGGGCGGAAAGAAAGTCGCCCAGACGGACCTCCTGGTCCATCCCCAGGGGGCGGAATCGATCCCCTCGCGCCCGCACGCGAACGGTCAAATTCCCCTCCACGCGGTCGCGATCCAACCATGCCTCCCAGCGGCCCGCGCCGCTTTGGACTCGCCGCCAGTCCCACTGCCGGACCGACCGCGCCTCGATCACCCATTCGAGCCCCTCCAACCGGATCCGTCCCTGCCGTGGGACCTCCGCCCCTGTCCAATCGGGCAGAGGCCGCACCCCCGGCACTTCCCGCTGCAGGATGAGACAGTCGCCGGACAAGCGCAGCCCCAGGCCTTGACAAATCTCCGCTCGACCGGTCTGGGAAGGATGCTGGGAGAACTCAAGGGCCTGTTCGACGTGACGGTACGCCAGGTCACGGACGCCGGGCAAGAGACCTCGGCAGGCTCGCCGGACGAGACCCCGGCGAATCCCTATGGGTTGCGCCAGGAATTCCTTCCGCGGGATCCAGACCTGGTCCGGGCTGACACCCACTCCCAGCTGGAGCCAAGCGCGATCCACTTCCGCTTCAATCACTTCGACCTCGCCGGCCATCACATCCGCGAGACGGCAGAGGGCCGAGCGAAGCCGAGGGTTGTATCTCTTCAGGGCCGGCAGCAAATCGGACCGCATCCGCCCGCGCAGGTAGGCCGGACCCAGATTGGTAGGGTCCCGCCGCGCTACCAATCCCCGCTCCCGGCAGTAAGCCTCGGTCTGCTCCCGCGTTACCTTCAGCAAGGGACGAACAAGAAACACCCGTCCGGGGTCCAGGCCCTCTACCCACACTCCCAGGTCCTGAACCATCGCCATCCCCCTCAACCCCTCCGAGCCGCTCCCCCTCAGGAAATGCATCAAGACGGTTTCGGCCTGGTCATCCGCAGTATGTCCCACGGCGATCCACTTCGCGTCGACCTGGAGAGCCACTCGCACCAGGAAGCGATACCGAAGAACTCGGCCCCCCTCTTCGACGGACTGGCGATGCTCTTTCGCCCAGTCAGCCACCCTCTCCCGCCCGATGACGCACGGCAGGCCCCATTCGAACGCGAGCTGGCGGACAAACTCTGCCTCGGCCTCACTCTCTGGACGGAGACCGTGATCCAGGTGAGCCACCACCAGCGGATGGCCGAGATCCTTCAGCAGGCTGAGCAAAGCCAAGCTGTCCGGTCCGCCCGATACCCCCACGACGACCTTCGCGCCCGGCGCCAACTCGGCCGGGCCGGGCCAGTGCCTCCGGATTTCTTCCACAAGGGACGACCCTGCGATTCTGTCCAAGCCCAACCACCTCGGAGCGGCCGGTCGACCCAGGCGCCTCGCACCGGGCCGCCCTCCACCGCATCCGGACTCAGGAAGACCCTTTCTTCGTCTTGGACCGGGAAGGTGGTGCGGCCGTCCCCGTCGCCTCGCCGGGGATCACCTTCCGGGCCCTGCGGGCCGCCTCACGGGCAGAGATCCCGTACGTCGAGAGCGCATCGACCAGCTGGCTCACGCTGGTTTGAGGCGCGTAGATCCGCCGAGTGGTCTCAATGCTCGAGTGACCCAGCATGGCCTGCAGCAGGCCCAGATCCATGCCTTCATCCCGCAAGGACTGAGCGCGAAAATGCCGGAAGGCGTGGGGGCCGCTGCCCGGCTTGAGTCCCAAAGCGCGGGCGGCCTCTGCGACGATTCTCCAGAGCGTCGTTCGCGAGATGCAGGCTCTCTTCCCTCGGCCATGACTCACAAACAGAGGAGCGGAACCCGTCCGAGCCATCCGACCCGTCCTGCCTCCCAGATCCTCGCCTTGGCGCTCCCGCTCAGCCAGGTACTCCCGAATGGCATACTGCGCTTCCTGCGTGAGAATCAGCGTGCGCAGCTTTCCGCCCTTTCCGCGCACCTCGACCGTGGTGGCGTAACCCTTGTCCACGCCCGCACAGTCGAGCTGCGCGACCTCGCTCGCCCGTCCGGCGGATGAGTAGAGCGTATGGACGGCAGCGCGGTTGCGAAGGATAACCAGCCGCTCCCTTTTCGAAGCGGGATTCCGCGCAGACGGCAGGGGCCGCCCGTCGTAGAAAGCCAGGATGGAAGCCAAGCTGGGATCGGGATGACGGGGAGCATAGCGGAGCGCTCCGCCGCGGGTCTCCTCCTTCAATTTCTCCCGGGCCTGATCCAGCCGGAAGGCCGGGGGCAATCTCCCGCGCGCGTACAGCCATCCGAGGTAGCGCTTGACAGCGGCCACGTACAAGGCCAGCGTGGCCGGAGAGTACCGGCGCTTGGAACGGAGCCAATCCAGGAAGGATACGAGCAGGTCGTCCCGAATTCCGGCTGGAGCCAGCGGCCGCGAAGGTCCCGCGCCCCCGTAACCGGTCTGGGCCGCAAATTCCTGCAGAGCCACGAGGGCCCAACGATAGTTCTCCCGGGTCCTTTCGGACTTGAGCGCGGACTCAAGAAACTCCGCCGCCTGGAGCGGCACCTGGCGATCGCCACGCTCCTTCTTGTCCGCCGAGCCTGCTCGAAGTTCAGGCATTATCCGCGCGCCTCACCTCGCGACGGGCACGATCCTCGTGATCTCGCCTTCCCACGCCCGGGTCCGCAGGATCAAATCAACCTGATCCTGTCGACTTCCTTCTATCCCGGATCCCAGGCTCCCCTCGCGAAGACGAGCGGAAGCCAAAGGCCTCTGGATGCGGGGCCCCCGCCAGCCATTTCATGCCCTCGTTTCAAGAACCTCCTGGGCGGCCATTCGCGAGCGGGACGGTCCAATCGGATTGTCCTCCACGGGAGGCCCTCCATTCTCCGCGAGCGGCTCCCGCCGTTTCTCTTCGAGCCCCTGCCATTCTAAACGATTCGAGAACAGCGACCAAACCTGAAGCCCTTGTCGGGCCGCCTCCCCTGAGGTAAAATGCCCGTGCCTGGGGGCCCGATCACAAAGGGCGCGCAATGCTGATCGTTGGCGGTGCGGCCTCGCCCGGGTTTCAGCTCAGAGGGCGGCCGCGAAGCGCCGGCGCCCCTCGATCGGGAGTCAGGCAAGTGCTACCCGCAGGGTCCGCGGTCGATCGATTTGGGCTTGTCCTGATCCGCCCGGTGGCCTCCAGCCCAAGAGTTTGTTCAACCAGACCCCCGCTGTAGCGCAAGACACAATTCCGATGCGCAAGGAGAGGTGCCTATGGGAGACGGGTCCCCACAGGGAGCCAGCCGAGTCGCGCTCCACGAACTCAAACCCAAGATGGAGCTCCAAGGCCGGATCACTCGCGTTGATCTGTACGGTGCGTTTGTGGATGTGGGAGCGGATAAGGAAGGGTTCGTCCACCTCTCAGGGCTTCGTCACGAGCCGGTAAACAAGGTCGGCGAAGCGGCCCAGGTCGGCCAAGCGGTCACCGTCTGGGTCCGAGCCGTCGACCCCACCAGCGGCAAGCTCGAGCTGACGATGGTCAAGCCCTTGGCCTACGATTGGAATGAGCTCAAGAAGGGCATGACCGTGCACGGAACCGTGGTCCGGTTGGAGAAATTCGGCGTCTTCGTCGAGGTCGGGGCGGAGCGGCCCGGCCTGCTCCACATCAGCGAACTGTCCAGCAACTACGTAAGGAATCCCGCCGACCTCCTGCACGTCGGCGATGAAATTGACGTGCTGGTCCTGGACGTCCTTCCCAAGAAGAAGCAGATCCAGCTCAGCCTCAAGGCCCTTGAGAAGAAGCCCGAGCCCGAGCTCGAGCCTGCGGAGGTTCCCCAGGAACCTCCTATGACTTCCATGCAGATCGCATTCGAAAGAGCGCGTCAGGGCGCGCGCCCGGAGGAGGCCGCCCCAAGCCCGCGGTCCCGAAAGGCCAAACCAGGCCTCAAGAGGCAAGAGCAAGAAGAGATCATGGCACGCACTCTGGAGACCTCGGTTCACAAGCCGTAGCCGCCAGCTCAGTCGCCTAGCACCTCAGGTGGACAGGACGGATCGCACCCTCTTCCCTGGCTACAATTCTCCCCGGGAGTGAGAGTTATTTCCCGCGCTCACCCAGCCGCGCATCGACCATCAGCACGACAGGAAGGTGATCACCTGCCCTGGTCAGCTGGTCAACGTTTTGGCTGGCGTTCCTTTCCTCCTCGACCTGCTCGTTGATGAACCACTGCAGCAACACCTGGGTGGCATAGTCGTTCTCTTTGGCAGCCACCTCATACAGGTGGTTGATCATCCCGGTCACCTTGCGTTCATGCTCAAGCGCCTGCTGGAAGATCGCAAGCAGGGATTGGAACTTCGTGGGCGGCTGGTTGATGGCCTGGAGAATCACCTGCCCACCCCGGTCGTGGATATAGCGGTAGAACTTCATCGCATGACCCACTTCCTCCTTGGCCTGGACGGTTAACCACTTTGCCGCGCCGGGGTAGTTGCCCGATTCGCAGAAGGCAGACATCGACACGTAGAGATAAGCCGAGTACAGCTCGTTCTTGATCTGCTCGTTGATCGCGTCCTGAACCGCTTGGCCCAGCATAGGATCTCCTTTCCTCGGTGTCCCATCAGTGGGACTCATCACCCCTGGCGGGGAAGGTTTCCCCCTCCCTGAGGTCGCGCTCCCAGAACTCGCATCCTGATCGCACGCCTGGGGCGCTTTCCCCGGGCTAGCGCAGGAGTATAGCACAGCGGAACGCCCAATCGCATGCGGAGGATGTCGCAGCGCGCCGGGTTCCGGCCCTTATGCGGCCCAGCGCCCATGGCCAAGCCCCGCTATGGCCGACATCAAGGCCTCCGGCCCCTGTCGGCGAACGGTTTATCCCAAGATCGGCATGCGGTCTTGCTCGCGATCCCCTTCAATCGTTATGACCGACGATGGACCTCCAGTCTCCTCAGCGTTGAGGTCCTCCGGGCGGCAGTACAAGGAATAGAACGGAGACGGCACCGCATTCCGTCGCCAGCCGACCGGGCCTGCGCCAAGGCCCACGCCCAAACGCAGGAGTGCCCATCTGGGCCCCGCGGCACGATCTTTCCGGTCGGCGAGCGACCTGGACTGGGGCCGACCCGTCTTCTTAACCGGTTTCCTTGTCGGGTCTTCCCCGCAGGATCAACTCTATTTGATCCCGTCGCTCAAATAGTAGTAAGCCTCATTCCAGCGGATTTCCTTCTTCAGGTCGGGCAGCCGCGTGTTTTCGTCAATGCACAGGAACTCCACCCCCGCGATCTCAGCGAAGTCCTCGAGATGCTCGGCCGTGAGCGCCTGGCTGAAGGCGGTGTGATGGGCCCCGCCCCCCAGGATCCAGCCACCGGCTGCGGTCTTCAAATCGGGGAGCGGCTTCCAGACCGCCCGTGCCACCGGTAGTCTGGGGAGCGGTTCATCCGGTGGCACAACCTCGACTTTGTTGGCCAGAAGGCGGAACCGGCTTCCAAGGTCAATCAAGGAAGCGTTCAGCGCCATGCCCGAGGCCACATTGAATACCAGACGGGGAGGATCGTTCTTGGCTCCTATAGACAGAGGATGGATCTGCAGGGCCGGCTTTTTCGCGGCAAGGGAGGCGCACACTTCAAGCATGTGCGCGCCAAGGACCTTCATGCTGCGCGGCCGCAAATGATACGTGTAGTCCTCCATGAATGACGTGCCGCCCCGCAGGCCCCTGGACATGACCTTGAACGCGCGCACCAGCGCAGCGGTCTTCCAGTCCCCTTCCGCGCCAAACCCATAGCCATCCGCCATAAGCCGCTGAACGGCCAAGCCCGGCAGCTGCTCCAGCCCATGCAGGTCCTCAAACGTGGTGGTGAAGGCCTTGAATCCGCCCTCCTCCAGGAAAGCGCGCAAGCCCAACTCGATCCGGGCGGCCTCCCGCAAGGCCCGGCGCTGCTCGCCGGCGGAACGCAGGTCTCGGTCAACGACATACTGGGCGTCGTACTCACCGACCAGGCGGTCGATTTCTGAGTCCGACACTTCCCGGACCCGGCGGACCAGCTCCCCCAGCCCGTAGCCGTTCACGGAGAACCCAAAGCGGATCTGTGCCTCCACTTTGTCCCCTTCCGTCACCGCGACATCGCGCATGTTGTCTCCCAGGCGGGCCACCTTCATGCCCTGCAGGTCATGCCAGGCGCAGGCCACTCGCATCCAGGCCTCCAGGCGGGCCAGCGTCTCCTTGTCCTGCCAGAAGCCAACCACCACCTTGCGGGCCAGCCTCATGCGCGCCGCGATAAAACCAAATTCGCGGCCGCCGTGGGCCGTCTGGTTCAGGTTCATGAAGTCCATGTCGATGGTGCTCCAAGGAAGGTCGCGGCGGAACTGAGTGTGCAAATCCAGCCAGGGCTTGCGCAGGGATATGAGGCCCTCAATCCACATCTTGGCGGGTGAGAACGTATGCATCCAAGTCACCAGTCCCACGCATTGGCGTGCACCATTGGCGTCCTGGCACAAGGCCGAGACCGCCTCCGCCGTAGCCAGGACTGGCTGAAACACCAGTTTCACAGGCAGGTGGCCCGATCGGTTGAGCCATTCCACGATCTTCTGAGAATCTTCCCCCACTTGGCGCAGTGCCTGTTCCCCGTACAAGTGCTGGCTTCCCGTGACGAACCAGACTTCAAGATCTTTGAAGGTTTCCACCTCGTCTTCCTCCTGGCGCAGAAAAAAAACCGCCTTCAGCATTTCCTCGGCGCAGGCGTCACGCGCCCCTGCTATTGGCGCGCTTCCCTGACCTCAGCAGCCAACACGGCTTCGCCGGAACGTACCGGGGCCCCAAGGCCTTCTCAGGCCCCGGAAACGGTTCTGCCTGCCGCATGAGCCACGGCGGGGGCCGAAGAAGCCCATCGTTGAGGCGTACCCCCAACCCCAGAGGATCATATACCTCAACCGCCTCCAAGGTGTACAGCGGCGAAAAGCGAGGGAAGTCAGGCCTTCCCCGGCGTGATTTCCTCCCCCCGTCGCAATCTGAGCCTTGCCCTGCCCAAGGCCCATCACCGTGGGAAAAAGGTTCCAGCCCGGATCATGGGATCACCCGTGATTCTAGCCCGGGCGGAAGGCGAGGGGTCGGTCCAAAATGCGCGGCGTGCCCCGTCCTGGAGCCCATTCCACGATCAAGCCATACCCAGGGGCTGTTCTCCAGGGCCAGTCCCGCACGGTCAACGTCCGCGTCTTCAAGTATGCCCTTCTCACACCAGGGCGACCCGCTGCCGCCAGCGTAACTCGCCCCGCCTGTCCGCGCCTGCCGTGGGGTCTAGGTCGAGGGAACAGCCCACGGGGGTCCCTGGCAGGGAATAACTATGACAGCGCTAACCCCTTGACTTAGGATCAAAACTGGGTACAACGGGTAGACCATGCGCCATCAAAAGGACACAGGTCCCTTCCCAGAACGCCGCCCATCCCAAGCGGCTCCTTGCCGGGGGGCACGACGCCCCTTCTTCTAGTCGGCCGCCCGTCCGGGCCGGGATTATTCTCCTCTCGAGTTCGTAAGTTTTCGAAGGATAGGAGAACGTGATGAACCTCGATAAGTACACACAGAAATCGCAGGAGGCCCTGCTCGCCTCTCAGGCGTTGGCACAGGAGTATCAGCATCCGTCCGTAGAGCCTATCCACCTGCTGCTGGCGCTTATTCGGCAGCAGGACGGCATCGTCCCGGCCATTGTGACCCAGGTTTCCGGCGGGACGCAGGCTCTCGAGGAGGAACTGCATGCCGAGATTGGCAGACAGACCAAGGTCCAGGGGGACCGCATGGAGGTCGGCCTGGCACACCCCACGGCCGAGGTCCTCTCCGCGGCTGAGCGTTATGCGAAGGGCATGCAGGACGACTACGTTTCCACCGAACATCTCCTGCTGGGCCTCACGGACAGCAGCGAGGGGCGGCGTCTGGCACAGTACGGCCTCACCAAGGAAGCCATCCTAGGCGCTCTAAAGACCGTTCGCGGCGCGCAGCGGGTCACGAGCGAGAATCCCGAAGGGACTTACCAAGCTCTCGAAAAATACGGCCGCGACCTCACGGCCATGGCCCGCCAGGGCAAGCTCGACCCCGTCATCGGGAGAGATGAGGAGATCCGCCGTACGGTCCAGATCCTGTCCCGCCGCACCAAGAACAATCCGGCTCTGATCGGCGAACCGGGCGTCGGCAAGACCGCGATTGTGGAAGGGCTGGCGCAGCGCATCATCAACGGGGATGTACCCGAGGGGCTCAAGCACAAACGCCTGGTTCAGCTAGACATGGGCGCCCTGGTCGCAGGAGCCAAGTACCGCGGCGAGTTCGAGGAACGACTCAAGGCGGTTCTCAAGGAGATTTCCGAATCGGAAGGGGAGATCCTGTTGTTCGTGGACGAAATGCACACCGTTGTCGGCGCGGGCGCTGCGGAAGGCGCCATGGACGCCGGCAACATGCTCAAGCCCATGCTCGCACGAGGCGAACTGCACATGATTGGGGCCACGACGCTGGACGAGTATCGCAAGCATATCGAGAAAGACCCCGCCTTGGAGCGGCGCTTCCAGCCCGTGCTCGTGGAGGAGCCATCCGTGGAGGACACGATCAGCATCCTGCGCGGCCTCAAGCAGCGCTATGAAGTGCACCACGGCGTGCGCATCACGGATTCCGCAGTCATCGCGGCGGCCACCCTCTCCCAGCATTACATCAGCGACCGGTTTTTGCCGGACAAGGCGATCGACCTGATCGACGAGGCCGCCGCCCGGTTGCGGACCCAAATCGATTCGAAGCCTCAGGTGCTGGACGAAACGGACCGCCAGGTGATGCAGCTCGAGATCGAGCGGCAAGCGCTCAAGAAAGAGCACGATAAGGCCTCCCAGCAGCGGCTTGCAAACATCGAGAAAGAGCTCGCCGATCTGAAGGAGAAGTCCCACGAACTTCAGACCCGCTGGCAGACCGAGAAAAAGGCCATTGCCGAACTGCGCACCACCAAGGAGAAAATTGATCAGGCGCGCCAGGAAATGGAGCGCGCCGAACGGCAGTCAGATTTGGAGACGGTCGCCCGCCTGCGCTACGGGACATTGCGCGATCTGGAGAAAAAGCAGGGCGACGAGGAGCGCCACCTGAAAGATCTGCAGGCCCACGGAGGCGCCCTGCTCAAGGAGGAAGTCGACGCCGAGGAGGTCGCTCAGATCGTGTCCCGCTGGACCCGCATTCCGGTCTCCAAGCTCCTGGAGGGCGAGACCCAGAAGCTGATCCACATGGAGGAGCGCCTCCGGGAGCGGGTCGTCGGCCAGGAGGAAGCGCTACGCGCCGTTTCCAACGCCGTCCGGCGCGCGCGGTCCGGTCTGCAAGACCCCAACCGCCCGATCGGCTCATTCATCTTTCTGGGGCCGACCGGCGTGGGCAAGACCGAACTGGCGCGCGCCCTGGCAGAATTCCTGTTTGATGACGAGCGGGCGATGGTCCGGATTGATATGAGCGAATACCAGGAGAGGCACACCGTCAGCCGGCTAATCGGCGCGCCGCCGGGGTACGTTGGCTACGAGGAAGGCGGGCAGTTGACCGAAGCCGTCCGCCGTCGCCCGTACAGCGTGGTCCTTTTTGATGAGATCGAAAAGGCGCACACGGATGTCTTCAACGTCCTGCTGCAACTCCTCGACGACGGCCGCCTGACGGACGGCCAAGGACGCACGGTGGACTTCCGCAACACCCTGGTGATCATGACCTCTAACCTGGGCAGCGAGCTTTGGTCGGCTCGCGAGCCTGGGGAAGTCACGCGGGAAAGGATCTCGCAGGCCCTGCGAGAGCACTTCCGCCCCGAGTTCCTGAACCGCATCGATGAGATCATCGTCTTCCATTCGCTCCGGCGCGAAGACCTGGTGCAGGTGGTGGACATCCAACTCCACCATGTGTCCGCCCTGCTTGCCCAGCGCGGCTTTCAGCTTGACCTGCGCCCCTCCGCACGTGAGTATCTCGCCGAAGTCGGCTATGACGCCGATTTCGGCGCCCGGCCGCTCAAACGGGCGATCCAGCGCGAGCTGCAGGACCCGCTGGCGCTGAGGATCTTGGCAGGGGACTTTCATGAAGGGGAGACGATACGCGTGGAACGCGGGAAGGAAGGCCTCGAGTTCACACCGCTCTCGGCCGCGCAAGCCGTGGTCCACTCCTAGTCAAGAACCATCCGAGGGAGGCGGTCGGACCGAGGCGACCTGGATGGTCCGCCCTCTCAGCTTGCCGTTTGCACATCGCCCGGGCTTGTCGAGGACGCGCGATCTTTAGGCCCTCCACCCCGACCGGAACCGACATCCTGCCGCAATTCCACGGGGCGGCAATTTGGATCCATTTTTCGCCTGCTGCCAGGTAGCCTAGGAACGCGCCCGGCCCCAGGTTCCTCCCAGGGCAATCCCCCTGCCGGCGCCTCCAGCGTTTCGCCGAAGCAGAGCGGGACCTCGGTTCCCCCAATGTCGTGCCGCTTAGCCCGATTCGCATCCGGAGGACAGGGACTTTGTGGACCCCTCCGCGAGCCCGGAAGCGTTTACCTTCGGACCCGGCCCGACGCTTCGCCGCTCATCAGGCGTTTGATCTCCTCGACGCTCACCCGATTCATGTCCCCCGGAATGGAGTGCTTCAGGCAGGAGGCCGCAACCGCAAAGGCCAAGGACTCCGAATGATCCCTCCCCGAATTCAAACCAAAGATGAGCCCGGCGGCAAAAGCATCACCGGCACCCACCCGGTCCACAATGTCGGTGACGTCAAACTGCGGGCCGACCAGAAACGATTCGCGGTCGTGCAGGCAGGCCGACCAGCCGTTGTGGTCCGCACTGCGGCTGGAGCGCAGGGTGATGGCTTGCATTTTCAAATTGGGGAATTCTCCCAGGACCTTCTCGCAAAGCGCTTGGTACTTGTCCACGTGGAGGGTGCCGGCGCGGATCTCTTCTTCCGAGCCTCCGCCCGGCAGGGCGACCCCGAGGGCCATCTGAATGTCCTCTTCGTTGGCTATTCCCACGTCGGCCAGGGAAGCCAGCTCCCGCATGACCTCCGGAGCTTTCTTCCCATACTTCCAGAGGTTCGCGCGGAAGTTGTAATCGCAGGAAACGGTGACTCGCCTCTCCCGAGCCTTTCGAGCGGCCCGAAGGCAAAGATCGGCGGCACTCTGGCTGATGGCCGGGGTGATTCCCGTGATGTGAAACCAAGCGGCCCCTTCAAAAACCTGGTCCCAATCCCAGCAGTCCGCCCTGGCGCAGGCAATGGAGGATCCGGCCCGGTCGTAGAGGACGAGGGAGGGGCGCTGGTTCGCCCCCGTTTCCAGATAGTAGATTCCCACCCGTTCCCCCTCACGTGCGATCAACGAAGTATCCACTCCCCGACTTCTAAGAAAGGAAATACAGGCCTCGCCAATGGCATTCTTGGGGAGCGCCGTGACAAAGGCCACCTCCTCTCCGAACCCGGCCAAGGAGGCAGCAACATTGGCCTCTCCCCCCCCGAAGGTGGCTTCCAGGATGGGTGACTGCAACAGGCGTTCAAAACCGGGCGACTTGAGCCGCAGCATGATTTCGCCGAAAGTGATGACGCGATTCATATCCCGCCTCCCGCCGCGCCCCTTGTTTCGGAGCCGCTTTGATGGCACTCGTCAGGATCCCTGCGCCGAAGGGCTCCCCCTCTTGGGTGATCTTTCCGGCCTGTGAGGGCGAAACGGTCCCGACCCATTATGCACGAAAACTCCGATTCCATGACCAAGCCAGCCTTTGCGGAGCGCAATCTTCCGAGTTCCCGGTGCGCCACCGCGAGGCTTTCAGTGCCCGACGCTTCACGAATTCCGCACTGCGAGTCGTCAGCGAACGAACCCGGGAATGGGAAGACGACGAATCCGCGTGGTTTTCGCGCCTGAGCCTCACGAGCCCGGGATTCGCGGCTGGCCGCCCTTTCCGTTCCCTAGAGAGGGTTAACAATCTGGGGTGCAGAAGAGACAACCGAAGTGATCGCGGGGAACGGCCATCTTTCGAATCGGGCCAAGCGAATGCGGCCGTGGCGGCGAACTAGCGACCGCCCGTCGCGACTCCGCTTCGACGTTCCAGTCTCCTCATCGCGGCCAGCAGCCCGACCGAGACGACCACCAGCATCACGGACAGTGCCATGGCCGCCCCCAGCCCGTTCTCAAAGCCCAGGTAGATCAGCAAGGGCATGGTCTGGGTTGTGCCCTGCAGATTTCCCGCAAACATCAGCGTCGCCCCAAATTCCCCCAAAGCTCGGCTCCACGCCAGGATCAGCCCAGCCAGCACAGCCCGTCCCGCGAGGGGAAACATGATGAAGCGGTAGACTTGCCAATCGTTAGCCCCCTCCGCCGTGGCGGCCTCTTCCAGTTCTCGATCGATCCCGGCAAAGCCCAAGTGCGCCGAGCGGATCAGCAGCGGCGCCGAGACAAAGGTCTGCGCCACAACGACGGCGGCCGTGGTGAAGGGCAGAGCTATGCCAGCGCTGTTCAGCCACACCCCGAACACGCCCTCCCGCCCGAAGGCGATCAGCAAGGCCAATCCCGCCACGGACGGCGGCAGCACCACGGGCAGATCGATCAGCAACTCCAACGCGGTCTTGCCACGGAATTTCCAGCGCGCCAGGACGTATGCCAGGGGCGTCCCGGTAGCCAGGGCAATGAGGGCACTAACCGTGCTCGTCAGCAGGCTGAGCTTCAGCGCCGACAAGGCCGGGGGGGACAGCACATAGCTGAGGAAATTCCTGCCGATGCCGCGCAAGGCCAGCGCCAGAAGGGGCAGCCCGAGCAACGCAACCAATCCCAGGCTGGGCAGAATAAAGACCCAGCCCGGATTATGGTCGAGGAAGTGTTTCCGCACAGAACGATCCAAGGGATCTCGCTCCTAGGGCCCAACAGGAGTGAAGCCCCACTTCTTCAACACGGCCTGCCCAGCTGGCGAGAGAACGTAAGCGATGAATTCCGAGGCCAATTGCGGCTGGGGAGCCTTGATGAGCGGTGCGATGGGGTACTTCGCAATCACATTGAAATTCGCCGGAATCGCAATGGTCATCAGTTGCGGGGCTGCGATCCCATCCGAGATATAGACGATGCCCGCATCGGCCTCGCCCAGCTGCACCTTGGCCACGACCTGCTTCACGTCAGTCTCGTTCGACACCACATTCGCCAGAACCTTGGTCTTGAAATCTGCACCATAGGAAGGGTCCTTGCTCATGCTGTCGAGGACCTGGCGAGCGTAGTTTCCCGCCGGGACGGTCACGTCCCCGAGGACAATTTTCAGGCCGGGACGCGCCAAGTCTTGCAAGGTCTGCACGTTGGCTGGATTGTTCTGCGGAAGAATGACCACCAGCTGGTTGGTCAGAAAATCTTTCGCCGTATCCGCCCGGACCAGACCAGCGCTCACCAGCGCGTCCATATGCGAATGATCCGCCGAGGCAAAGACATCGGCAAGCGCTCCTTGCGTGATCTGCGTGACCAGTATCTGAGATCCCGCGAAGTTGAAGTTCACGGTGACCCCGGGATGAGCCGCCTCGAAATTGTTCCCAATCTCCTTGAAAGCGTCGGTAAGCGAAGCCGCCGCAAAGACGGTCAGACTGCGCGGCTCAGGCGCCTGAGTCGGCGCTAACGATGTCGGCAGCATCGAGGTTTCTGTGGGCGCCACGGTGACGGGAGCAGGTGCCGCTGCCGCCGCCGGTCCGCAGGCGACCAGAAGGGCCATGACCGGAAGGACAAGAAGTGTCAGCCGTTTCATGTGGTTCTCCTATGCGTGCTTGATCCAAAGGCCTCAGCGCATCTGGCCAGCCAATCCCGAACCGATCGGAGCTGCTCAATGCGCAGGTCCAGGCCAAGGCGGTTGAAAGTCTGTTCCGGAGCCACCGCGGTCCGACTGATATCGAGCCGGGTGAGAGACGCGCTGATCTGGGCCGACTGGGCCTCGAGCAATGCCGGGATCATGTCGGGGAACAGTTTCCATGCAAAATAGAGGCGGGTGATGAACTCCAGCCGGATCGCGCGGACGCTGCTTCCGGAAGGCGTTTCCAGCCATTCCTCAAACCGCCGGCGACCCGAGGCCGTTATCCGCAGGAGTTGCCGTGGGGGGAGCTTTTGCTGTTCCAGGGTGGTGGAGGAGATATACCCTTGCGATTCCAACCGTTTCAGGATGGTGTAGGTTTGACTTTGGCTGACATGCCAGACCTGGCCCAGTTCGGTCGCCAGCAGCTGGTGCAGGTTGTAGCCATGATTCCGCTGCTTGTAGAGAAACCCGAGCAACGCATATTCCGGCGAGCGAGCCCCGAGATGATGAACTGATTGAGGCATGCTACTCACTGAGTGAGTATATCGCGTCGCCGCAACGGACGCAAATGCACCATGCGGCCGATCCATAAGGTCAGAACGGGGAGGTTCGAAGGCAAACGAATCCGACCGACCTATTTGCCCTTCCCAACAGGCGAAAAGTGCGCCGCCCTCTCTGGCAGAAGGCGAGGGACGAAGCATTCATCAAGGCTGCTGCGGAACTCAGGCCCGAGTTTATCCAATGCCCGCACTGTTCGGCCTGGGTCTACAACAAGAGCTGCTGGCATACTCACTGTGGCCTGCGCAAGAAGTGCGCGGTCGACACGGGGGTAGAGATGGCTTCCGAACAGGCCAGCCGGACGGTCGAGGTAATCTGGGAGCATTCCAAAGTGGCCGAATCTGACCGACAGATGGTCAAAGATGAGAGCTGGCGGGCCGGAGCCCGCGCCACCTGCCAACCTACTCCGCGCCCCTGGCAAAGAAGGTCTAGTTCTGTCGGGAATGCGGGAGAACCATCCAGCCGGACAAGTACTCCACAAAATGCGGCGCCTAGCTAACAGCAGATGCCAACTTCTGCGCCGAGTGCGGGGCAAGACAGGGATAGCCCTCCCGGGTCGAGGGAAAGGAACGCGTCGGTTCCTCCCTGGGCTGACCCCCAGACGCTTATGCGCCCAGAGGGCGTCCAAAGGATTTCCTCCGAGTGGCGGGGCCGGTCGGGTCTTTTTGGGCGACCTCCTCTCGCCCGACAACCTCGGCCGGAAACTCAGCCGAGCCTCAGAACATGCGAGTTGTGGCGAAGAAGCGATCCGTTCCGGAGGGTGGCATCTGCGCGCAAGCGCTTATGTTCAGCCAACACATCAGCGATGTTCATGCTTTCAAGCTATGCAAGAAACTGGCCAAGACCCCGCAACTATGAATCCGGGGCGCTTAGTGCAAAAACGAAAAGCCAGCGTCGACAAGCGTTTTGAATCTCACGAGGATGGGCGTATTGTATCGGTATCGAGGCAAGTCTAATTCCACGCCGGATTCTGCGGTGGCTGGCGGGGTTGCCCTCGAAGCTGGCTGCTCGGAACTGTGCCGTAATCGTCCCTAATCGTTCCGCGGATAGTCAACACTTTTCAATGGACAAATCCATGGACGTCATGAGTAAACTGACCCAAGAACGGTTGACAAATGCGCGGAAGCCTGGAGGCAGGCTTGGCAGGCTTCTCATGAGAGCCATGAACATTTCTCATTACCAATTAACCCACTGGGGGTTAAGTCATCTCTCGATCGGGAAACAAGACACGATCCTAGATGTGGGTTGTGGCGGGGGTGGCACCGTTCATGCGTTAGCCAAGCTCGCTGCAAATGGAAAAGTCTACGGTATCGATTTCTCCGATGAGAGTGTCCTGGTGTCCCGTAGGACCAACAAGCAATTGGTTCAGATGGGCCGCGTCGAAATCCAGCAAAGTTCTGTATCGTGTTTGCCATTCTCCGGGAGCCTATTTGATCTCGTCACGGCTGTGAACACCCATAACTTCTGGCCTGATTTGGTCGCGGACATGCAAGAGATCTTGCGTGTTTTGAAACCCGGCGGAAAGTTGATTATTATTGGAAGCGTATACAATGGCGGGAAATATGACAAGCGGAATCAAAAGTTTTCAGAATTGATCAAAATAGCCTTCCCCAGCGTCCATGAACTCCGCGAGCTTTTCTTGAGGGCCGGTTATTCAGAAGTTCAGATGTTTGAGAAATATGATTCGAGTTGGTTCTGCGGCATTGGCACAAAACCATTGTAGGTATTTTGATAGAAAGAAAAGACTAACAAGCGGCCAACCAGTTCTAGGAGGATCCGCCCAACCAGGCGCTGTAGGCGACTTGGCGTCCTGGCCTTTCTTCCCCCGGGCGATGGCCTGTTTCGAGGGACGGGTCCGGCAGATTCCTGGACCAGGATCTTGCGTCCGTGCCCGAAACATGGCTTCGATCTTGTCGAGGGGCTCCAATCCTTGCCCCACCATGCAGAAACGATCATCCTGCACGAAGCAGCTTCGACAAGAGCAGAGGCACTCTTGCTGCCTGCGATCGCGCCATCGTAGAGAAACCCGGCAAATAAGGTACCTCTGATCTTTTCCCCCGGTCGCGCGCGCGGCCCTTACAGTCGGCGCCACATTTCCGGCGCGAGCTCCCGTGAGCGCGCGGCAATCCGCTCCTCATCAAGAGACAGGATCTTCTTCCCGCGCATCAGAATCTTGCCCCGGCACACGGTGGTGTCCACGGTGGCATCCACCATTCCAAAGATCAGATGTCCAAGAAAATTATTGGAATCCAGCGGCGTGGGGGGCAAATAGTCGAGGATCGCCAGATCGGCAGGCAACCCTTCGGCGATCTCCCCCAGGCGAAGGCCGAACTGCTGCTCGCAGATCGCGGCGTTATTGCCAAGCAGCATCTGGGGTGCCTCCACGAAAGCCACCCGCGGGTCATGCTGATCGAGGCGCTGCAGGAGGTAAGCGCAGCGCATCTGCGACTGCATATCCGAAGACATGCCGTCGCTCCCCAACCCGACCCGGATGCCCTTCTTCAGCATCGTCAGGACCTTCGGGACCCCCACGGCGTTGTTCATATTCGACTCGGGATTATGCGCGACGCTCGTCCGCGTTCCGGCGAGTGTGTCCATTTCCCCCTCGTCAATATGGACGCAGTGCACAAAGAGCGAGCGTTCCCCGGTGACCCCGAGCCGGTGCAGGCGTTCGACCGTGGGCACACCGTACTTCGCCAGGGAGTCTTCACGGTCCACAACCCCCTCACCGACGTGAATATGGCAACCGACGCCTGCGTCTTTGGCAATGCCCACGCACTTTTCAAGCGTCGCATCGGAGAGGGTGAAGGAAGCGTGCAGTCCCATCATCGCGGCGATCTGCCCATCTCCCTTGCCGGTCTTGCGGATGAACCGCTCATTCTCGGCGATCCCGCCTCCGGGGACATTCCGGTCGGACACCTCGTAACAGAGCGACGCGCGGAGCCCGGCCTCCCGAACCGCTTTCTCGATCAGGTCCAGCGAACCGTTCCTCCAGGACGGGGAAGCGTGGTGATCGATGACCGTGGTGGTCCCGTTGCGGATGCACTCCGCCAAAGGGACCTGGGCCGACAACGTGATGTCTTCCTCCGAGAGGGCCCGATCCAGTTTCCACCACAACCTTTCGAGGATCTCGACGAAGTTGGAGGCCGGCTCACCGGGAGGGGTCATCCCGCGAGCCATGGTGGAGTAGAAGTGGTGGTGAGTGCAGAGGAAGCCCGGCAGGATCACTTTGCCTGAGCAGTCGACCACTTCGGCGCGAGGGAAACGCGACCTCATCGCCGCCACCGGGCCGATGGCTCCGATCCGATCGCCCTCAGCCACTACCGTATGATTCCACAGAACGCGATTGTCCTTGCCCAGCGTGACCACAATACCGTTCTCAAAGCGGATTGTCATGGCTTGTCCTTTCCGATAAGAACCGTCTGCCTTCGCCGTCCACCGTTCCGCCCACGAGCCAGCCCCATTCCGCGCGATGGCCAGGCCAGGGTCCTCCCACGCACACGCCTCATCTCACCTCTCCACCAGCATCTCGAGCTCGGCCGGCGTCCGATCCCGCATGCGGATGGCGCCGAAGGCGCACTTTTTCGCGCAGATCGAGCAGCCGACGCACTTGGCCGGATCCGAAACGGGCAGGTGCTGTTCATCCAGCTGGATCGCCAGATAGGGACAGCGTGTGCAGTTGCCGCAAGAGACGCACAGGTCGCGGTCAAAGGAGGAGATCTTCTTGACCGGGGTCAGCGCCATGAAGTCGGTGATCGGCTTGGGCTGCGTGATCCCAATCAGTTCCGGCACTGAGCGGATGCCGCGCTGCTGCATCAGGAAGGCGGTCCCGGACTCCAGTTCCCGGATGATCCCGTACCCCTGTTTCATCACGATCGTGCAGAACTGAACCGTCTCCACGCCCAGGGCCAGGAAGTCCATGGCGGCCTTGTAGTCCATCGGTCCGCCATTGCCGGAAATAACGATTCCCTCGGGGACCGCCTTGGCCAGGGTCAAGTAGGAGATGGGGGTAACCCCCTCCCCGCTCATCCCGACGACGATGCCCTCCTCCCACACCCGACCGTTTCCCGCAGGTCGAAACGCCAGCGTCGGGAAGGTATTCGCCAGCGTGATGCCCGCCCGCTTGCCGGGATACCGCGCGAGGACCTCGCGGATGGCGCGGATGACCGGCACGATCGACGTAACCGCCGCCGTCAGCTTGAACAGTTTGGGGACTTCGGCCGATCCGACCGCCATGATCCACTCGATGATTTTGGCGGTCAGTTCCGCGTCCTGGGAAACAATGTCCCCTTTCGTTCCGTCGCCGCCTTGCGGGCAGGATAACGAATACTCAATTCCCATGGCCCCGGCCGCTTCGAGTTTCTTTGTGTTGGACTGCCAGCCCAGCGCGTCGGTCTCGTCGTGGCCCGTGACTGGCCCCCCGGTCGAAGCCATGCTGAGCCGGTCCGGCCAGTTCTTGACCAGCTGCTCCAGCTCGCGGCAGACTCGGTCGAGTGCATGGCCCGAGACGTTGTCACAATTGGCATAAGTCTGGGGACCGAAGGTGAACATGTATTCGGAAGGAATGTGGATCGGGACGTTGTCAAACGCGGTCTTCATGACCGCTCCAGCCCAGCCGGCCTCATAGGCAAGCGTCACCTGTCGCAGCCCATCCGTCACCGGCGAGGCCGAAAGCAGGAATGGCGAACGGATCCGCCGCCCGAAGAACTTCGTCTCCAAGGAGACGGGCACGGGATTAAACCCGGGCAAGGCGAAGAACGACTTGGTCGCCTTCGGAATGACCGGCGCAACTTGGGCCCGCACATAGGCGTCGATCTGCAGAGCCGCGTTCTTTCCGGACGCGGCCGCCTCAACGACCGTCGTGGGACCATTGGCCATGTCGCCGGCGTAGAACACTCCCTTGGCTGGCTCCCGCGCCAGCGTCGAGCGCATGCCGATGGCAAGGACCACAGCCGAGATATCGGTCCGGACGCCAGCGCTTCCGCTCTCGTCCTGCATGTGGGACGGGTGGAAGGGTTTTCCCTCCGGCAGCCGGACCCTCACGGTGTCCATGCCGGCCACGGAGTTCCCTGCCTTCCGGATTCCCTGGACGCGAATCCGACTGTTGACTTCAATGTCGTAGTCCAGCAGTTCTTTCCGCTCCTTGGCGGTTAAGGGCATCTCCGAGAGCTTCTCCAACATGAAGAGCTCGACCCGTCGGGCCCCGCGGGCCTTGGCCGTCACGGCGCAGTCGAGCGCCGTGGCCCCGCCGCCGACGACAGCCACATCGCCCGCGAAGGAGTACGCCTCCGGCGCTGAGAGAAGGTCCGTCATCGTGATGGCCAGGTCCTCGTTCGCGATGCCAAGCCGGATCGGCGCCCAAAGTCCGACCGCGACGCACACGGCCGAGTAGCCCTGGTCAAGAAGCCGGCGGGGGTCATCAATGTTCCTGCCCAGCTTCGGGGTGATGCTCCCCAAGGACAGCACGAATTCAATATCCGTCTCCAGCGCGTGCCTGTCGAGGCGGTAGCCGGGAATCAAGGCCATCATTCCGCCCAGCGCCGGTCGCGCCTCGAAAAGGTCCACGGCATATCCCATCTGCGCCAGGGAACCGGCGGCGGCAAGCCCCGCCGGGCCGCCTCCCACGACGGCGACGGCCTTCCCATTGGGCTTGGCGTCCGCGAAGGTTGGGATCCCGCCAAGCCGCTTGGCCGTCTCGACAACCGTCGCCTGAACCCTGGGGATGTCAATTGCCCCGTCGAACAGCTTCCGGGAGCACGCCGCCATGCAGTGGCGGTCCGGGCACACCAGGCCGCAAACACCCCCTAGAGGGTTGTTCCGCATGACTTCACCGGCGGCACGCCGCAGATCCGAGGGTTGTCCCCCGCGCGCGGCCATGATGAAGTCGAAGGGCGAGCAATTGCAGGGACAGGCGGCCGTGCAGGGCTTCTCCTCGCAATACTCGCAGCGCGCGAGCTCCGTCTGGAACTGGCGCAAGGTCATCAAGAACGGGTCGCCATACGAATCCTGATTCATGGGACACCTCCCACCTCTTTCGGCAAAGTCCGCCCTGACGGATGAAAACCACCAATCTCTACTCGTGCGGGAACCACCAGCCCTTGACATCGCGGGCTAGCTTGAAGCCTCTCCTGAGTCGGCCTCCAGGGTGCCGGGATGAGCCCAAGTGCGGACGTTCGCCATTCCGTGCCGCATCGAATCAGGGAAATCCCTCTCGAGGCCCCGCGTCTGGGAATGGATGCGTTCCGGTTTCGAGCAGATCTCGGCAGGAGTTTCACCTATCTAACATAGAGGAGACGGCCTTGCCTGTGTCGCAGCAGGTCCATGGAAATCGCGCTCCGCACGCTGGCGAGAGGGCGCCCTGCCCCTGAAGGGATCCGCTCCAGAGGCACACCGACCCCCTCGCCAACAAAGTTGAAGATTGGTCCCGCAAAGCACGTTGGCCAGCTCTTGGCAATCCGAAGCGCTCCATTCTTTCGAGGGATACTTCGCGACGTTCGCTGGACATTGGCAAGCCGCAACGATTTCACCCCCCCCGCGGCGTCTTTGCCTTAACAAACAATCCGGCGCCCCGGAGCCTATCAGAATCAGTGCGGCCTGAGCGAGAAAACCGTCCCAACCCTGCAGAGACCGAGGTGCCAGACACGACTCGGGCGAATTTGAACCGGTAAGCCGTCGGGCCCTCGAAGAAAAGTATAGACGTTTTCAACCGCCGACGCAATGTCCGCCGCCATCGACGCCTGCAGAGCCTATCGCCGCCACGGCCAGGAGGAGGCGGTGCCCGGCAACTCCCCCCATCCTGGTCCCGAAGACCACCCATTCACCTGTGGATCTGGAACCGGCGAGTCGAGGGTGCCACCAAGGGGGATGAGTCTTCCACGCACACGGTTTCTCGAGCCCCAGCCCACCTCTGTTTTCCTCCGACCCCAATGAGAAAACCCTTTGCCCAAAGTCCGCGGAGGTTTCAAGCCGCCGAGATATCGGCAAGCGGAGTCCGTGTCTGTGGCAAGCGAAAATGGAGGCCACAGCATCCTCTCTGGTCTAACCACGTTCCTCTACGGGTGGGAGCAAACTCCCTATCAGCATTCCCGCCTTGACACAGGCACATCCAAGGGATATCTTTCGGTTCGGTCGCGGGCGCGATTCCCAGACCCCTTCCAATCACAGGCCAGAGGGAAGTAGGTGGGAGGAGGGCTTTCGAGCTCAAGGCATTCTGATCAAGGAAAGCGCATGAACCATGAGGACACAAGATCATCTCACGACAAGGCCAATCCGATATCTTTTTTCGATCGCAGTTTTGTTCCTGGCGGTTTCGTCAGGCTGTTCGCTGGCACCGGCCCCTACGCATGTTCTCCCGACGGCGCTCGCCACGAACGCTCCCGCAATGACCGCGCTACCCACAATGACGGCCTCACCCACGATGACGATCCTGCCCACTGTCACCCCCCCGCCCCAAAGCACGAGGGCAACCGCTGGTCCGGTGGGCGGCAGCATAAGTGCCCTGGTGATTGACCCGGCGGCGCCGGATACCCTGTACGCGGGGACACTGGGCGGCGGCGTGTTCAAGAGTACGGATGGCGGCGTCAACTGGAGCCCGGTCAACGCCGGCCTGACCACGAATATGGTGGAAGCTCTGGCGATCAATCCGGCGACACCCACCACCCTTTATGCGGGAACAGAAAGCGGCGTTTTCAAGAGCCGCGATGGCGGCGAAAGATGGAGCCCGGCCAACGCCGGTCTGACCGTCCCGTACGTAAGCGTTCTGGCCATCGACCCGGCGGAGCCGGAGACCCTCTATGTGGGGATCTATGACGGCGGTGTGTTTCGGACCACGAATGGCGGCGGGAATTGGCGCGCGGTCAATTCGGGCCTGACCAATATGCAGGTGGCCGCTCTGGTGATTAACCCCTCTACAACGAGCATCCTTTATGCGGCCATCTTTGACGGCGTCTTCAAGAGCCCCGATGGCGGAGAAAGCTGGAGCCCCGCCAATACTGGCGTGATTACCGGGATGGTTAATGCTCTGGTGATCGACCCGACGAAGCCGACCACGCTCTACGCCGGGACACTAAACAGCCACGTCTTCAAGAGCACAGATGGAGGGGAGACCTGGACCTCGGCCAACATTGGCCTGACCAGCACCCAAGTTGCCGCCCTGGCCCTTGACCCGGCCACACCGACCACCCTCTATGCGGGGACATACGGCCAGGGGGCCCTCAGAAGCACGGACGGAGGAGCGACCTGGTTCGCCATTAACGACGGCCTGGGCGACGCGGCCCAGGTCGTTGCTCTGGCCATCGACCCGGCCAAGCCGAATACCCTCTACGCGGGGGCCTATACTGGCGTTTACAAGAGCACCGACGGCGGCGACACTTGGAGCCCGACCAATTCGGGTTGACCAGGACCGAGGCCGGCTCCCCGGCGATTGACCCGGCGACGGCCCGGCACCCACGAGGCCGGGACGGCCAGCCGCGGCGAATGGGGCTTCGTTCAGGGGCCTTGCGAGACGGGTGTCTTCGTCCAGTTGCCAACCCTATCGGCATTCCAATCGATGCCCCGTGAGCAGCGAGACTCCGCGTGTGGGCCCCATCCGCGCACGGCGGGAGGGCATCCGAGACCGCCCGTGACCCTGCGCAAGAAACAGCAGGCCCTTTGTGGTTGACTCTGGTCAAGGGTAAGGACTAAAATCCGCCAAACCATTCCTATGGTCGTCAGGCGGCAACCGCCCCAGCTCTGGTCGCTGTGGACCTGGATGTGCCGCTTGGATCACCAACGACAGCGTACGCTGGCTTTCAACTAGAATGATGCACGGCCCGGTCATGGGGCTCTCGACCTGACGAGGAGGACTGTTCCTCCCCCGCCCTGAGCCCGCGAATCGGCCGATGACCAGAAAGCCCGGACCTTGCGTAAGCCCGGGCAGGTGATGCCCAAGCGCCACCTCGAGGGCTCCCATCGCTGAACTTCGATGGGACTTCCAGAGGGCTTGCGCCGAAGCGGGAATTCGTGATTGCCTTTGGGCCGCCGCTGGCTCGATGTGAGACTCGCCCTACATTCGGGGCGCGCGGCAGTTCGAGATGGCGCATACCCTCCTGAGGGTGCCGGTCCATGCGGTCGGATGGCGGAGGCCGCAGCCGATCCCGACGGTCTCCCCGGAACCAAGCGGGTGGTTGTCAGGCGAGTCAAAGGGGACGACTCCGGAGGACTCGCTCGCACATTGTGGTCGGGACTGTTTGTCCACCGCTTTTCCTTGGACCTTGTGTCTCTGGTGTGCGGCGACTTCCAAGACCACGATCGGGACAGCAGGCGTTCCTGAATCGGCCACCCGGCCGTCAAGAGATGCCTTGCCTCTGCGCTACGAGGGCGAGGGCTATGCAGTTGAGGAGGGTCCACAGTGTCCAACATTCGGGGTGAGCCTCGCCTTAAGCATTTGGAATCTCCCGTATCGCTCGTTCCCGGCGCCGATTCGGCTGCCCCGGGTAGTCGCTTGCCGAGAATCTGGCGGTGGGCCGCCTATTGTTTCTCGTTGCTGATCATTGTTGTCGTTTATGCCGCCATACCCTTTTATTCGATTCCGACGCTTGGCGGAATCATCCCGCCATCGGGTTTCGCACAATCTTTTGTCAATGCCGGATGGCCCACCATCAAGGCGACGAATTTCGGCGTGCCCACAAAGGCCCCTATCGAGTTTGGACTTCCCGGAGTGTTCTTGCAAAGCACCTTTATCAGGTTCTTCGCCATGCACCCCTCCGATGCCTATGCGTTGGGGGCGATTGTCTGGCTGGCGTTGGCGCTTTGGGGAACCATCAAGTTCTGCCAGCTTCTCGGGGCCAATTCTTTGCAAAGCACGTTCTTGTCCCTGATCTACCTGACCCTTCCCCTCGTATGGTGGCATGCCCAGTACTCCATGCTCTCGTTCGGATTCGCCTTGTTGCCCTTCTACGTGTACATGAGCTTCCGAGTCGTGTATACCTCGTCGCTGACACGGCCCGTCCCCCGTCGCTGGGTCACCGCCTCAGTCTCTTTTGCCCTGATGTCCGTGCTGGCGGTCTTCATGGATGGGTACACCTTCGTCATGTTCTTCGGCGCCTGCGGCCTGATTTGGCTCGTGGCGATCCTTCGGAGGGACGTCAGCTGGAAGGCTCTTCTGGGACGGGCCTTACCGGTCATTCTAGGCTCGGCGCTCCTGTCGTACCTTCTGTACACAGCCTTTCTGGGAGTATCTGGTTTTTGGCCCTCCACCCTGGGTCAATTCCGCGCCTGGGGGGTGGATCTGACCATGTTGGTTCGCCCTACTCAAGGAATTTCCTGGCTGTGGGATGCCCTTCATGTCAGCGTCATTCGGAATCAATATCTGCTCTTCGGCGATGCCTCCGTCTGGTCCACGACCTTCGCTCTGCCTCTCATTCTCGTGGGAGCCGTTGGATTCTGGCTGGCGCGAAGACATCGGTTCGCCCTTCCGTTGTTACTCCTTGCCCTGGTGGGGTTCTACCTTTCCCTCGGCCCGTCCCTGAAAGTGAATTCAAGCCTTCCGCTCGCCGCGAACGGCCAGGCTACGGTCGGCACGGACAGTATGCCCGCAAATCTGGCCGTGGCGCCCACGGGAAGCGCCTTTCTCGATCAGTATGTGCCGGGATTCACGGACATGCGCGCGCCCTATCGTTGGGTCGCTCTTATGATGGTGGGCCTGTTCGGGGCTGCCGTCTTGTTCTACCAGAGGATTCTCTCTGGCGGATATAAGGCCGTGGCTCCCTGTGTGGCGGTGCTCCTGATCGTCTCCAACCTGCCCAATCTTCCTCAGCGGCTGCAGACTTCCCAGGCCTATCGAACGCAAATGCACCAGATCGACGAGGATTTTTCGGGGCTTGCCAGTTACGTCGGCAAGAATGCCCTGGTGTTCTTTGTTCCTCCCGCAAATGACTGGATCGTCAACTATCTGACGGCTATGGGGAATTATCGCGCCTATAATGTCGGCGGCGATCGAAATCTCGAGATCGCGAAGGCGGGCTGGCCGCCTCTGATCTATTCCTTTACCCTGGGGAATCCCACTTACTGTGCCGCCAATATCCGCGCCGTGCTCCAGGAAAACCTCGCCGATTTTGTGGTCATCCCCTACTTCAACATGTATGAACTCGGCACGTGGCCTCCGCCCGACACGACGCTACAGGCCAATCAGCAGCAGAATCTGCCCACGGTCGACTACTTTAAGAACAACCCGGCGTTCCTTGTCAGGGACGAAAAGCTATATGCGGTGATCTCCGTGGCGCCCGCCTCTCGAAACAGCCTTCCCCCGGGCAATGGGTTGCAGGTGGGTCAAACAGTGTGGATCGCCAGCATGACCTGTGAAACGAATTCGCTCTTTGAATCCATCTTAAAAGACGGCTGGTACGACCTCGAATCCTGGGGCGTCTGGTCTTCGAAGAGCGCCGACATGATCCTCGGACTGCCGCCAGAGTGTCAGAACCAGGATGATTCTTGCCGTTTGCATATGACCTTCATTGTTTCCAATGCCTCGGCCGCATCGCCCAAGACGGTCCAGGCCGAAATCAACGGAGCCGTTGTAGCCCAGTGGGTGGTCAACTCCGGCGCCACGCAAAAACGTGACGTCCCGCTCCCTTGGGATCCGGCGAAGGACCGCGGAGGACAGATCCGGGTCGTCCTCCAGGTGCCCAATGCCACATCGTCTTGGAGAATCGGCCACCCGGACCCTCGCATCCTTGGGGTCGGCCTGGAGGCGCTAGAGCTGGTGAAATGAAATGTCAGGATGGGCGGAAAGTCTCGGCTGCTGCGAGTTGAGGGTCCGTGGGAGGAGCAAGGCAGAGAGCGAGAGATCCTGGGTGAGCCTGTCTTGAGTGAGGTAACGGCGGATCCAAAAAGGGTCAAGGCGTGGGGCCCCTGCGATGGGCAAGCGGGGAGGGCTCGCAGAGACTCAGCGGGCAGCAGAGGAGGCGACAGCGAAAGGCAAGCAAGAGATGCCTCAGAGACAAGCCCTCAAGGCGCCCTCGAAATCGAATCCGCCTTTCCTTGCACCGGCAGCCGATTCTTGCCAACAGCTTCTGGAGTGTCCGTGGCCCAGACTGACTTCACGGCAGTGAGGATCAGCTACCCGAGACCCATGCCGGTCCTGTCGGGACTCCGAGAAGGCCCACCCTGGGTCCCTTTGGCCTTCCCCTCCTGGCAAACTGATGGGCACCCTTGACCTGTCCTCGCATCCAGGCCCGGGCAAGGCGGCGCCGGCGCGCGCCCGCCATGGCCAAGACCTGGCCTGTGATTTCAGGCGGCCTTAGGGGTGCTCTGTGGGAACGACCTCTGGCCAGATTGCTCCAAGGAATACTGGGAGATGCAAACTCGGTCATGGTCTGGAAGAAGGCGTTTGCTCGACCCGCGGCCGGGAAAAGCCCGAACGAGGCTTGGCAATCCTCGCACCGGACCTCCCGGCACGGGAAATCGACCGGTGTCTGGCAGACCTTGACGTGCTGGTGAGCAAAAGCAGAAGTGGTGGTGCCGCGAAGATAGGCCAACATCGTCTCCAAAGTCCGTAAGGGCTTGCCAGCCCAGGTGAGGCTGACTGGGCCAAACAAACGATGTTCAATCGGGTTCCGCTTGGAGACGTTTTTTGGATAATGGCAGACCATCACTTCCAGGCCAAGCTGGTCAGCCAACTGTTCTTGCGCTTGGAGTTTCCATAAGATGCAAACGCCAACCATCACTGCCGCCGCCATCGGAGAGGGTCAAGAGGCCTGGTGCACGGGGAAGATCATATTGCCCAAAAGTCTGCCACCAGCGAGCGATCATCTCGACTGCGAATTGAGCCCTGTCGGCTGATTGACTGACGTAGATATAGCCGCGATTGTGGTTCAAGTCATAGATGCCTTAGGGAACTGCTTTACAAATGGCTTCGGATTCGAAATCGTGGTCGTTGACCGCTTCAGCGGTCTGGCACCAACACCGTCCTGCGTTCTTGAAATCGCCAATCAGCTATTTCTTCTTGGCATCTACGGTGATCACGGGCCAGCCGTGGCTCAAAGAGAGCTGTTTTTTTGCGCCTGGATGTATTCAAACTGCGTGTTACGATCCGGACGTTGCGCTCCAGCCAGCCGCTTGGAGTTGACCTTGAGTGAGTAGTCGGCCTTCTTCAACAAGCGTGCCACGGTTTTGGGACAGGGCGGATGTCCACTCGTGCCCAGCTTCTTACCCAATTGGCGCTAGCTGCTGCGCACCCATTGGTGCGCGCTCATCGGATTTCCTGGCGTTTCAGGCTCAATCATCTCGTGCAAGGCGGCCTCTATCCGCGGGTCCTTTTTTCTACCCGGGGTCGTCCACCGCCAGCGGAACGCACCTGCTGCGTTGGGCCTCGGCCCAACCTTGTTTCAACTCCTGCTGCCCGCGCTCAATCGTCTTCTCATCCGTCCCGGGGATCTGCGAGAGCAATTGAATACCCCCATGCCCCAGTCGGTTCGCTTCCATTGCTACAAACCAGCGTCGCTGTTGCGCGTCCAACCGGCTCGCCAAAAGGTTCGTCTGATGGCGGATCTCTTTATCCGGGTGTTCTCCCGCCCCTTGACAATCGGCACATTGACATTCATAGACTGCTGAGATCGGCATGGGCGACTCCAACATAACGTGATAATGTCTCATGGAGTGGTGTAAATGTAGGGCTGGCTTGACAAAAAAGGCCATCGTGTGCTTCCTTGAGTGAACTGCCAGATCCACAAAAGGAGGCCACGATGACCGATCCGAGTATGAC
>JBEKXU010000007.1:0-168654 GCA_049511715.1 Anaerolineales bacterium
CAAAACCCTCAGGTCTTCGTCTGGAGCGCACCGGTGGAACGGATCTTGGCCAAGATCGCCAAATGTAAAGAAGCGTCAGACGCACCACACTAGAGCAAGTGCCCGGGGCAGAGGGTAGTCTTGCCTCGTCGCGCGGCCCGGGCATGGATCTCCACGGGATTGCTGGCCCGCACGCAGTTTCGTGTCAAGACGGCGGTGGAGTAGCGACCCTGTCGGGTTTCCCGCGATCTGAAGCCCCGTCCGGAGTTCCGACTCGGATTCGGTGCCCATCCCCAAATCCTTCAGGCGCAACCTCGCGCAGCCCCTGAAGGTCATGCTCGTCCCTTGCCGGGACAAGGATCCGGTGGACGCGCGGACTGCTTGAGCCGGGACCACAAGCAGGGTCTTCCGTAGAAGGCGCGGGACGAGGCCGGGCCGGGGCGCGACATCGATAGCGGAGAGCTTTTCTGTAGCATCGGCTGGCGGCATGCGGCTCATCGCCTCTCGAGCAGACGCATGAGGTTCGATGGAAACTCTGTGGAACCGGTTCCACTGGACCCGGAAATGAAAAGGGACGCCCGCGCTCTGGCATCCCATGGGAAAAGAGGCAAGGGTCCCTCCTGCGCTTGGCACCCGCAAAGACCTAGTAATACATGCCCCAGCTGGCTTCGGCGTCCCCTTCCATCATCGACATGTCCCACATTCCTTCACCGATCTCGATCATAATCGGTCGGGAAAGAGCCTCCTCTGCGGAATGGCGGGTTGTCTCGATCATGGCGGGGCCGTAGGGGCAGAAAGGGGTGGTCAGAAGCATCGTCACCTGTGCCCGATCTTCCTGGATACTGACGTCGCGAATGAGCCCCAGCTGAATGATGCTCAGCCCGAGTTCCGGGTCGATAATTTGGCCCCAGCTGTCACGCAGCTTTTGCGCGAGTTCAGGCTGATCCTTGTCTGCCTGCCACTGCACCTTGTAGCTGGGCTTTTCCTGGTCGGTCATTCGTTTACCTCTGAGTCCGTTCCCGCTGTCAAAGAGTGAGGCGGGGCCTCCGGCCGTCGGGTGCTGGCTAGGATCATGAAGCTGCAGGTATGGTCCCCGCTGAGAATGCAGGACTGCCTCCGCACCGGGGAAGCCAGAGCCTGGGAGATGATCGAGGCGTCCAGGGTGCACACTTCGGGATGACGCACGCTGATTCGGTAGTAGGGGCAGTTAAGTTCTGTCACCCGGAAGTCGCCGTTGCCCTCCGCCTCTGCTTTGGCCTCAAAACCTTCCAGAGCCAGTATCTCCAGAAGCCGGGGCAGCCGTTCCTCCACAGGAAGCCCCTGGAGCTCATCACCCACTTCCCGCGCCATACTCGAGGCAATCTCCGCAAAGAGCGTCTGCACGACACTCTCGGGAAGGTGCTCTTTCATCTCGCTCAGAAGCCGATCGGTCAGCGTGAGGTAGCGCGTGGGAAAACGCTCCAGACCGGCCTCGGTGAGCTGGTAGATCAGGCGGGGACGGCCAACCCCATGACGTTCCTCACGGGCCTCCACCAGCCCTTCGGCCCGAAGCGAACCCAAGTGGTGGCGGACGGAGACCGACGATATCCCCGCTTGCTGCGCGAGGTCGGCAACGGAACACTGACCTCGGCGGCGCAGGGTTGTAAGGATTGTTTCCCTCGAATTGAGTTCTCCTGTTGCTTCCATCTGCGTGGGATATTATCACTTTCGACGATTTTCGTCAATAGATAAGATTTTTATCATAATTATTCATCCTATTGACTTGAGGTGGTATAATCTGCCCTGATAGCCAGGTGGAGGCTTGTGACAAGAGCCCTGGCGGTGGGGCCCAACTGGCGACGCCAAGCTGGCAAGGAGAAGCATGTCATCTGTCCTGGAAATCCGGAACCTGCATGTAAGCATCAACGATCGCCCGATCCTGCGCGGAGTCAACCTAATCGTTCCCCAGGGGGAAGTTCACGCGCTGATGGGACCAAATGGTACGGGGAAGTCGACCCTGGCCTACACCCTGATGGGGCATCCTGGCTACCAGGCGACAGCCGGTGAGGTTCTCTTCAAGGGACAGAACCTGCTCGAGCTTAAACCCGACGCGCGTTCTCGCCTGGGTGTATTCCTGGCTTTTCAGTACCCGGTCGCCATTCCCGGGGTCTCCGTAGCCAACTTCCTCCGTACGGCGATCAATGCGCGCCGCCGCACTCTGAATACCCAGGACAAGGGCATCCCGGTGCCGGAGTTCCGAAAGCTGCTGAGGACGAAGATGGAACTCTTGCAAATGCCCAGCGATTTCGCCGGCCGTTACCTGAACGACGGATTCTCCGGTGGCGAAAAGAAGAGGGCGGAGATACTCCAGATGGCAGTGCTGGAGCCGGAATTGGCAATTCTGGATGAAACCGACTCGGGTTTGGATATCGATGCCCTTCGGATTGTCTCCGAGGGCGTGAATGCGCTGGCCGGCCCGAGCCTGGGCATCCTGCTCATCACACACTACCAGCGCATCCTGAACTACATCAAGCCGGATGTGGTGCACGTCATGTACGGTGGAAAGATCGTCGAGTCCGGCGGCCCGGAGCTGGCATTGACTTTGGAAGAGCACGGTTATGACTGGGTGAAGGAACGACATCCGAGTGAGGTATGAAGGAGCGATGAGCGAATGAGCGCGTCGGATACCAAGGCCCTGGAGGAGTTGGGCTCGTACAAGTATGGGTTCCGCGACCCCGAGGATTACTTCTATCGGTCGGGCAAGGGCTTGAGCCGTGGGGTGGTGGAGGCCATCTCGGCCCAAAAAGGGGAACCGGACTGGATGCGCGAATACCGGCTCAAGGCGCTGGAGCATTTTTTGAAGCGGCCGGTTCCGACCTGGGGCCCGGACCTGTCCGGGCTGGATTTCAATGAGATCTACTACTACATCAGGCCTTCGGAGCGCACGGGCGCGAGCTGGGACGAGGTCCCCGACACCATCAAGAAAACGTTTGACCGCCTGGGAATCCCGGAAGCCGAACGCAAATTCTTGGCCGGGGTCGGAGCGCAATATGAATCGGAGATGGTCTACCACAGCATCCAGGAGAACCTGTCGAAGCTGGGGGTCATCTTCCTGAGCAGTGATGACGGCCTCAAGCAGCACCCGGATGTCTTTCGGCAATATTTCGGCACCGTGATTCCCGCGACGGACAACAAGTTCGCGGCCATCAACTCCGCCTGCTGGTCGGGTGGATCCTTCGTGTACGTGCCCAAGGGTGTCAAAGTGGATCTGCCCCTGCAGGCCTACTTCCGATTGAACACCCAGAGCATGGGCCAGTTCGAGCGGACCTTGATCATTGCCGACGAGGGATCGCAGGTGCACTATGTGGAGGGATGTACCGCCCCCATCTACTCCAAGGACTCGTTTCACAGCGGAGTGATTGAGATCATCGTGATGCCGGGCGCTCGGGTTCGCTACACCACGATCCAGAACTGGTCCACCAATGTGTACAACTTGGTGACGCAGCGGGCCGTGGTACATGAGGGCGCCACCATGGAGTGGGTGGACGCCAACCTGGGAAGCAAGGTCACCATGAAGTACCCTTCCTGCTACCTGGTGGGGAAGGGGGCCCACGGTGAGATCCTCTCCATGGCTTTCGCCGGTCCGGGGCAGCATCAGGACGCCGGCGGGAAGGTGATCCATGCCGCTCCCTATACGACCAGCAAGGTGACCTCCAAGTCGATCAGCAAGGGCGGTGGCCGCGCCTCCTACCGCGGGCTGCTGAAGGTCTACAAGGGCGCGCATGGATCCAAGTCCAATGTGGTCTGCGATGCGCTGCTGATTGACCCGCAGGCGCGGACCGACACCTATCCGACCATTGAGATTGACGAGGATGACGTGTCCGTCGGTCACGAGGCCACGGTGAGCAAAGTGGGGGAGGAGCAACTGTTCTACTTGACGAGCCGGGGCCTGTCGGCGGAGGAAGCCACCACGATGGTGGTCTCAGGCTTCATTGAGCCGCTCGTCAAAGAGCTGCCCATGGAATACGCCATTGAGATGAACCGGCTCATCCAGATGCAGATGGCGGGATCCGTCGGCTAGTCTGCTCCACGAGGCGTCGCCGACATACAGGGAGATAGGGAACGATGGCGGAACGAGTTGTGATACGCACCGGGCGGATCCCCGTGCGCGGATCCCTCCGGCCCAAAGAACTGGCGCTCAGCCTCACCCAGATCGAAGCCCTGGGACGCGGGTTGGGGGAGCCCGGCTGGATGACGGATAGGCGCCGGGAGGCTTTCCAGACTTATCAATCGACGCCCATGCCGATCGGATCGGATGAAGCTTGGCGCCGCACCGATCTGTCGGAGCTCTCGCTGGGCGATTTGGAAATCAGTGCCCTCGGTCGGCTCGCGCGGGTCAAGCGGCCCAGAGCGGACCTGCTGAAGCCCCTGGCGGGCAAAAAGCACGGGGGGCAGATCCTGTTCGGCGACCAGGAACCGCGGATTGTGCCCTTGGAGGAGGACTTGGTGCGGCAGGGCGTGATCTTTGAGCCCCTGGGGTCGGCCGCCCGCAACCATCCGGATCTGGTCCAACGATACCTGGGCCAAGCGGTTCCCCCACGGGACGGCAAGTTCTCCGCCTTGGCGGCGACCTTGGCGGACGGGGGGGTGGTGGCCTATGTGCCACCGGGAGTCGATGTGACGCTGCCGCTGCAATCGGTGTGTTGGACTGGCGAGCTTGGGTTGCGGGCTTGGCGTGTCTTGCTGGTAGTCGACGAGGGGGCTCACCTGACCTATGTGCATGAGAACGCCTCCCCAGACGGAAGACAGCCGGCCGCCCGGGTAGGCATTGTGGAGGCCATCGTTTGCCGGGGGGCGACCCTACGTCTGGTCGAGTTCCAATCCTGGGGGAACAATGTTTGGAATTTCACCCACGAGCGGGCCAAGGTGGACCGGGGGGCGACCCTGGACTGGATCTTCGGAGCCACCGGAAGCCGCCTCACCAAGAGCTTCATGACGGTGGATCTCCTGGGAGAGGGGTCGGTGGGCAAGATGTCCGGGTTCTACTTTGCAGATGGGAACCAGCATCTCGACCACGATACGCAGCAGAACCACTGGGCTCCCCACACCACCAGCGACCTGCTCTTTAAGGGCGCGGTCCTCGGGCGCAGCCGTTCGGTCTGGCAGGGAATGATCTATGTCGCGCAGGGAGCCGAAAAGGCGGATGGGTATCAGGCCAACCGGAATTTGATCCTTTCCAAGGAGGCCCGAGCCGATTCAATCCCGGGTCTGGAAATCCTGGCGGATGACGTGCGCTGCACCCATGGGGCCACCGTTGGGCAATTGGATGAGGACGAGGTCTTTTACCTTCTCAGCCGTGGCATTCCGCGCCAGGAGGCGGAACGGGTCTTGGTGGACGGCTTCTTTGATCCCATAATGCAAAGAATCCCCTTTGAGGGGGTCCAGCAAAGGCTTCGCCTGGCGATCGATGCTAAAATCACCAACGTTTCAAGAATTAGTGGTGAACATTTATCCAATTGAGGTGAATTACATGCGCAGGGAGGGTCGCTTGGTGGGTTCGCACGCGGTGAAGAGCATGGCCGAGCACACTTTCAATGTGGGAGAGCTCGTTGAGGTCCTTTGTGACCACAAACGCAGTGGCCGACGCGTGCGGGATTGGGTGCAGGGCGTGATCGTGCATGCGGATGCTCGCATGACGGCGGTCCAATTTCGTAGTGACGTGTATCTGACGGATGGTTGGATGGTTCCGGATCGCATCCTTTGGTTTACGCGGGGCTCGCAGAAGATCCGGCCGGCGCGCCGGCCGCGCTTGAAGACCGTGGGGTCAAGGTTGCGTCGGCGCGCCTGACCGCGCTGGCGAGCGGGCCCAGTCCAGGCACCCGCGGAGGTGAGAATCGTCATGAATCCCAGGGCGGCGACCCCGGTCCTCCTCGACTGGCAGGGAATCCGGGAACAGTTCCCGATTCTGGATCAAGAGGTGCGCCCGGGCGTGAGGCTGGTCTATCTGGATTCGGCCGCGACCTCGCAGAAGCCGGAGGCCGTCATTGAGGCCATGAACCGCTTCTATCGGAAGACAAATGCCAACATCCACCGCGGGGTCCATCACTTGGCGGAGGAGGCGACGGCCGAGTATGAGCAGGCTCGAATGCGGGTGGCGGCCTTCATCGGGGCGGAGCAGCCGCAGGAAATCGTGTTCACTCGCAATACAACCGAGTCCATCAATCTGGTCATGCAGACCTGGGGAAGAGCGAATCTTCACTCGGGAGACACCATCCTCCTGACGGTCATGGAACATCATTCCAATATTGTGCCCTGGCAAATGCTTGCCAGCGAGCGCGGGCTCCAGCTCGAGTTCGTCCCCGTGACGGAGGAAGGGCGACTGGACCTTCCCTCTATGGAGCGACTGCTGGAGGAAAAAAGACCCGCCCTTGTTGCCGTGACCCAAATGTCCAACGTGCTGGGGACGATCAATCCGGTCGAGGAGATCGTCCGCAGGGCGCATCAGGTGGGCGCGCTGGTGCTGGTGGACGGAGCCCAATCGGTCCCCCACATGGCGGTGAATGTGAGATCCCTGGAGGCGGACTTCCTCGCTTTCTCGGGTCACAAGATGTGCGGGCCGACCGGGATCGGCGTCCTGTATGGCAAACGGGCGCTGCTCGAGGCGATGCCTCCATTTCTCGGCGGGGGCGACATGATTCGCCGCGTGCGCCTGCGGGAGTTCGAGGCGAACGAAGTTCCACACAAGTTTGAGGCCGGGACCCCCGCCATCGCGGAAGCCATTGGTCTGAAGGCCGCGATAGACTTCTTGGACGGGATCGGCATGGACGCGATCCAATCGCATGAACAGGAAATCGCGGCCTATGCCTTGGACCGGCTGTCCGAGGTTCCCGGCTTGCGGGTCTACGGCCCCCCGGCTGCGGAGCGGGGAGGGGTGGCTTCCTTTTCGATGAAGTCGGCACACCCCCATGACATTGCCCAGGTGTTGGACCGTTATGGTGTGGCGGTCCGGGCGGGCCACCATTGCGCGATGCCTCTGCACGAGCGCTACGGTTTGGCGGCTACAACCCGCGCATCTTTCTACTTGTACAACACCCGCGCGGAGGTCGACCTCCTGGTCGAAGCTTTGGGGAAGGTGCTGGAGCTTTTCGCCTAGTCGGCTTCCAGGACCACAGAGGAATCGAAAGGAGCGTCGTGGACGACCTGTACCGGGAATTGATCCTGGATCACTACAAGAATCCGCGCATGCGCGGAACGCTCGATCCGCACGATATCTCCTATGAAGATGACAATCCTCTTTGTGGGGATCATCTGCGAATTGACCTGCGGGTGGACGCACAGGGGCGAATTTCGGAGGCCGCCTTTTCCGGGGAGGGTTGCGCCATCTCTCAGGCCTCGGCGGATCTCCTGACCGAATCGATTGTGGGCAAGTCGCTGGAGGATGTCCGCAAGCTGGGAAAAGAAGACATTCTGGAAATGCTTGGGATTGAGCTGAGCCCGGTCCGCCTCAAGTGTGCGTTGCTTTCGCTCAAGGTCTTGAAGGCTGGCGCCTACGGCCTGGCCGCAGCGAAAGACCTGGATTGAATCCGGACGTGGCCGGGCGAGGGGTGAGGAGCCGCTTCATTGGGTAGGCAATATGTATAACTATGTCACGCTGGGAGAAAAAGAGGCCGAGTTCGTCACCGTAGGAAAGCTGAAGGATTTCGCCTCCGGAGATCGCTGGTTGTTCGAGATTGACGGGCGGGCCGTCGCCCTTTTTCGCATCGCCCAGGATTGGTATGCCATCGCGGATGTTTGCACGCACGATGAGGGACCGCTCGGGGAGGGGACGCTGGAGGGGCTGCAGCTGGAGTGTCCTCGGCACGGCGGCCGGTTTGATCTCCGGACCGGCAAAGCCATTCGCCTTCCGGCCGTCATGGACATCCCGGCCTACCCTGTGCGGGTGGTCGGCGAAGAGGTACAGATCGGGATCCCCCGGGAGGCCTCTGCCTGACCCGGGAGGCGCGCGCCCAAGCAGGGCGTCGAACTGACCTGGCGATCGGCCGGCGAGGAAGTTTCCAAGCCGGCCTTTTTTGTTCAGCCCCTGGGAGAGGTGGGCGCCAGCCTGCGGAGACCGACCCCGTGTGGAGGGAACTCTTTGAGCGTTGCCCTAGCGGGTGGATCCTTGTGCTGCCCCGGAGCTTCTCCGGGTGCCAAGACCTGATGTCACGCCATTTGAAATCAGGATCCCGGGTCGGGCAGGAACCGAATGTGGTAAGATGGCGCCGGTCTTTCCCGGAAAATTCCCTGGGGCGATCGCGAGCCCCGTTCCCCGTAGGTACGAAAGGAGTCCTGAACTTATGGCCAGTAAGACTGTGAGAAGGACCTCAAAAGCGAAGGCAGCGAAACAACCCGCCAAGAAGGCCGGTGCCTCGCACGCCAGGAAGTGGGTGTATCTGTTCTCGGAAGGCAATGCAACCATGAAAGGGCTGCTGGGTGGCAAGGGGGCCAACTTGGCCGAAATGTCTCGCGTTGGCCTGCCCGTTCCGCCTGGCTTCACGGTGACCACGGAAGCGTGCAATGCCTACTTGGCGCGCCAGGGCAAGTTCCCGCCCGGCATGTGGGATCAGGAGCTGGCCGCGCTCGGCAAAATCGAAAGACTGTCGCGGAAGAAGTTCGGTGATCCGGCCAATCCCCTGCTGGTGTCCTGTCGGTCCGGGGCCAAGTTTTCCATGCCCGGGATGATGGACACCGTGCTGAACCTCGGTCTTAATGACGACACGGCGCAGGGAATGATTGAATTGACGGAAAACCCGCGCTTTGTCTACGATGCCTACCGGCGTCTGGTGCAGATGTTCGGCACCGTGGTCATGGGCGTTCCGGACGAGCCTTTTGAGAAAGTTCTGGAGGAATTCCGCAAGCGGCGTGGGGTTTCTTCCGACGCCGACTTGAAGACGGATGACCTCAAGGCGATCACCGCCCGTTTCAAGGACCTTGTCCATGAGCACACCGGTCGGGAGTTCCCCTCCGACCCCCTGGAGCAATTGCGCCTGGCAACCGAGGCGGTTTTCAAATCCTGGAACGGGAAACGGGCCATTGACTACCGCAATGCCGCGGGCATTTCCCATGACCTGGGGACCGCTGTGAGTATTGTGACCATGGTCTTCGGAAACATGGGCTCAGATTCCGGCACCGGGGTGGTGACCACCCGCAACGTGACCGACGGCACCAAACAGCTGGAGGGCGACTTCCTGACGAATGCCCAGGGAGAGGATGTGGTGGCGGGCACTCGGGCCACCCGTCCGATTTCGGCCCTCAAAGACGAAATGCCCAAGATCTACGCGCAGTTTGCACGGGTCTGCCAGCAGCTGGAGAAGCACTACCGCGAGACCCAGGATGTCGAGTTCACGATCGAACGCGGAAAGCTGTGGATGTTGCAGACGCGGGACGCCAAGCGCACAGCTCAGGCGGCGATTCGCATCGCGGTCGAGATGGTCAAAGAGGGTCTGATCACGCGGACCGAAGCGGTCGAGCGGGTCCAGCCGGAACATGTCGACTTCTTCCTGCACCCCCAGTTTGATCCCGCGGAGAAACGCGCCGCCGAGGGGAGGGGGGACTTGATTGCCAAGGGTCTCAACGTCTCGCCCGGCGCCGCCGTCGGACAGATCACTTTTGACGCGGATACCGCCGAGCGCTGGTCCAAGGTTGACAAGAAAGACGTGATCATGGTCCGCCCGGAGACCAAGCCGGACGATGTGCATGGGATGCTCGCGGCCAAGGGCATCCTGACCAGCCGCGGGGGGCGCACCAGCCACGCCGCCCTGGTGGCCCGCCAGTTTGGGAAGCCTGCGGTTGTGGGAGTAGCCGCGATCGAGGTCGACCTGGAGCGTCGCATCTTCAAAGTGGGCAGTCGGGTGTTCCAAGAGGGCGACTTTGTTTCGATCGATGGCACCTCGGGCGAGGTGTTTGCCGGAAAGATCAAGTCGGTGGTCCCGGATATCACGGACCCCTTCTTGAACGAGCTGCTGTCCTGGGCCGATAAGATCCGCCGCCTGGGAGTTTGGGCCAACGCCGACTACCCCAAAGATGCGGAGCGCGCCCGCCGCAACGGGGCGCAGGGGATTGGGCTTTGCCGAACCGAACACATGTTTTTCCAGACCGAACGTCTTCCGATTGTCCAGCAGATGATTCTTGCCAAGACACTTCAGGAACGCAAGAATGCCTTGGACAAGTTGCTGCCTTTCCAGCGCTCGGACTTCGTGGGCTTGTTCCGCGCGATGGACGGCCTGCCGGTCACCATCCGCTTGATTGACCCGCCGATGCACGAATTCCTGCCCTCCTATGAGTCCCTTCTTCAGGAGGTCACCGAACTGAGGGTCCGTGGGAAGAATCCGTCGCTCCTGGCCGAAAAGGAGAAAATGATGTCGGCCGTGGAGGCGCTGCGCGAGGACAACCCGATGCTTGGCTTGCGAGGGGTGCGTCTGGGCATTCACATCCCGGAGCTTACCCAGATGCAAGTCCGGGCGATCTTTGAGGCGGCCTGCCAGTGCACCAAGGAGGGCCTGAAGGTCCATCCCAAGGTCATGATCCCTCTGATCTCTCACATCAACGAGCTGCGCCTGGAACAGACCGCGCTGGAGGAAGAGGCCAAGCGGGTCATGGAGGAACAGGGGGTCAAGATTCCCTACATGTTCGGGACCATGATCGAGATCCCGCGGGCGGCCCTCACCGCCGACCGGATCGCGGAGTTGGCGCAGTTCTTTTCCTTCGGCACCAACGACCTGACGCAAATGACTTTCGGCATCTCGCGCGACGATGCGGAAACCGGATTCTTGATGGAATACCTGGACAAGGGGATTCTGCCTGAGAATCCGTTCGCCAGCATCGATGAGACGGGGGTCGGCAAGCTGATGGAGATGGGGGTCAAACTGGGCCGGGCAACACGCCCCTCCCTGGAGGTCGGGATCTGCGGCGAACACGGCGGCGATCCAAAATCGATTGCCTTCTGCCACCGCATCGGCCTGGACTACGTCTCCTGCTCGCCCTTCCGGGTGCCGATTGCTCGGCTCGCCGCGGCCCACGCCGCCTTGCAGGATAAGAAGTAGCCGGAGGTCTTCCGCGGGCCGTCCCCCTGGGAAAAGCCATCGGGCGGGGAAGAACCCCGCCCGATTTGATTCCTGCCTGCCGGGCGAGCGGCGCGGGGCCGGATCCTGCGCTACGGTCGAACCTCACCATCCCTGCAGGAAGGTGCCCCAATCCTGGTTGTCATGCAAGTGACGGCCAAAGAGGTAAACGGCTGTGGCGGAGGGTTCGCGCGGCGCATGCAGCAGGTGCATGTGGGCCTCATCCGAAGTGCGTCCCCCCTTATGCCGGTTGCAACTCGGGCAGGCGGCCACGAGATTGTCCCAGGAATGGCTTCCACCGCGATGGCGCGGGATCACGTGGTCCACCGTCAGGTGAGGGGTTTGGCGGCCGCAGTATTGGCAGGTGAATTCGTCCCGGCGAAACACCTCCCGCTTGCTCAGGCGGACCCGCGGATGCGGCCGGTGGATCATCTTCTCGAGTTGGATGACGGAGGGACGCGGGAACGTGAGGCGCACGGTCCGAACATACCCGCGACCGTTCGCGAGCATGCGGGCCTTTCCGGCCACGATCAGATTCAGAGCCCGATGGGTGTTGCACACGTGAAGCGGCTCAAAGTTTGCGTTCAATACCAGGACGAGTTCGCTCACCTAATTCTCCCGATCTTGGGAGCGAGTATAGCACGCCGGTTCCAGGATCGACAAGAGTCAAGCACCGCTTCTCGGTGGAGGGCCGCACACGGTCCTTACCCTGGGTCCTGAACCCCCAGGAGCCTCGTGGGAATCCATGGCCGGACGCGTCTGGGGAGGCTTCCCCTGAGCCGATGGCGGGGGTCGTCCCAAGAACCCGCCCGGAAGAGGCCGGGACAGGGGACTCTTACGTAAACCTCTTTCGGACCTCCGCGCTCAAAAAGTCCATCGTCCAGACGACGATGACGATGCCTAGGATCGCCGTCCCGGCCTTCGAGTAGTCGAGCAGATTGATCTCCTGGCTCAGGTAGAAGCCGATGCCTCCACCGCCCACAAACCCGAGGATGGTGCTGATCCGGACGTTGATATCCCAGTGATAGATGACAAATGAGATAAAGTCCGGGACAACCTGCGGCACCACGGCAAACCGAACGGCCTCCGGTCGGCTGGCCCCTGTTGCCGTGACCGCCTCGAGCGGGCCGGGGTCAATGTTCTCGACCGCCTCCGAGAACAACTTGCCCAGGGAGGCGATGGTAACCACGGACAAGGCCAGCACGCCGGCAAACGGCCCAAAACCAACCCAGAAGGCGAACACCGTGGCTAGCACCAATGACTCGTAGGAGCGCACAATATCCAGGATCGCGCGAACCACCGTGTAGACGGCGTTTCCCAGCCAGGTCCCACCCATAATGTTTCGGGCGGCCAGGAAGCTTACCGGCACGGCCACAAGGGTTCCCGCCGTGGTGGCCAAGAGGGCCATGAAGACGGTCTGGATGATCAGGTTGATGACGTCATTCAACGCTGGGCTCGGCAAGAGACCTCCGGTTGGGACTGAGGTCTCCACTTGCAAATGGCTGGCCTTGCCGCCCGTGGTGGTATTGATCGGACGCACCTGAATCTGCTGGCTGAAGGTGCCCCGGGAATCGGTCTGGGCTAGCTCAGAGAACAGGTCGAAGCCGCTCGGCAGAAGCCACTGGATCTTCACTTGTTCATTCGGGGGCAAGTCGAACCCCTCGACCGTAATCATGTCCATCGGGTTGGCGCAGGATACGCTCGGGACAAAGCGCGGCCCACTGCTCGGGGCCCTTGTGGCGGCAGCTGAACCGCAGGGGACGGGGAAAACGAGATCCAGAGTGCTGTTCACGGTCCGGCGCGTCACCAGGTCGGGATGAAGAAGCTCGCTGAGGATCTCTTGGCTCTTGGGGAGCGAGGTGACCAGCTTGACCAGATCAATCTGGGTCACCCGATACCCGATCACGTAGGCTCCAATCGCCAGGAGCGCGAAGAGAACGGTGACCAACCGGCGTCGCAGACTGAAATCTCTGGGAGTCATGCTAGACCAATTGCGCTCGGACCCGAGCGCTCACGGCATCCAGCACCAACACGATCACGGCGATGGCAATAAAACAGCATCCCACCGGACGAAACTGGCCCTTGGTGATCCATTGGTAGAGATAAAAGCCGATTCCGCCGCCCCCGACAAACCCGATGATGGTCGAAGTGCGCACGTTGATGTCCCAGCGATAGATAGTGAAGGAAGTGAAGGGGGGCACGATTTGAGGGATGACGGCGTATCGGACCATCTGGGGCCAGGAGCCTCCGGTCGCCCGAACGGCTTCGAGCGGCCCGGGGTCGATCCCCTCAATGACCTCGGAGTAGAGCTTGGCCAGAGCAGCGATGCTATGCAGGCCAATGGCAATAACCCCGGCGAAGGGGCCTAATCCGACAATGACCACGAAGATGATCGCGATGATCAGCGGCTCAATGGAGCGCAGGATGTTGAGGGCGGTCCTGGTGAGCGTGTAAATGGCCAGGGTGACCACGTTGCCGCCCATGAGATTGCGGGCTGCCAAGAAACTGATCGGGACGGCGACTAGCATCCCTGCGGTGGTCGCCATCAACGCGAGGAAGATGGTCTGCACGACCCCATCGAGGACGTAGTTGCCATCCTGCGTGAGCTGGTAGCCGGGCAACGGGCGCGACTGCGTCAGGTAGACGGAGTGCTCAAGCGGCAACGCGGGATTCGGCATGGCGGTGAGGGCGTCGGGCGGGATCTGAATGACGGCGGTCAGATTCCCGTGGGAGTCCGAGGTCCGGATGAGCTCCGCCGCGAATTGGGGTCCCAGCGGCAACCGGCTGCCGATCGGGGTTGCCCAGTCGATTTCGGTCTGGGCATTGGGCCACAGCCCGCTGGCTCTCACGATCAGCACCTCGTTGAGTTGGCCGCAGGAAGGCAGGACCTGAATCTGAATGCCGTTGACCTTGTTGGAAGCCGCGGGGGGGTTGGGCCCGCAGGGGACCTGGATCCCTACCCAACCGCTATTCGTATATTCCCGATGAGCCACGAAGTCAGGGTGCAACATGGGCCCGAGGATCATTCCGGCCCGGGCCAGGTTCTTGGTAAGCGCCGAAGGGTCGATCTGGGTGACTTGCCAGCCGATTCCGTACCCCATGACCAGGAGAGCCAAGACCGGGAAAGCTGCCGATCGACCTCTTCCTGCCTTGAGGCCGTAAGCGTCCCACACGTTCCACAGCCACAGGAAGCCGGGGACGAGGTACCAGCCTTTCACGCCGTACCAGGCCGCCGCCAGAATGGCGACCAGCGTGCTGAGGAACACCGCCAGCCCGCGATATCTTCTCCCTGCCCAAAATTGCCCCAGGCCAGGAATCAGAAGGGATAGGACCGCGCTCAAGTAGCCGGAGCGGTCGGATCTCTGGGACGCTGGAGGGGTGAGCATGCTATTCCTCCTCGACCGTCGCCGCGCGAACCTCTTGGGCTTCCTCGCCGTATATCTCTTTGAATTTTGCCCGGTCGATCTCGCGCGGGAGCCCCTCAAAGACCTTAGCGCCCTCCTTGAGTCCAATGACCCGAGTCCCATAGCGATGGACGAGGTCGAGGAAATGGAGGCTGCAGATTACGGTGATGCCTTCGCGGTTCAGTTGTTCCAGGTAGTGGAGGATGGAATGGGCCAGGACCGGGTCCAGCGAGGCAACCGGTTCGTCCGCGAGAATCAGCTTCGGTTCCTGCATCAACGTGCGGGCGATACCTACTCTTTGTTGTTGTCCTCCGGACAGAGTGTCGGCCCGGACGGAGACCTTGTCGGCAATGCCGACTCGCTCCAAGGCTCGAAGCGCGAGCTCGCGGTCCGAGCGGGGCCAGATTCCGATCAGGCTCAGCAGCGGGTTGGCGTACCCCAGCCTGCCCGCGAGAACGTTGGTAAGGACACTGCTTCGCTTGACCAGGTTGAATTGCTGGAACACCATGCCAATGTGACGGCGAGCCTTGCGTAATTCCGCGGGAGGAGCTTTGGTGAGGTCCAGGTCATCCCACAGGATACGACCCTCCGTCGGGTCGATCAGGCGGTTAATACAACGCAGCAAAGTGGATTTGCCGGAGCCGGAGAGGCCGATCACTACCAGAAATTCTCCGTCCTGGACCGTAAAGCTCACATCCTTCAAGGCGACCGTCCCACTGGGGTACACCTTGGTCAGGTGTTCAACTTGGAGCAAGATGCCACCTCGGGTTGGCCGAAAGGAGTTCAGGGGAGAGAGGAAAACACTCCCTCCCCTGAAGTACGCCTGTGGGAGATGCTATTTCACGTACTGGCTGAGGTCAATACCGGACGATTGCAGGTAGGAGCGGAACTGATCATAGAACGTGTCCTGGCCCTGGGTCAGCCCGCCGATCTGGTAAAGGTCGTTGAGCGCCTTCTTGCCAGCATCCGTGCCGGCGATCTGGAGCATGGCGGCCGTGATCTTGGCTTGCATGTCCTGGGGCATATCGGGGGCGTAGGACATGTTGTCATTGGGGATGATCGGAGGCGTCTCGAACACCACCTCGACCTTGGTCATGATATCGGGCAGGTCAGTGGTCACGTCCGCCCGCGCATCCACGTACGTGGTCCCGAAGTCACAGATGCCGCCCACATAGACGGCCCGCGCGACTTGGTCGTGGCCTTCCAAGTACAGAGGGGCCTTGAGATCCGTGTCCGGATTGAGGCCGGCGCTCTTCAGGAAGATGAGAGGCAGGACGTATCCCGAAGCGGATTGCGGATCAACGAAGCAGGGACGCTTCCCCTTGAATTGCAGCAGGGTCGAGATATCGGCGCTGGTTGCCGGCGTGTCGGCCGCAGGCTTGTAACCCGCGTCCGCGCGGGCGATGAACTGGGAACCGTAGTATTGCGATCCGTTGCGCATGGTGATCAGGGCCACATTCGCGTAACCCTTTTGATGGGCCAGGATGTAGGCGAAGGTCGCCATCCAGCCGATTTGGGCGTTGCCCGAGCCCATAGCCTCGGTCAGTGCGGCGTAGGAAGTCGGAACGACCCCCTTGAAGGTCAGGCCGGTGGCCTGCGACAGGAGGTCGAGGACTTCCGTCCCGCCGGTCGTTATGGACTGCGAGGTGGCCGAGGGCTCAAAACCGACCACGATTGGGTTCGCGGCAGTCCCCAGGTTGGCGACGGTGGCCTCCGTGGGGCTCGCCGCGGGCGCCGCGGTTGGCGCAGCTGGCGCGGTAGGGGCGGTCGCTTCCGTCGGTGCTGCGGTCGGCACGGGAGTCGCGGCCGGCGCGCAGGCAGCCATGACCACGACCAGAAGGGGTGCCACCACTAGCAGAAGGGTTCGATTGCGCATGGGGTGCTCCTTTCCTCCTCAGACATCGGCTGATTGCAAGTGCGCGGCAAGACATCACGGATTGCCAGGATTCGCTCCGGGTAACCACCTCCCTTTCGTTGGGCTATGTGATCGGTCACGTGCGGCCAACCTATACTACCCCGGCTCTCGCCTTCTTGCAACCGTGTCGCGGCCGAGCGTATACTCATGCCATCTTTTCTTTCAGCAAAACTTTCGTCGCCTATGTCTATTTCCCTCTCGGGTCCCCACTATCAATTCGACCTGCAACCGCAGGAGGGCGCCTGGAGCCTGCATCGCAGAACCGGCCTCGTCCCGCTCGTGGAAGGGGCGCGAATGGGAGCCGCTTGGACCGACCGGAAGGGCCGAGCCGCGTGGGTCGGATCCCTGCAAGGGAGCTCGGTTTCCTCCCGCTCAGGAGAGATTGGCGGGGTTGGGACGGTAAGTGAGTTGCTCCTGGAACGCGACTTGCGCAGGGAAGGCTTGTGGATTGGCGTGGAGTTTGCCCTGGCTCGTGAAAAACCAATCCTTCTCTGGCGCGTACGCTTTGAAAACCGAGGAGTGCACCCGGTTTGGCTTGATCGGTTTGATCTGCTCACCGTGGGGCCCAAGGCCCTGCGGGACACTTCGCGCTCCTGGCTCATAAGCGTGTTGCGAGGACCCTTAGCCTCGGCGGCGCCTGGCGCCTTGCGCCTGTCAGATTCTCCGGACTCCCTCACTTGTTTTGTCAATGGCTGGCAGGGGTGGAGCTTTGCGGGCAGCCTGGGCGAACGCCAGCGCCTCCCGACTTTCAAGTTGGGCCCTCTCCAGTCACCGATGCACGACAACGGGGGCGCCCGGCTCCCCGCCCATCCCGGACACTTCGTCTCGGAGATGTTCACCAGCCTGAATGACTTGAGCCAAGGCGCCAGCCTCGTCGCAGGGTTTCTTTCCCAAAAAGAAGCGTTCGGAAGTGCCGAGGTTTGGCTGGATCGGTTCGCGCCTTCCCTCTGGTTGCGGGAGAGCGGGGACGGAATGCGCCTGGATCCGACCCGCACTTTCTCCACGGATTGGGCCTGTCTGCTCCTCGCCGCCGAGGGAGAGGAACTCCTGGGAACCTATCTTGAGAGCGTCGGGGCGGCGAATCAAGCGCGTTTGCCGAAGGAAGAACCCGTTGGCTGGTGCAGTTGGTACCAGTTCTTCAAGCAGGTCAGCGAAGATGACCTGCTTGCCAACGTGGAGGCAGCGAAACAAAAGCGCTCCAGCCTTCCCATCGATGTCATTCAACTGGATGACGGATACGAGGCCGAGCTGGGAGATTGGGACAGGCGCAACGAAAGGTTCCCCCACGACTTTCGATGGCTGGCGGGAAAGATCCGGGAAGCCGGGTTCACGCCGGGCTTGTGGCTGGCCCCGTTCCTGGCGAAAGACTCTTCACAGCTGTCCAGGCAGCATCCGCAATGGCTTCTTCGCAGCAGGCTGATCGGCCGCGCTTCCGCCGGGTTTTCTCTCGATGGTTTCTTGGGCGCACTTGATCCCACGCGACCGGAGGTCCTGGACCATCTGCAGAAACTCATTCGCACGGCGGTCGCCGAGTGGGGGTTCGGCTACTTGAAGCTCGATTTCCTGTATGCGGGCGCGCTGCGCGGGAGGTATACCGACCCCACGGTGACGAGAGCTCAGGCCTTGCGTCGAGCCTTGGAAGCAATTCGCCAGTCCGCCGGAGAGGACACTTTTCTCGTCGGGTGCGGGTGTCCCCTGGGGTCCGGTATTGGGGTTTTCGACGCCATGCGGATTGGCGAGGATGTCGATCGAAACTGGTACCCCACATTCCGAGGACTCACCCGCTTTCTGCGCGAAGATCCGTCCTTTCCGGCGGCAAGAAATGCCATCCGCAACACACTCACCCGCAGCGTGCTCAGCCACCGGTGGTGGCTTAATGATCCGGACTGCCTGATTGTCCGCGAGACCGATAACAATCTCTCCACGGCCGAAAGGCAGTCCCTGGCGACCGCGCTGGCCGTATCCGGCGGGATGATCGTGTTCTCGGATGACCTGCGGAACCTTTCCGGGCCCTCCGAGCGAATAGCCCAGGCCCTGCTCCCGGCTCAGGGCCCGGCGGGTCGCGTCCTGGACTGGGCGGACCGCGACTATCCCTCCTTAGTCTTGGTGACCCACCGGGGCGCGCTGGGGCAATGGACGACTCTGGCGGTCTTCAACTGGAGTGACCGGGAAGACGACATTGAGGTTCCGCTGGAGCGCGTCGGTTGGTCTGAGGGAATGGTCGTCCACAGCTTCTGGGACGATGAGCTCTACGAGGTTCGGGGGAGGGGGATTGTGCTTCAAGGGATCGAACCCCACGGATGCCGACTCCTGGCCGCTTTTCCAAGAATGCGGACGGCCTCCTGGGTCGGGAGCACACTACATGTCTCTCAAGGGCGGGAGGTCGCGAGCTGGGCTGCCGGGGTGGAGGGGGCGGTTTGCCAACTCCGGGTTGGGCGGAAGGCCGAGGGGGAGATACTTCTGGCATTTCCGACCCGGCCTACCGGGGCCCAGATCAACGGACAGGCAGTCTCAGGAAGGGACCGCGGCTCGGGGATCTGGGAGTTCGCTGTCTCCCTTGACCAGCAGGCGGAACTGCGGATCTGGTATGAATAGAGGCAGGCTGGTTCCCGCTGCCAAGCGACAACACGCCGGAGGTGAAGACGTTGCCCTCTGACCCGATGCATTACTTCTTTCATCCCAACGCCATCGTCGCCGTCGGGATCTCACGCAGCCCGACCAAGCTTGGGTACGGCCTCGCTCGCAATCTGCTGAGAACATCGCCCGTGCCTGTTTTCCTGGTTCATCCGCAGGGGGGGAGCTGGAACGGGACGCGCGTGTACCGATCCCTCGAGGAGATTGAGACGCCCGTCGACTTGGCGGTCATCCTAGTTTCCGCTCCGGGCGTTCCGGAAGTCCTGCGGGCATGCGGCGATCATGGGGTGAAGGCGGCGATTGTCCAGGCGGGAGGGTTTCGCGAATCCGGCCCCCGAGGGGCCGAGCTGGAGCGGGAGCTGATCGCTGCCGCAGAAGCGGCCAACATTCGGGTCATGGGACCAAACTGCATCGGGGTGATCGATACTCATCTTCCTCTGGACACGACCTTTCTGTTTTCCTACGAACATGTTCCCGGCGGCTTGGCTTTTGTCTCGCATTCGGGGGCTACTTGTGCGGGGATGCTTGACTGGGCCCACCATGAGGGCTGGGGAATCTCTCGGCTGGTCAGCCTAGGAAACGCTGCCGACCTGACCGAATGTGATGCGTTGCTTTCCCTGATGAGTGACAAGAACACCCGCAGCATTGCCCTCTACCTGGAAGGGGTTCGCTCGGGGGACCGGTTCGTGCAGGTAGCTGCGCAAGTGACACGTGCCAAGCCTCTGGTCGCCATGAAAGTAGGGGCGACTCAGGCGGGGAGCCGCGCGGTGGCCTCTCACACGGGGGCGCTGGCAGGGAGTGACCGGGTCTACGAAGCCGCCCTCCGCCGTTGCGGTATTGTCCGCGCGCGAACTTTCGATGAGCTTATTGACTGGTCCCGTTGCCTGGCGGAAATGCCCTTGCCCAAGGGACCGAGACTGGCCATCCTTACGAATGCGGGCGGACCCGGAGTCATCGCCGCGGATTCCTCCGAGGGGAACCATCTTGAACTCACGCCATTGTCAAGTCGGACGCAGGATGAACTTCGCGCCCTACTGCCCCCCGCGGCCGGACTCGGCAATCCCATTGACACCCTGGCCTCCGGCGGTCCCGAGCAGCATGCCGCTTGCGCCCGGATCCTCCTGGATGACCCCGAGGTGAATGCTTTGGCGGTCGTCATCGTTCCTCCTCCGATGTTCTCGACCGAAGAGGTCGCTCGCGCGCTGGTCCCGGTGTTGCGGGTCGCGTCCAAGCCTTCCGCCGTGTGCGTGCTGGGTGGAACTCTGGCCGAACCAGCCCGGGCTGTCTTTCGCGAGGCCGAGATCCCCGACTACCCGACCCCGGAGCGCGCGGTCGGAGCGATCGGCGCGCTTTGGGCCCGCCGCAGGATGCTGGATGTCTTGGACCAGCCGCCCATTATCGTGACGGCGCTTCGATCCGCGTTCCTCAAAGGACTGCTTGCGGAGGAGCCTGCAGGGCCTCTGTCGGCGGGCTCGGCTCTCCGGCTCATGGAGGGCTGTGGGGTACCCACCCCGGAATGGGAACTAGTCGCCTCCGAGGAGCAAGCGCGAAAGGCCGCGGCGAGGATTGGTTACCCCGTGGCGGTCAAGGTGGCCAGCCCCGATGTCATTCACAAATCTGAACAGAGAGGGGTACGGCTGGGGATCGACCGCGAAGAGGAAGTTTCCAAGATCTTTCGCGAGATGCAATCTCGCTTGGGTGGGGTGGACCGCCCCGTACCCCTCCTGGTCCAGCGCATGGTCGCCCCGGGGCAGGAGGTCATCGTCGGCGCGCTGCGGGATCCGCAGTTTGGCCCTCTCGTGATGTTCGGACTGGGAGGAAAGGAGGTGGAGGGGATCGGCGACGTTGCTTTTGCTCTGGCTCCCCTCAGACCCTGCGATGTCGATTTCCTCCTGGACCACACCTGGGCCGGTCGAAGACTAAAGGGCTTCCGGGATCTTCCGGCTGGCGATCGGATGGCTGTGAGCCGCACTCTCGCGGTGCTGGGCGAACTACTGACGGCCTATCCCGAACTGGAATCCGTTGAAATCAATCCTCTGATCGTCCTCGGAAAGGACATGGGAGCCTTTGCGGTCGACGTCCGCGCCAGCCTCCGCGCTGGCGCGCAAAGGGGCTCTCAGCAGGATCCCGAGAAAACCTAGCGCGGGGGAGTAACCAGACAGGGGGCCTTCTGCAAGAACGGGAAATCCCTCTCGCTGGATGTGGTCCTCGGCGAGCTTCCCTTGGAGGGGCCCGTCCCGAGAAGGACAAAGTGTGGCAGGGCCGACATGGTCTGGCTCAGGCGGATTTCCGGCCCGTCAAGGCTCGCTGCGTTTTCGTCGCGTGGGTCGGCGGTGATCTCTGCCTCGATCGCAATGGCCCTGAGAACCCTGCCGGTTCTGGGGAAGGGAGCAGACCGGCAACACCATCGCGGTCTGGGGGGCACGAAACCATACCTGGCGCTTTGCCTTTGAGTGCAGGCGAGGCTGGGCCGCGTCATGGGGCGTCCGGCTCAGCGTGCTCATTGCCGAGCCGTCTGTCCGCTGAGAACTCGGCTCCCGGCAATGGGGTTGAAAAACAGAGCGGCTCGTTCTTATCGCCTTGCTGGAGCGGCCGAGGGGGCCTCACCTCTTGGGATTGTCCTCTGGAGCGCATTCCGCCAGGACGCGGTGGGCTCGCTCGTCCGGCGCATCCCCTCGCAGGGCCTTCATTGTGCGACTACTCTGGACCGCAGGAAGCCCAACCTGGCTTCCACCAGGCCGGCGCTTCGTTGCAGAGCCTCCCAAGGGCTGCTGGCCTCGATGGCCAGCGAGGCGGAAACACTCCCGCGCAGGGCGGCCTCCACCGGGCTCAGATTCTCGCACCAGCCGGCCAGGAAACCGCCGGAGAAGGCATCCCCGACGCCGGTCGGGTTGCGAGGAGAGGAAACCGGGTAGGCGGGCAGTTGATAATGCTTTCCAGATTGCCGGTCGAAGAGCCAGCAACCCAACGGGCCGCGTTTGATCACGACGACTTGAGGGCCGGCCTCGGCGAATCGTTCAGCCATCTCTTGGAGGTCGCGTGTCATTTCTCTGAAAAGAACGCGCGCCTTCCTCTCAGCGACGATCAGAGCGGTCACTCCATGCAGAAGAACGGGGAGTTCCCGCAGAAGAGACGGCTCCATGTACCGCGCGGAGGGATCGAGGGTCAATGTCGGCAGACCAGCCTGCCGAAGGCTGACGGGGAGGGTGAGGTGAGTAATGAGGTGGCCGGGGGCCAGGTGCACGCCTTGAACTCCTCGATAGTCCGCGGGAAAATCTGCGGGACGCACAGCCGTAGGAGGGAAACTCTCCCGGGACTGTTCGCCTTCTTCGGGTGAAGTGTAGTGGGCCAGATCCTTTGGCAAAGGGGCCCCCAGTCTCCCGAATTGACGAACCGGATCTCGCTCGGAGTGCTCATCCCATGAGCGGTACCAGCGGAAGGAGGCGCAAGGGTAGGAACCCGGCAATACGCGGACTCCGGCGGTATCGATTCCTCGTTGTCGCATCTCCTCCAGGCGCATCTGGGGGTAGTTTTCGCCCACCCGTGCGACCAACCCGACAGGGCGGGGTGTCCAAACTCGGGCCCCGACGGCAGAAGTCAAGGCACTGCCCCCCGGAAGCCTAAGGAAGATCTCGTCGTTAGGCGAGATCGTGTAGCTTTCGCTGAGCGTGCCAACCATAACCAGCTGAGGAATCTCGATTTCAGGCATTTTCTCTTCGCACCGGTCGAGCGATCGTTGTGGTTTCCTTGCTGCCTTGCACGCCTTTTGGCGAACAGTATATAATACGCGGTGCGGTGGCTCCATCCATGTCCTGGCCGAATGGAGCGCCGCTCTTTTCCCAGGTCCACAACCCAATGCCGTTGGCGAAGATCCTTCTTATCGAGAGCGAGCGAACCACGATCCCGTCTCAGGGATCCGCTTTGTTGAAAAAGGGGTTTGCCTTGATGGTGGAGAATTCCCCCCACAAGGCAATCGAACGCGCGCGGGCGACCGCTCCCGATGTCGTTGTGTTGGATGCCGTCTCGCTCCGAACCAGCGGGGTGCGTCTCTCGCGCACCTTGCATTCGAAACTGAACGGGTGCCCGATCGTCTTGATCACTCGTGCCCAGCTCGACAGTTCGGCGGAGGCTGGCGCGAGCGTCGTCCTGGTTCCCCCATTTACTCCTCGCAAATTGATCAACGCGATCCGACGATTGATGCCAGGGGACGAGGATAGTTGTCTTCAAGTAGGGCCCATCAAACTCAACCTGGCCCAGGGCAAAGTGTCCTGTGGTGGGCGCGAGGATCACGTGACCCCCAAGCAGGCTCGCCTACTGGAGGTCCTGATGCGCCACCCGGGCCAACTGCTGACGAGAAAGTTTCTCCTTAAAGCGGTTTGGGAAACCGATTATACCGGAGACACGCGCACGCTCGATGTGCACGTGTCCTGGCTCCGGCAAGTGGTGGAAGCGGACCCCGAACATCCCCGCTATGTCAAGACGATCCGCGGGATGGGCTATCGTCTGGATGTCCCCGAGGTCGGCCGCAAGACCTGATCTCCCGGCCACGAAAAAGCGAACTCGGTGGCGGCCAGGTTGCCTGCCGCGCTGAAGGCCTGGACGCGTACCGTGTATTCTCCGGCGGAGGCATACGCATGCTCCAGGGCAGTGGGGGCGGTTGCCCCGCGCCAGGGCCGAGGCCCCTGCGCCAAGCTGCGGAAAACCGGCGGCCGATAGTCGAAGTCTGCCTCCCAGTAGTCTAGAGAGGTCGGAAAGCCCTGCGGTTCGCAGGGCCGGAAGTCCTGAAGACCAACGCGGATCCCTTCGGGAGTGCTCTCGGTCGCGAGACTCAGGATTCCGTCGAGCCTTTCAGCCCTGGCTCCCTGGTCTGTGCCTGCTCTCGTGGCTTCTTCCAGGAGGAACGGTTCAGCCTGCGCAAGCGTCATGCGACGCAGGCCAATCCGGATGGCCTGAGGGAGAAGGTCGACCCCGACCCATTTGCGGCCGAGACTTTCGGCCACCCTGAGGGTCGTTCCCGATCCGCAGAAGAAGTCGGCCACCCAGTCTCCCGGATCACTGGAGGCAAGGAGAACGCGCTCCAGCAAGGCCTGGGGCTTCTGCGTGGGGTAGCCGGTACGCTCAGCGTGCAGGCGGGCGACCACGGGAAAATACCACCAGTCCTCGGGGACTTTTCCTCGGTCCAGGTCTGGCGTTTTTCCAAACCCGGCGCGTTTCGATGAGGCGAAAGTCCTTCGGGTGGACGGATTGTAGGGGATCCGAACTCGATCCGCTCGAAACAGATGCTGATCACCCTTCCGGTACGCCAGCAGCGTGTCGTGTTTCCGGTTGAAATAGGACCGGACCGGCGAGGGCCCGTGATAAACCCAAATGATCTCATTGAGAAAGTGGTCCCGGCCAAAGATCTCGTCGAGCAGCAGCCGGGCGTAATGAACCAACCGCCAATCTAGGTGCAGGTAAAGGGTTCCATCCTCGGCCAGCAGGTCGCGGATCAGAACCAGCCGGGGATACAGCCAGGAAAGATACTCCTCCAGTCCGGACCAAACATCCTGATACCCGTCGCCAAGTTGCCATGCTTCCGGTTTCCTGGAATCCTCACCCTGCCCGATGCGACGCGGAAATTCCTTTCCCGTTCCGAAGGGCGGATCCGCGTAGATCAGACGGAAGCGGTTCCGCCATTGGGGAAGCAGGGCCGTCATGACCAGGAGGTTGTCGCCCAGGATGAGCCGGTTGGGTTCGGTGCGGAGCGGCAAGGGTCCGCAGGGGTAGAGTTCGGCACGAGTCGTCAGCTGTCCCGCGGGGTATTCGATCTCCCCCTTACCGGGCCAATCCAGCAGAACGGAACGGCCTCGAGACATGCCGGGCCTGGAGAACCCTCCGGTGGCGGTCTACGCGGAAGAAGACGGACTTGAGCGCTGACCGAATTTGGCCTTCAGGAGGCCGGAAAGATTGGGCTGTCCGATTTCCTTCAACTCGTAGCGCACCCGCTGCGAGGGCTTGTTGATTCGGATGAGCCGACCCAGGTCAATCGGGGTTCCGATCAGGACCAATTCGGCTGGAGAGTTATTGATCGTCTGAGACAACTCTTGCATCTGCTCCGCGCTGTATCCCATGGCCGGAAGGACAGCTCCAGTTGTCGCGTATTTTTCGTAGGTTTTCTTGATCGATCCGACGGCATAGGGGCGGGGGTCGATGATCTCCGCCGCCCCAAACTGCTTGGCCGCAAGCCAGGCGGCGCCAAAAGACATCTCACCATGGGTAAGTGTCGGGCCATCCTCAACGGCCAGGACCTTCTTGCCGGTGATCGCCGCCGGATCCTCGACCTGCAAGGGAGAGGCCGCCTCGATGATCTGGGCGGAGGGATTCAGCCGGCGCAGGTTTTCGCGAACGGCCGCCACGGATTCCTTGGACGCAGTGTCCACCTTGTTGAGAATGAGCACATCGGCCGACCGGACATTCGCCTCCCCGGGGAAGTAGCGGCTCTCGTGGCCCGCCCGCAGAGGATCCGCAATCACGATCTTGAAATCACTGACGAAGAACGGAAGATCGTTGTTGCCCCCATCCCAGAGAATGATGTCAACTTCTTTCTCGGCCTGGCGCAGGATTCGTTCATAGTCCACCCCGGCAAAGACAACAACCCCGAGAGCCAGATGGGGCTCGTATTCCTCGCGCTCTTCGATCGTGCACTTGAACTTGTCGAGATCGTCCAGCTGGGCGAAGCGTTGAACGGCCTGGGCAACGAGATCTCCATAGGGCATGGGATGCCGTACCGCGGCGACGCGATAGCCCAGGTCGCGCAGGATCATGGCGACTCGACGGGAAGTCTGACTCTTCCCCGCGCCCGTCCGCACGGCACAAACCGAAACCACAGGCCGCTTCGATTGGAGTTGGGTGGCCCGTGCGCCCAGGAGGAGAAAATCGGCGCCGCACGCAACCACCTGGGAGGCTCGATGCATCACGGCTTCATGGGAAATATCGCTGTAGGCGAAGACCACCTCGTCAACCTTCAGATCGCGAATGAGCGGCTCGAGTTCGCTCTCCGGATAGATGGGGATTCCCTGCGGGTAAAGCCTGCCCGCCAGCTCCGCCGGGTAGATTCGATTCTCAATATTAGGGATCTGGGTGGCGGTGAACGCCACCACCTCGGCCTCCGGCCTGTCCCGGTAGACCAGGTTGAAGTCGTGAAAATCGCGACCCGCCGCGCCCATGATGAGAATTCGTCTTCTCGGCATGCCATTTCCTTTCGCAGTCGGGGAATCGGGCTAGGGGCGTTCGTCCCCTTCGAGCGGTCTCACATCGCGTCCGGCGCTTCAACCCCCAGCAATCTTAGGCTGTTGGCCAGAGTCTGCCGAGCGGCTGCCACGATGGCCAGCCGCACGGCGCGTTCGCTCGGGCCGGCTTGCAGAACCGGACAGGCTTGGTAGAACTCGGTAAACGACTTCGCCAGGCTGTAGGCGTAGTTGGCCATGTGCAGAGGTTTGTATTCCAGGGCGGCCCGCTGGACTTCAACTGGGAATCGCGAGATCAGATCCACCAAGTCGATCTCCGCTGGCGCCAGCGAATAGTCCGCGATGATCGGCTCGGATGGCAGGTCCGCCTTCTCCAGGATGCTTGAGGCGCGCACGTGTGCGTACTGGATATACGGAGCCGCTTGTCCGTCAAAGCTGAGGGCCGATTCCCAGCTGAAGGTGATTTGCTTGGTGTTGTCGACCGAAAGCATCACGTACTTCAGGGCACCCAGCCCGACTTGCCAAGCTACCTGGTCCCGCGCTTCTCCGGTCAGCTCCGGGTTCTTCTTCGCGATGATGTCCAAGACGCGGCGCTGAGCCTCCTGGGCCACATCCATGAAGTACACGACCCGACCCCGACGGGCCGACATGGTTCCTTCCGGCAAGGTGACCATTTCGTAGGCCAAATGAAAGCATTTCGAGGCCTGTTCGAACCCCCATAGTTGCAGGATCTTGAAGACTTGTTGAAAGTGCAGGCTCTGTCGGGCATCGACAACATAAACCGATCGGTCGATCTGGAATTTCTCGAATTTGATTTCCGCCAGCGCTAAGTCCTTGGTCAGATACAGGGTGGTTCCATCGCTTCGCAAAAGGACGGCGGTCCGGTAGGTTTCTTTCTTGAGGCCCAGCTTCTCGTCGATGCGGACGATGACCGGCCCTCCCTGTGGGCGCTCATCCTCGGCTATCCCCCGTCGGATGAGCTCCTCAACGATGGCCTTGGCCGGCTCGTCCGCCTCGCTCTCGAAGAAGAACACGTCGATGGGAATCCTCAACAGCCTCAAGATTTCCGCAAGCTCATCGAGGCTCCATTGGCGAGTGCGCCGCCACAGCTCTCGGGTCTCCGGGTCTCCCGTATCCCACTTTTGATAGAGGTCCTTGACCTCTTGATTGTATCCTTCCCGGAGAACCCGCTGCTCCTCAGTTTCCGGGTTCTGCGGTTCGAGTAGGGCGGTGGCCTCGGTGTAGATCTTGGCCAGCCATCGCCCGCGCTCCATGAGGCCGTCGGGCTCTTGGCCCTGGTAGAACTTGTGGTAGGCCCACAGGCAACGAATTACTCCCAGACCGATGTCCCCCGGATAGCTGGCCCGAACGGTACGGAAGCCGGCAAACTCGACCAGCCGGGCGAGCGATTCGCCGAGTGCCGCATTGCGGAAATGGCCAATGTGAAACGAATGGTGAGTGTTGGGCTGCGCAAACTCGACCATCACCCGCTCGGCTCTTGGTTCTCCTCTTCCAAACTCCGCGGCCTGCTGCAACACAACCTGGAGAACATGGCTGACATAGCGCCGGGTGTCGAAATACAAGTTCACATACCCGCGCGAGGCCTCCACGCGCTCGAAGTCCTGGGAAAGGTTCAGCCCTTCGGCGATTGCCTTGGCCAGCCGTTGGGCCTCCTCCGGCACCGGCAGCGAGGAGCGTCCCGATCGCACGAGCGCGGCTGCAGCCTTGAGGCAGACCGAGGTCGCGACCCCCCATTGGTGAGAGAGAGGAATCGGTGTCCATTCGACTGCCAGGTCCGCCGGGCCACCTTTTCGTTCAATGCCGGCGCGAATCTGGGATCCAACCCCTTCCAGTTCGGGTTCGTACATAAGGACGAATCACTCCCTGCGGCTCCCGAAGCCCGCCCTTCTTCTGCCGTGGATTCCCCCGGTGCAGCCGAGGAAAGAACGCCGCGGCGATTATATACGAAGGTGGGGGACCAACTCGCAGGGCCGAGCAAAGCAAAGCAAAGGCCCCCGCCAAGGGGGGCCCCTCGTCTCTCTTTGTTCCCCTGCTGCGCGGACTCCCCCATTCTAGGGGGTCCCTTTTTTTGTCTCCGCGGACTTGCTGTAGAGTTTCATCAGCCGGCTCTTTCTTCGGGCGGCGTTGTTCTTGTGGATGCGCCCCCTCTCCGCGGCGCGGTCGAGCTGACGAATGGCTTCCTTGACCGCGCCGGCTGATTCCTCCTTGGACCCCTTGCGGACGGCCAAGCGAGCCTTGCGAACCGCGGAACGGGACCGATTCACAGCGAGTCGGTTGCGATCCCGTTTGCGTCCATTGCTGCGAATGCGCTTGAGCGCAGAATCAGTCTTTGCCAAACGAATCCTCCGGTCTATGCCAGCCTGCGTCGAATGAGTAGAAAGTGATTTTATCGTATTGCCTTAACGCTGTCCAGCCCCGCGAACGAGGTCACCCCCGCCAGAAGAACGACTCGACCCGTCGTTGCGCTTGGAGCAGCCACGACCGCATTCTGGCCAGAATGCGGAGGAGGAAGAAGCCAGATCGCCACCATGCGGCCTGACGACCCTGCCCGGCGATGACCCACTCAATCATGGCAGACCCCCAGGTGAGGCCCGCACCGAATCCCACCAGCACGATCCGATTGCCCGGCTTGATCTTCCCGGCTTCCACAGCTTCGCAGACAGCAATCGGAATGGAGGCGGTCGACGTGTTTCCATATCGGTCCACGTTCACGACGAATCGCTCCAAGGGCAGGCCTAGGCTCTTGGCGGCCATTTCGATAATCCGCAGGTTGGCCTGGTGGGGGACAATCCGGTCAATGTCTCGAAGGCGAATCCCAGCTTTCCGAGTGACTTCTCTTGTGGCGGAGACCATGACCCGCGTCGCGAATCGATAGACTTCCGGGCCGTTCATCGACACGTAGTGGAGCCCTTTTTCAACCGTCTCTTTGCTCGTCGGAAAACGGCTTCCGCCAGCGGGAAGGGAGAGAAGATCGCCTCCCGATCCATCCGAGTGCATGGTGTGAGCCAGCAGGCCCCCTTCTTGTGCACTGGCCTGCAATACGAAGGCGCCGGCCCCATCCCCGAAAAGGACGCAAGTGGCCCGGTCCTGCCAGTTCACAATCCGGGAAAGGGTTTCGGCTCCAATCACCAGGGCGCGCTCGTAACCTCCGGTGGCGATCATCTGGGTCGCTACGGCCAAGGCATAGATGAAGCCCGTGCAGGCGGCGGAGAGATCGAAAGCGCCCGCGTGCGTTGCACCCAGTCGATCTTGGACCAGGCAGGCCGTAGCTGGAAAAATGTGCTCAGGCGAGGAGGTGGCGACGATGATCAGGTCGATTTGAAGGGGAGTCAGGCCTGCCAGTAGCAGAGCCTGACGGGCGGCATCGGTTGCCAAACTGGCGGTCGTTTGGTCCGGTTCTGCGATATGGCGCTCCCGAATGCCCGTCCGCGAAAGGATCCAATCCTCGGAGGTGTCCACCATTTGAGCTAGATCGCCGTTGGTGAGCACTCGGCGGGGGACGCTCATGCCCCAGCCGACAATGTGCGCATACCGGGTCATTCCCTGGCCTCCTCCTCTCTGGGGGGCGGGCCGAAGACCAGGCAGGCGTTATGTCCGCCAAATCCAAAGGAGTTGGACATGACGTACCGGACTGTCTTCCGGCGAGAACGATTGGGCACGTAGTCCAAATCGCAATCCGGATCGGGGGTTTCATAGTTAATCGTCGGCGGCAGAATTCCTTCGCGAATGGCCAGGACCGAAAAGATCGCTTCCACTCCGCCGGCAGCTCCCAACAGGTGCCCGGTCATCGACTTGGTCGAGGAGACAGGAATGCCATGGGCCCGTTCCTCAAAAACCTGCTTGAGGGCGGCTGTTTCGCTGCGGTCGTTGAGCACAGTGCTTGTTCCGTGAGCATTGACATAGTCGATGTCCCCCGGGGCGAGCCCGGCGTCCTTCAGGGCGAGGCGCAGGCACTCGGCCGCCCCGGCGCCGTCCTCGCGAGGGGCGGAAATGTGATAGGCATCATTGTTAATCCCGTACCCTTTCAACTCGGCCAGGATCCTGGCTCCACGCCGGGAAGCGTGAGCGAGCGACTCCAGGACCAGGATCCCTGCTCCCTCGCCTGTCACAAATCCGTCCCGGTGAAGGTCAAAAGGTCGGGAGGCCTTTTCCGGGGCATCGTTCCTTCGGGATAGAGCGCCCATCGTCAAGAAACCCGCCATCGCCAGTTTGACGATCCCCGCCTCGGCCCCTCCTGCGATCATCACGTCAGCGGCCCCTCGCCGGATTACCTCAGCGGCTTCGCCCACCGCGTGCGATCCGGTGGCACACGCTGAAGCCACCGCCAGATTCGGTCCTCTCATGCCGAAGTGGATGGCGATTTGAGCTCCGGCACTGTCGGGCAACATCAGAGGAACCAGAAAAGCGCTGACCCGGCGGGGTCCCAGCTTGGCCAGGGTCTCAGCTCCTTCGAGCAGCGTGGCGATCCCCCCGATGCCCGTCCCGACCAGCACTCCCATCCGGGCCCGGTCGCCGTCCTCGACGCGCAACCCAGCCGACTCTACCGCCTGCTCCGCCGCGGCCAGGGCGAACTGGCTGTAGCGATCCAGGCGCCGGGCCTCCTTGCGTCCGAAATGAGCAACGGGGTCGAACCCCTTGACCTCCGCCGCGAAGCGGCTCTCTAGCTCGCTGGCATCAAAGAGCGTGATCGGGCCGACCCCCGATTGGCCCTGAATGGCATTGGCCCAGGTGGATGGCACATCGTTGCCGAGCGGGGTAAGGCATCCCAACCCCGTAATTACGACGCGGGGGCGCATTGGGCCTCCAGCCTCCTCATCCCCTCGAGGGAAAGCGGAGGGGAGAAAATCGCCATGGATTCACTACGGGCCTGTTGGCAGAACATGTTGGATGACCTGGACGCAATTTGTAAAGTATAACACCCAGGTGGACGCCTCGGTGCAGGTTTCCGGGGGCCCGCCCCGGGCGCCCAGGGGCCAGCGCCAGAAGAAGAATGGCGAGGGCGGAGTACACTTGAATAAAGGAATTCATACCCAGATCCGAGTTTGGGAGGCCATGGGAGCTGGTCCCTCAGGATGCAAAGCCATCTCCTCAGGCTTCTAACCGCATCTCCGCCCGAGGCCGACGTCGGCCAATCCGTTTGTCGCAAAGCATCGGTCCGTTCAATCATGTGTCCTTGGGTAACTTGCTAAGGTATGGCTAAGAAGGTTCGCTTGGATCTTCTCGTCGCCGAGCGCCAATTGGCCGGCTCGCGTGCCCAGGCACAGTTGCTGATCCGCGAGGGGCGCGTGCGGCTCAATGGGCAGGCCTGTGACCAGCCCGGAAAGTTGGCGGACCCTTTGAGTCGCGTGGAGCTTACCGCAAAGCTCCGCTATGTCTCCCGGGGAGGGGAGAAACTCGAGGCCGCACTGCAAACGTTCCCGATCCGGGTGGGGGAGCAGGTCTGCGCCGATGTCGGCGCCTCCACCGGCGGGTTTACCGACTGCCTCCTTCAGCATGGCGCCAGCCGAGTGTACGCGATCGACGTGGGTCGTGGAATCCTTGAATGGAAACTCCGAAACGATTCGCGGGTTGTGGTTCTGGAGGGGGTCAATGCCCGCTACCTGAAATCTCTTCCCGAGCCGATCGGGCTGGCTACCGCGGACGCCTCGTTTATCTCGCTGCGGCTCATCCTGCCCGCAATGATCACTTGGCTCGGCGCCCAGGGGGAGATTGTAACGTTGGTTAAGCCCCAGTTTGAGGCCGGCCGCAAGGAGGTGGGACGAGGAGGGGTTGTCCGGGATCCCCTTGTTCATCGGCGCGTTATTGGGGAAGTCGCGCGTGCGGCCGAGGCCCTCGGTTTGTTTGTCCATGGTCTGCTTCTTTCCCCTCTGGTCGGCCCGGCCGGCAACCGTGAGTTTCTGCTCTGGCTCAGGCGTGACCGCAGCGACCTTCGGCTGGAGACGCTGCTGGATCAGGTCGTCCTTGCACGCTGATCCCGCTTTGTCGGGCTACGAATAAGGTATACTTGCGTGATTGCATGCCCTCCCGCCCGGTGCGGGAGGGTCGCGTGCTGGCCCCGGGAATGGACACCTCGCATATCCGAAATTTCTGCATTATTGCTCATGTCGACCACGGCAAGTCCACCCTCGCCGATCGGCTACTCCAACGAACGGGGACGATACCGGAACGAGAGATGACGGACCAGGTGCTGGACAGCATGGATCTCGAGCGGGAGCGCGGAGTGACGATTAAGGCTTCCGCCGTCCGCATGAACTACGGCGCTCGAGACGGCCAGACCTATGAGCTCAATCTGATTGATACCCCTGGCCATGTCGACTTCGCCTACGAAGTCAGCCGGGCCCTGGCGGCCTGTGAGGGTGCGGTCCTGGTCGTGGACGCTTCTCAAGGGATCGAAGCCCAGACTTTGGCCAACCTGTACTTTGCCCTGGACGCCGACCTGGAGATCATCCCGGTCGTGAACAAGATTGACCTGCCCTCGGCGCGTACTCAGGAAGTGAGCGAGGAGGTTGCCGCCTTGCTTGGGGTCGCTGAGGATTCGGTGATTCGGATCTCAGCCAAGCTTGGCCAGAACATCGAAAAGGTTCTGGAACAGGTCGTCGCCCAAGTGCCGCCACCCTCGGGGGCGACCGAGAGCCCCCTGCGGGCGCTGATCTTTGACTCGCATTACGACTCGTACAAGGGGGTCGTTGCCTATTTGCGCATCCGTGAGGGTCTTCTCGAGATCGGACAGCCTTGCCAGGCCATGGCCACGGGAGCACGGTTTGATCCCATTGAGGTCGGCTACTTTGGCCCGGAAATGCGCCCGAGCGCGGCTCTGGCCGCGGGGGAGGTGGGTTACGTGGCGACGGGCCTCAAAACGGTCCGCGAGTGCCGGGTGGGCGACACGCTGACCTCTGTCTCTCGGCCTGCCGGAGAACGGTTGCCCGGCTATCGCCAGCTCAAGCCCATGGTTTTCGCCGGGATCTACCCTGTGGAGGGGGAAGACTACGCCGCCCTGAAAGATGCTCTGGACAAACTTCAGCTCAATGATGCTTCGCTCGTTTTCGAGCCGGAAACCTCCCAAGCGCTCAATTATGGGTTTCGTTGCGGATTCCTCGGCCTTTTTCACATGGAGATCATCCAGGAACGGTTGGAGCGCGAATACGGCCTGGAGGTAATCGCCACGGCGCCCTCCGTCCAGTATGAGGTCCTGCGGCGGGACGGGGCAATCCAGCATGTTTCTTCCCCCGTGGACTTGCCTGAGGAAGCGGAGATCGAGGAGATTCGCGAGCCCTGGATGCAAATGCAGATCTTCACGCCTGAGGCCTACTATGGCACCGTAATGGATCTGGCGAACCGGCATCGAGCTGTCTTTCGCACTCAGGACTACCCCTCTCCGGGGCGCATTCAAATGACCTTTGAGATTCCCCTGGCCGAGTTGATTGTCGACTTCTACGACCAGCTCAAATCGCGGACGCGCGGCTACGCCTCTCTCGACTACCATTTCCTCGAATACCGCTCGGAAGAATTGGTTCGCCTGGACGTAATGATCAATGAGGAGGTCGTGGATGCCCTGGCCTCCATCATTCACCGGGAGGAAGCGTATCAGCGAGGCCAGGCCCTGGTCTCCAAGCTGAAGGAACTGATCCCACGGCAGTTGTACGCCGTTCCGATTCAAGCGGCCGCGGGGGGAAAAGTGATCTCGCGCGCGAATGTCAAGGCTCTGCGCAAGGATGTCTTGGCAAAATGCTATGGGGGTGACATCACGCGCAAGAAGAAGTTGCTGGAGAAACAGAAGCGCGGCAAGCGTCGCATGAAGAAGGTGGGGCGGGTGGAAATCCCGCAAGAAGCCTTCATGGCAGTCCTTCGGATTCAAAACGAGCAGTCGCAGCAGTGAAAGCTCGGATCATGGAAAAGAGCGGGAAAACGAAGACGACACGAGCGATGGCTTGGCGCAGATCGGCCCTCACGTGGCTGCCTGGGCTCTTGCTGACCATCCTGGCCGTCGTGATCCTCTGGCGGGTTGTGAGCTGGAAAGAGGTCCTGGGCGCTTGGGCAAGGGCTCGTCCATGGGTGATTCTGCCGGGCCTGGTTCTCATGGTACTGGCTCAACTGTCCCGAGCGATGGGCTGGCGGTACCTTGTGGATCGCAAGGTGAGCGTCGCACGATCCTTCTCTGTCCTTAATGTCGGCTACCTCCTTAACACCCTATTGCCTTTTCGCCTGGGAGACCTGAGCCGGGCCGTTCTGGCAGGACTGCCCGGGCGGGGGGATTCGCTCCTCTCCGTGAGTTCGGCTCTGTCTGCCGTGGTCGTCGAGCGGGTGGTTGACCTGCTGGTCACGGGGTTGATCGGGTTGGCCGCCGTCGCCTTCTTTGCCGGCACCTCCTGGGCCGGTCGAGCTCTGGAGGTCACCTTGCTCCTGGCCGTCCTGGGCACCCTGGCTCTTTTCGCACTGGCCATGGCTCGGGCAGGGATCGTCAGGGTCGTACAGAGAGAGCTGGGTAGAGTGGCGTGGCTGGAACCGTGGGTCGTTCGCCTGGACGAATTCCTGGCAGGGATCCAGGTCATTGGACGGTGGAGTGTCGCGGTCCCGGCTGTGGCAGGAATCCTGGGGGCGTGGCTGGCGTGGATGCTGGAGTATTGGGTGATCCTGGAGGGGTTTGTTCCTGGCGCGGGACTGAATCTGGCCCTGGCAGCTCTGGCGGGGGGCGCGCTAGGAGTCATGATCCCCTCCTCGCCCAACTCTCTCGGGGTGTATGAAGCTGCCGTGGTGGGCGTCCTCTCCGTCGCGGGGATGTCTCCCGGAGTCGCCCTGGCTTTTGCTCTGTCCATCCATGTCCTGAACACGATTGGGGTATTTGCCCTCGGGATCTGGGGTTTGCTGCGGGAGGAACAGACCCTTGGACAGCTTGTGACAGCCGTGATGCAAATCCGAGGGCGGAAGCAACCCAGTGAGGGGCCGGATGTTCCTGCGCCCCCGTATGCGGGGAGCGAAGGCTGAACTCCGATGCGGATTCTGATTGTCCTGACATACTACCGCCCTCATGTCTCCGGCCTGACGATCTACACCGAGCGCGTGGCTCGAGCGCTGGCCCGTCGCGGGCATCAGGTCACGGTCCTGACCTCAAGGTTTGACCGCCGCCTTCCCGCTCGGGAAAGCCTCGAGGGGGTCGAAATCATTCGGCCCTGGGTGATGGCCAGGGTGAGCAGAGGGGTGCTCATGCCCACCATCGGAAGCTGGGCCTCGCTGCTCGTCCCCTCCCACGATGCGATCAGCATCCACCTGCCACAGTTCGATGCCCCCGGCATTGCCCTGCGTGGGCGCCTCTTCCGAAAGCCGACGCTCCTCACGTACCATTGTGACCTAAGTCTCCCGCCCACGGCTTTCAACTACCTTGCCAATCAAGTGGTGCACGCAGCCAATCATCTTGCGGCCGGTGCGGCCCACGGGATCGTTGCCTACACCCGTGACTATGCCGAGAACTCTCCTTTTCTGGCCCGCTACCTGAACAAGGTAATTGTGATTCCGCCTCCCGTGGAAGTCGCTGAGGTGAGCGAGGAAGAGGTGGAGATCTTCCGGTCGTGCCATGGTCTGAACCATCACCGGGTCATTGGGATGGCGGCCCGACTGGCGACCGAAAAGGGGGTTGAGTACTTGCTCGAAGCTCTTCCGGGTGTGCTTGAGAGGTACCCCGACCTGCAAGTCCTTTTTGCCGGGCAGAATCAGAATGTGCTCGGGGAGGAGGCCTACGCACGGAAGTTGCTTCCGGTCATCGCGCGCCTCGGGAATCATTGGAAGTTCTTGGGAACGCTGGACCCCAGGGCCATGGCAACGTTCTTTCGGGCCTGTGACGTGACGGTACTGCCCAGCATCAACAGCACCGAGAGCTTCGGCCTTGTTCAGATTGAGTCGATGATGTGCGGACGTCCGGTTGTGGCCTCGGCTCTGCCCGGGGTGAGACAACCTGTCCGCAACACGGGCATGGGCCGCCTCGTCCCTCCGAGAGACGGACGGGCCCTAGCCGAGGCCCTCTTGGAGATCCTTGACCATCCTGAAGCCTACGACAAGCCCACCCAGGATCTTCAGGCCGTCTACGCGCCGGATGCGGTGGCCGCCCAGTATGAACAGCAATTCTTGGAACTGGAGCGCCAGCTGGCCGTCCAAGGTTCGCGGCACAACTCCGGCCCCTCCAGGGGGCGGAAGTGACTCCATCCGGGAACGATCGAGTGCTTTGGAACCACCTCCTGGACTTACCCTACTTCCGTGCGCTCCTGCGAGCCGTGGAGGATGGCTTTTACCAAGGGCTGACCCTGCCGGAGCCGACCCTGGACATAGGCTGCGGAGACGGGCATTTTGCCTCTGTCGCCTTTTCCCGGCGCATTGATGTGGGATTGGATCCTTCGTTTTTGGTCCTGCCCGAGGCGAAAAGGCGCGGGGGTTATCGCCTGGTAGTGCAAGGGGACGGGATGCGGATTCCTTTTCCTACCGCTTGGTTTGCCAGTGCGATGAGCAACTCGGTGCTGGAACACATTCCCAGGGTGGACGAGGTAGTCGTGGAGATCGGTCGGGTGCTCAAGCCCGGAGCTCCCTTTGTGTTCTGCGTTCCGAACCCCCGCTACCTTTCCTATCTTTCCGTGGCGAGGATCCTCGCCGCCGTCGGCCTGCAGCGAGCGGCTGGCTACTATCGGGATTGGTTCCGGCGAATGTCCCGAACGTACAACCTTGATGAGGCCGAGGGTTGGCGGGCCCGGCTGGATCGAGCCGGGTTGGTTCTGGAATCTTCCTGGGACTATTTCTCGGAATCCTCCCTGCGTACGCTGGAATGGGGACACTACCTGGGGCTGCCCTGCCTGGTTGCCCGCAAGCTCACCGGGAGATGGATTCTCTGGAAGTCCAAGATCAACTTGGCGCTGACCTGGCGGCTCGTCTCGCCACATTTTCATGAGGCGACCCCAGCCCAGGGGGCCTACACCTTCTACGTCGCCAGGCGGGCATGACTCCCTTCGACGAAGGCTATCTTCATACCCGCACAAATGAAAGGCTGCCTGTTGCCCGCCCTCAACCAATACCGGCGGCCGAATGGCTTCCACGCCGGTCTTGCATGGCCCTACGACCGCCCGCGGCGGCGTCCGTCCGGGGCGGGTTGGGGTCTGGGTCACCTTATTGGGCAGTTGGAAGGGGACCCTGGGCTTCATCCCGTCGACGTGAATCCATGGACCTAGGGCCGAGCTTGGCAGGTCGCTCCCTGCATGCGGGTCAATGAGGTTTCTGCCGAGTGTGTCTTCTGCGGAGCGAAAAGCTTTAGTGTCGTCATCATCAAGCACATCGTCGGACACCTGATTCACCCGGATCAGGCCCTTCACGAACTCGGCAGAGTGCTGGTCCCAGGAGGAACCCTGATTCTCTCTACCCCCAATCTGAGCTCCCTGCTTCGTCCGCTCAACGGCGGCCGGTGGATCGCGTCTCAGGATCCTACCTACCTCTCATTGAAGCCGCCGGATGAGTGGCTGGATCCGGTCGATCGGGCCGCCGAGGTCCAAGTGCGAAGAGTTATCAGCGACGGGTTTTGGGATGCGCCCTATCTTCCATTTGTCGCAGCGGTCATGCAAAAGCTTTTCTTTGGATCGCTGGGTGGCGTCCATGCAAGTGGCGGGTGGGTCCTTCTCCCTCTCCGCTAGGGGAGAGTATGATTGCAATCGGGCGCAGGCATTTTGGGGCAAACCATCAATGAATGAGCCCACAGCTTCTCTTCTGGACTGGATCCGGGCGGAACTCAGGCAACCGGCCGTCAAGCGCGCTATTCGCGGGTTCCTGGCTTTGGTTGTCGGGCTGATCGGGCTGAGCTATCTTGCCCTGCGTGGTCCGCTCTCCCCGGAAGGATACGTGCTGCTCGTGATCGCAGCGGGTCTGGCCGTGTGGGCAGCCCGAGCTCGAGGGCAAGCGGTTCCCGTTCCCCCGATCCCTGTGCCCCCTGAGCCGGCCCAGCTCTCCTCGGCACCCAAGGTCGTTCGAGGCACCGTCGCCTGGGGTCGGATCCTTCGACCCTGTGCGGCGTTTCTCCTGGCGCTCGTCGCTCAGGCCGTCATGGATCTCCGCCCCAGCGGGTACCCCGCCAGCACGCGGCTGGCAGGCGTTCTCTACCTTCTACCGATTCTGGTTCTGATTTGGTCCTGGCGGGCGGGCGATTGGCAGGTCCTTGAGTTGCGTGAGGAAGCCGATCCTGCGGGTTCCTGGGTGCTCTCGTTGCCCTCCGTACTTTGCGCGTGGTTGGGGGCCGGTCTGAGCCTGGCGGCCTATCTTGCCTTCAAGGGTGACGTTTTCACCCCGACCAACCTGACTCTCTGGATCCTTGCGCTGCTCTTGTGGCTCGTTGCCCTGTCCCCATCGGAGTCGGGAACTCCCCGTGTGCTGCGCCTGCTCAAAGAGTGGGCCCAGCGGCTTTGGGCGAGGCTGAAGAGCCTGGAGAACGGAGTACACCTTTCCGGGTGGACTCTCCTGGTCTTGTCGGGGTTTCTCCTGGCCGCCTTTTTCCGTCTCTACCGGCTCGATCTGGTGGCCCCCGAGATGACGAGTGACCACGCTGAAAAGTTGCTGGATGTCATGGATGTTATCGCAGGCAAATACTCAACCTTCTTCCCGCGCAATACCGGGCGCGAGTTTATTGAATTCTATCTGGCCGCTTTTGTCGCAACGACCTTTGGCACAGGGATTTCCTTCATCACCCTGAAAATCGTCACGGCGGCAGCCGGGCTGGCCACGCTTCCCTACGTCTACCTGCTCGGCAAGGAGATTGCGGACCGGAGAGTGGGCCTGGTCGCCATGGTTTTGACCGGCATTGCCTACTGGCCAAATGTGAACAGCCGGATCGGGCTGCGCTTCCCCTTCCTTCCTCTCTTTGTGGCTCCGGCCCTGTATTACCTGATCCGTGGCTTGCGCCATCGCCGGGCGGAGGATTTCCTCTGGGCGGGGATTGCCCTGGGCCTTGGGTTTAATGGCTACTCCCCGATTCGCATTCTGCCCTTCGTCATGCTGGCGGCCGTGATCCTCTTCAGCCTCCACCGCCAGGCGAAGGGCTCGCGAGTCTGGGCCTGGAAAGGTCTGCTGGCCGCCTTCGTCCCGGCGTTCGTCCTGGGCCTGCCGCTCTTGCACTACGCCATGAATAATCCGTTTGTCTTTTGGGAGCGCACCCTGACGCGAATCGGTCAGAGCGAGGCGACCTACCCCGGCAACCCGATCCTCCTCTTCGTGCAGAACCAGATTAATGCGCTGCTGATGTTCAATTGGAGCGACGGCACGGCCTGGTTCTTGGGCGTGCCCGGCCGGCCAGCCCTGGATATCGTGAGTGCGGCCCTGTTGGTTCTGGGACTCTTTTTTTTGTTGGGCAGGTACCTGCGCCACCGGAACTGGTTGGATCTGTTCCTGCTCTTCTCCATTCCGCTGCTGATGCTTCCCTCTTCGCTGGCAATTGCCTTCCCGATCGAGAATCCGGCGGAGAACCGCACCTCCGGAGTCTACCCGATCGTTTTCGTGGTGGTCGCCATCGGAGCGGTCATGCTCCTGGACACCCTGAAGGGCCGCCTGTCGCAATGGAGTTATCGCTTTCTCGTCCTGCCTTGTGCCGGCCTGCTGTTCATGGGTGCGATGGTGCAGAACTACCAGATCACCTTTGAACAGTATCCGACTCAGTATCGGCTGGCGGCTCAGAACGCCTCGGAGATTGGCGCACTGGTGGAGGCTTTTGCCCGTTCGGTGGGTGACTACCAGGACGCGTATGTTATCCCTTACCCCTATTGGGTGGACACGCGCTTGGTAGGAATGTACGGGGGAGATCCTAGCCGGGACTTCGCGCTTCCCCCGGCGTCTCTGCAAACGCTGAACCCGGAAGGGCAGCCGCTGCTCATTGTGTTCAACCGGAATGATCGCGACACCTTGAAGGTTGTCTCTTCGCGGTTCCCTTCCGGACGACTGCAGCGGTTCGCCTCCAAGGTTCCGGACCACGATTTCTTCTATTACTTCGTTCCCGGGAGCCCAACCCAGTCAGCTGGGCAATCCGCAGGATCCGCCTCGTCAAGCCCATAGCGCCTCGACCTCAGCAATCCAAAACAGGCAGGTGTCGACAACATGAGCGAACATGAGCTCGAAGTGAAGAGGCAAGCGGAAGTCGGTCCTCAGAGTCCGATCCCTCCCCAGGAGGCGGCAGGCTTCCGCCGCGAGCGCGGCTCAGGCTGGCGTAGGTTCGCTGGATTCCTTTTCGACCTGATCTTGCTGGCCCTGATTGGCATCGGGGTCGCCTGGCGCCTCAGTTGGGTCAACTGGAGCGAGGGCACAGATTTGAATCCCGATGAGTACGGCTTGACCGAGAATCTCACCGACCTGTCGATTCCCCAATCGCTGAGCGATTACTTCAACACGCGTCTCTCATCGATCAGTCCCTACCAGAAGTACGACGTCAACGGGAATGCGACTACCCCCGGCGCAAACAACGGCTTCGTTTACGGCCAGTTGCCGATTACCATCATTCGCTGGGTTGCTGAAAAGACGGGCAACACAGGTTATGACGATATCCGCCTCTTGGGTCGGCGGCTCTCGTCTTTTTGTGACATTCTCACGTTGCTTTTTCTGTTCTTGATCGGCCTGCGTTTGTACGGCCGGAGGGTGGGGCTGCTGGCTTCGGCTTTGGGTGCCTTGGCCGTACTCGAAATTCAGTATTCGCACTTCATGACGGTCGACAACTTCGCCTTGTTCTTTTCCGTGGTGGCGATGTTTGCCGCGGTGCAGGTGTCGAAGGACCGCGAGTCCGATTCGCGCAGGCTGTCCAGTTGGGGCTGGTACGCGCTGTTCGGTGTGGCCTTTGGCATGACCATGGCCTCGCGGGTGAACCTGTTCCCCCTGGCCGCCGAGCTTGTTGTCGCTGCCGGAATCTCCTACTACCGACAATTGAAGAACTCCGCAGCTGAATCGCCAAGAATTCTGGCGGCGGTGGCTGGGAAACTCGTTGTTGCGGGATTGATCTCGTTCCTCGTGTTCCGGGTCACCCAGCCGATGTCCTTCCGCGCCCTTCGGGGCGACACCACTCTTTCCACCCTGAACCTGAACCCGGACTGGGTGGCAAGCATGAAGGTGGCGCTGGAGCAATCGAACGGCATCGGCGGCGGACCTCCGGGCGAGCAATGGACTAATCGGCCGATCATCGTCTTTCCACTTGTGAACATGATCCTTTGGGGATTGGGGCTCCCTCTCGGGCTGATGGCTTCGGGAGGGTTCTTCTTGGCTCTCTGGCGCTCCTGGAAAGGAGCCTGGGAGACGCACCTTCTGCCCCTCACGTGGGCCGGTGGGTATTTCCTTTTCATGGGAACCCGGTTCGTCAAATCGATCCGCTACTTTCTCCCGGTTTATCCCTTCATGGCGCTGTTGGCGGCCTGGGCCCTCCTTGAAATATGGAATCGAGTACGCGCCCTAAGGCAGAGCGGGAAGCCGAGGAGAGCGCTCTCCTGGGCCGGACCGGCCGCCGGGGTAGGCCTGTTTGTCGTGGTCCTGGGCGGGACGTTTCTTTACGCCTGGGGATTCACGGGAATCTACCGTCACGAAAACACGAGGATCCAGGCTTCCCGCTGGATCTTTCAGAATGTCCCTGCGACTTTCACGGTCGAGATTCAAACCTCGACCGGCTTATACAACGAACCGGTTCCGGTTCCTTATGGAACCCAGGTCGGCGCGAATCCCGCCCTTCTGCTCCCCTTCGAGGCGCACGTGGACGGGCAGGCGATTAGAGTCGAGGTGGCCCACGCACGCGGAGCCAGCGGAAGCGACGGTTCGGGCCAGCTGCAAGTTGTCCTTTCCAGCAATGCGGCGGGTTCGCAGCCCCTGGCTGAGGCCGCCTTGCAGGTTCCTGCGGTTGGGTCCGACCCGCGTGGGCAGTCGTCCAGCGCTCCGCTGAAGCCTGCGGCGGTGACGGCCAACCAGGTCTACTATCTCCTGGTCGCCGCCTCCCAGGGAGCGCCCATCAGTGTTTCGGGAGCCGCGGTCGCCAGCGAGAGCTGGGACGAGGGGCTTCCCCTGCGGATCGACGGACGCGATCCCTTTGGCGGGCTCTACCAAGGCCTCACGATGGAGGTGCGTTGGCCGGACGATGAGAACAAGAGGCAAATGTTCATTCAGAATCTGGCGGCTTCCGATTACATCTTCCTGTCCAGCCAACGGGGGTTATGGAGTCCGACGCGGTTGCCGCGTTCCTACCCCCTCACGGTGGCGTACTATCAGGACCTTTTTGCCGGGCGTCTCGGCTTTACTCTGGTGGCCCAGTTCCAGCAGCCGATTCGGATCGGGCCGCTGGTGCTGTCGGATCTCGCTGGAACCGTGGGATGGAACCAGACTCCCACGCTGCCCGTTTACAACAGCAACCTCTTCGCGGCGGAAGAAGCCTTTAGCGTTTATGACCACGCACCGGTATGGATCTTCAAGAAAAGCCCCAACTTTGACTTGAGCAAGGTGAAGGCCGTTTTGGATTCCGTGGACCTCCAGTACGTGGTTCCGGCCGATCCTCGGAATCCGATCCCGGCCATGAATGCCCTGATGCTGCCGCCCGATCGGTTGGCCGAGCAACGGGCTGGCGGAACATGGGCCTCCATGTTTTCCAGGCTTTCGGCCCAAAACTCAGTGGAAGTCCTGGGAGTGGTACTTTGGTTTCTTTGGGTGCTCCTGACCGGCTGGGCCGCCTTTCCGCTTGTCACTCTGGCGCTCAAGGGACTACCCGACCTGGGATACTCGCTGGCCCGGGTCGCCGGCTGGCTTCTCATCGCCTGGCTGGCTTGGCTGCTGGGCAGCTACGAAGTGCCCTTCGTGAGAATCACGTTGCTGGCCTTGTGGGCCGGCCTGATCGCGGTGGGGGTCGCGATGTTTCTTATCGGCCGCCGCGAGTGGAAGGAGAAGCTGCGCCAGCATTGGCGGACCTGGGGCACGATGGAACTGGTCTTCCTGGCGCTCTTCCTTTTCGACTTGTTGCTGCGCTATGGCAACTCCGACCTCTGGCACCCCTCGTTCGGAGGGGAGAAGCCGATGGACTTCTCCTATTTCAACGCCGTCATTAAGAGCACTTCCTTTCCCCCCTATGATCCCTGGTTTGCCGGGGGCCTCATCAATTATTACTACTTCGGGTTTGTCATCCTGGCTATCCCGACCAAACTCCTGGCCATCCTCCCTTCGTTCGCTTACAACCTGAGCCTCCCATCGCTTTTCGCGATGCTGGGCCTGGCGGGCTTTGGTATTGGCTGGAGCTTGGCGACTCGGTTGCGGGAGGACGGCCATGTCCCTGTCTCTCCGCTTCTGGCGGGGGCGGCGGCAACCGTCGGCCTGATCCTCATCGGAAACCTCGGTGAAGTCCGGATGGTCTGGGAGGGCTGGATCGGGGCCAGCGGGCTCAAGATTCAGAATGGCCTGATGTTCGGCCTGGGCAGCGTCCTCAATGCTGCGTCGGGCACCTGGCGGGTGTTCACCCAGCAGGCCACTTTCCCCTATGGCACTGGGGACTGGTATTGGATTCCCTCCCGTGCCATCCCTGTTCCCAATGGTCCAGGAGGGGTCCCCACGGAGGCCCAGCCCATTACCGAGTTCCCCTTCTTCACGTTTCTTTACGGCGACCCTCACGCCCACATGATCGCGATGCCCCTGACGGTGCTGGCCGTGGGTTTCGCGGTCTCGTTGGTTCTTCGGCCGCAACAGACGCGGCGATGGTCCGAGATTGTGCCGGCCTTGATTCTGGGATCCCTGGTGATCGGTGCCCTCCGCCCCACCAACACTTGGGACTTCCCGACCTATCTGGGGCTTGGGGTTGTGGCGGTTGGGTATGCCAATTGGAAAGCGGCTCCACCGGGCCACCCCACAGGGAGAGCTTGGGCCGCCGTGACTCTGGGAGTGGCGGAGATCGCCGCCCTGGTCGGCTTGTCCTTCCTCCTCTATCAGCCCTACTCCCAATGGTACCTTCAGGGCTACACCTCGTTCCAATTCTGGACGGGCTCAAAGACACCCCTCGATTCGTACCTGATCATCCACGGGGTCTTTCTCTTCGTCCTGGTGAGCTTCCTGGTTCTCCTGACCAGGGACTGGCTGGCCAGCACCCCGCTGGCGGCTGTTGGGCGCTGGAGAAGGAATGGCCTGCTCGGATATGCGCTGGTGGGCTTTGTGGTCCTTCTGTTCGCGATCGTGCTCCTCTGGATGTTGCAGTATCAGGCCGTGGCCTTCGCCCTGCCGCTCATCGTCTGGGCGGGGTTGTTGGCGCTTCAGAAGAACCTTTCGGAGGCCAAGCGCCTTATTTTGGGGATGATGGTCGTGGCTCTGGCACTCACCGTGGTGGTGGAATTCGTGGTTCTGTCGGGCGACATCAGCCGCATGAATACGGTCTTCAAGTTCTATATCCAGGTCTGGATTCTGTTTGCGTTGGCGGCCGGGCCGGCCCTGGCATGGCTGCTGGCTTCGCGTGGTCAGTGGAGCCCTCGACTGGGCTCGCTTTGGACCGTCGCCGTGACCCTGCTGGTGTTGGGAGCCGCCTTCTACACCTATCAGGCCGGTCTCTCCAAGGTGGAGGACCGCATGGCCCCCAATGCGCCGCGCACCCTGGACGGGATGACCTATATGGCTTATGCCCAGTACGCGGATCAGGGGCAGACCATGGACTTGAACGAAGACTTCCAGGCCATTGAGTGGATGCAGGAGAATATCATCGGATCCCCGGTCATCGTCGAGGCCAATACGGTCGAATACCACTGGGGATCCCGCTTCACGATCTACACGGGCCTGCCCGGGGTGGTGGGGTGGGACTGGCATCAGCGTCAGCAGCGAGGGGTGGTCTCGCCGGTGGAAGTGGACGCGCGAGTGCAAGAAGTAAAGGAGTTCTATACCACTACCGACCAGGGCTGGGCGCGCCAATTCCTGAGCCGGTATCAGGTCAGCTATATTGTGGTCGGAGAGTTGGAACGCGCCTACTATCCGTCCGCCGGGCTGGAGAAATTCTCTCAGATGCAGGCCAAGGGATGGCTGCAGAAGGTCTATTCGGCCGGACACACTGTCATTTACAAGGTGGTTGGCTCGCCGAACTAGCCTGATGGGGTCTGCTCCGGCCTCCCTCGGTTCCCCGGCTTATCTTCCGCGGCCTGAATGAGCACCAATCTGCTCGCGTTCTGGAAATGGTGGGCGGCCCTTCTGCTTTTGGGCGCGGCCGCCTGGCCTCTGATTTTCTACCTCTTCCGGAGGTTGCCGGATCGGGGCCTGACCCTGGCTCGTCCCTTTGGCCTTTTGCTCGTGGGCTACCTGTTCTGGCTGGGAGCCTCCTTCGGGTTTTGGACCAACACGGCAGGTTCCGCCGCAGCGGCCGCGATCGCCGTGTTCGCGGTCGGCACGACCGCGTGCCTCCACGCTAGGGTGAGCCCTTGGGCTTGGCTGGGCCGTAAGAGGCGGATGGCCCTCGCCCAGGAGGCCGTGTTCCTCCTTGCGTTCACCGCCTGGGCCTGGGTGCGGGCGAACAATCCTGCTGCCGTCGACACCGAAAAGCCGATGGAGTTGGCGTTCATCAACTCGATCTTGCGATCGGTGACCTTTCCTCCCCGGGACCCGTGGCTTTCAGGCTACGCAATTTCCTACTACTACTTTGGCTATGTCCTGGTGGCCATGCTGGCCAAGATGGCCGCTGTGAGTGGGGCGTATGCCTTCAACCTGGGAGTCTCTTCCTGGTATGGGATGGCGGGACTGGCGGCCTATGGATTATTGAGCAATCTGCTGGCCCTGCGCGAGCGCGGGCGGGGTGCCCAGGAACGCTTTCGCTGGGCGGGTCTCCTGGCCCCTCTGACCCTGCTAGGCGTTGGGAACTTCGAGGGCATTCTCGAGGTTCTCTACAATCTCCACATTGGGTGGAGCGGCCAAAGCGGGCCGTTTTGGCAATGGCTCGATATTCTTGACCTTTCCTCACCCCCGACAAGCCCGGCGACTCTGGATCCAACTCACTATCGCTTCTGGTGGTGGTGGCGCGCCTCGCGGGTCATCCAGGATCGGGACTTGCTGGGACGGAGTTTCAGCCTCCAGCCCATCGATGAGTTCCCCTCCTTTTCGTTCATGTTGGGCGATCTTCACCCACACGTTCTGGCCCTCCCCATGGGGCTGGCCGTCCTGGGGTTGGGGCTGGAGCTCTTGCTTCGGATTTGGCGTTTGCCGGGCGCGCCGCGAAGGAGGCCCAGCCTAGGCGCCTTGTTTCCTCTTCCGTTGGCCGGGTTTGCCTCGCTGGTCCTTGGCGGGCTCGCCTTTCTCAACACGTGGGATTTTCCGGTCTACCTGCTCATCTGCGCCGGCGCAACCTGGCTTGCATGGCGAAAATGGGGGAGGCCGGGTCTCGGGCCTCTGGCCGGACGGTGGGGAGAGATTCTCGCGCTCGGGGTTCTCCTGTACCTGCCCTTCTATCTCAGCTTCTCATCCCAGGCGGCCGGCGTTCTGCCCAACCTCATCTTTGTCACAAAAGGTCAACAGTTCGCCGTGATGTTTGGGCCACTCCTGATTCCCGTGGCACTATGGCTTGGCTCTCTGGCCCTCTCGCGGAGGGGGCAGTTGGCCTGGGGGCGCGGTTTCCTGTTGGCGGCCGGGCTCGCCTTCGGTCTCTTTTCCTTCTCGCTCTTGCTGGGAGCGCTGGCGGTGCAAGACCCGTATGCGGCCCCCTTCGTCAGCAAACTCATCCAGCCGATGAGTGTCCGCCAGGCCGTGCTGGCGCTTCTCCAGCGGCGGTTGGTCATGCCGGGGTCTCTGATCGCTCTCGTGGCCCTCCTGACGCTGGTCTTCGCCGCGTTGCTGCCGAAAGGTCGGAAGCGCGATGCCTGCGCAGGAGGCGGCACGGAGTCTTCTCCCAAGAAGGGAAACCTGTGCCTTGCGCCGCAAGGGTTTTCCCCCGCGGAGATATTCCTGCTGTTGCTGGTTGCGGTGGGGGCGGCCCTGGTGCTCGTGCCCGAGTTTGTCTACCTGCGAGACCAATTCGGGGCGCGCATGAACACCGTCTTCAAGTTTTACTTCCAGGCCTGGGCGTATTGGAGTCTCGCTGCGGCCTATGGCCTGGTGGTCCTTTGGGGTTGGCGGCAGAGTCGATCGCAGGCCCCTTCCCACCCGGCGCGGGAAGGTGGGACGCCCTTCTGGATCCGGCTGAGCTGTGGCCTTGCTGTCGCTGGGTTGCTCCTGGGGTTCCTCTACACGCCCCTTTCGGTTTGGACGAAGACCTCTGGTTTTGGCCTCGGATCTTCGGCGACCCTGGACGCCTCCGCCCACTTGGAGTTGGACGATCCTGCCGACGCGCAGGCCATCGCTTGGATCAATTCCAATCTGAAGGGCGGCCCAATGGCCGAGGCGGTGGGGGGGGATTACACGAACTTCGCGCGAATCTCAACCTACACGGGCCTTCCGACGGTACTGGGTTGGCCTGGCCACGAAGGGCAGTGGAGGGGTGGGTATAATGAGATCGGCTCCCGCCAGGACGACATGGCCCAACTCTACCGCACCCAGGATTGGACGATGGCGCTCAACATCATTGAGCGATACCAAATCCAGTATGTTTACTATGGCCCCCTGGAGATCCAGGCGTACGGAAGCTCCGGCCTGGCGAAATTCCAGGCCCACCTGCGCGTCGCGTATCACAGCGAGCAGGTGACTATCTTCGAGGTCGAGCCGAACGCATCCTCCGGAGGCTCTTAGCTTATGAAGGCTGTTGGCCAGCCCGGGTCTGTCGCTCCACCGCCGCCCCAGGCGTCGGCGCTCGATTCTTTCTTCCGAGAGCACGAGATGGCCTTGTATGCGGGGGCGGTGGCCATTGCCCTGGCTCTGCGGTTTGCTGGTCTGTCCGCGTTCCCGCTAAGTGACACAGAGGCCGCCCAGGCCTGGGCGGCTCTTCATCTCGCGCGGGGCCAGATCGTAGCCGACCTGGGGGCCACCAATCCTCTGTACACCGTCCTCACGGCCGCCCTGTTTTTCGTCGGGGGACCAGGCGACTTTCTGGCCCGACTGTGGCCTGCTGTCGCGGGCACGGCTGTGGTCCTTCTGCCCCTTGGCATGAGGCGGGCCTTTAACCGGTCGGAGGCGATTCTGGCCTCCTTCCTGCTTGCCCTTTCCCCGGGGATCACCGCGATCTCCCACCTGGCGGGGGGCGCCACCCTTGCGCTCTTGCCGATGGGAATCCTCATTCTGCTTGCCGCGGAGGAAGGACTGGCCCAGAGCCCCGGGCTGGCCGGTGTTTGTGCAGGCGCAGCGTTGGCCACCGGGAGCGATGGCCTCACCGGGCTGCTTCTGCTCGGGTTGGGGATTGGAATTGCCAGCCTCTGGGCAAGGAAGGCAAGCAGGGCCGTGCCGATCGAGGGGACCATCCGGGACGATGTTTCCCGCTTGCTGGCGTCCTCTCGCTTTTGGATCGCCGCTGCCTTGTCATTCGCAATTGGGGTGACCGGACTCCTTTTTCCAGCCGGCTTGGGAGTGTTCGCCTCGGGGTTGCAAAGATGGGCCTCCGAGCTGGTTCAGCCCGCAGGATACTCCGTGGGGCAGATGGTGCTGCTCCTGCTGGGTTACGAAGGCCTGGCCTTTCTGGGCTGTCTCACGGCTATGGGCTTGCTCCGCAGCGAGCGGATGAGCGGGGGCCTGTTTTTCCTTCTGGCTTTCTTGGGCTTGGCAGTGCTCTGGTGCCTCCTTCGCCCAGGGCGGTCTCCGGAGGATGCGATCTGGGTCCTCTTCCCCATGGTGATCTTGGCCAGCAGGGGGATCTATCGAACGCTATGCACCTTTGCCGCTTCTCACAGCCGCTGGGCGAGTCGGTGCCAGGTCCTGGCGAGTCTGGCGCTGGGAGTTTTTGCCTGGCAGAGCTTTGCCGGGCACGCGGTCCTGGGCGGACAAGTGCCGGACAGTTCCGCTGCCATCCGGATTGGCGTCGGGGTTGTCGCGATTGTGGCGATGGTTGTGCTGGCCGGTCTCTTTGCCACGAGCTGGAGCGAAAATGTGAGCGTGGCGGCCGCCGGGCTGGGCCTGGCGGTCGGGATTCTTCTCTTGGTGGGCCAGATCTCAGCCGCGGCCAATCTCGCAGGGACCCGGCGCGGAGAGGCCAACGAAGTGTGGTGGCCCTCTGCCACGACGAATCAACTGGGATTCCTGGTGAGCAATTTGCAGCAAATCTCAGAATGGCAGACCGGAACCCCTGAGGATCTGCCGATCGTGGTCTCGGGCGATCCCGACAGCGCGGTGGGCTGGGCGCTCAGATCGTTCCCCAACACCTCCTATGCCATTCCCAATGCAGGCGCCGACCCGGCGGTATACCTTTCCATTGAGGTCGCAGGAAAGAATCAGCCCCTGCCGCCATTCTCGGCAGCGTACATGGGCGAGCCCTTCACCCTGCAGACGTATCGGGCCTGGAGCGACTTCCCCCCGGACCTGCTGGCTTGGTGGATTTATCGAATGGCTCCGACTCGGACTGAGCGGGTCATCCTGTGGGCGCGGCAGGACGTGCTGAACCCAGGCCCTGGAAAAGGCTAGCGAGAGTTCGGGAGGCTCATGGCAAGGCTGGGTGGAGACTCCGGAATCATCGCGATCGATGGGACGGCCGCTTCCGGCAAGACCACCCTCGCCCGATGCCTGGCCGAGCATCTGGGGTATCTTTACTTTGATACCGGGGTGATGTACCGCGCGCTCACTCTGGCCGCAATACGCAAAGGATTGTCCACGGCGGACGAGGCGGGCCTGAGTGAGCTGGCCGAGCGGATCACCATCGACGTCCGTCCTCCCAGTGTGAAGGATGGAAGACCTTGCACCGTTCTGTTGGACGGGGAAGACGTGACCTGGCTGATCCGGTCGGAGCAGGTGGATCAGCTGGTTTCCCCCGTGTCCGTCTTCGCGGAGGTCCGCCGGGCGCTTTCGGCTCAGCAAAGGCGCATCGGTCTGCGCGGGCGCGTGGTGATGGTCGGGCGGGACATTGGAACAGTGGTCCTTCCCGAAGCGGATCTGAAGATCTTCCTGGACGCCTCTCTGGAGGAACGGGCCAGGCGCCGGCATTTGGAGCTGGAGGCGAGGGGCTTCGCTCCCTCTCTGGAGGAGGTGCGCCGCTCGCTCGGGGAGCGGGACCGCATTGACTCGGAACGCTCGGTGGCTCCTCTGCGGGCCGCCGCCGACGCCGTGCGTATTGACTCGACTAGACTTAGCGTTCAAGAGGTCTACGAGCAGGTGGAGGCCATGATCCCGAAAGGAATGGCGGAACCAGGCCAGCCAGGGAAGAACACGGCGGGCTGAGCGCCATCAGAGTAGGCACACGGCTTTCCGCCGCACAAGAGGTAAGACCCACAGTTGAGAGGAGTCCTCACCGTGAATCCCGCCGCGAGCTTGGGCAAGAAGCGCTTCGCTTGGGGGGGCCGTCCGTATGTCCCTTCCCGCTTCGTACCGATCCGGACCGTCCTGCACTTCCTGCTGAGAAACTTCGCCTGCCGCATGCTCATTCGTCTCGAGGGCGTCGAAGGGTTGCAGAACATTCCTCCTTCCGGTGCCGCGATCTTGATGATCAACCACATTGCCTTCGTGGACCCGCTGGTCGTCATGGCCGTAGCCCCCAGGTTGGTCGTCCCCATGGCGAAGATCGAGGTATACAGTCTGCCGGTTATCGGCCTGTTCCCGAAGCTCTACGGGGTCATCCCGGTCCGACGCAGTGAGGTGGATCGGCGGGCTTTGGCCATGGCTCTGGACGTGCTGGAGGCGGGAGAGACCGTTCTGGTTGCTCCGGAAGGGCACCGGGGATCGGCCCTGCAGCAGGGAAAGGAAGGCATGGCCTTCTTGGCTATCCGCTCGGGCGCTCCGGTAGTCCCGGTGGCCATTGACGGAACGGTGGGATATCCCTCTGCCGATCCCAGACGCTGGGCTCGGGGGGGAGCGCACATCACCTTCGGGAAGCCATTTCGATTGCATCCGGCCTTGGGCGAATCGCTGCGCGGACAACTGCGGGAAATGACCGACGAAGCCATGCGTCAGGTGGCTTCGATGCTTCCTCCTGCGCGCCGGGGAGTCTATGCCGCCTCGGTCTCGTCGCCTCCCAGGCATCTCGACTTCTCTTGAGCCCAAGTCCATTCCAGTGGGGTCGATGACCGTCCATACCCGCTTGCAGGGGCCGTCGGAAGCTTCACGAACTCGCCTCCTCGGCGCTCGGCCGATTGCTCGCGGGTCGCTTTCCACGTGGAAGGACCTGCCGGACCACCCTGCGAGGGGCCTCCGCCGTGCCTGATCCGGTCATGGGCAGGGTCCGGACGGTCGCCGCGGGGGGCCTGGGGAGCCGTCTGGGGATCAAACCTGGCGACCAACTGTTGGAGGTCAATGGCCACGCCGTTGAGGACGTGATCGATGTCCAGTTTTACGCCGCGGAAGACCGCGTGGAACTGGTTTGGTTCCGCGACGGTATCCCCCGACGGGCCGAGGCGGACCGACGGCCGGGAGAAGGGCTCGGCCTGGAATTCGACCACCCGACCTTCGACATTGACATTCGCCGCTGCAACAACCTTTGCTCTTTTTGTTTTGTGCTGCAGACCGCGCCGCACATGCGGCGAACGCTGTACATCAAGGATGACGATTACCGCTATTCGTTTCTCTTCGGACATTTCGTGACGCTCACGAATCTGAAGCCAAGAGATTGGGAGCGCATCGTTGAGCAGCACCTTTCCCCCTTGTACGTCTCGGTCCACTCGACCGAACTCGAGTTGCGACGAGCCTGTCTGGCCAACCCTTCGGCACCCGATATCCTCGATCAAATCCGTTTTCTGGTTGAGAAAGGGATCGAGCTGCATGCCCAAGTGGTTCTACTTCCAGGCCGGAATGACGGCGAGCACCTGGATCGATCACTCACGGATCTGGCCCGGTTCTACCCGGGGGTGCGCTCGTGCACGGTGGTGCCCGTGGGATTGACCCGCCATCAGCGCCACGGTCATCGGCCCTTCACCCCAGAGGAATGTCGGTCTGTCCTGGACCAAGTGGAGACTCGCCAACAGGAGTTTCTTGGTCAGATGGGTTCTCGCTTTGGCTTCCTGACTGATGAATGGTATCTGGTGGCGGGTCGGCCCATTCCCGCCAACGCATACTACGAAGGCCTCGACTTGCGCGAAAATGGCCTGGGCATGGTGAGGGACTTTCTCAACGACTGGGCGGCCGTCCGGCGGGAGGTTTCCCGGCTGCCAAGGAAGGCCGCGTGGCGTCGGGCGACGCTGGTGACCGGTACGCTTTTTGCGCCGACGCTCAAGAACGCGGCGCAGGAGTTTAACCTCCTGGCCGGCAGCGCACTCGAAGTCAGGGGGGTGACCAATGCTCGCTTGGGCTCCACGGTAACCGTGGCAGGGCTTCTGATGGGCCGGGAGGTCATCCAGGCGCTACAGGTCGGCGACCCGGGGGAACTGCTGGTCCTGCCCAGACGCATGTTCGACCATCCGCAGGCGCTGAGCCTGGACGACATTTCTCCGCTCGAAGTGGCCAGAGAACTTCGGGTGCCCGTCTATCTCGGCGATTCCATGGGGGACGTGCTCCACGCGCTGCAGGGCACCAATCCGCTTTCCGTCCGCCCCGAGGATGCGAAGCTCACCCCGCAGTTGCTCCGCGCAGGCGGGTGGGCCGTTGAAAAGAACCTGCCGTCGGCGTAATCGACCCAGATTCTTTCAGGCTGCGGGGATCTGCCCGCGGGCGGTATGACGGCAGGTCAACGTTCCGCGGCGGAGCGAGGGGACCCGGCCGGCCGAGCGCCACCGAGCGGCGCCAACGGCAGCCTCACGGTGAAGGTCGTCCCTTCTCCCAGCTTGCTCGCGACTTCGATTCGTCCCCGGTGACTCTCGACGATATGGCGCGCGATATATAGCCCCAGCCCCGTGCCCGGCGCTCGCGACTCTCCGCCCTTGCCGCGAAAGAACCTCTCAAAGACTTGGTTCAGGCTGTCTTCCCCAATTCCGACTCCGGAGTCGGTGACTTCGATGCAAGCCTGATCGGCGTCGCTTTCGGAAGGGGAACTTACCCGGCGGGCGCGCAGGAGCACCAGGCCGTTGGGCCGGTTGTATTTCACGGCGTTGGACAGCAAGTTGAGCACAACCTGCTTGATCCTGGCTCGGTCTGCAAAAAGCTCCAGAGGCTCGGCATCGAATTCGCGAACAAATCGCAATTCTTGAGCATGCATCAGGGGGGTCAAGATTTCCGAGCACTCTGAGAGCAGCGGGCAGAGCTGGAAACGCTCCGGCTGGTAGCGATTGCGCCCTGATTCCAGTCGGGCCAGGTCAAGGTACTCGTCAGTAAGTTCCGCCAAGCGCCGGATCTCCTGGCGGAGGGTGGCGAGCACTGAGTTGCGCTGCGTATCCTTCAATTCGGGGCGCTCCAAAAGGGCCGCGGCCGTTTCCAGTGCGCCCAGAGGAGTTCGAATCTCGTGCACGAGTTCCGTGATCAAGTCGCTTTGCTCGAACAACCTCATGCTCTCAATCGCTACCGCGGCCTGACCGGCCAAAGCTTGCAGCGCCGCAACATCCTCGGGAGCAAACCCGTGGGATTCTCTGGAGAACACCTCCAGGACTCCGATTTTTTGGACCTTCCCCTCCAACGGCACCCCGATGAATGCGCTGGGCAAGCTCGGGGCGAGCAGGGCCAGTTCATAGGGCACCGGGCCGTTTTCCACGGCTCGGCTGATTCCCTCGGGTCCCATAACCAGGGGCTCTCCGGAGGCGATCGCCATGCCTGCCAGACTTCGATCTGGAGGAACCTCGCGGATGCCCAGCGCGGCCAAGCCCGGATGAGTGGTGGCCTCCACGTGCAGGTCCCCCGAGAGAGGCTCCACGAGCAGGAGGGCGGCTCCGTCGCATTCGAGCAGGCGGGTAGCCGCCAGAGCCACCCTCTCCAACAGGTCGCTGAGGTGCAGGGCCGAGCTGAGGTCCCGCACCAAGTCCAGCAGCAAGACGTAGCGCCGTAACAGTTCGGGGTAGTTGCGGGCCGCGGTGTCGGGCCCCACGGGACGTGGCTCAAAGAGCGACATGGAGAGCCTCATCGGATAACTTCGGTAGGACCTCGGCGATATCTTCCCGGAGGACGACATCCGCGCGAGGGTCCAAGTAGGTGGGAAGGCGGTTGATGATAATCAGGTGAGCCCCATGTTGAAGCGCATCCATGGGGAGCATTGCCGCCGGAGTTACTTCCAGGGACGAGCCCACGACGAGGACGAGACGAGCCTTGGAGAATTCCCGATGCGCCCGCTGGAGAAGGGGTTGCGAAAGCTGTTCTCCAAAAAGGATGACATTGGGCTTGAGGACTCCGCCGCAGATCTCGCAGCGGGGCACGTCAGTCGGCTGGCGCAGCCAGCGCGTCAGCGGATCGGGGCCGTGGAGACGATAGCAGTTGAGGCACACGGCTTCCCGGAAACTCCCGTGGATCTGCAGAACCCGGGACGAGCCGGCTTGCTGGTGGAGATCATCGATGTTCTGCGTGACCACGCATTGCAGGCGCCCCGCCTTTTCCAAATGCGCCAGAGCCCAATGGGCGGCATTGGGTCTCGAGTTCATCCAGCCCTGAGCCAGCGGCCGGATCCACTCGTAGAAGCGCTCCGGATGATAGCGAAAGACGGCCTGTGAGGCCACCTCCATCGGGTCGACCCGTTCCCATAAGCCCAACCCAGGGCTTCGGAAATCCGGGATCCCCGAGGGGGTCGAGATGCCCGCACCTGTCAGAGCCACGGTGTAGGGCGAGGAGAAAATCAGTTCTCGGGCAAGACGGAGGTGCGAGGGGGTATCGCTGCGGGCACTCGGGTCGAGGGTCATGCAGGCGCTTTGCTGGCCAGACGGTCGGCGAGTTGGCGCATTTGATCCGAGATGAGGGCGTTGGGATCGTGCAGCACCAGGGGGACCCCATTCTCGGCCGACTGAAAGGCCAGCTCAGGGGCGGGGGTAATGCTTCCCAGCGCTGGCTTGCCGATCATTTCCTCAATCTTGGAACGCGCCATTTGCAGGCTCGAGCGCTCCCGGTTGGCCAGCACGAAATCGACCCTGGTCCGAGGCACGCCGGCCGCCTCAAGGTCGGCCATCAAGGAGCGCGCCATGAGCACGGTATAGCGCACGGGCTCCAGGAGCACAAGAATCTGGTCCGCCAGGGGCAGAATGCGCAGCGCCGAAAGCGAGAAACCGCTCCCGAGATCCAGAAACAAGAAGCGCGTCATCATTGCCAAGCGCCGGACGATGATTTCCAGGCGATCCGTTTCTTTCAGCAGCGCGTAGTCGTGCGGATCGGCCGATCCCAGGAGGAAGCGGGCGCCGCTGGAGTGGTTGACAATTTCCTTTTCGATGGTTCTTGCGTCCAGCTCATCTCGAGGCTTCTGGAGCAATGCCGTCAAACCCGAGGGGCGGTTGATCCCCAGAAGGAACGATCCGATGGATTGTCCCGGCCGGATCTCACACAGAATCACGTCCAGCCTCTTGTTGGCCATGAGGACGGCCAGATTGACCGCCAGGGTTGTCGTGCCCAGTCCTCCCTTGGCTCCGATGAAAGCCAGAATCCTCGCCCGCTGGCTGGGTGCCACGGTCGCCGCCGGCTTGGCTCTGCCCAGGAGGGCCTTCACATGGGCCAGCAACTCTGCGGGGTGAGTTGGCTTGGGCAGATAATCATCTGCCCCGGCCTCAAAACCTTGGACCTTGTCGTCGACCTGGGCCTTGGCGGTGAACATCAGGATCGGAACGGAGGCAAAAAGAGGGTCCGCCCGCAGTCGGCGGCAGACCTCGAACCCATCCAGGTCCGGCATCATGACGTCGAGCAGGATGAGATCTGGTCGCTCACCGGCGGCCTTGCTGAGCGCCTGCGTGCCGTTGATCGCGGCCACGATGGAGTAGCCTCGCCGCTGGAGCATCATCCCAACCAGCTTGAGCGTGTCTAGGTCGTCGTCCACGATCAGGATTTTCTCGGGCATCTCTGCCAGGGCCTCCCGCGCGCAGTATCCGAGTCTAGCACATTCGCTGAGGCCAGACAAGTTTCAAGCAGTATTCAAGCAGTATTGCGTTGGTCCCCCGGGCATATAATCCTCGGGGAAGAAAGGCCCGCGGCTGGTCTGAAATGCCCTCCCACGTTGCCAAGCAAGAAGAACGTAGTGCAGCGGCACGCCGCTTGCACCGGGGACGATCATGACCTTTGAACTCTGGCTCCAAGGGATTCCTCAGTTCCCGATTCTGCCTTTTCAAATCCCTGTTCTCCTTTTCCTTGCCTTTCTCCTCGCCATCGTCTTCACTCAGTCCCTTCCAGGCTCCCTGAATCTGGGCTGGGCTCAAAAGGGCCTTTGGATAGGGCTTGCCATCCTCGCCGCCGGGCTGTCGGGCGTTGCGGTCGTGCGCATCCCGGTGACTGGTCTGGCGACCATGCCGGGCATCCCCCTGAGCCCCCCAGAACCGCTGGCAGGACTGGTCGCCATGGTTCCGGTGGTCCTGGGAGCCGGCCTTCTGGGGCCCTTGCCTGCCATCACGCTGGGTTTGGTCGTTGGCGGCGAGCGAGCTTTCCTCGACACCCACCAGGCTTTGACCATCCTGGAGTACGGCTTGGTTGCTTGGAGCGTGGCTTGGTTCGTGCGGCAAGATTACACGGGACGGTTCTTCGCATTTCTGCGGCAGCCTGTCGGCGCTTGCTTGGGATCCGTGCCGTTTGCGCTCGTCCTGCGCCTTCTGACCGACTATGGCTATGCCCGCAGCGATCTGGTTGTGAGTACAGATTTCGTTCTTTCACGTCTCCCTGGCCATGCGTTGGCAATCGTGCTCGAATTCGCGGCGGCCGGGCTCATCGGGCAGGGCTTGAAGGCGCTCTTGGGGAGGCGTTGGCCGGGCCCCTCCAGGGTCCGGTCAGCCTGGTTTCAACGCAGGCTCGTATGGCACCTGAGTCTTTGGCTTACCTTGCCTCTGGCTTTGATGGCCGTCCTGATTCTGGCCGCGACCGTCACCCAGTCGCAAGCCCAGGCGCAAGAGGCGCTCTTGGAGCAGGTCCGGATGTCTTCTCAGGAGGCCGCAAGCGCCTTGTCCGTTTCGCTGATGACCGGACAGACCCTCCTTCAGGAAATGGGCAATGATGTGCTGCGCCTGCAAGGGGCCCCGGGTTCCCTGCAGTCCTACCTGTCCGATCGGTTGCAGCAGCCTGCCTACTTCCAGCAATTGGCCTTCCTGACCGGCCCCAATCATGTGGTGGCCGCTTACCCCTCGCTGCCCGACCCCTTTTGCAGCGAGCCCGCAGAAAACCAGGGATGCCTGCAGGCACTCAAGGGGTCGTCGTGGTTGGGCTGGATTGACATGCCGGGTTCGGAAAACCCTTGGCTTTCCATGATCCAGCCGGTGCTTGCCGGTCAAGGGCAAGTGGTTGGCTTTGTGGTTGGGCGCACCTCGCTTGAGATCAATCCTCTCCTTTCCCCAGCTCGGACCTCTCTCCAGTGGATCAGCGGGTCGCAGGGGCTTTTGCTCGACGCCCAGGGAAATGTCCTTTATCCTGCCCAGGCCGAGCCCTGGGTCGGAGAGAAGGCGGCCGGGCATGATGAGCAGGGCGGGTCATGGTACCTGGATACCACTTCGGACGGACGACGCAGGCTGAGCTACCTCTTTCCGATGTCCTACCCGAACTGGGATGTAGTCATCCGCGTGCCCGAGGAGAATGCCTTTCGGGCTTCCCTGGACGTCGGAATCCGGGTCGGCCTTCTTATTCTCCTGGTCACCGTGATGACCCAACTTCTCGTGATGCTCATTGCGCAGCAGATCACCCAGCCGCTCCGAGGCTTGGTGGCTGCGGCCGAGGGGATTGCGGCGGGAGACCTGGATCGCCGGGTGGAGGTGCAGGGGGAGGACGAGTTCGGTGTTCTGGGCCGCGCTTTCGAGACCATGCAGCGCAATCTGAAGAGGCAGGCGCGGGATCAGGATCTGCTCCTACGCGCCAGTCAGACGGTGGCCAGCCAGTTGGACTTGCAGGAGGCTTTCCGGACCCTGCTTCAGGGGGCCCTGGCGGTCAGCGGAGCCGCTGGAGCCCGAATCGTTCTGGTGTCTTCCTCCGCCTCCGCCTCGGGCTACCGCGAGTTCTTTCAGGGTGACCTGGCGGAAAAAATGGCCTCGCTGGACGAATACGTTGTGTCCCTGGTGCGGGAGCGTTCGCCTTGGGCCGTAGGCAACCTGGCTCGGGAGAGGAACCTCTTTCCCTCCTACTTCACGGCTCAGTTGGGCGCCTTGCTTGCCTTCCACCTCATGCAATCGGACCGCTTCTACGGGGCGCTGTGGCTTGCCTTTGCCCAGCCGCAGGTGTTTGATCAGGGTACGCTGGACCTTCTGGCCGCACTGGCCAGCCAGGCGGCGGTGGCCGCCTCGAATGCTCGGCTGCTCGAGTCTGCGGAAGGCGGGAGGCAAAGGCTGGAGGCCATACTCTCGGCCATTCCGGACGGCGTGCTGATGACCGATGCCGACGGACGGCTGCTTTTCTACAACGCGGCCGCTCGGGAATTGCTGGGGGCTCCGCTGCCGGAAACGGGTCAGGTTCTCCCGGAGCACGGCGCGCTGGCGGAGCTTTCCGAGGCGCTGCGCGGTTCCCCCTCCGAGGGAGGGAATCTCGAGATGCCCGGAGCGGACGGGCGGGAGTTGCTGGTGTCTGTGGGAAACGTGCCCGGCACGGGCTCCGGATCGCTGGGCCAAGTCTGCCTGATCCAGGATGTGACGCGCTTCAAGCAGCTGGAAGACTTGAAATCCGAGTTTGTTCACACCGTGAGTCATGACCTGCGCCGGCCGCTCACGCAGATTGGGGGCTTGGCGAACATGCTCGAGATGCTTGGCCCGGTCAATTCAGCCCAGCAGGAGTACATCGGCCGCATCCGCGCGGCCGTGCAGAACACGACCCGTCTGGTGGAGGATCTCCTGGACTTGAGTCGGATTGAAGAGGGGGTCGGATCCAAACGGGAGCCGGTGGAGATCCGGGAGCTGGTTACCCGAGTGGTTGAGGATTTCCGCAGCGAAGCCGGGTCGCGAAGCGTCCAGGTAACCGTGCTGCTGCCAAATCAGCTGCCCAAGATTCAGGCGGACCGGGCGTTGTTGGAGCGGGCGCTGGGGAATCTCATTGACAATGCGATCCACTTCAACCGGGCCGGCGGATCCGTGCAAGTCCGTGCCGACGTCCGGGACGAGCAGCTGTTGATTGCCGTGGAAGACACGGGTTCAGGAATTGCTCCGGCCGATCAAGGCCGGATCTTCGAACGGTTCTACCACGCCGGGAATCGCGATCCCTCTTCTCCGCCGGGCTGGGGCTTGGGGCTGGCGATCGTCAAGTCCATCGCCGACTGGCACCAGGGCCGGGTGTGGGTCGAGAGCCAGCTGGGAAAAGGAAGCACCTTCTACCTGTCGCTGCCGCTTTCGCCCTGAGGCCCTGGCTCGCGGTGGCTGTTCCTCTGGGGGGGCCCTACCGGGGCGCCTGCCTGACCGCGGCGTCGCTCTTCTCCTCCTTTTAGCAAGAGTTGAAAAGTGAACTCGAATCCCAGCCAGGGGAAGGCTGGTGGACTCGAGTATCTGGTTCTTCCGCCAGATGCCGACCTCCAGGGCCTAGTTGACCTCGTCAAATAGTAGGCGCAGTTCCAACTCTTGATCGAACGGGGCCTTGGGAACTTTGATTCCCCAGCCGAATAGGGGAATACGTGGGCAGGCATTCACCATACCGTGTTCCCGCAGACAGCCTGCCCGGGCCAGGCCAGGGAAGATATCCGTGGGCGAGGAATGAGGTTTGGGGTGAGTCCAAGACCGGAAGAGGCTGTTGCCTTCCTCCACCGCCCGGACGAAACGCATTCCGGGGATCTCCCGGTCGTGGAATGGACTTGGTGATTGTTGCCTACCCTGGACCGGTGGGCCAGGGCGCCGGTCGACCTCTTCCCGGGAGCGTAGCCGCGGGTGTCCACTTTTCGACTTTGAATGACACGTTGCTCTTCTCCTCCTTGAAACTTCGTTGCTGAACAGTTAGAATGACCTCCATGTCTCCCATGACCTATGACGAAGCCCTCGATTACCTTTATTCCTTCGTCGACTACAGCCTGCAGCGTTCCTACCGCTACTCGCCGGCAACTTTCGACCTTGCCCGGATGCGCGAATTGCTTGACAAGCTTTCCCATCCTGAGCGCTCGTACAAGGTAATTCATGTCGCCGGGACCAAGGGAAAGGGATCGGTGTCCGCCATGTGCGCTTCGGCGTTGCGGGCGGCCGGTTACCACATCGGGTTCTACACTTCCCCTCACCTGGTAGACTATGCGGAGCGAATCCAAGCGGACGGGCATGACATCCCCCACGAACGCCTGGCCGAGCTGGTCGAAGAGATCCGCCCGGTGGTGGATGCGATCCCGCGGCTTACTACCTTTGAGATCACCACCGCTCTGGGCTTTCTCTACTTTGCGCGGGAAAAGGTCGAGGTGGCGGTGGTTGAAGTGGGTTTGGGCGGGCGCCTGGACGCCACCAACTTGGTCCATCCGCTGGTTTCCGTGATCACCTCTCTTTCCCTGGATCATACTCATCTTCTGGGCCACACCTTGGCAGAGATCGCCCGGGAGAAGGCCGGGATCATCAAGCCCGGGGTGCCGGTAGTCATCGCACCTCAGAGTACGGAGGCACTGCGGGTCCTTGAGATGATCGCCGAGGAGCGCCAATCGCCCCTGGTGCAGGTGGGGCGCGACTGGCTCTTTGCTCCGCACACCCATTCGCTTGACGGCCAATCCCTTTTCATCTGGTCGGCGGCAGAACAGGATCGCGTCAACAGCTTCCTGGAGAATGGAAGGGAACTGGAATGGGTTCCGCCCCGCTACGAGATTCCGCTCCTGGGGTACCACCAGGTGATCAACGCGGCGGTGGCCTACGCCGCTCTCAAGGAAGCCGGGGATCGGGGCTTGCCGATCCGCGAAGAGGCGATCCGCGAGGGTTTTCGGAGCGTGGAGTGGCCGGCCCGGTTCCAGATTCTCCATCGCCGTCCGTTCGTGGTGGTGGATTCCGCCCACAACCGCGACTCGGCCGCTCGGTTGCGGACGGCGCTTGACGATTACTTCCCTTCCAGGAAAGTGATCCTCATCTTTGGGGCCTCCGTGGACAAAGATATCGACGGGATCCTGGATGAACTGATCCCTCGCATTTCCCGCGTGATGGTCACGCAGGCTGACCATCCGCGGGCCTCTGACGCTGACGACTTGGCGGCACGGGTCCGCACTCGCGGCTGCCCGGTGGAGATCCATCAGCCGGTGGCGAACGCCTTGCAGCGCGCGCTCGAGCTGGCCAGGGACGAAGAGGTTGTCCTTTCTGCCGGGAGCATGTTCGTCTCAGCCGCTGTGCTTGGGGCTTGGCCCGAGGTCTGGGAATCTGAGGCCAGCCGACGGGTTCAGCAGAGGATTGCGGCGAACCTGCCGATGGAAGGATCAGGAGATGAGTGGTCCGGACTTCCGTGACTGGCAGTTGCGGTCCGAGTTCAGCGAGGTCTTGGGGAACCGAACCGATGAACTGCAACGGGTCCATGACGCAACGCTAGACGCGGACGGTCTGGTCAGCTGTGCCGTGCTCCCGTTGCGGGACATGGTCATGTTCCCGCGGATGGTCAGCCCCCTGTTTGTGGCCCGCGAGTCCACCCTGGCGGCCATTGAGGCCGCTCAGGCTGCGGGGGAAACGGTGTTGGCCCTGCTCCAGCTCGACCCCGAGGTCTCCGAGCCCTCACCTCAGGATCTTCATGCCATTGGAACGGAGACGGCGGTCGGCCGAATTCTGCACATGCCCGACGGCTCGACGACCGTTCTGGCCCAAGGGCGCAGACGCCTCGCGGTCACAGAGTTCATTCAGACCCGGCCCTATCTGCGAGTGAAGGCTCGCCCGATCTTCGAGTCCAAAGAGAAGAGCCGTGAGACCGAGGCCCTGATGCGGGCCGTGCTGGCCTTGTTTGAGAAAGTGGTGCAGCTCAACCGTAGCCTCCCGGAAGAGGCCTACGTCTTCGCGATGAATGTCGAGGAGCCGGGCTGGCTTGCGGATCTGATTGCCTCGGCGTTGGGAATTCCAGTCGCCGAGCGTCAGCAGGTGCTGGAAATCATCGATCCGGGCCAGAGGCTGCAACGGATGAGCATTCTTCTGGGGCGCGAACTGGACGTGCTCGAACTGGAGAGCCGCATCCATAGCCGCGTCCAGAGCGAGGTCGATCGAACCCAACGCGAATACTATCTGCGCGAGCAGATCAAGGCGATCCAGAACGAGCTGGGGGAGGCGGACAGTTGGACCAAGGAACTGGCGGTGGTCCGCAAGGCCATTGAGGATTCCGGCATGCCGGCGGAAGTTCATGAAAAGGCCCTGAAGGAACTGGAGCGCCTCGCGCAAATGCCCTCCCTGGCCCCGGAGGTGGCCATCGTTCGCACGTACTTGGACTGGCTCGTGGAACTGCCCTGGAGCAAGGGCACGCAAGACAATCTGGATGTGAAGAACGCCGCCCGTGTGTTGGATGAGCGTCATTATGGCCTGCCGCGGGCGAAAGAGCGCATCTTGGAATACATCGCCGTGCGCAGCCTTGCGCCCGAGAAACAGAAACAGCCGATCCTCTGTTTTGTTGGTCCGCCAGGGACTGGCAAGACTTCTCTTGGGAAATCGATCGCTGAGGCTCTGGGCCGCAAGTTCGTGCGGGTTTCGTTAGGGGGTGTCCGGGACGAAGCGGAGATCCGCGGCCACCGCCGGACGTATATTGGCGCCCTGCCGGGTCGCATCCTGCAGACGATGAGGCGGGCAGCAACGGTAAACCCTCTTTTCATGTTGGACGAGATTGACAAGCTGGGCGCGGACTTTCGCGGTGACCCCGCAGCGGCTTTGCTGGAGGTGCTGGATCCGGAGCAGAACTTCTCCTTTGAGGATCACTACCTGGATGTGCCCTACGATTTGTCCAAGGTCATGTTCATCACTACGGCGAATATTCTGGCTCCTGTGCCACCGGCCCTTCAGGATCGGATGGAGGTCATCGAGTTCCCAGGGTACATCGAAGAGGAGAAACTCGCGATTGCTCGCATGTTCTTGATCCCACGGCAGCGCAGCGAAAACGGGCTGGAGAGGGAGAAACTTACGCTGCCCGACGCGACGATCCGGCGCATCATCCGCGAGTACACCTGGGAAGCCGGGGTGCGCAATCTGGAGCGTGAGATAGGTCGCGTCCTGCGGAAAGTCGCGCGAAAGAAGGCGGAGGGGCAGGAGATCCCGCACAGAATAGGCTTGGCCAGCGTCCCGCGATTTCTGGGCCCGCCGCAGTTCTTCCTGCTTGAGGCGGAAAAGAAGGACGAGGTGGGGGTTGCAACGGCTCTGGCCTGGACAGAAGCGGGCGGGGACACGATGCCGGTCGAGATCGCCCTCCTGGAGGGCAAGGGGAACCTTCAGATTACCGGCCAGGTAGGGGAAGTCATGCAGGAATCGGCCCAGGCGGCCATATCCTTCCTGAAGACGCGCGCCCGGCAGTGGGCGATTGATCCTCAGCGGTTCGAGAAAACGGATGTGCACATCCACGTTCCCGAAGGGTCCATTCCCAAAGACGGACCCAGCGCAGGAATAACGATCGCCACGGCCCTCATCTCGGCCTTTACTGGGCGTCGGGTCCATAGAGAAGTGGGCATGACGGGCGAGATCACATTGCGCGGCAGGGTCCTCCCCGTTGGGGGGGTGCGTGAAAAGGTGCTGGCCGCGCATCGGATCGGCCTCAAAACGGTCATTTTGCCAGCCCGGAACGAAAAGGACTTGACCGAGGTGCCGCAAAAAGTGCGAGACGAACTGACGATCAAGCTCGTCTCGCAAATGGACGAGGTGCTGGCCGTCGCCATACACCCGCCGGACGACGGCCATTTGAAGGGCCGCGCCTCTCGCGCTGCGCGACGAGCCACAGGCACCCGGCGGGCCCCGCGAAGATCTGCCCCGACGACTCACTAGACCAGCCGTATGGCTTGCCTTCCTGCTCCAGGGTCCGAATTGGCTCCGGACCTGAGCCCTGTTGCCCGCGGGGCATCAAGAGGCGCTGGAAGAACTCGCCGAGCCGTGGGGGGGAACAGATACTCAAGGACGGCCGAAAATGCCCAAGCGCCTGCAGGGGAAAGTGGCCCTGATCACTGGAGCCTCCTCGGGAATCGGCCATGCGACCGCGATTGCCTTCGCCGAGGCCGGCGCGCACGTGATCCTCACCGCCCGGCGCCAGGACCGGCTTCGGGACCTTGCCTCGTGGATCCAGAGGCAGCCGGCGGCACCGGAAGCGTTGGCAATTGCAGGGGATCTGCTGCGGCCAGAGGATATTTGCGGCATCGCGGCATCGGCCCTGGCCTGGAAAGGCCACGTGGATTTCCTGGTCAACAATGCCGGATTCGGCCGCTTGCGCTGGCTCGACGAGCTCGAGGCGGTCCACGACATCGAGGAGCAGATCTGGCTCGGCCTGACCAGTTGCGTTTTGCTCACGCGCCAAATACTGCCGTCCATGATGGCTCAGCGATCCGGCTGCATCATCAACGTCTCCTCGCTGGCCGGACTGCTCGGGATCCCGACTGACAGCGTTTATTCGGCGGCCAAATTCGGCCTGCGCGGATTCGGGGAAGCCTTGGGCAGGGAGGTGAAGGGGCTGGGCATCCATGTGTGCACTTTTTGCCCGGGTCCGGTTGCCACAGAGTTCGGATCCCATGCCGGTCGCAGAGCGGAAACGGCGGTTTGGGGGGCCTCCTTGTGGCGCCTGTCGGCTGAGCCGGTAGCGCAGCGGATTGTGGGCTTGGCAACCCATCCACGCCGCCTCGTTGTCTGGCCCCGGACAGCTCTCCCCATTGTCTGGCTGAACACATTGTTTCCCGGACTGATGGATTTGCTCGTGGATCACTTCTATGTGCGGCGCATCCGCCGGTGATCCCTCGGGGCAGGCCAGAAGAGCCTGCCATCAGACCGGAGAGGAGGGGGCCCCTTGTGCGCACTCGCCAGCGAGAATCGGCCTCAGCGTTGTGAGAGCCGGCAGGGCCCTGCTATAATGAGCTTGGCGCCACGGTAGCTCAATCGGTAGAGCAATCGCTTCGTAAGCGATAGGTTGCGGGTTCGATTCCCACCCGTGGCTCCTGGGCCTGGAAATCCCAAACAACGTTTGCAAGGAGGACACCCAAAACCCTCCCGAGCCCGGGAGGGGGAGGGTGATGCGTGCCACTACCACAGGTGCTTCGTTCGCCCTTCCATCCGACCACCTGGAAGGAGGCCTTCTTGGTGCCGCCCACCCAGCGCAGTCTCTTCCGCCCAGGTCGTTCCCCAGGGAATCTGGCAGCACGTCCGATTTCCCACTCAGCCTCCTAAGCCTCATCGGGTCCTGCGAGGTCGCCTTGACGGGGCTGGAGTTGGCGGTAAGATACCTTGTGACCGTAATTCCAATATGGTCATTGGGAAACAGGATCGCCCATGCCGAAAGCGTTCAGCGAACGGGAGAAGGAGTTGATCCGCAAGCGGCTCATCGCGGCGGGCTACAAGCTTTTTTCCGCCTACGGATTCAACAAGACCAACGTTGAGGAACTGGCCGGTGCGGCCAAGATCTCTAAAGGGGCCTTCTACCTTTTTTATGAGTCCAAAGAAGTCTTTTTCATGGATGTCGCCGAATTGGCGGAAGGACGATTCCGCGAAGAACTGCTCGCCACGATCGATTTGCCCGGACCTTCGCCCCGAGCCCGCTTGTTGGCCGTTTTCCAGAAGGCGTTTGCGCTCCTGAAAACGATCCCCGTTCTGCAGTTTTTCACGAGCCGTGATTATGACGTACTCTTTCGCCGGATGCCTGCAGAAAAGCTGCAAGAGCATTTGGCGAGCGATCAAGTGTTCTTCGAAGAGCTGATCACCCGTTGCCGGAGCGCGGGGATACCCATCCAGGTGCCGCCCGAGCAGATCATCCGCTTGTTGTATCCGCTCGTGGTAACCACCTGGCATGAGGAGGATTCTGCCTCCAACAGCTACGGTGGCAGCGTCGATCTGCTTCTGGAGTTAATCGCGGCTTACTGCTTGGGTGAGGTCTAGGCCGTGTTTCAAGGGAGGATCTTCCCCGGGCGGAATCCGGAAGAAGGGAGCCACGTATGAGCTTGGCCGTGGAAACAGTGGACCTGGGAAAACACTACGGAGAGGTCCGGGCCGTCGAGCACCTTTCTCTGCGGGTCGCCGAAGGGGAGATCTACGCTTTTCTGGGACTCAATGGCGCCGGGAAAACCACCACGATCCGCATGCTGCTGGGGATGATCAAACCCACCACCGGATATGCCAATGTGCTTCAAACCCGGGTGCGTCTGGGAAGGCGGGAGCCCTGGGAATCCGTTGGGTATCTCGTGGAGATCCCCCACAGCTATCCGGAGCTGACCGTCCAGGAAAATCTGGAAGTGGCCCGTCGCCTGCACCCCGGCACCCCAGAAGGCGCCGTGGGTCGGATCATCGAACGCATGGGGTTGTCGGACTATGCTAGCCGGCGAACAAGCCACCTTTCGCAGGGTAATGCTCAAAGGCTGGGACTGGCCAAGGCGCTGCTTCATCGTCCCAAACTGCTCTTTCTGGACGAGCCAGCCAACGGCTTGGACCCGGCCGGCATCGTCGAAATCCGCGAGCTCCTGATGCAATTGACCCGCGAACAAGGCATGACGGTCTTCATGTCGAGCCACATCCTGGCGGAAGTTGCGCGGCTTGCCCAGCGCATTGGGATCATCCACAAGGGGCGGCTGCTTCAGGAATTGAGTATCGAGGAGGTGCAACGGAACCGCCGCAGGCGTCTTTTTCTGCGGGCACGGAATCTGGAGCGCGCCCAGCAGGCGTTGACCGCCGCAGGGCGGCCCGCGGAAATCCTCCCCGAAGGCCGTCTCGAGCTCAAGGACGCCTCTTCTGTGGAACACCCGGAAGACATCAGCTGCCTCCTGGTTCAGGCCGGGGCCCCGCCCACGGAGTTGGTGGTAGAGGAGGAGGAACTGGAGTCGTATTTTCTCAGGCTCGTCGGACTGGATCGGGGACGGCAAGATGAATAGCCTTCCGGACATGCTTTGGATAGAGTTGCGAAAAGCCGTCCGCTCTGGGATGCCCCTCTGGACCGCACTGGGATCCTTGGCTATGCCTTTGGGGGTGGCCTTCTTGATCTTCGTCTCCAAGAATCCGCAGATCTCCCAAAGCCTTGGCCTGATTAGCGCCAAGGCCAATCTGCTGGCCTATTCCGCCACGGACTGGCCAATCTACCTGCGGTTGTCTGCCGAGATCGCCGGAGTCGGAGGGTTTCTCTTGTTTATCTTGGCCATCAGCTGGGTGTTCGGCCGTGAGTTTGCCGATGGCACGGTGAAGGATCTGCTGTCGGTGCCGGTTCCGCGCTCAAGCATCCTCCTGGCGAAGTTTGTTGTGGTGGCCCTCTGGTCTGCGCTGCTGACCGTGGTCATGTTCATGATCAGCCTTTTCATGGGTGAAATCATCAGACTCCCAGGAGGCTCCGTCCATGCCCTCTTGCAGGGCGGAGTTCTGGTAGGGGTAACCGCCGGTCTGGCCTTGGCCGTGACTCTTCCCTTTGCGCTTATCGCCAGCGTGGGACGGGGATACTTGTTGCCCATTGGTTTGGCGATCTTGACGCTGATAATGACCAACGTCGTGACGATCGCGGGGTGGGGCGAGTACTTTCCCTGGGCGGTGCCTGGACTCTATGCGCAGGGGAAAACCTCCCTGACGCCGGTCAGCTGCGGCATCGTACTCCTGACCGGCCTGGCGGGCCTGATGGCGACCTATCTTTGGTGGAAGTTTTCCGATCAGGCCACCTAGAGACCGGGCTCGCTGGCCACCGGCCCGAGCGTGGGCGAGTAGGCGCTGCTCCTGCCCGGAGGCCTCGGTGCTGCGCTTCTGGCATTCGCCCTCACTCAGGTCGAAGGTCAAGGCGCATGCCGCGGCTGAGGCGGGCAGGATGGCGTAGGGCGATTAGGTTGCCGAGGACCTGACCGCGAGCGTCTGGGAGCCGTGCGCCTGGGTTACAACTCTGGGCAGCGGGAGCGAAGGAAGGCAAGGCGCGGGCCAGGATCCTCTTTATCCGCTGAAGGGCCAGACGGGGAAGGGGGTGAGGGCGAGATTCTGCCCTCCCAGGGCGCGCAGCCAAAGCGGCCGCCCTGTGGGGTGGGTATAATGGCCGCATGAGCGAGTTCAAGTGCATCACGATCGGCATTGCCGGCGGCTCGGGCTCGGGCAAGACCACCGTGGCTCAGGCGATCCTGGGAGACACCGATCCGGGGGCCGTAGCCTACCTGCCGCACGACGGTTACTACAAGAATCTGAAAGACCTGACTGGGTCCCGTCGCGAGCTGGTCAATTTTGATCATCCCGACTCGCTCGACACGGCTCTCTTAATTGAACATCTCAAGGAACTCAAATGCGGACGGGCGATCGAAATGCCCGTCTACGATTTCACTACCCACTCGCGAACCCAGGAAACGCGAGTGGTCGATCCCCATCCGATTCTGCTGGTCGAAGGGATCTTGATCTTTGCCGATCGGTCGTTGCGGGATCTCTTCGATATCAAGATCTTCGTGGACACGGACCCGGATATCCGCTTCATCCGGCGCCTGGAGCGTGACATCAGCGAACGCGGGCGCACACTCGAAGCCGTCATCCGCCAGTATCTGACCACGGTTCGGCCGATGCATCTCGAATTTGTCGAACCGTCCAAGCGTTATGCCGACGTAGTGATCCCGGAAGGCGGGTTCAACCGGGTTGCCCTCGACATGGTGATCGCACGCATCCAGGATATGCTCAGCCACATTCCAGCGCCGTAGGATCGCCTTCCTCAGCTTCCCATTCAGAGAACCATGCTGGTCTTCATCAAACTCGGCGGCTCCTTGATCACAGACAAATCGAGGCCCAAGACTCCGCGGTTGGATGTTCTGCAGCGGCTGGCGCAGGAAGTGGCCTCGGCCCGGTCCCTAGCGCCAGAACTGAAGATCCTCCTGGGTCACGGTTCGGGGTCGTTCGGACATGTTGAGGCGGAGCGGCACGGAACTGTCCGCGGCGTGAAGACTCCGGCCGACTGGTTCGGTTTTGCGGAGGTTTGGCAAGTTGCCGATTTGCTCTCGCGAATGGCGGTGGACGCCTTCAGCCGGGAGGGCATCCCGGTGGTGCGCTTTTCTCCCTCCGCAGGGGGGATGGCCGAATCTGGGCGCGTTGCGGAGATGCTGAGCGAACCCATCCGTGCGGCATTGGATGCCGGTCTCGTGCCCGTGGTCTATGGTGATGTGATGTTCGACCGGGAGCGAGGGGGCACGATCGCTTCCACGGAGGACGTCTTTGTGTTCCTGGCGCAGCAGCTTAGACCCGACCGGATCCTGCTGGCAGGGATCGAATCCGGAGTCTATGCCGACTTTCCCCGGAGGACGCAGATCCTCGCCCGGCTGACCCCGGCCACGTGGGAGGAACATCGCCATGGGGTGGGGGGCAGTTCTGAGGCGGACGTCACCGGTGGGATGGCTGGGAAGGTGGAGCTCATGCTTGAGTTGGTCCGGAAATTGCCGGCCTTGGAAGTTCTGATCTTCTCGGGGCAGGAACCTAGAGCCGTCACCTCAGCCCTGCTGGGGAAACCCGTGCCCGGAACATGGATCTCGCTGTGAGGGCAACGGCCACCGCCCATCCGAATATCGCGTTCATCAAGTACTGGGGAAACCGAGACGAGAACCTGCGGCTGCCGGCCAATGGGTCCATCTCGATGAATCTTGAGTCCCTGGCGACCCGGACCACAGTCGATTACCCGGAAGGGCTGGGTGCCGACGAGGTGTGTTTTGCAGGACGCCCAGCTGGACCCGAGATGTCGGCGCGCGTCGTCGATCATCTGGGGCGCATTCGCACCCTGGCAAAGAGCCCTCTCTTTGCGCGCGTCGACACGGACAATAATTTTCCTTTAGCCTGCGGCATTGCCTCCTCGGCCTCGGCATTTGCGGCCCTCACCTTGGCCGCCTGCGCTGCCATTGGCCTAGCGCTCGACCAGAAAGAGCTTTCCCGCCTCGCCCGGTTGGCCTCGGGTTCCGCCTGCCGGTCCATTCCCGGCGGGTTTGTCGAATGGCAGCCGGGGTCAGGGGATTCGGATTCCTTTGCGACCAGTCTTCTTCCGGCGGGGCACTGGAACCTGACCGATCTAGTCGTCGTCGTCGACCGACAACCAAAGGCCGTGTCTTCGTCCGAGGGTCACCGCTCGGCCTGGAGCAGCCCGCTCTACCGGTTACGCGTCGACTCTGCCCCCTCACGGTTGGAGGCCTGCCGCAGGTCCTTGTTCGACCGGGACTTCACGGCGCTGGCTGAGATCGTCGAAGAGGATTCCCTTTTGCTTCACTCCGTTCTCATGACCTCCACTCCTCCGCTGGTCTACTGGAAGCCCATTACGGTCGAGATCATTCAGTATGTTCGCCGGTGGCGAGGCCAGGGCCTCCCGATCGCATTCAGCGTTGACGCCGGAGCGAACGTCCACTGCTTGACCCCGGGAGAATCCGCGCAGGAGGCTTTGGGCCGATTGCAGCAGATCCCCGGTGTCCTGGAGGTGCTCCAAGCCGAACCAGGCGGCCCGGCCGCGCTAACCGGGTAGTCGTGCCTTCCCCGAGTTGACTGGCGGGGCCCGAGGAGATGTGAGCCCGGCCAGGTGGCCCCCGGGGGGAGCCAAGAAAGTACCGTGGCCAGAGGCCGGCTGAGAGAAAATCCCCTGAGCGCAGTGATATAATTCGCCTAAAAAGGGTCGTGATTTCTAGTTGGCGCTGGAGAGTGTCATGCTTTCGTCCGTTCCCGGATGGCTGATCACCATCGTGTTTCTCGGATCCCTCATCTTCATCCATGAGTTTGGCCACTTCGTGGCGGCACGAATTACACGAGTGCAGGTTGCCGAGTTCGGGCTGGGATACCCTCCGCGGGTGCTTAAGTTGTTCGAGCAGGGAGGCACGCTCTTCAGCCTGAATGCCATCCCCTTTGGAGGTTTCGTCCGGCTGGCGGGGGAAGATGATCCCAACGTGCAGGGAGGTTTCGCTTCGGCCAGCCGGTGGACGCGGGCGGCGGTCTTGCTGGCAGGCGTGGGGGCCAACCTTTTGACCGCCTTGGTCGTGTTCACCTTTGGATTCAAGATCGGATGGCCGGACCGCGTGGCCGTAGTCTCGGTTTCGCCGGGCTCTCCGTCGCAGGCCGCGGGTCTACGAGAGGGAGATATCATCCTGCGGGCGGGTAACGAAGTCATCCATCAACCCGAGGACCTATCCTCATTGACCTACAGCAGTCTTGGAAAACCAATCCTTCTGGAAGTGGGGCGCGGGTCCGAACAGCTTAGCTTGAGGGTTACCCCTCGCACCTCCTGGCCCAGCAACCAGGGTCCGATGGGGATTGTGATGCAAGCCCAGGTCGTGAACAATTACTCCTGGGGCCAGGCGTTGGAGAGATCGGGGCAGACGATTGAGGAGCAGACTCTCCTGATCGCAACGCTGCCCGCCAAGCTGATCGAGGGTCAAATTGCCCCCGCTGAGGCTCGGCCGGTCGGGATCGTAGGGATCTACAATCTGACCGTCCAAGCGGTCCAGACCGCTCAGCAAACGGACCAATGGGTCATCGTGCTTCAATGGGCGGGCCTTATCAGCACCGCCTTGGCGCTCGGGAACCTCCTTCCGATTCCCGCGTTGGATGGGGGCCGGCTGCTGTTTGTTGTGATTGAGGCGGTTCGCGGGCGCCGCGTGTCTCCCGAACGGGAGCAGGCCGTGCATGCCATCGGGTTTGTGCTCCTGATTGGACTGATGGTTTACATCAGCTATCTGGACCTGGTCCATCCGGTCGTCCCTCACTAGGACTCTCCTATGGCCAGTGTGGAGCTGTTCGAGGCGGCCCTTCGGGCCTTGCAGGACAATGGGCAGCGGCTGAGCTCCAGGGGAACGGCCGGGCTGTCTGACCTGGATCCCAACCAGGCTCGCCGCCTGTACACGGTGATGCGCGGGATGTCCGTGGAGGCACGGTGCGCCTTGCTTGAAAGGCTCGTCGAGGCGGCGGATCGGCGCATCGAACTGGATTTTGAGGCGATTGCGCGCCTGGCCCTATCGGATGAGGACGGCTCCGTCCGTGCCCAAGCGATACGTGGTCTGTGGGAAAGCAAGGACTGGCGCCTGGCAGAAAAGTTCTTGGGACTGGTCAAGAGCGACCCGGACGGGCAGGTGCGCTTGCAGGCCGTGATTGCACTGGGCAGGTTCTTGCTGTTGTCGGAGTATGAAGAAATCTCTGCTGAGCTTGGGCGTCGAATCGGAGACTGCTTGCTTCATCTTGCCCGCAGCGATCAGCCCATGGATATTCGTCGGCGAGCCGTGGAATCTCTGGGCTTCTCTTCGCGGGAGGAGGTCCCGGAGGTCCTGCGGACCTACTATGAGGACCCGGATCCCTTGGTCCGGAGCAGTGTGCTCGTGGCCATGGGCCGCACGGCCGATTGGGAGGCCTGGCAGGACTGTGTCATTCGGGAACTTCGAAGCCCGAACGTCATGGTGCGCGTTGAGGCGGCTGGAGCGGCTGGAGAACTCGAGCTGAAGAAGTCCATCCCAGATCTCATCGAGCTTCTGGAGGATGCCGATTCCGAGGTTCGGAAACGGGCCATCTGGGCGCTGGGCGAAGTCGGGGGACGGAGAGCGCGGCAGGCTCTGGATGGATACCACGAGCGCGCCACCGAGAAGGAGAAAGCGCTGGTCCAGGACGCTCTGGATAACCTCGAGTTTGAAAGCGGGCTCGCCGATTTTGCCCTCTTGGATTTCGATCCCGACAAGGGACGTTCCAACTAGCCCCGACCGGGGAGACCTAGGGGCCGGGTCAGCCCGTTCGGTCCGAACGCGAAATCGCCACCCGACTCTTTGTTGCGGAATTGGCCGCAGGAAGAGTTGCACTTGGCTACCCGGGAGACCCCGTGGCTCAGCCGCCGACCCTTGTATTTGACTTGGAGACGAAGCTCCTGGCGGAGGATGTGGGCGGCTGGAATTACGTCGACCGGCTGGGGATGGCCGCCGCCGTGGTTTATGAGGCCGAGTCGAATCAGTACCATCGCTTTCAAGAGAACGAAGTGCAGGAGCTCCTGGGTCTCTTGCGCACGGCGGGCCGGGTGATTGGCTACAACGTGCGACGGTTCGATTACCTGGTCCTGAAACCCTACGGCGGAACTGATCTCCCAAGGCTGCCCACGATCGATCTGCTGGAACACCTGTATCAGGCGCTCGGTTTCCGCCTCTCGCTGGACGCCGTGGCTTCCGCCACCCTGGGCGCGGGGAAATCGGCAGATGGCCTCCAAGCGGTCGCCTGGTATCGGGAGGGCAAGATAGACAAGGTCCTAGCCTACTGCCAAGATGACGTGGACCTGACTTGGCGCCTGTATCAACATGGACGCAGGCACGGTGAGATCTGCTACCGCGATCGGAGCTTTCGGCTGCGATCCGTGCCCGTTGCATGGTAGAGGGCTTGAAGCCAAAAGGGAAAAGCGGGCGAATCGAGAGCGGCCTCCCGAGTTCGCCGGGTTGCCGGTTGCCGCAGCCGGTTGGGAAACCAATTGCTAAGTGCCTTGTGCGCCGTTTGAGGATGCCATGACGGACGATTTCGCACGTCTCCATGCCCGAGTCCACGGACTGGTTCAAGGCGTGGGGTTCCGCGCATTCGTCACCCGGAGGGCGGCGGTTCTCGGCCTTACCGGCTGGGTCGGGAATTCGAGCAGCGGGTCTGTGGAGGTCGTGGCGGAAGGTCCCCGCCCGCTTCTCGCGGAATTGCTGGGAGACTTGGAAAGAGGGCCGCGCGCCGCTGAGGTGGAGCGAGTGGAATCCGAGTGGCTGGCGGCTACCTCGGAGTTCACCCAATTCCGAGTTCGCTACGTTTGAGGTGGCAGGGCTGGAAGCGCAAGGCCCGGGACGCCGGCGAATGTCGCGCAGCCTTTGCTTTCGAGTCGGCGGCCTTCGAGCGTCCAACGTCGGGGTTCCTTGCGGGGGCCAGAGATCCGGGAGATCTCAGTCCATTGGCCCTTCTCAGCGCACCCGACCCGTGCGCCGAAGCCGAGCCTTGCGCCGAGCCCGGCACGAAACGCGGCGGCAATCTCTCGAGGGTTGCGGATCCGGCGATAGAACTCAAACTCCGGCACGCTCTTGGCGCAGGGCCGGATCTCCGGGGACCCGTCAGGCGGAAAAGGCATGGTTCTCATGAGGAACAGGGAATCCACTCCCGTGGATGCCTACACGGACGGTTCGAGCGTGCCCAATCCGGGCCCCGGCGGCTGGTGTGCCCTCCTGGTCGTGCGAGGACGGATCCGGACCCTGTCCGGCGCAGAGGCTCACACGACCAACAATCGCATGGAACTTCGAGCGGCGATTGAGGTGTTCAAAGCCCTGTCCCATCCGGCCGACGTTTGGCTGCACACGGATTCAGAGTATCTGCGGCTGGGCATTACGCGTTGGGTCGACGACTGGCGCCGCCGAGGCTGGCGGACGAGGACGGGGGATCCGGTGGCCAACCTGGACCTGTGGAAGGAATTACTCGAGGCGATGGGCCCGCACCGGGTGGAGTGGGACTGGGTCCAGGCCCATTCGGGCAATGCCCTCAATGAGCGTGCGGATCGACTCGCGCGGAAGTTGGCTGCTCGGGCGGGTGGCGGTTCTGCTGGCGCGCGCTCCTCGCCAGGGCCGTCGACATGGCATTTGCTCGTCTGGGGCTCCGCCCAACCCTCCCGCTCCGAATGGGGTTACCTGTTGCAGCGGGGGGCCCAGGACTTGCGTGGATACGGAGAGCTTCCCCGGGCCACGGCCAATCAGCTCGTTTTGCGGGCGGCGATTGAGGGCCTGCGCCGGTCCGAGCGCGGCGCCCGGATCATCCTCCAGACCAACTCGGAGTACCTGTCCAAGGGCATTGAAAACGGCCTAGTGGCCTGGCCACGACGCGGCTGGAAGACCGCCTCCGGCCGGGCTGTGCAGAACCTTGACCTGTGGCAGGAGCTTTTGTCCCTGTTGAAGGACCGCACCGTCGAGATTGGTCCCGGGGGTCTGCCGGAGGCGTTCAAAAGCGCGGTCCGTAAGGTTGTGGCAACGGAGAGGAGCATGCCAGGGGGATGAACAGTCCCGCGCCCTCGTCTCCTCGTTCTCTACCCCGAGCTCTTGGGTAACTCCGCGGAGGGCCGGTCCTGCCCCGGATCGGTCTCTGCCGTCGCTTCCGTCATTTCCAGAATTGGGCCAAGATCTCCCCGCTCGAAGATCTCCTGGAAGCTCTCCACCAGGACAGGATCGAATTGCTTGTCTGCGCCCTCTCGCAGCCTCTGGATCGCCTCTTCCGGCGTGTGCGCCTTGGAATACGGGCGCAAGGTCGTCAGCGCATCGAACGCATCAACGACCGCCATCAACCGGCCCTCAATGGGGATCTCCGATCCGCTGAGCCCCTGGGGATACCCCGAGCCATCCCAGTGTTCGTGGTGGAAGAGGACATATGGCACCGCAGGCTGCAGGTGCTCTACCTTGGCGATCAGGTTGGCACCGATTTCCGTGTGTCGCCGCATTAAGGTCCACTCTGCCTCCGAGAGCGGGCCCGCCTTGTTGAGCAGTGCGTCGGGGATGGATATCTTTCCCAGGTCGTGCAGCAGCGAGCCGAAATCGAGGATCGCCAGAGCCTCGTCGTCCCAGCCGAGCTGGCGCGCCAAGGCAATGGCGTAACGGCGCACGCGCTCCACGTGTTTCCCCGTGTAGAGGTCGCGCGCTTCGACCGCGTTGGCCAGCAGAGCCACCGTCTGCAGATGGGCTTCCCGGGTCCCGGACAAGTGAACGACCCGCCAGCGATCGAGCCGGGCCTGGACCGCATTCAGCAGCTCCGTTGCCCCAAAGGGCTTCGGCAAGAAGTCGTCGGCTCCCTTCTGGCGGGCCATGTCCAGATCCGCGCGGCTGGAGCGAGCGCTGACGAAAAGGAAGGGCATGGGCAAGCCGCCGCTCTCGCGGCGCATCTCGTCCAGCATGTGAAAGCCGTCCATCTCGCTCATCATGACATCTGAGATGACCAGATTCGGGATCTGCTGACGGAAGATTTCCAGCCCCTCGCGCCCATTGCGAGCGGTTTGGATGCTGTATCCCACCTCGCGCAGGATCAGAGCCATCCCTTCCAAGAGGCTCGGGTCGTCCTCAACGATGAGGATATGGGCGCTCATCAGTCCTTCTTGCTCCGAGGAATCATAACGGGCCAGCTCATTATACGATTCCCAATCGCCGCCGGCCCGTTGCCAGATTCTTGCAGGGGGAAGGCCGCCTAGGACCGCTCGGACGTGTCGAGGTAGGGCTCGCTCTCCGGCCCGACGTAAACAAACCGAGGCCGGAAAAGACGGTTGTCCTGCCGTTGTTCCAGGGCGTGGGCAACCCAGCCGGCACTCCGTCCTACGGCAAAAGTGGGGGTGAACATGGCCGTTTCGATCCCCATGGAAGCCATTACCACTCCCGAGAAGAAGTCGATGTTGGGGTAGATCCCCTTCTGGCCGAACTTCTCAACCATGAGCTTCGCCATCTTGTCGGCTATGTCCAACCAGCGCCCGGTGCCGGCCCGGCGAGTGACTTCGCGGGCGTAGGCATGGAGAATCGTGGCGCGGGGATCGGTCGTCTTGTACACCCGATGGCCGAATCCCATGATCCGCTTCTTCTGGGCCATGGCTCGGTCCAGCCAAGCCTCGACATTCTCGCTCGACCCGATTTCCTCCAGCATTTCCATCACCCGCTCATTGGCCCCACCGTGCAGCGGCCCCTTGAGAGCGCCGATTCCTGCCACGACAGCGGAATAGGTATCTGCCAGCGTCGATTTCACCACGATGGTCGCAAAAGTGCTCGCGTTGCACTCGTGGTCGGCATGTAAGATGAGCAAGACGTCCATCAGCCGGCTCATGAAGCTGTCCGGCGGGGTTCCCAGGAGCATGTAGTAGTAATTCGCCGCGTGCGAAAGGTCCCGACGCGGACGAAGGATGGGCTTGTGTTGGCGCACGCGGCTGATTGCGGCGGAGAGGCTGGCCATCCTGGACACAATCTGAATGGCGTGTGTGTGGTCGGCGGCCGGGGAGTCCTCCTCCGCTTCCTCATCAAAGGCCGCCAGCATCGAGACCGCCGTCCGCAGGACGGTCATCGGGTGGATTCCCGGCCGCCCGGCCAATTCCTCAACCAGCGCGCTCACCGGCGCAGGCAACTCCCTCTGGCGCTCGAGAAGCCGCGAGAACTCCTCGAGCTCGCCTCTCTTGGGCAGGCGGTCGTGCATCAGGAGGTAGAACACCTCCTCAAATGTGGATCTCTCCGCGAGCTCCTCGATGGGATGACCGTGATAAACCAATTTTCCGCCGAGCCCATCCACGAAGCTCTTGGTGCTCTCAGCTACAACCACACCCTCCAAGCCCTTGGAAAAGGCGATCTCTCCAGGCCTGGCTACCAGCTTGATCTCCTCGGAATAGTTGCTCATGATCTGCTCCTGTGCACAATCGCAAACCGCTCTTGCGGATCCCGGGAACGCGATGGCGGAAGCGTTCAGTTCTTGACGGGCTGCAGTATCTGCTTCAGATGAGCGATGCTCTTGCTCACCGAGTCGGCAGATTTCTTCAGCGCCGCTTTTTCTTCATCGGTGAGGCGATATTCCACGACCTTCTCGACACCCGTCCGGCCCAGCTGCGCAGGAACTCCGAAGTAGATATCTCGCAGGCCGTACTCGCCCTCCAGGTAAGTGGAACAGGGTAGGATGAGGTGCTTGTCCTTGAGAATCGCGTCCACCATTTGCGCCAGCGCCGCGCCCGGCGCGTAGAAGGCGCTTCCGGTCTTGAGGAGGCTGACAATCTCTGCGCCTCCCTTGCGAGTCCGATCGATGATGGCCTCCAAGCGCTCCGGAGAAAAGAGCTCGGTCAGCGGCGTTCCAGCTACATTGGAGTGTCGGAGCAGGGGGACCATCTCATCGCCATGACCGCCCATCACGTAGGCGTGAACATTCTCGACGCTGACGCCCAGTTCCATGGCCACAAAGGCTTGCATGCGAGAGGAGTCGAGAACCCCAGCTTGCCCAATGACCCGCGCTTTGGGCAGTCGCGTCACCTGCTTGGCCAGGAAGGCCATGGTGTCCAGCGGGTTCGTCAGGATAATGAAGATGGCATTGGGAGACTGGGCGCAGGAAGCGAGAATCGAGGAACGTACAATATCCGCATTGGTCTTGAGCAAGTCCTCGCGGCTCATTCCCGGCTTTCGGGCAATGCCGGCCGTGATGATGACAACATCGGATCCGGCCGTTTCCTCGTAGCGGTTGACTCCTCGGACCATGACATCGCTGTGGATTATCGGCAGGGCTTCCAGCAGATCCAGGGCCTTGCCTTGAGCCAACCCGTCCGCGATGTCCAGAAGAATGATGTCCCCGGTTTCCTTGGCCGCCAGCCATTGAGCGGCCGTGGATCCTGTCTGTCCTGCACCGACAATTGTGATTCGGTTCCGCATGTCTCCCTCTTGTTCAAGCCCGGATGTTGCTAGCGAGACGACGCCCTCGGGGTTCCTCCGCCGGAAAGGCACCCGCGTGCACCGAACTCAGGCCTTCGCGGGCTTGTTCGGTCAGAGGGGATGCCTCGGTGGCCGTTGACTTTCTTGCGGCTTGAAGGCGTCCCTCAGCGGCACTTCGGCTCGTGAGCCTGACGGGCCAAGCCGTGCTTGGCTCGAGCTTCTCAGGAGAAAAAGAGCGTCCTGAGCCGTCAGTCTACCACACCGAAGCAGAATGCTTAGTGTTATAATCGCAACTATCCAATTTCTTAATCTTCCTCACGCGACCCTCCGGATATTTCTGCCACCCCTAGGAAGCGCCTGAATTCTTGATGGTTCCCTCGAAGCCCATCGTCGCCTTAGACCTGGAAACAACTGGTTTCAGCCCTCGGGAGGATTCGATTCTAGAAATCGGAGCCGTCCGATTCCGGGGAGACCGGATCGACGAGGTGTGGAACACTCTGGTGAACCCGGGGCGGCCGATTCCTGCGGAGATTACCCAGTTGACCAGCATTACGGATGCCATGGTCGCGAATGCGCCCCGCATTGACCGCTGCATCGAGCCCTTTCGCGCCTTTGTCGGGGATTGCGCCGTGCTTGGCCACAGCGTGGGTTTCGACCTGGGGTTCCTGCAACGCTGGAAGCTCTTCGAGAACAATGATGTATTGGACACATTTGACCTGGCCTCGGTCCTGCTGCCGACCGCCTCGCGCTACAGCCTCGGTGCGCTGGCCCTATCGCTGGGGGTGCTCTTGCCAGCGACGCATCGGGCGCTGGATGACGCCCGGGCAACCCACGCCGTCTACCTGCGCCTGCTCGAGCGTGTCCAAAAGCTTCCCATCGATCTCCTGGCCGAACTGGTTCGTCTGGGAGAGGGGGTCGAATGGGGCGGAGGCCTGGTTTTCGAAGAGGTCCTGGGGGAACGCCTGCGGCAGGAGGGCGCCCTGGTGAAAAAGGGGATCCCGGGATCCAGTTTATTCTTGGGCCCGCCCGGGAAGGGTTCCGGTGCCCCCCTCAAACCTCGGCCCGAGCCGATCGCGCTCGACCGGGAGGAAATGATCGCCGTACTGGATAAGGGCGGCCCTTTCGCCAAGCAATTCCCGGCCTATGAGCAGCGCCCCCAGCAACTGGAGATGGTGGCTGCCGTGGCAAAGGCCTTTTCTGAATCGCGCCACCTTCTCGTGGAGGCGGGCACGGGGACGGGGAAGAGCCTGGCGTACCTGGTTCCATCGGCCTACTGGGCAACTCGCAACGGTCGGCGGGTCGTCATCTCCACGAACACGATCAATTTGCAGGACCAGCTGATCCACAAGGACATTCCGGACCTGTGCGCGGCGCTTGGGTTGCCCCTGCGAGCTGCGGTTCTCAAAGGGCGTGCCAACTACTTGTGCCCGCGCAAACTTGACTTGTACCGTCGCCGGGGGCCAGAGGCCCGTGAGGAGATGAGAGTCCTGGGCAAGACCCTTGTGTGGTCGCGTGAAACCCAGACGGGGGACCGCTCGGAGCTGAATCTCTCTGGCCCGGCGGAGCGGCAGGTTTGGGACCGCCTCTCGGCGGAGGATGAGCAGTGCACCCTGGAAACCTGCGAGTCGCTGGGGCGGGGGGCCTGTCCCTTCCTGCGGGCCCGCCAGGCCGCCGAGACCGCTCATCTGCTGATCATCAACCACTCTTTACTGATCGCCGACATCGCGACGGAAAGCCGCATCCTGCCGGAGTACGACTACCTGGTTGTGGATGAAGCTCATCATCTCGAATCGGCCGCCACCGAGGGCCTGGCCTTTCATCTTTCCCAGGCAGAACTGGACCGCAATCTGCGGGATCTCGGGAACGCGCGAAGAGGGCTGCTGGCTGGCCTGCTCGCCTCTCGGAAGATTTCCGGCGAAAGCCGGGATCGCCTTCGAGCGACCGTGGGAGACCTGGCCAAGGAAAACGAACAGGCGGTCGTGGATAGCCAGCGCTTCTTTGATGGCCTGCGAGGATTCGTGGAGGGAGTCGAGACGTCTTCCCGGCCTGAGTACGACTTGCAGGTGCGCCTGCAGCCAGCGACCCGCACCCAGCCGGGGTGGGACGAAATCGAGATTTCCTGGGACGCCCTTCATGATCAGTTGCTTGGGCTGTCCCATGGGGCTCATCAACTAAGCGAGGCCGTCCTGGATGAAGAGGGCTCGGAAGAGGAGATTCAAGAGGCCGCCTTGGCCCTTGCGGCTTGGTCCCGACGGATCGCCGAGATTGGCGATCAGACTTCGGATGTGATCAACGGGAAGTCTTCCAATCTGATCTATTGGGTCGGTGTTGACCGGGAACGTGAATTGGCCTCGCTCCATGCGGCGCCCCTGCGCGTGGGGCCCTTGATCGAGCGCTATCTCTGGCATGAGAAGTCTTCGATTGTGATGACCTCGGCCACCCTCACGGCGGCGGGAGATTTCGAGTATCTGGTGTCAAAATTGAATGCGGACGAGGCGGAGACGCTAGCCGTCGGGTCGCCTTTTGACTATGAACACTCCGCGCTGGTCTACTTGGCCAGCGACATGCCGGATCCCTCGGATGGCCATGCCTTCCAACGCTCCCTGGAATCGTCTCTGATCCACCTGTGTCAGGCCACGGGAGGCCGGACCCTGGTTCTCTTCACCTCCTACGCCCAGTTGCGTCAAACGGCCCGAGCGATTTCGAGCCCGCTGGGGCAGGCGAACATTGTGGTCTACGAACAGGGAGAGGGGGCCTCGCCTCACGCCCTTCTGGAATCATTCCGTGCGAGCAAGCAAGCCGTTCTGCTGGGCACGCGCTCCTTTTGGGAGGGGGTGGACGTTCCGGGAGAGGCGCTTTCCGTTCTGGTGATCGTTCGCCTCCCGTTCGATGTTCCCACGGATCCGATTGTCGCGGCGCGGTCCGAGACCTTCGAAGAGCCTTTTGCCCAATACTCCCTGCCGGAAGCCATCCTTCGCTTTCGCCAGGGCTTTGGGCGACTGATTCGGACCCGCTCCGACCATGGCATGGCCGTGATCTTGGACCCTCGCGTTCGCAGCCGTACCTATGGTCACCTTTTCCTGCAGTCGCTCCCTGCCTGCACGATCCGCGAGGGCTCGCTGGCCGGGTTGCCCAAGACGGCGGCTCAGTGGCTGGCGAGGTGATGCGCGGGCCCACTTTGAGGGCAGGCAGGCTGCCCTGGTTGCCGTTTCCTCTCCACCGCAAGGGAGGAATGTCCCTGGATATTGTCGCCGGCCTCTTGGAAGTGCGCCGCGGAAAATTCTCCAGCTGGATTCCTTCGGAGCGAAGCAGGCCCTTTCTTTTGCGGACGTCGTGAGGCGGGGTCTGGCCCCTGGGCCAAGGGAGCAGGGCGCAGGGCCGGCGCGCCCTGCTCGGGAGGCGAAAAGGGTGCATTCTGCAGGACGTCCGCAACAGGCTTGCCCTTTCCACCGCTAGGCGGATTCCCTAGGTCCGCGCCCGCTGGGCTCCCGGTCCAGGTCGTCCCCATGGGTCTCGTTGGGTGTGGATGCTATAATCGCCGGGTCGCCGGATTTCTCGTTCGACATCCCTCATGCAAAGATCCATTCTCATCACCGGGGCTACCGGGTTTGTTGGGCGGGCTGTAGCTCGCGGCCTGCGCAGGCAGGATCGCTCTGTAAGACTTCTTCTCCGTCCCTCACAGTCTATCCGCGGCCTTCCCTACCCCGAAGCGGAAGTGGCGGTCGCCTCATTGAACGACTCCCGCTCCTTGCGCGCTGCTTTGGTCGGCATTGACACGGTGATTCATCTGGCCAGCGCCGAGGGGGCGCAAAGGCGGCGTGATTTGTGGTCGGCCGACATTCAGGGAACGCGCAACTTGATTGAACAAGCGCGGGATGCCGGGGTCCGGCGTCTCATGTACCTCAGCCATCTCGCGGCGGATCGGAATTCCGCTTTCCTTTTCCTGCAAGCAAAGGGAATCGTAGAGTCGCTTCTGCTCGAGAGCGGGATTCCATCGCTGATCCTGCGAAGCTCGGTCCTTTTCGGTCCGGAGGACAACTTCACCAACGTCATTGCGCTTTTGGCTCGCCTGATACCCTTTGTCTTTTTCCTGCCTGAGGATGCGGCCCTTCTCCAGCCGCTGTGGGTAGAGGACCTCGTCGCCTGCCTGGCCTTGAGCCTGGAACAGGATTCTCCCGGGAACGAGATTATTTCGATTGGGGGGCCCGAGCACCTGGGGTTTGACGAGATCATTGGTCTCGTGTTGGAGGCGGCCGGCATGCGGCGCAGGCTGGTTTCGATCTGGCCCCCCTATTTGCGGCTCGGGGCCCGAGTTCTCGAGCAAGTTCTGCCCCATTCGCTACTCACCCCCTTCTGGCTGGAGTACTGGCTGGTGAATCGCACCTGCGAGGCGAACAGCGTGGCCCGCAGGTTCGGGCTGCAGCCAGCCAGCTTGAGGGAAAAGGCAGGCTATCTCCGGCAAGGGCGCGGGATGAGGCAGGTGCTTGCCTATCTCTGGAGAGGTCGAACCTCTCTGCAGGCCGGTTGGACTGGCTGAGACCAACGGCAGGACAAGGGAATAGGACCGGCAACCACAAGCTCCGGGGGCGTGGAGAGGCTGAGGTCCCGATTCCTGCCAGGGCTCGCCGGCCAGCTCTGGTGAAGCACGGCCCGGTCTTTGGCCTCGAGCCGTCCTTAGGCTCCGCCCAAGGAGCGCAGGCGCCAACAGAGGAAAGTCGGCGGGCGCCTTTGGTCAGGGGCTGGACGGGCTGAGCCAAGAGGTCGAGCCGGCGATGCTCGCGCGCCGCCGAACCCTTGGGCCAGAATCGGATTGGGGGGGCGTTTCGGGCCGTTGGGATTCGCCTTTGGATTCCTCAGCGTCGACAAGAATGGCGGGAGGTGCGGCCGGAAAGCATGGATCCCATGGCCATTCCCCGGGATGCGGGGAGGGCGGGCTGGTCTTTCGTTCGACCGGGCGCGCCAAGAGTTTGTTCTGGGGCAGTGGATCGGCCCGACCGCATCGGGTTTTGATCTGCGCGAGCGGCGGGATGCCACCTTGACGGTGCCCGACCGGGAGCGAGGGAGGCGCCCGCCGGGAGGTCCTCGAATGGATGCGGGCCCACGGCCTTCCCAGATTTCTTCCGGATCGGTTCGATGTGAATTGGCGGATTGAAGGCGATGGGCATCCGCAGAGCGGAGTTGGATCCGCTGAGCCCGCAGGGACGATCGCGATCGGCGTTCTGATTTCCGCTATCTTGCCGAAAGGAGCGATCCGGCGGCCATTGAGTTCCAGCGTTTTCCCGGGGATGACCGGAGGGGACCTAAGCCTCGACCGCCGAGGGCAACCTCCGCACGGCGGGGTTCCCGAGCGAATGTTGGCCGAGGGTACGATGGCCGCAGTCTCTGAGGCCCAACCTGGGAAGGCCCGGGGGGCCAGGGGGACTTCCTCGCAAGAAAGGCTCGCGAAGGCTAGAGATTACCCAAGATGGGGGAGGTGCATCGATGCGTCTCGACTTGGTCGAATTGCATCACATCCGCATGAGGCTTCGTGCTCCTTTCGAGAGCTCCTTTGGGACCACGCTGGACCGGGAGGCCATTCTGGTGCGGGTGGCTGTCGAAGGGCTGGAGGGGTGGGGCGAATGTGTGGCGGGCAGCCGGCCGGATTACTCCTACGAGACAACCGCCACAGCTTGGCACATGCTCACGGATTTCCTGGTGCCCGCAGTCCTGTCTCAGGACCTGGACAGCGTGGATCCGTACGAGAAGGCCGTCCGAACGCTTCGAGGTCATCCCATGGCCAAAGCTGGCCTTGAGATCGCGCTCTGGGATCTCCTGGCGAGGAGAGCCGGGGTCCCCCTGGCCGAATACCTGGGAGGAAGGCTTGGAACCGTGCGTGTCGGCGTGTCGGTCGGCATTCAGCCCAACGAGCGGCAATTGGTCGAAACCGTTGGCCGCTTCGTCCAGAGCGGCTACGCTCGAGTACGCGTCAAGATCCGTCCCGGACGAGACCTGGCCGACGTCCGCGCCGTTCGCCGGTCGTTTCCAACCTTGATGCTCCAGGTGGACGCCAATTCGGCCTACCGCCTGGAGGACCTCTCTGTGTTCAAGGCCCTGGATGAACTTGACCTGCAGATGATTGAACAGCCCCTAGGAGAGGCCGACTTGTTGGATCACAGTCGGCTTCAGTCCCAGTTGCGGACGCCGATTTGTCTGGACGAGAGCATTCGTGACCTGGACCACGCGCGATGGGCATTGGAACTGGGTTCTTGCCGAGTCATCAACATCCGCCCCGGGCGCGTCGGCGGCCTGAGCGAGGCACGCCGGATCCATGACCTCTGTAAAGCACGGCAGATTCCCGTCTGGTGCGGCGGCATGCTGGAAACAGGGGTCGGCCGAGCCGCCAATCTTGCCCTGGCCACGCTGCCGAACTTCAAGCTGCCCGGAGACATCTCGGTCTCCAGGGGCTACTATGCGGAGGATTTGGTGGAGGAGCCGTTCGTCCTAAGCGCGGACGGCACCCTGCCTGTGCCGGCCGGGAAGGGGATCGGCGTCACCGTGCGCAAGGATCTGCTTCAGCGAGTCACCTTGCGCAAGGCTAGATTCACACCCGAAATGGGCGGAATCCACTCTAGCCTAACTTGATTCCCCCTGGCGGTACGAAACTATGGCTCCCGGCTGGCAGGTAAGGATGGGTCCGCCCGCCGGCCGTTGCGGGCCAGCCGGTTCCCGGCTAGCTGACTCTCGTGGAGTGCAGCCAAGGGACCCCCAGGGATCTCCAGGCGGCGGTCACCTCCTCCAGCTGAGTTGCTCGTACCAGCGCGATGACGATTCCCCCCAGGCCGGCTCCCGAGAGTTTGGCCCCCAGGGCCCCGGCGGAGAGAGCTTCCGTCACCATGCGGTCGAGCCGGGAATTGGAAACCCCCAAGGCTTGAAGCTCCCAGTGGCAACTGGTCATCGCTCGGCCCAGTTCCTCTTCGGCCCCTGTGGCGATGGCCGTTCTCCCCGTTTCGACCAGGTGGCCGATGGTTTCCAGAATCGCGCGGTATTTCTCTGGGGCCAACGTCATGCGATCGCGTAGGCCGGCGACTGCGTCGCGGGTCGGGCTCTTTTGTCCGCTGTCCGCGATCATCAGCGTAAAAGGGCGGCCTACCATGAGTGGTGAGGGAGGCTGATCGCGCACGAAGTAGATCGGCTTCTCGAGGGCGATCACCGCGTTGTCGATACCTGAAGGCGTTCCGTGGTGGAGGTGTTCGACCTCCAAGACAAGGGCCGACACCTCTTGGGGGCTTGCCTCTTGGCCCAAGGCCCGCGACAGAACCCGGACGATGGCCGCGGTCACCGCTGCCCCAGAGCCCATTCCGGAAGCCACCGGGATCTCGGAGCGGACTTCAAGGACGCCTTCCGGCGGATCCCGGTGATAGAACTCGCTCACCAGGCGTGCGCTTACGGCCAGGGGTTCCCGAGGGCCGAGTTTGTCCAGGGTTGCGTCCAAGTGAACGGCGGGGGCGATAATCCGCAGGGCATGGCCTCCTAACGTCAGGCTGGCCGTGGCTCGCACCTGGCTCACCGGGGCGGCTAGAGCCGGAATCCCATAAACCACCGCATGTTCGCCCAGGAGGATGACCTTGGCGCAGGCCGAGGCCGTGAAGATCATGGTTGCAAGTAGAGCAGGATCATGGCGGACAATCCCCACAGGAGGATCGTGACCTGCAGGGGACGGTCCGCCATCAGAACATCTTCGGGGGCGCCCCCCGACTTCTCTACCTGCAGAAGATACAGGTAGCGGAAGACTCCAAAGAGCACGAAGGGGATGGTCAGCATCATCGAGTGGTTTTCGGGGAGGTTGGGGGCGGAGAAAGTGTAAAGGGAATAGGCGAGAATGGTGGCGGCGCAGACGATCTCCATATACGTGTCCAGCAAGGGGATCGTGTATCCGTTCAGGACGGGTCGGTGATCTTTCGCGGAGTCCACAAGCAACGCCAGTTCTGCGCGCCGCTTCCCGAAGCTGATGAAAAGAGCCAAAAGGGTCATGCAGACGTAAAGCCACGGAGAGAACCGCTCAACCTGGATCAGCAACACGCCCCCGCCGACACGCAGGACGAAGCCGGCTGCCACCGCCAGGGCGTCCACGATGGCGATGTGCTTGAGGTAAAAGGAGTAGGCCAGGTTGAGGGCCAGGTACCCAAGGAGCAGGGCGGCGAAGGAGGGAGACAGGAGATAGGCAAGGCCGACGGAAACGGGCGCAAGCACAACCGCAGTGACCAGCGCCACGGAGACGGGAAGCTGTCCAGAGGCGATGGGCCGATTGCGCTTGAGGGGGTGGTGCCGATCTTGTGAGCGGTCGGCGATGTCGTTGATCAGGTACACGGTTCCTGAGGCCAGGCACATGAGCAGAAAGCCGGCGAAAGTCCGTTCGAAGGCAGGGCGGTGCAGCAGCTGTCGGTCGAAGGCGAGACCGGCGAAGAGAACGAGATTCTTGATCCACTGCCGGGGCCTCATCGAGCGCAAAAGGAGTCCGGGCCAACTCTTCACGGAAGCTCCTCGAGGACTCGCAGCAGGACCTGCCGCACGGAGGAGGGCCGGGTGCCAATGCACGGGATTACTCGCCCGCTCTCTCCCGGAGTGAGCGCTCGCTCGATCTGGCGTAAGGTTCGAGCGTCGCTCAAATCCTGTTTATTGGCGGCAATGACATACGGCCGCCCCAGGTCCTGAAAGCGCCCCAGCAGCTCCTTGGCTTCCTTCCAGGCTGCAGGTGCGGTCGAGTCCACAACCAGCAGAAATGCGTCGGATTCTCGAGAGAGAATGTCCCACATGAAATCGAATCGGGGCTGCCCGGGCGTTCCCGTCAGGTGAACCACCCTGTCTCCGATGGTCACGCGGCCATAGTCCATGGCAACCGTGGTTTCCTGCTTGCCGTCCGGCCCGGGCCGAGTCAGGCGGCGTTCGGTCGAGACCACACGAATCTCTGAAATCGCCCTGATCATGCGCGACTTGCCGGCGCCGAAAGGCCCCGTGATCAGCAGCTTGACCTGGCGCACGTCACGTCCCCCCCTCCGCCTTGCGGTCCGGGCCCGACTCGGGCGAGGAGTGGCGGAAGTCGACAAAGCGATAACCCACCCCATGTTCCGTAAGGATGTACTTGGGATGGGCGGGATCCTGCTCCAGCTTCTGCCGAAGGTAGTTTACATAGAGCCTCAGGTAATGTGTTTCGCCTCGATACTCATAGCCCCAGACCTTGGCCAAGAGCTGATCGTGGGGGACGACCCAGCCGGCATTCTGGACCAGATGATAGAGCAGCCGGAACTCCGTCGGCCTGAGTCTGACCAATCGCCCCTCGACCCAGATTTCACGCCGGTCGAAATCTATTTTCAGGCGATCGTCGATCGTCAGCGGCCCGTGGGCCGGCCCGGGGGCAGGCGTTTCCGTACGTCGCAGCACCGCTCGAATTCGGCTGACCAGTTCTCGAGGGCTGAAGGGCTTGGGAATATAGTCATCGGCGCCCAGCTCGAGCCCCCGAACGCGCTCGCTCTCCTCTCCCTTGGCCGTAACCATGATGACTGGAACGCTGGAGAACTCGCGGATCATCGAAAGGGTCTCGAAACCGTCCAGGTCCGGAAGCATGATGTCAAGCAGGACAAGGTCCGGCAGCTGATTGCGGAGCTGCTCAAGCGCGTGGGTTCCCGATGAGGCCTCGCTGACCTCGAAACCATCGTGCTCGAGGTTCAAACGGATGAACCGCACCATGCGCGGTTCATCATCGACAATCAGGACGCGACGTTTGGACGCCGGATTCAAGGAATCACTCTCGGACGAACGTGACCAACCGTTCCTCGCCGGCGCTCGGCAGGATCTCGATTACCGAGACGCGGTGGGCCGCGACCATGATATTGGTGACATTTTCCTGGAGGTATTCAATATCCTTGCCGTCCCGGCGGCGAGGGTTGCTGAGCGTGATGAAATTCGCCTCAGGGGGAGGGAGAGTCTCGACTTCGCCAACGATGGAATCCTCGTTGAGCAGGTGGATCAGAATGGTCGTCGGCATGCCGGCCTCCCGTCCTACAACTTACGGAACACCTGTACTTTCATGCTTCCCAGGGTGAGGGTGTCGTTTTCCGAGATCAGGACAGCCTGGTCCGGGGTGAGCCGGGTCCCGTTCAAGTAGGTCCCATTCGCGCTGCCGAGATCGACGATGACCATCTGGTCATTCTGAAACTTGAGATGGCAATGGAGGCGCGAAACCCCCTTCTCGTGGGCCCCGAAACGATTCAGGTCAATATCCGGCAGGATCGCCTGGGTTCCCTCGGCCCGGCCGAGGATGTAGTCCTGCTGGCCTACCAGCGGTATAGAGACCGTGCTCCCCACGACTCGCAGCGCGATCGAATCCTGCCGCGTCAGGACCGCGGGCTGCGCCATCGGCGTCGTTTGCGTGTGAATACCGTCCAGTTCCTCTTGAGGGAGAGCGATCGTCGGGGCGGAGGTATCACTGTTGACTAGCTGACCGCACTCCGGACAGAAGAGAGTCCCGACGTAGAGCGAGGCTTTGCAGCGCTGGCAAACGATCACCGCGGCACCTCGCCGCGCGGTTCCATCAAGCTGCGTGTCGCGTACTTCATCCGCTTTTGACCAGATTCCGTCAGATGGTGCTCCTGGCTCAACTGTTCGGCCTCGCCGATAACCGTATTGGCGACGGAGCTCTGGCCGAGTTCAAGCAAAGTGGCCGCCAGTCGGTTCAGCTTGCGGGTTGCCCGTTCGACATGACCGGCCATGGCCTCGGAGACCGCTTTCTCCTGCAGCTGGCACAGGGTGACGCTCCGCACCGCCGCAAGCAGGGTCGCGGAGATCGGAGCCGGCAGGGCTTCCTCCGATACGGGGAAGCCCAGGGTCACCACCGACTGCAATTCTTTGTTTTCTGGGATTAAGCGCGCCTCGAAGGTGAGGCTCCCTACCTCAAAAAACGGCACCGCCCCCAGAGGAGAAAAGAGAAACTCCAGGAGCAGGCTGAGGGCGCTGCCCTGGTAGAGAGTCCCCAGGTGCAGACAGGTTTGAGTTGGAAGAGGGGTAGGGGAAGGGGAAATGCGAAAGGCCGCCTGCAGGATCACACCGGGGTTGGTCGTGATCTCCAGGGTGAGATGGTCCGAGTACACTTGCCCGAGACCGTGGAATTTCTCCCGCATGAAATGGGCCAGGGTGCCCACCTGGTCAATGAAAACCGCCTCCCCTCCGGTACGAGAGGCCAGGTGGTCCAGAAACACATCGTTCCACTCCCCCCCAATTCCGACCGCGGTGATTTCCGTGCCCTCTTGAGCCGCCTCCTCGGCCAGCTGGCGGCAGTTTTCCTCATCCCCGTAGGTCTGACCGTCGGTAATCAGGATGATGTGATCAATGGCGCCCGGACTCCTTCCGGCATGGATCTGCGCCATGGCTGCCTGGAGTCCTTGGAAAATTTCGGTACCCCCGCTGGTCTGGATCTGATTCAGCCGGTCTTCGACCCGGGCCGGAGACTCCTGGCTCCCGGCCCCCACCAGGATTTCCGCCCGATCGCTGAAGCTGACCAGGCTGAGATGATCCTGGGGCCGAAGACGGCGTAGGATTTCAGCTACGGAAGTGCGTGCCGTGTCCAGGCGCTCACCCGCCATGGAGGTGGAGCGGTCGAGCGCAATGCAGAGATTCAAGGGGGGAGCCGGCGGTCGCTCCGGCTCCTTTCCAGGGCGAATGGTTACGAGGGTGTATAGAACCTGAGGCTCTTCGATCGCCAGCAACGAGGCCCGGCTGTGGCTGAGTTCCACTGAGAAAGGCTGGCCGTCGGCCTTGGATCTGCTGTTCATTCTCCGCCAGTCATCTCCACCAACAGGGCCGAGATGTTGTCCGGACCACCGGCGGCATTGCACAGGTCCACCAGGGCGTTGCAGGCCGCTTGAACCGTGGGTGACTTTTGAATGGTGTCCAGGATGTCCTTCTCCGGGATGGCCCCCCACAACCCGTCCGAACAAAGCAGGAGCCGCGCCCCCGGCTCCCAGGGGTAGGTGACGATCTCAGGCTCCAGGTCATCCGTCTGCCCGATGGCTCGCAACAACACGTTGCGCTGAGCGTAGCGCGTGGCCTCTTCTGGGCTTATTTGGCCAACGTCGATGAGGCGCTGAACCAACGAGTGGTCATGACTGATCTGATGTAGCCCGTCCTTGACAAAATAGGCGCGGCTGTCGCCAATGTGGGCCAAAAAGACCTGCTGGGTGAAAACCAAGCATGCTGTCAGCGTAGTCCCGCTCCCGGGGAAATGGCGCAGGACAGACTGGTTCGCTTTCCGCATGGCGTTTTGAAGCATTTCCTGGATGGAAACCTGTTCCTCCCCCGGAGATCCGCCGAGCCAAAGCGCCCCGAACTGGCCCATGACCTCGCGAGCAAAAGTCTGCGCGGCCAGGCGGCTGGCCCGTTCGCCCAGCTCATGTCCACCCATCCCGTCGGCGACAATGAACAGGCCGAAGTAGGGGAGCGTGCTGTCAGCCTGCTGAAGGGCTGTAATCGCAATCAGGCTGTCTTCGTTGGTGGACCGCACGCGGCCGATATTGTGCCCGACGCCCACGTGAAAGGCTGGCGGTCCGCGCCGGTCTGCAGGTAGAGGGCGCGTCGAGGGACGATCCCCATGGGCCCTGGATAAGGGTGTCAATGAGAACTCCTTTTCCGGACGACCTACACCGGGAGTGCGTAGACGCGGTGATCGGTCGAGCCGAAGCAGATCACGTTCTCCCCCGCTGCGGGCGCTCCGGTGATGGCGCCCTCGGTGGCGAATTTCCAGCGCAACTTCCCGCTTGCCAACTCTATGCAGTATAAGTGGCCATCCACGGACCCACAATAGACAAGTCCCTTGTGAATCAATGGCGAAGCATTCACTTGGCCGTCCGTTTCGACATGCCACTTTTCCTTGCTGCTCTTGGCATCCAGGGCATAGATTCGCCCATCCGCCGAGCCGAACACGACCAGGTCTTGCGCCACCGCCGGCGAGGAGACAATGGATTTCCCGGTCCGATAACGCCAGACTACCCACCCCGAAGTGGCGTCCAGCGCGTAGAGACTGTAATCCACGGAACCGAAGTAGACAAGCCCGTTGGCCTCCGCCGCTGAGGAGACCACAGCGCGCCGGGACCGGAATTGCCACTTCGACTCGCCTCCCAGGGTGACGGAATGGAAGTCCCCTGAGTCACAACCAAAGTAGACCCGGTCGCCGGCGACCAGGGCGGTGGATCGAACCGGACCAGCCACCTCACAGCGCCAGGCTCGACGGCCGGTGGCCAAGTTGACGGCGTGCAGGGCGCCATCGTCGGAGCCCACGAAGATGTGGCCCACAGCAATGACCGGAGAAGAGCGGATCGGCTTGTCGGTGGGGTAGATCCACAACAGCCGGCCGCCGTTTATGCTCAAGGCGTGCAGCCGGTGGTCCTCCGAGCCCAAGAAGATCGAATCCTCCCACAGGGCTGGCCGACCCGGAAGGCCTCCCTCCGTCGCATACTTCCATTTGAAGCTTCCGGTCTCGAAATCCAACGCATACAGGTTGTGGTCATAGGCTCCGACTAGAACCATCCCCTCCCCCAGTGCCGGAGTGCCCCGCACCTCGTCTTCGCAGTCGAAGACCCAGGTGGGGGAGGGGGTTGCGCTACCCTCGGCAGCGATCCCCGCGGACGGCTTGCGCCCCGCCGCGGGAGGCTCGGGTGATTCCCCGTGAATTTCCTTCAAGACCTGCATCAGCACTTGAGACATATCGGCTGGGGTCGGAAATCGATCGCCCGGGTTGTAGGAAAGGGCCTGATCCACAACTTGTTCAAGCGACGGGGGCACGAGCGGATTGAGGTCTCTCAGTGGCCGATCGGCCCAGGTGAAGGGCGGCTCGATGCGCGGATCACGGTTGGTGAGAAGATGGTGAAGCGTGGCCCCCAGCGCATAGATGTCCGAGAGGGGACCCGCCTCCCCCCGATACTGTTCCGGGGGCGCGTAGCCTTCGGTCCCGATCATCGTCCCCTTGCGGTCCGGGGCGAACAGCTTGGCGATCCCAAAGTCAACCAGCCGCACGCGCCCACGATCATCCATCATCACATTGGAAGGCTTAACGTCCCGAAAGATCACCGGGGGATTGTGGGTGTGCAAGAACTGCAAAACGTCGCATATCTCTATGGCCCAGGTGACGACTTGGTCAACGGGCAGCAAACTCCTGCTCTCGGCCAGGATCGACTCAAGATCTCTGCCGCTAATGAATTCCATCACCAGAAACGACCGTTCCTCCTCGGAGAAGTAGTCGAAAATTCGCGGGATCGCGGGGTGGTCCAACGTGGCCAACAGGTTAGCTTCGCGCTCGAAATTCTCGACCACGGCACGACGGATCGTTGGGTCTGTGCTCTGGTTGAGAAGCTGCTTGACGGCGACCAGGCGCGTGACATTGGGGAATCGCAGGTCTCGGGCCTGGTAGACGGAACTCATCCCTCCACGACCCAGCACCCGCTGGATGAGGTATCGACCCTGAAGCGTCGTCCCGCCCGGCAGCAAGGCGGTTGTCGCCTTGCTCGCTAGACGCGGACGGATCGGATTGGTTTCCAGTGGAAATCTCCTTCGCCTAGTGGTCGCACTGAACGACGTTTTCCGATTATATGCACCCCTCTGCTCATCCGCAACCGGCGCTTATCCCACGGCATTCCTAACGGCGGTTTGCCGGGGAGGCTGCACCGCGCTCCTAATCCTGAGCGGATGGCTCCAGGACAGGAAGGGAAGGGGCCGGTTCCGCGGTCCGGGAAAGTTCCGCGCTGGTCCGATGCTGGGCCAGCCAGCGGAGCAGGTAGGTCAGCCGGTCACGCCATTCATCCCCCGAGGGAAGGGCCTGCATGTAGAGCGACCCGCGGCTGAAGCGGACCGAAGCGGGAAGTTCGGTCATCTGCTCCTCGGCCGACCCCGCCAGGCGTAGGGCAAGGCTGCCGTTCTCCACCGTCACGCTCTCGACCCCCGCCTTCTGAGCCAGAAGTTTGACCCGCAGTTGATAGAGCAGATTGTCCACCGCCAGAGGCGGGGTCCCGAAGCGGTCTTTCAACTCCTCCGCCAGCGCCTCCAACTCCGACTCCTCCTGGATTTCGGCCATTCTTCGATACAGGCGCAAGCGCAGTCCCCGGTCCTCGATGTAGTCGGGAGGCAGGGCGACATTCAATGGCAGATCCACGCTCGCTAGGCTGACCGGCAGCGCCTGCGGGCCCCCTTCTCGCTGTTCTTTCAGGCGACGCACGGCCTGGGTCAGCAGTCGCGTGTAGAGGTGGAAACCGATGGCGGCGATATGTCCATGCTGCCGGGAGCCCAGAATCTCCCCGGCCCCGCGAATCTCCAGGTCGCGCATCGCAACCCCATATCCCGCCCCCAGGTCGGTCTGGTCTGCCATGGTCCTCAAGCGCTCCCGGGCCTCGTCAGTCAGACGGTGCCGGTGGTCCGAGAAGAAGTAGGCGTATCCCCTCATGGCGCTTCGGCCGACCCGGCCACGGAGCTGATAGAGCTGGGCCAGCCCGAAGGTGTCCGCACGCTCCACAATCAGGGTATTGGCATTGGGGATGTCCAGCCCGGATTCAATAATCGAAGTGCACAGCAAGACATCCGCTTCCCGCGAGATGAAGGCTTGCATGGAGCGCTCAAGCTGGATCTCTGGCATCTGCCCGTGGGCCAGCGCGATATGGGCTTCCGGGACGAGGGCCGCGAGCTTTTTTTGGGCCACGCCAATGGTCTCGACCCGATTGTGCACCCAGAAGACCTGGCCGCCTCGATCCAGCTCTCGCAGGATCGCCTTGCGCGCGACGCTTTCGGAGTAACGTCGGACCTGGGTGACGACGGGGAGTCGGTCCTCGGGGGGGGTGTTGATCGTGGAGATGTCTCGGACTCCGGTCAGGGAAAGATAGAGCGTGCGTGGGATCGGGGTCGCCGTCAGCGTGAGGACATCTACCTCCGTCCGCAGTTGCTTCAGATGTTCCTTGTGGGCAACGCCGAATCGTTGTTCCTCATCAATGACCACCAAGCCCAGGTCTTTGAAGCGTACGTCGGCCTGCAACAGTCGGTGGGTCCCGATGATGATTTCAACCCGACCCTCGGCCAGATCGGCCAGGACCGAGGTTTGTTCGCCGGGGCTGCGAAAGCGCGACAGCATCTCCACCTGGACCGGGAAGGGTGCCAGGCGCTGACGAAAGGTTTCAAAGTGCTGTTGGGCCAGTAGGGTGGTGGGGACCAGAACGGCAACCTGCTTTCCATCCATCACCGCCTTGAAGGCGGCCCGCAGTGCCACTTCAGTCTTGCCGTAGCCGACGTCCCCGCAGATCAAGCGGTCCATCGGCCGGGCCCGCTCCATGTCGCGCTTGACCTCTTCGATCGCCCGCAGCTGATCCTCCGTTTCCACGAAAGGAAAGGAGGCTTCGAGCTCACTTTGCCAGGCCGTGTCCAGACCAAAGGAATGACCCAAGGCCGTTTGCCTCTTGGCGTACAAGTCCAGCAATTCCCGGGCGATTTCCTCGACCGCTTTGCGGGCCTTCTCGCGCGCGGTGGCCCAGTCCGCGGAGCCAAGACGCGAAAGCGTCGGCGGGCGGTCGTCGGCGCCCACATATCGCGTCAGGCGGTCTGCCTGGTGAACCGGAACATAAACCTGGTCTCCACCCGCAAATTCCACCTGGAGGTATTCCCTCAAAGAGTCTTCCACCGTGCGGTGCACCAATCCGTCAAATCTTCCGATCCCGTATTCCACGTGCACCACATAGTCACCGGCATTGAGGTCTGCGTATTCCGCCTCCGGGGGCGTTGCCCCGACTCGGATTCGCCGCCTCGGCTCGGGTCTGGCCCAGCCGAAGATCTCTCCGTCGGTAAGGATCTCCAGGGCGCGCGCCGGTCCCCCGCCGGCGGGACACTGCAGCACAAACCCCTCCTGGAGCGCCCCCTGGATAAACACTGCCGCTCCTTCCGCGGGCATCTGGGTCAGCACCTCGGAAGCCGGCGGGACGACGTTTCCTCGGTCGCCCCAGATTTCGACCAGGCGGGCGGCTTGCCGCGAGACGACGAGCGTTCGCGACCGCGCCCGGTGGGCCCGTTCGAGGTGGTCAATCAAGGGCCCGATTTGGCCACCAAACCGCGGCCCGGGAGCGAAGGCTTCGCCCAGGGGAACGAGGTCAGCGTCAGCAGCTTGTCGGCCCAGTTCGACCAGCCTATGCAGTTCCAGGGACTCCTGGAGATGGTCCCATGACAGTGCTGCCGCTGGATCCTCTGCATGGATTTCCCCTTGATCGAGCGCTTCCGCACGAAGCTGGAGGGTCTGTTCCTCTAGGTCGCCGGCGGTCGCCTCAAGCTCCTCGTAGTCCTCCGCAAGCACGATGCCTTCGGGCGACAGGTGGTCCAGAAGGTCTGTGGGCGGATAGAGCCAGGGGATGAAGAACTCTACGGACGGACGCGATTCCGGGCCCAGCTCATCCTCCTCCGGTTCGCGACCCGGGGGTGCCGCCCGGGGACCCGTGCCCTGGCCCTGGAGGCGCTTGACCTCGCGGTCCAGGGCTTCGCAGGCTGGCGTGATGCTCAAACTGGGGAACCCGTCCGTCGACCGTTGCGTGCCTGGATCAAAATGCCGAAGAGTCTCTATGGTTTCCCCGAAGAACTCAATTCGTGCCGGTTGAGGGTCGGCCGGAGGCCAGAGGTCGATAATTCCTCCGCGCCGGCTGAATTGACCGGGCCCCATCACATAGGGCTGGCTTTGGTACCCCAGGTCAACAGCGAACCGGAGAAGTTCATCCAGAGAGGCCTTCGCTCCGGGGACGATCCGGCGACTGTTTCCAACAAAGTCCTGGCGAGGAAGGGTCGGCGTCATCCAGGCGCGGAGGGAGGTCAAGACCAGCAGCGGCGGTTGGGTCCCCAGGGAGGGGATGGAGTGCTCGGCGAGCGCGGACAGGGTCGAAATCCGCTCGCGAACGGTTCTCGGGCCCCAGGGGGCCGGCTCATAAGAGAGGGGGGAGGGCTCTCCGAAAACCTCTACGGGAAGCGTGCGATCCCAGGTCGAGATTTCGTCCCTCAAGGCGAAGACCTCGTCCGACCGGGAAAGGGCAAGTACGAATGGGACCGGGATGTCCCGGACAAGGGACGCCAGAACCGCTGGCTGCGCCGATCGAGGAAGGGCCAAGGCCAGGGTTCGGAAACCGTCGAGTCTCCGATCTCTGGGGGCCCGCAGGCGGGCCAGGAGGTCCTGGTACGAAGGCTGGGCCCGGATCATTTCCAGGAGTGGGGTCAGGTCAGTCGACACGCGGGCTCCCCGCCGTGTCGGGATCTCCGTTGTATCGGTTCATCGCCGCTTGCAACCCAGAACGAATGAACACATCGACGGCTTCCGCCGCCCGCCCTACGATTTCGCCCAGTTTTTCTTCTTCCTGGGGGGCAAAATCTTGCAGGACATAGGCTGCGGGATCCATGTCCTCGGGCGGGTGCCCGATTCCGATGCGCAACCTTGGAAATTCCTCGGTTCCCAGAGCGGAGATGATGGATTGCATCCCCTTCTGCCCGCCGGACCCTCCCATGGGTCGCAAGCGCAGCGTGCCAAAGGGCAGATCAATATCATCGCAACAGACCAGTAGACGCTCATAGGGAATCGCGTGGAAGCGGACCAGCGCCTCAACGGCCTGTCCGCTCGCATTCATGAAAGTCTGTGGCTTGGCCAAGAGGACCGCTTTCCCTTCGGCCGATGCGCTGGCCAGAAGGCAGTGGAATCCCTTTCGGGAAAACCGGGCCTGCAGCTGCTGGGCGACTCTTTCCGCCACGCGGTAGCCTATGTTGTGACGGTTTCGCAGGTATTGTCGGCCCGGGTTGCCGAGTCCCACTACGGCTGCGTCCAAGCTCATGCCATCCTCTGGCTAGCGTACTTTCCTACCGCCCAATTCCAACCCCGATATCGGATTTCCACGCCTTTTAGGAGAGCGCGCGCTCGCCAGTCCGATCCTCACGGTCACTCCCTGAAACCCCTGCCCATAGCCCTTCCTCGACCCGACCAGTTAGTCTAACATGCTCGGGCCGCCTTCTTCAAGGCCCACCGCTGCGATTCCTTCTTCGAAAGGGATCGATCGGCAAGCGGCCCCATCGCTGCCCAGGTCGGCCGCCGTGCCGCGTGCGTCCGTTGCAAGAAAGGGAAGCGATCCCCCGGTGCGGGCGGCGGAGCGAAAGGAAGATGCCGGATGGGAAACTCGGAGCGGAGGGACCCAAGGTCCGCTGCTTTCCCCAGCGGCGGCACGCTCCATAGCCGCTGGGGGGGAAAACAGGCCAAGCGGCTTCTCCCCTGAGGGGAGTTTGAGGCAAGGGAGTCGGTGGCGAGAAGCCCCGAGCGATTCCGAGTGAATCCGCGAATAGACTTCCCTGCGACGAGAAATGAGCCAAATCAGTTGGGCCTTGATCTTCCTGCGGCCGCCCAAAATTGTCTTGGGACGATTCTCTCCCGCCTTTGGGCCAGTGCCGCGCCAAGGGGGCGTTGTATATGCGGATAATGCGAGTGCGAGAGGGGGTATGGGAGTTGCCTGACCTGACGGCTAATACTCCACGTTGCCCCTGCCAAAGGAAGGCTTTCCAATAATGATTTGGGTGCGTTTCATGGCAGTTGACCACATGAGTTTCAGCGCAAAAGCCGGGGGTGTTTTCGGCTGGTTGGGCCCTAATGGGGCTGGCAAGACCACAATCATTCGTACGCACCTGGGTCTGATCAAACCCACTTCGGGAAGCGCCTCGATGTTGGGCTTCGATCCGGTTACACAGACTAAGACCATGCAGGCACATGTGGGTTATCGTTCCCAACAATTCACACTTCACAACGAACTGACTGCCCGTGAAAACATACAACTTTATGGCAAGGTGTGTGGTCTGGAACGGGATGAGCTTGGCAAGAGGCAGGTTGAGATCCTGCGCACCGCCGGACTGGTCGGGGGTGAAAAAGTACTGAGCAGCCAGCTTTCAGGCGGCTGAAAGCAACGATTGGGGCTCGGTTGTGCCATTGTCAGCGGGCCACAAGTCGTCTTCCTGGAGGCACCCACTGCAGCGGTTGACCCCATCAGCCGGCGAGATTTCTGGGATCTAATCTATGCCATGACGAAAAAGGGGGTTACCGTGCAGGTGACGACTCACTAGATGGGCGAAGGCGAGCTTTGCCAGCGGGTCGGCTTCATCCGCTAGGGTCGTCTGGTGGTCATGGACTCTCCCAGCCGCCTCAAATAGATACACATGCACGACTAGGTGCTGGAGGTCAGTTTATCCGATCCCGAAGGGGGATTGGGGGCCTGAAAACCCTCGAGCAGCAGAGAGCTATGCCGGTGCTGGAAGTGGCCTGGTATGGCGCTCAGATTCATGTGGTATTGCCTGATGCGCAGGAGGATACGGAAGTCATCAGGAATATTCTTCTCCGGAAGAACATTCAGGTCAACACGCTTGAGTGGTTCACACCGACCCTGGAGGATGTCTTCAAATCATCCGTGACATCATTTTCCCCTTGACACGCAAGACATCTTTGCTATACAGGCTCGTAACAGTCTCTCACTCGACCCTAACGAATCGGTAAACCCAAACTGGAAGATATACCCGGAGAAGTAACATCGCCCGCTGCGAAGTCCTAATCAAAGAGATCTTTTCAGACAATTCCAACTTTATTCGCACTGCTGCCTTAGAAGGCCCTGCCCCTCCATTGACGAATAATTTGATTGAAAGTAGACTTTCCGAAGTAAAGATTGATTCCGAATCTGTTTACTTGGCAATCCACTCCCAAAGAGAAGGAAACTGCCGTGGTAACTACTGCCCCCAATTCACCAGAAAAGATGAATGACGTCCCCGCAAAGCAACTTTGGGGCACAAGAAAAATACCCGACTTGGCACGGCTGACAGCCCTGATCTCCCATGCCGATACTCCGCATGATCTGACCATCGTCCGGGCACCCTTTACTAGCGAGACCCTAGGGACGGTCCCGATTTGTACGACGCAAGATGTTCAGATAGCAGTGCAACATGCCCGTACTACCCAGCGTTCCTGGGCACAGACTCGCATGTCAGAGCGCAGGGCGATTTTCCTACGCTACCACGACCTGATTTTGCAGCACCAAGAGGAATTGCTTAACCTTCTCCAGGTGGAAGCCGGGAAGAGCCGTCTCGATGCCCTAGACGAGGTCTTCGACGTTGTTATCAACAGTCGGCATTACGCGGTTCGTGCCGAGAGATACCTCCGTCCCCAGCGACGGAAGGGGGCTCTACCGCTCCTAACTCATACAATGGAACTTCACCAGCCGGTTGGTGTGGTAGGAATCATTTCACCTTGGAACTATCCGCTGGTGTTGACGATTTCCGATGCGATCCCGGCAATCCTAGCAGGGAACTGTGTCGTATTGAAACCCGCAGAGGAGACTCCGTTCATAGCCCTCTATGCGGCCCAGCTCCTATATCAAGCAGGGCTGCCGCCTGAGGTGTTCCAAGTGGTGACCGGGAAGGGCCGCGTCATCGGCCCCGTATTCATCAAGGAAGCGGATTATTTATGTTTTACCGGTGGCACATCCACTGGACGGCTGCTGGCCGGACAGGCTGGCGAGCGTCTGATCAAGTGCTCAATGGAACTGGGCGGGAAGAACCCGGCGATCGTTCTGGATGATGCGGATCTGGACAAGGCAGTCACTGGGATCTTGCGTGGCTCTTTTGCCAACTCGGGCCAGCTTTGCATCCACATGGAACGGATTTACGTCCAGGGCGGGATTTACGATCGCTTCGTTTCTGAACTGGTTCGCCGGGCGAAGGAGATGAAGGTCTCCGCCGCGTTGGACTTCTCCGCCGATATGGGGTCGCTCATCTCCCAGGATCAGCTCGACAAGGTGACCCAGCATGTCGAAGACGCGTTGCGGAAGGGTGCCGTCCTCTTAACCGGTGGAAAGGCCCGGCCAGACATCGGCCCATTCTTCTTCGAGCCGACACTGATGACGAACATCAAACCGGAGATGAACCTTTACGCCGAAGAGACATTCGGCCCGGTGGTTTCGATCTACCGATTCGACGATGTGGAACATGCTATCGAATTGGCCAATGCATCCTCGTATGGGCTGAATTCCAGCGTTTGGACGCGAGATGTCCGTCGGGGACAGCAGATTGCCCGCCGGCTACAGACCGGAACATCGAACGTCAACGAGGCGGTCTACGCGGCCTGGGGATCCGTGGACGCGCCGATGGGCGGCATGAAAGCTTCCGGTCTGGGACGCCGTCACGGCAGAGAGGGCATCCTGAAATACACCGAGGCGCAGACGGTCGCTACACAGTCGCTGATGCTCATCGGGCCGAACCGTTTCCTGCCCCCTGAGCGATACGCCAAGACAATGACGGTGATGCTCAAATTGATGAAAGCCATCCCCGGATTGCGCTGATGTGCCCTTTGGGATCGTGGCTCGGGCTTTACCCGATTCTTCCTCACGAACACACTGGAATCACGAATACCCGTCCTTAGGACAGGTGCCCGTAGGGGCGATTCCCGTGTTGGTGCTTGGGTTTCCCATTCAACCGTGATGGCCTTGCAAACACCCGTATACAGCAGTGCCCCCAAGGGGATACGTATCAATCATGTGATGGGTTTTTGAGAGGGTATTAGCAAGAACTCGTTCTTAGCCACTCCTGGCCCCCTGCGCAAATATGTTCACATACATCGGCATTGAAGGCAAACGTTTTCAGAGTCAGCGCGACCCAGGGTTTACCGTCATCCAACCATGTGGCGTGTGAAACGTTGGCTCCAGCCTGACCCTGAGCGATACTGGACATCCCCAAGACTTTGTTCATGTCGTGGGAGGACCTTAAGTGCATCACTTCCATTATGTCAATCAGCTTGGTTTCGGGATTGAAACGCTCGGCAAAGGTTCGGGCTAACGAAAAGACAGGAGTTCAGAAAATGCAAAAACGTAAACTTGGAAACAGCGGCTTGGAAGTTTCGGCTCTCGGGTTAGGCTGTATGGGAATGAGCTTTGCCTACGGTCCGGCTGGAGACAAGCAGAAGATGCTCTCTCTGATTCGCACAGCCGTTGAACATGGCGTTACATTCTTCGACACTGCTGAAGCCTATGGACCGTTCCTCAACGAGGAACTGGTGGGCGAAGCCCTTGCTCCCTTCCACGGGCAGGTGGTGATCGCCACCAAATTCGGTTTCAGATTTGGTCCCAAGGGGGAGCAGACGGGCATGGATAGTCGGCCAGAGCACATCAAGCAGGTTGCCGAGGCATCGCTCAAGCGGCTCAAAGTCGATGCCATCGATCTGTTCTATCAACACCGGGTTGACCCGGATGTTCCCATCGAGGATGTGGCGGGAACGGTGAAGGACTTGATTCAAGAAGGCAAGGTGAAGCACTTTGGTCTTTCGGAAGCAGGAGCGCAGACCATCCGTCGCGCACACGCGGTCCAGCCGGTCACGGCAGTTCAGAGCGAGTACTCGCTATGGTGGAGACGCCCGGAAGAGGCGCTGTTTTCAACCTTGGAAGAACTCGGGATCGGATTTGTTCCATTCAGCCCTCTGGGAAAGGGCTTCCTCACGGGCAAGATCGACGAGAATACGCAGTTCGATAGTAGCGATTTCCGCAACATCGTCCCCCGTTTTACGCCGGAGGCTCGAAAAGCGAATCGGGCCCTGGTTGACATGCTTGGCAGGTTCGCGGAGCAAAAACAGGCGACGCCTGCTCAAATCGCGCTCGCCTGGCTGCTCGCCCAGAAGTCGTGGATTGTTCCGATCCCGGGCACAACGAAGCTTGCGCGATTCGAAGAAAATATCGGAGCAGCGGCAGTCGAACTTATGCCCGACGATCTCCGTGAGATCGATAGTGCCGCATCAAAGATCAACGTGCAAGGGGACCGGTATCCCGAAGAGCTGGAAAAACGAACTTATCGCTAAGCCAGGCAACACGTGCAAGGCAGATGCGAAGGCAAAGAAGAGTAGTAGGCGTTCGGGAGGCTCTTCGTGTGCGCCAGACATGAAGTGCTGAATCAGAAAAAAGGCAATCAAGAGAAGGAATTCAAAAAATGGACATTAAAAGGATCGGCTCGCAGCCTTCCGGCAAAGGACCCGTCGAGAATATTACCGGCAGTGTGCGTGTTGACCCCTTGTTGCAGGCAACCCATCCAGCGCGCGTGCTCGGAGCCAGTGTGACGTTCGAGCCCAGCGCCCGGACAGCCTGGCACGCCCATCCGCTGGGCCAGACCCTGATCGTGACAGCCGGCTGCGGCCTCGTACAACGCTGGGGTGGCCCATCGAGGAGATTCGACCGGGGGACGTGATCTGGTTTCCACCGGGTAAGAAGCATTGGCATGGCGCCACGGCCACCACGGCCATGACGCACATCGCCATTGTGGAACAGCTCGACGGCAAGTCCGCCGACTGGATGGAAAAGGTCAGTCACGAACAATACCAAGCCGGGCCAAGGGCCGAATAAGAGGAAACAATCATGAGCAAAGTCAGGTTTATCACAGACGCAGGCCGTGGAATGGGCGTAGACATCGCCAAGGCCGCTCTTGCCGCTGGAAAGGCGGGCACGATAACCGGGAATATGAAGGAGATTCGCCGATGATAGCGTGGACGAGCGATGAGCTCACCAAGATCGGAACAGCAGAAGAGTTGGGGATCGCGTCACTCCGACGCGACGGCACGCTGCGAAACCCGGTGACGATTTGGGTTGTCCGTCACGGCGACGACCTTTACGTCCGATCCGTTAACGGGCGCAATGGCGCCTGGTTCCGTGGCACTCAGGTGTGCCACGAAGGCCATATCCAGGCTGGCGGAGTCGACATAGACGTCACCTTCGTGGATGCCGACCCCGGTATCAACGACCAGATCGACGCCGCATACCGTACAAAGTACCGCCGCTACGCCGCAAGCATCATCAGCCATATTGTGAGCCCTGAAGCATGCTCCGCGACAATCAAACTAGTGCCGCGCTCGACAGGCTCTTAGTTCAAAAACCATGTAGTTCTTGAGAACTCAGCCATACAACTCTTCGCCATCGGATTGGGTTGAAGGTCAGTTTGGAAAAATCATCTGTGGGGGGCCATCAAGGGAATACATCCGGTTTGGATCTACCGGACTAAAAGTATCGCGCATCTGCCTGGGCTGCATGAGCTATGGGCGACCGACCGAACGCTGGCCGTGGGCGCTCGATGAAGAGGAAAGCCGGCCGTTTATCAAGCGCACGCTGGAGGTGGGCATCAATTCCTTTGACACCGCCAATGTCTATTCACATGGGGCGAGCGAAGAGGTGGTTGGCAAAGCCCTGAGTGAGTTTGCTTCGCGGGACGAGGTGGTGATTGCCACCAAGGTGTATCTTGAGATGGGTACTAGTATAGAGGATATCCCTGTCCAGTTCAACGCCTGTGGTTGACCTATTTTGCATCCCATTTCCCTCAAAAAGGCTTTTCCAGTCGGATCGTGAGCCGCCGGGCGGATGATTATCCGTTAACATAGGGGTCAGGAAAACAAAAAAACCGGCCAGATGGCGGTTTCCTTTGCCCACATACGGATTCGAACCCCAATATTCAGATTAATCCTAGTCGACTGTGATGAATTTACTACCAATGGTACACATGCCCCCAAGGGGTCTAGAAACCCTGAGCAAGAAGGAAACGACCGAATGCGTAATCCGACGGATGCTGGACACCGATTCCGGAGCATGCTGGACAGTGATTCCGATGGATGGTGGACACCGATTCCGCTCCATGCTGGACACCGAGGGATCCTTAGCCTGAGTGGCTGACGATTATCCATGCGCAAGATCCGCGAAGTCCTCCGTCTCAAGTGGGAGGGAGGGCTCAGCAACCGAGCCGTTGCCCACAGTTGCTCCATCTCTCCGACCACGGTGAGCGAATACGTTCGCCGGGCCCAAGCGACCGGGCTCACCTGGCCCCTCCCCGAAGCTTTGGGCGAAGACCAGCTCTACGCGCTGCTGTTTCCCCAGCCAGCTCCGCCCTCGGAGCGGGCAATCCCGGGACCGGATTGGGAAAGTATCTATGCCGAGTTGCGCCGAAAGGGCATGACCCGGCGCCTGGTTTGGCTGGAGTATTGCGAAGCCAATCCGGGCGGATACGGCTACAGCCGCTTTTGTGAGCTCTATCGATCGTGGACCAGGAAACTGGATCCTCCCATGCGCCTGACCCACAAGGCCGGGGAGAAGCTGTTCGTCGACTACGCCGGCCAAACTGTCCCGCTCGTCGACCTGAAGACCAGCGAGATTCGTGAAGCTCACATCTTCGTGGCTGTCCTGGCCGCCAGCAGCTTCACGTACGCCGAGGCGCAGTGGGCCGAGGACCTGGCCAACTGGATCGGCGGCCATGTGCGAGCGTTCGACTACTTCCGCGGGGTGCCGGAAGTGGTGGTACCTGACAATCCAAAAACCGGAATCAAGCATCCCTCCCGGTATGAACCTGACATCAACCCCACCTACCAGGATCTGGCGGAACATTACGGCACCGTGGTAATCCCCGCCCGAGTTCGCAAACCCAAGGACAAAGCCAAGGTCGAGGTGGGCGTGCAGGTCGTCGAGCGTTGGATTCTCGCGCGCTTGCGCAACTGGACCTTCTTGAGCCTGACGGATCTCAATCGGGCGATTCACAGCCTGCTTACCGAACTCAACGACCGGCCCATGCGCCATCTGGGGAAATCCCGCCGGGAACTCTTTGAGACCCTGGATCGGCCAGCCCTCAGGCCGCTGCCAGCTGAACCGTACGAATTTGCCTTCTGGAAGAAGGCCAGGGTGAACATCGACTACCATGTGGAGTTCAAGCAGCACTATTACAGCGTCCCCCACGAACTCATTGGGGAGCAAGTGTTCCTGCGAGTCACGGAGCACACCGTCGAAATCTTCCACAAGCGTCAGCGGGTGGCATCGCATCCGCGGTCCCAGGCTCAGGGCCGCTACTCCACCCAGGCAGAGCACATGCCACCCAACCACCGCTACTACGCCGAGTGGTCCCCCGAACGCTTCGTGCGCTGGGGGGAGACGATTGGTCCCCAGACTCGGGGTGTGATCGAGCAGGCTCTCACCTCCCGCCGGCACCCCCAACAGGCCTACCGTACCTGCCTGGGGATCCTGGGATTGGCCAAACGCTATTCCCCAGAACGCCTGGAGGCCGCCTGCGCCCGCGCCCACTCGGCGGGCATCTGTTCCTACCGAGGTCTCGCGAACATCCTGGACGCTCACCTTGACCAGCTCCCATTGGAAGAGGCGACTTCCATCCCACTGGAGACCCATATCAACATTCGTGGACCGTCCTATTACCGCTAAGGAGATGCTTGATGCTGAGACAACCTTTGCAGGAGAAACTCACCCGTCTGCGGCTGCCCGGCTTCCGCATGGGGCTGCAGGAACAGCAGGAGAACCCCCATTACGCCGAGCTTCCCTTCGAGGAGCGGTTGGGGCTACTCGTGGACCTCGAATGCACCCGCCGCGACAATCGCAGCCTGGAGCGCCGCGTCAAAGCCGCCCACTTTGCCTTGCCTGCCAGCCTTGAAGACCTGGACCTTTCTCCCGCTCGCGGGCTTGAGCGCAGTTTCATCCTGGAGCTTGCTCAGGGCGAATGGATCCGCCACCACCTGAACATTCTGGTCCTTGGACCCACCGGTGCCGGCAAGAGCTATCTGGCTTGCGCGCTGGGTCAAGCAGCCTGCCGCCAGGGCTTCTCAGTCCGCTACCACCGAACCTCTCGTCTTCTGCACGAGATCATGCTCTCCCACGCCGATGGGTCCTTCGCGAAGATGTTGAATGTCCTGGCCAAGGCACCCCTCATCATCCTCGACGACTGGCTGCGGGATCCGCTCTCTGCTGCACAGGCGCGGGACCTGCTTGAGATCGTCGATGATCGTTACGGCCAGGCCTCGACCCTGGTTGCCACCCAGGTCCCGAAAGAGGATTGGCATGCCCGCTTCCCGGATCCCACGCTGGCTGACGCCATTCTCGACCGGCTGGTTCACAATGCCTACCGGCTGGAACTGAAAGGAGGGTCAATGCGAAAAAAGCGCTCCCCCCTTGGATCGGAAAACCGACTCAAGGTATGATGTCCCATCCAGAGCTGCTGAAGGCCATGAAGTGATCATCGCCAGTTGGAACGAGTGTCCACCATCCGCTGGAACTACTGTCCACCTTCGACTGGAATCGGTGTCCATTCGCGCCGGAATGCGCACCGAAGCAAGCCAGGCCGGTCTCGCAAGCCTGGCTCCGGGCCCAGGTGCAGCGCGGGAACCCGTCTACGGGCTGTACCTGCACATTCCTTTCTGCCGGCACCGGTGCGGCTACTGCGATTTCAACACCTACCAGGGCATCCAGGATCTGATTCCGCCCTACACTCAAGCCCTCCGGAAGGAGATCGGCGTGCTGGGGGCGGCCGGGGGTCGGCCGCCGGTAGGCACCGTCTTCTTTGGAGGAGGAACTCCATCGCTGCTCCCCTTGCCGGGCGTGCGGGAACTCTTGGGCGCCGTGCGCACCTGTTTCGCCTTGGAGTTGGAGGCAGAAATCACTCTCGAAGCGAATCCGGGGACCGTCACTGCAGAATACCTTTCCGGGTTGCGTGAAACGGGGGTTAACCGGCTCAGCTTCGGGATGCAATCCGCTCGGCTTCAAGACCTACGACTCCTCGAGCGCGAGCACACCCCTGAGGACACGGTCCGGTCAGTCGGGTGGGCCCGTCAGGCCGGATTCGAGAACATCAACTTGGACTTGATCTATGGTCTTCCCAGTCAATCACTGTCCCAATGGCGGGAAACCCTCCAAGCGGCTCTGGACTTGCAGCCCGATCACCTATCGCTCTATGCCCTGACTTTGGAGCGGGGGACTCGGTTGCGGCGGGCCGTGCTCCAAGGGAGATACCCTTGGCCAGACGACGATCAGGCGGCAGACATGTATGACTGCGGTGGGGAGGCCTTGGAGGCCGCGGGATTCGCTCAATACGAGATCTCGAACTGGGCCAGAGTGGACCGTCGGTGGGACCGGCCGCAGTCGCGGGTTTGCCGCCACAATCTTCAGTACTGGCGCAATCTCCCCTACCTGGGGTTGGGGGCTGGAGCTCATGGGTTTGCTGGCGGGGTCCGCTATTCTGACCTGCGAACTCCCAGCAACTACATCCGGCGAATGCAGGAGGGGAATCGGCGCGAGTTCCCGCTTTCTCCCGCGGCAGCCCGTTCAGAAAAGATTAGCCGAGACGAGGAGATGCGTCAGACAATGTGGTTGGGCTTGAGGCTGACCGAGGAAGGCGTGGTGGACACCGCGTTTGCGTCCCGGTTTGGGGTCTCCTTTTTCGACGTCTTTGCGAGGGAAATCGGAAACCTGCTAGAGGACGGCCTGCTTGAATGGATAAGCTCGGAGCAAAGAGTCCGCCTGGCTCCCAGGGGCAAGTTGCTCGGCAATCGCGTCTTCATGGAATTCGTGTAGCCTCACGCTGAATGGCCGCCAGAAGGTCCCGCCGGCATTCTGGGCCGGTCAGCGCACGCGGGTGAGGAGGGTCTCGGTGAGCTCCCGCAGGGCTTGCATATACTCTTCCTTCAGGGAGACTTGCTCAAGGGCTGCAAACGCTTGGCGAGTCACCGCAGCGGCTTGAGAGGCAGCATATTCGCGCGCTCCGGCGCGCTCCAGGGCTTCGAGCATGCCCGGGGTTGGTCCGGGCGAAGACGGAAGCGCGAACAGGCTGCGAAACTCAGGGGAATTCTCGAGCCCAAAGACGATTGGAAGGCTCTTCTTGCGGCTGGTGAGATCGTCGCTGGCCGACTTCCCCGTGGCGCGCGGGTCGCCCCAAAGGCCGAGCCAGTCATCTCGGGCTTGGAAGGCCAACCCGAGGAGGCGCCCGAACTCCCCCAGCTGCTCCTGTCGCCTCGCATCGCTCTTTCCCGCCAGCGCGCCAAGGAGGCAGGCCGCCTTGAGAAGCGCAGCCGTCTTGCCTTCGACCATCTCCCAGTAACGGGCGAGCGAAAAGGCGGCGTTGTCCTCCGCCGCGAGATCGATATACTGGCCCTCCGTCAGGTGAATGCAGGCCTCCAGAAGGACCCGTGCGGAAGCTGAGGCGAGGGAGGAGTCCAGATCTCGGGACCGTGCCGGCTGAACCGTGCAAAGCAGCGCCAGAGAGAAAAGAATGTCGCCGGCGTTGATTCCCTGAGCTGCTCCCCAAAGCTTCCAGACCGTCGGGCGGCCGCGCCTCATGGTACCTTGGTCTTGAATGTCGTCATGAATCAAGGAGAAGTTGTGGACCAGCTCGACGGCTGCGGCGAACGGAAGGGCAGGTTGCCATTCTCCGCAGACGCCTCCGCAGCACAGCAGGGTGAGCAGTGGGCGGAGGCGCTTTCCGCCAGCTCCGCGGCCCGCGCCTTCGCCGGCCCAACCCATGTGAAAGGCGAGCATCTCGTACAACCCCCGGACGGACCCGCTCTCGGGTTGTGCCAGAGCAAGGCGCAGAGTCTCCTCAAGATCTGCCAGCATCGAGGGGATAAGTTCGGCAGAGGTCATGGCGTCTGGAGTGGCGTAGCTTGCAAGCTGGCGAGGTCGGCAGCCCCCACCGCAAACATCACAATTCTCAGCTCCTGCTCGATGAGCTGGGCTGCCTCCACCACGGCCTCGACCGAGTGGGATGCGGCCTCAAGAAACGGGTGGGCCGCGCCGACGAGAGTCGCTCCCAGGGCGATGCACTTGGCGACCTCCACGCCGTCACGAATGCCTCCAGAAGCCACGAGCGGCAAGTGGGGCAACTCGGCGTGGCACTGTCGCAGGGCCTCGGCAGTGGGGATTCCCCAGTCGACAAAAGCGGCCGCCAAGCGGGCCTCCTGCCGTGACCCGGCCCGGTGCATCTCAACTTGCGACCAGGAGGTCCCGCCGGCTCCGGCCACGTCGACGCCAGCGACCCCAGCATTCGCAAGCCAGCGGGCGACCTTGCCCGAGATTCCCCAACCGACTTCCTTGACAATCACGGGGACGGTGAGCGAACGACAGATCGTTTCAATTCGGGCGAGAAGTTGCGAAAAGTCCGTGTTCCCCTCGGGCTGCAATGCCTCCTGGAGAGGGTTGAGGTGAAGGATGAGAGCGTCAGCGTTCACCATCTCGACCGCACGCCGGCACTCTTCCGGTCCGTAAGCGTAGTTGAGCTGAACGGCCCCGAGGTTGGCCATAAGGAAAATGTCCGGAGCGAGATCCCGCACCTGATAAGTCTCCCGGAGGGCGGGGTCTTCAATCGCGGCCCGCTGGGAGCCCAATCCCATCGCTATCCCGAGAACCTGTGCCGCCTCTGCCAGGGTCCGGTTGACGCGTCGTGCCTCCTGCGTGCCTCCGGTCATGGAAGAGATGACCAGAGGAGCCTCCAGGTCGTGCCCGAGGAATCTGGCGCGGATGCTGACCTGTTGCAGGGCCAGCTCAGGCAAAGCTTGATGGAGGAAACGGTACCGTTCCAAGCCGCTGGTGAGCCCTGACTGGACGTCCTCTTCCAGATTGATGCGGATGTGGTCCGCCTTGCGGAATGAGGTGGGCGCAACTTCCGGCATGAGGAGGTGTTCCCTTATTTATGGATACGGCAGCATGGTACCAGCCCGATGGGCGTGTGTCAACAGCGGGGGCACGGCTTGACCGGGAGGGGATTGGCCAGTACAATAGCACCTAGCCCCCATTTTGCACGAGTGTGGCGCGACTCGAGGAGGCCGGTCGATGGCTTGGTGGGTCGGCCGATTAGGGACCCAAGGGAGGGATTGTTTCATGGCAGATACAACCTTCGACAGCGTGCGAGATATTATTGTGGAGTTGCTGGGTGTGGATGCCTCGAAGGTTATTGAAAGCGCACGGTTTCGTGAGGATCTGGGGGCGGATTCTCTCGACCTGGTTGAGCTGATCATGGCATTCGAGGAGAAATTCGGGGCGGAAATATCCGATGAGGATGCGCAGAGCATCACAACGGTCGGCGAGGCTGTGAAGTACATCGAAGCCAGGAAGGCCAAGACCTAGTTCCAGGAGCCTTTTGAAGGACGAGCCCCGGGACGAGTCCGGGGCTGTTTTTTTCCGAAATCTCAAGCGGACCGGGCCGGGGAGTCAAGAGAATCCCCGGTCCGTTGTTATGTTGCCTGCGGATCGGGGGGCCCTCCGGAGGACCCCTGAGCACCCGGCCGGCCGAAATAACAGGTCTCAATCTCCTGCCAAGATGGGCGCCCCTCGAGACGCATGTAGGCCGAGAGGAGAGGGTGCACGGCCCGGATCTGTTCGGCCATTTGTAGGGCAATCTGCCGAATGGCAAAGTGAGCATTTTCCGTGGAGCGCAGTTCGCAGAAGTGGAAGGCCTCTCTCAGGTTGAGGGTCAGGAGCACCCGCCGGCGGAAGGCGTTTGGGATCACATAGGAGGCGGCCCTGCCATCCTGCCGGGCGAGTTGCTCATAAGTTTGGGCGGCGCGATCCATTGCTTCGCGATAGCGGTCGACTAGGCAGGCTTGCTCAAACCCGAGGGGAGTGACATACCCCAAATAGCTGCTGAGCGGCGCAGAAGTCTGGGTCATCATTCGGTGACGCTTGAGTTCGAAGTAGGCACCCTGGTCCAAGACGACCTCGAACATGTAGGAAAGATGTTCCAACTCGCGGGGCGGAGCTTCCCTCGGGCTCAGGGAACCAAGAAGCTCGGAGGCCAGCTGGCCTTGCTCGGCGGGGGATAGCGCGGCAATCTCGCGCAACGCCTGCTCGTAAGCGATTCCCGAGGAGCGAACCCTGGCGGCCGCCAGGACGCGGGCCTCCCCGTCCGGGTCGTATCGGAGGAGCCGAAGCGAGCCTGCAGGAGGAAGACCCTCCGCGCCTGTGCGGCTCAAAGGGAGAGTCTTGTCCCCCGCTTCCAACCGCTGAAGGTAGGGGGAGGCCTCAGAATACTTCAGCAGGGTGGGAGTCTCCTGCCTGGCAACTTCCCGCATCTCGGCCCCGATTTCGCGCACCTCCGCCAGGGGGTGTGACAGCATCTTGCACAGAGCATGCTCGAGGGCGCGCGCGTTGATAGTGACCCCGACATTGGCCAGGCAGGCCGCCGGCAGGAGATAGCGGCATACATCAACGTAGCGTGAGCGAATCCGCGCCTCCCATTTTGCGTCGCTTTCGCCGGCTTGGCGTGGGAAGCGTTCGCGCGCGCGAGCGGCCGTGACTTGCAGCGAAGCTTGGTAGGTGTCCAGCAGGAAATCGCAGGTCGCCCGGTAGGCGGCCTCGAGGCCCGATCCCTTGAATTCGGCGGGCAGCCAGTAAGCCCCCGGCGACCACGTTTGGTAGCGGGTGCTCTTTTCCGTGTAGGAAGCCAGTCGGTTGGACTCCAGGCACTCAATCGCCAATCGCGAAATATTCTCCAGGGCAATGTGCAGGACCGCGTGTTCTGCGACTGAGGCATGTCCAAACCCAACCACCCACCGCTCGTGAAATCTCGTGCTGTTCTCCTCGCCAAGTTCCGAAGCGATTTCGGAGAAAGATTGAGGAGAGCGCGAGGTCCTGGCAAAGGCGACAGCGATTGTTTCCGGGCTGAGACGGCGAGCGCTGAGAAGGTAGATGCGGCGCGGCGCGTTAATCGCGTCCTCCTCTCTTCGGGCGAGGGGACTCTGCGGAGGGCTCAGTCGGGTTGGGGGGATGCCGAAGACGACTCGCGCAGGCGGGCGCGGGCGGTTGCGACATCCCTCTGGATCTGACCCAGCAGTTCCTTCGGACCGGAGAACTTCTGTTCGTCCCGAATGCGAGCCATGAAGTCGAGGCGCAACTCCTTGCCGTACAGATCGGACTGGAAGTCGAGCAGGTGGGCTTCAATGGTCAGGTTGGCGTTCTCTTCAAAGGTGGGGCGGATTCCAATATTGGTTACGCCGGGGTGCCGCTGGCCCTGCACCCACACCCACGTTGCGTATACCCCGCGGGCTGGAATGGCCCGCTCTTCCGGCGCGTCCAAATTGGCGGTCGGGATTCCCAGGCCGACCCCGCGATGGGCTCCTTCTGTGACCTGCCCTGTCAGACGGTAAGGTCGTCCCAGGCAAGCCGCCGCCGAAATCACGTCTCCCTGCGAGAGGTAGCGGCGGATGCGGGTCGAAGAGATCACCTCCGCGCCGTATTCCAGCGGCGCAACCGTATGCACCTGAAACCCCGCCTGAACGCCGTATTCTTTCAGAAACTGGAGGTTCCCCTCCCGGTTGTGGCCGAGGGCAAAGTCCGGCCCCGCCCAAAGGGAGCGCAACCCGAGGTGCCGCACGAGACGATCGAGGAATTCTGCGGCCCGAACTCTCGAGAGCTCCAGGGTGAATGGCTGGAGGATGACACTATCGACACCCAGCGCACCAAGCCACTGGGCCCTTTCCTCAGGTGCGCTCAGGTAGCTCGGCTTGGAGCGCCTCCCCAGCACGACTGATGGATGCGGGTGGAAGGTAAGAACGACCGCCGGTTCTCGGTTTGCGTGGGCCTGATGTACCATGGCCTCCACCAGGCGTTGGTGGCCCCGATGAACGCCGTCAAATGAGCCAACCGCTAGATGGGCTCCGTGGAATTGCACTTCCTCAATGCGGTGGTAGACCGGCATCCTGCCTCAGAGATCGGTAAAGACTTTTCTGGGCTGCCAGGCTTGCGACCGGGGGTCCCCTTCCAGGATCGCAACCAGTTCCCCACCTGGGCCGACTCCCATGGCCCGCCCCGAGGCCCCGGTCTTCCCCGGGACGGAGATGCCCCGGCGCACCGCGTCGACCTGTTCGCCGGAAAGGCCCACCTGGGGCCACCCTTCCAAAATTGTCGTGGCCGGAAGCGTCAGCTCCTGCCAGTCGCCCTGGGCAAATCGATTCTGCAGTTCGTTCAAATTGATAGCCTGCTCGACCGGAAAGGGGCCCAGCCTCAGCCTGCGTAGGGCGATGAGATGGGCGTAGGACTGGAGCCTGTCTCCGAGGTCCCGCGCCAGGGCTCGTAGGTATGTTCCCCGCGAACATTGCACCCGGATCGTTGCCTCCGGGCTGGACCATTGGCGCAGCTCGATCCGATAGATCTGGACCTTGCGCGGTTCGAGTTCCACCGGTTCCCCTTTCCGCGCCAGGTCGTAGGCCTTTCGCCCTTCCACCTTGACTGCCGAGTACGCGGGCGGCACCTGCAACGTCTCTCCCTGAAAAGTGGCCAGGGCCTCGCGCAGTTGCTCCTCGGAGAACCGGACGGGGCTGGTCGCCGTAATCTGTCCCGTGGCGTCCAGCGTTGTCGTGCTTTGGCCGAACCGGACGACTGCCTGGTATTCTTTGTCGGCTTCGAGCAAGTATTCCGCCAGGCGCGTGGCTCCTCCCAGGAGCACCACGAGCACCCCCGAAGCGGAAGGATCGAGAGTCCCCGTGTGGCCAGTCTTTCGAATGCCCGTCCCGCGACGAACGAGGCTGACCACATCATGCGAGGTCGGGCCAATGGGTTTATCAATAACCAGTACGGCCGGGCGTCCCAATTTGATCCTCCAGGTCGCCAGGATGAACCCTCTCGACAGGACCTCTCCCCGGCCGGATTCCCTCGGCGGTGAGGGCTGGCGAACGGATTCTGCCTGTGTCAGTGGCGTTCTGGGGAAAGTGCCGACTTGGCCTGGGCCAGCGGCTCAACCATCATAGTTTATCAGACAACCACTTGCGGGTCACCTCCACGACCGTGCGGGCGACCTGCTCCAAGGGGCCTGAGACCGTGGCGCCCGCGGCGGCCGGGTGGCCTCCGCCTCCATAGCGTTTCGCTATCGGGGTAATGTCGATTCCGTTGTGAGCACGCCAGCTGACTTTCACCGTTCCCCCCTCCTGTTCGACGAAGATCATCGCCAGGTCGGTCCCATCTACGCTGCTCAGGATGTTGATCAAGTCGGCATCGTCACGCCCTGGGTACTCGGCCAGCCTCCGGTCGGCGAGGCTGAGCCAAGTCCAGACGATCCGGTCCTCCCGCTCAATCCGCGAAAGTCCGGACCCCCAATAGCGGGCAGCGGAGAAACTGCGCCGGTTCATGCTGGATTCGACGATTTCTGGAAGATTGGCTCCGGCCCGCATCAGCTTCAGGGCGATTTCCATGCTCTTGGGATTGACGTTGGCCGTGCGGAACCCCAGCGTATCTGTCACGAGTCCCGTCAGCAATCCGATCGAGGCATTGCGGTTCAGCTTGAGGCCGAGCGGGGCGACAAGGTCGAACAGGACTTCCGCCGTTGCCACGGCCTGCTCCTTAACCAGGTTGACCTCGGCAAAGCGGCTGTTGGTTGTGTGATGGTCGATATTCACGGTGGGAGCGGGGGGCAGGGGCGCCCCCAGCTCCCCGAGCCGGTCCGGGTCCGAACAATCGAGGTAGATCGTGAGGTCTGCTTCCGGCGGGACTTGCGCACTTACTTCCTCGTATCCTGGCAGGAAATGGAAGGTCGCGGGGACCCCGTCCTTGCTTAGCAGGCTGAGAGTCTTCCCCGTGCTGCGCAGCATCCAAGCCAGCCCGAGCAACGAGCCCAGCGCATCTCCGTCGGGCCTTTCGTGGGTAGCCAGCAGAATGTGCCGGGAGCGGCGGAGGAACTCGCGTGCCTTCTTGGCACTGAGCTCATCCATTCTTGCTGTTGTCCTTCACCCCGCCGGCTTGGTTCGAGTGGGGTCCGATAGCATCGAGGAGGGTCTGGAGATGCTCAGCGCGATCCGGCAGATCGTCCCAAATGAACCTCAATTGAGGAAAGGTCCGGATCGGGATCCGGACCGCAAGCTCATGGCGCAGGAATCCACGAGCTCCCTGAAGCGCTCTCATGACTTCGCCGCGGCGCGTGAGGTCCGCATCCAGGACGGAAACATAGATGCTCGCATGGGCAAACTCCCGATCCACGCGGACCTCGGTCACCGATACCGAACTCAAGCGGGGGTCGCTGGTTTCCCGAAGAAGGAGCTCTGCCAGAACCTCCCGAATTCTTTCCGCGAGGCGCTGGGCCCGCGTCAGGCTGGGCATCGCCTCACACCGTCTCCTTGATGTGGAATTCCAGAATGTCGCCGACTTGGAAATCCTCAAAGCCCTTCAGGCCAACCCCGCATTCGAAACCCTGCCGAACCTCGCGGACATCATCCTTTTCATGCTTGAGGGAGGCCACCTCGCCTTCAAAGAGCTTGTTCGTTCCTCGCCATACGCGCACAAAGGCCGACCGGCGGAGCTCGCCCTCGCGAACCGAGCAGCCGGCGATCTTGCCGAGATGAGAGATGGCGAATACAGCCCGAACCTCGGCCCGGCCGATGGACACCTCCCGGATTTCCGGACCCAGGAGGCCCTTGAGGGCTTTTTCGACGTCCTCCGTGAGGCGATAGATGACATCGTATCGGCGAATGGACACCCGCTCCGTCTCTGCTGCCCGTAAAGCGGCATGGTCTACGTTGACGTTGAAGCCGATCACGATCGCCTTGGAGGCGGAGGCCAACATCACATCATTCTCAGTGATGTTGCCCGTCTCCGCATAGAGAATGTTCACCTTCAGATCCGGAGTACCCAAGCCTTTCAGCGAGTTGATGATTGGCTCGAGGGACCCCTGGACATCGGCCTTGAGAATCAGGGTCAACTCATGCACTTCGCCGGCTTGGAACTTGGCAAAGACTTGTTCCAAGCTGATGGGCCTCTGGGTTTGCGCCTGCGTTCCCAGGGCCTCCGTTCTGCGGCTGGATACGATCGATCGAGCTTCCCGCTCGCTGGCCACAGTTCCGAACAGATCCCCCGCTTCGGGTAGGTCGCTCAACCCCAACACCGAAACCGGGGTCGAAGGGCCTGCCTGCTCGATGGGCTGCCCTCTGAAATCGAACATGGCCCGGATCCGGCCGGAGACCCGCCCGGCTACCAGAAGGTCGCCTACGTGGAGGGTGCCATTCTGAACCAGAAGGGTGGCCTCCGGACCTTTGGACTTGTCCAGTTGTGCCTCAATCACCGAGCCCACGACTCGCCCCTTCGGATTGGCTTGGATCTTGGTGGACTCGGCGGTCAGGACGATGGCTTCCAGCAGGTCATCGATTCCCTGGTTCTTCTTGGCGGAAACCGGAACCACCATGGTTTCGCCGCCCCATTCGTCGGGGGTCAGGCCCAGATCGGCAAGTTGCTGCTTGACGCGTTCCGGATTCGCATTTGGCTTGTCGATCTTATTTAGAGCTACGACGATAGGTACCCCCGCCGCCTTGGCGTGAGCATAGGCCTCCCGGGTTTGGGGCATTACCCCGTCGTCTGCGGCCACCACCAGGATGGCAATGTCCGTCACCTGCGCCCCGCGGGCCCGCATGGCGGTAAAGGCCGCATGCCCGGGTGTATCCAGAAAAGTGATCGGGCGCCCCTTGTGTACGATTTGATAAGCGCCAATGTGCTGAGTAATTCCGCCTGCCTCGCCTTCGGCGACGTGCGTCTTGCGGACAGCATCCAGGAGCGAGGTCTTGCCGTGGTCTACATGACCCAGAATGGTAACAACGGGTGGCCGGGAGGATAACTGGGCGGGATCTTCGTGCTCCACAGCCAGCCGCCAGGCGGGGGTTTGCTCCGGGCTGGGAGCCGTCTTTTCTTCTTTTTGCTCCAGATGGGCTTCGTAGCCCATTTCCTGAGTGATTACAGCGGCGGTATCAAAATCGATCTGCTGGTTGATGTTCGCCATCACCCCGTTGGCCATCAGCTGTTTGATAACATCAATGGGGCTGACTTTGATCAGTTCGGCCAAGTGACGAACTGTCAGGGAGCTCGGCAGCTCCACCACCTTGTGTCCGTTCTCGCCCATTCCACACCTCCCACCTGGAACTCAGGTACCTGGCCGTCGACTTTGAGCGAGGCGGACAGAGGGCTGTCATGCCGTCGCTTGGATCATTTCGGCCTCGAGGGGCAGTTCACGGGGAATGCCCCTCCTGCTTGCGGCATCCGCCCCGCCGGGCCATGCGTGCTGGAGCGGCGGGATTGGATTTGGAGACCGCTGGCCCGGGCAATCGCTCGATCCATGTCGCCAGCAGAACCCGGTCCGAGTCTGTCAGCTCGGTCCGCAACGCCTGCGCCAACGCGCCTTCTAGGGCTTGCTCCCAGCAAGCCCGCCGGTCGTGCAAGTAGGCCCCGCGGCCTTCGGCCTTGCCCGTCGGGTCGACGCGAAGGCCCTCCGGTGTGCGGACAATGCGGATTAGCTGGCGCTTGGCCAACACCGCACGGCACCCCACACACGTCCGCTGCGGAGTAGGACGAACCCGCGGCTCGCCCTTTCTGCTCATCGCCCGTCGAATGGCAAGAACGCTAGGGTTCCTCGAGAATATCGGGCTCTTCCCATTCCCGCCCGCGATCGGCCTTGTGCTTCTTTCGGGCCACTGTCACGCCCAAAACCGGGTCGTATTCCACCAAAACGGCCTTCTTCTTCTTTGCTTTCTTTTTGGAGGTCCCTTCCGCGGCTTCCTCTTCCTCTTCCTCAACTTCGATCGCCGCCGCCACTGGAACCCCTTCGGGGGCAAGTTCGGGAATCTCCTTTTCGGGGGCGGTCTCCGCTGAGGCGGGAACCCCACTGACGAGTTCGACTTCGGCCGGCGCTTCCGGAGAAACCATCTTGGCGGCCTGCTCCTTTGCCTCGGCTTCGCGAGCCAGCGCTTCCGCCTGCTCCGCGCGCTTGGCGAGGATGGCCACTTGCACAGCTTCCTTCAACTCCTCCAGGGTCCGGGCCCCCATCTCCGGCAGAGCCAGGATAGGATCCGGGTCGAGGGTCAATTGTTCGAACAGCTGGCCCAAGGACTGATAACCTGCCTGGCCCAGACGTTGGGCCAACTCCTCAGGAATCCCTGCTTCGGCCAAGGGTGCCTGATACGCCAAGGGCGGAATGTTCTGGCGCACCTCGGCCAATCGCCTGGCTTGGGCCTTCCGGCGGCTGTCTCGAACTTGGGACAGGCTGGTTTCAATCGTCCGCACCAGCTGATCCATCGCCTGATAGTCTTCCGGGGGCAACGGACGTCCCTCGGCCTTCTTGCCCAATGCTTCTTGGACGCGCAGGATCAGAGCGGCCTCTCTTTCGGCCGTTTCCGCCATGGCGGGGTCGCTCGTTACTTTCTGAATCGCGTCAGCAGTGGCCTCAGGAACGCTCTTGATATCAATCCGCCAGCCGGTGAGCTTGGCCGCCAAGCGAGCGTTGACGCCTTCACGTCCAATGGCCAAGCTGAGCTGATCTTCGGAGACAACCACCAAGGCCGTCTTGCCGCGAGTCGGATCATCATCCAGATAGACTCCTGACACGCGGGCCGGGCTGAGGGCCTTGGCGATAAACGCGGCCGGGTCGGGGTTCCATTCGATAACGTCGATCTTCTCGCCGTTAAGTTCCTTAACTATGGCCTGGATTCGGCCGCCGCGCATGCCCACGCAGGCGCCGACTGGGTCGAGATTAGGCTGAAGCGCAGCCACCGCGACCTTGGAACGCATCCCGGGTTCTCTGGAAATGCCCTTGATCTCAACTAGGCCCTGAAAAATCTCCGGCACCTCCGCTTCGAGCAGCCTGCGCAGCATGTTGCGGTCGGCTCGCGAGAGCAGGATCTGCGGTCCCCGGGAGGTCTTGCTCACGTCCATCAAATAGGCCCGTATTCGATCTCGCTGGCGATAGCGCTCGGTAGGCAACTGCTCCCGCTTGGGGAGAACAGCCTCCGCCCGGCCCAAGCTGACGGTGATCGCCTGGGCCCCAAGAGCCTGAATCGTGCCATGTACTATTTCGCCTTTGCGGGCGGACCATTCCTCATACTGCTTGTCCCGCTCCGCATCTCTCAATCGTTGGTGGACAATTTGCTTGGCCGTCTGGGTGGCGATGCGACCGAAGTCCTCAGGGGTGCTGTCCACCATGACCAGAGCTCCCAGCTCCGCGTTGGGGTCCACCGCACGAGCGTTTTCCAGGGACACTTCCGTCCGCGCGTCCTGGACCTCGTCGACCACTTCCTTTTCTGCGAGGATTTGGATCGTGCCCTTGACCAAGTCGATGTTGGCAGCCACGGCCTGGGCACTGGATCCATTCACGGCCCTGCGATACGCATTGACCAGCGCAGTCTCCAGGACCTGGAGCACGACCTCCCGTGGCAATCCATAGTGCTCCAGCACCTCGTTGAAGGCCAGCAAGAACTCGCTTTTCATGCCCTTAGCTCTTTCTCCATTCGGGCGTGAGCTGCCCGTCTAATACGCAGAAAAGTGGGGGTCACCCACTTTTCTCAACAAACGCCGTCGCTCACTCACTACCTAAGGAATATTCTAGCATAATCGCTCATCTTATTCAAGGCCACGGGTGGGTTCACGACAATAGGAGACAGATGGGCCTTGGGGGGGCCGCCCAGAGGCTGCAGGGCCTGAGAGGGGGGCGATCAGCAAACTCCAAATCCGCGGACGGCCGCCGTCGACCGGGGGAATGAGTCCCGAGCGTTGCCGCTCCCGGTGAGGCCCCGGACTTCGGGCCCTTCCCCGCTCTCGATGAGGTTGACGTGTAGGGCAGAGGCGAAGTCGGTCCAGTCGCTTCGAGCCGGACCAGGCCCGGAAGAGATTTCGAGCTCCGAGCCGGAGCGGGGGAGCCCAAGTCCCGGCGGGGTCTCTGGGATGTTCGAGGGATAGCGGCTTGGATGGCGTACTTCTCGCGGCAGAGCCAAACCGCCCTTTCCAGACTTGCAGGTGGCTGCATCCGGTCCTTCGCAGCAAGGGGGAAATGAACCTGGCGCAAGGGGCAGTTCCGCATCCAGACCTGCATCGAGCGGGGTCGCCAGTAGGGGTGCGGCTTGCTACAGCTCTTGAAGAACGCCGGCCACCTCCTAGGGCCTAGAGGGTGCCAAGCGGCACGGCCGCATCCCGGTGTGGCCAGCTTTGCAGGGCTCCCGTCGATCCGCCCCGGCAAACGACCGCTCCTGGCGGGCCTGGCCGAAAGCCTGCCTCCCCTGGATCTCACTTAGAGGGTGGCTGAGGCCGGCTCTCCTCACCCGGCTCAGTCTCAATTCGGAAAGAAGTCTGGATCTCCGCGGTCTTGTCCAGCATCTGGGCGACCGAGCAGTATTTGTTTCGGGACAGGGAAATGGCTTGGGCTACCCCGTGCTGGGTTAGTCCCGTTCCCCGTACCACGTACTCCAGGTGGATGGAAGTGTACACACGGGGGGGATTCGCGGCCCGCATCCCCTCTACGCGGATCTCCAGGCCGGAAACAGCCTGGCGCTTCTTGGCAAGGATGTCGACCACGTCCGTTCCACTGCAACCGGCCAGACTGGCCAGCAGGAGTTCGACAGGCGACAGGGCGGCCTCCTCATGGGCCGAACCGAAACGGACAGTTGCCCCCTCTGGATTCGCAGCCTCAAACCCGTGACCGCCCTTCCACCGGACCGTCAGGGCACGTTTCTCCGCCGCCATGGGAAACCTCCTGCGGCAATCATACCATTCCCGCAAGGCCAACCGGCCCCCGCTCGCAGGTATAATCGGGAGGGTTGCGGAGCGGAGGTGGGGACAACTACCAATGAACCTGCAGAGTCCGGAATACACGGTTCAGCTCCCGGTTTTTGAAGGGCCCCTCGATCTACTGCTCCACTTGATCGAAAGATCGGAACTGGACATCACCAGAGTGGCCCTGGCGCAGGTGACGGGGCAGTTCCTCGACTATCTGCACTCGATCCACGAGAAGCGGCTCGACGAAGTGGCCGCTTTCCTAGCGATCGCTGCCAAGCTGATCCAAATCAAGAGTGAGGCGCTTCTGCCCCAGCCGCCTGTTAGGGCACCCGGGGAGGAAGATCCTGGGGAAGCGCTCGCTCGGCAACTGCGCCTCTACCGGGAATTCAAGAAAGCGGCGGGATTTCTTGGTGCGCGTCAAGAGTCGGGCCTGCGAACCTATATTCGCTTGGCCGTCCCTGTGCGCCTTCCCCCTCGGCTGGATTTGAGTGGCCTGACACTCGAGGATCTGTTCCGGGCGGCTGCAATGGGCCTAAGTCGAAAGCCAGAGCTGCGGCCGCTGAGCATGGTTGTGAGCGCCCCCAGAGTCACCATTCGGGAACAGATCCGGCACATCGCCGAGTCGATCCGGCGGGATGGGAGGGCGTTTTTTCACCGCCTGGTGGGTGGTTTCCACACTCGAATGGAGGTGGTGGTGGCCTTCCTGGCGATGCTGGAATTGGTCAAGCGTCGGCAGGTGATCCTGCGGCAGTCGGACCTGTTTGGGGAAATCGAGCTGCTGCCCACAGAGACCTGGGACGACAACGCGGAGTTTGAACTCGAGTTCGGCGAATAGGGAACTCCCGACAGAACACCCTGATGGCTATCCATCTTCTTCCCCCGGAAGTGGCCTCTCGAATTGCGGCCGGAGAGGTTGTGGAACGACCCGCCTCCGTAGTCAAGGAATTGGTTGAGAACGCACTGGATGCGGGGGCGCACAACATCTCGATCCAGGTCGAGGCCGGCGGAACCCGGCTCATCCGGGTTTCTGATGACGGTAGCGGGATCCCGCCGGAAGAGATTCACCTGTCCTTGGAACGGCATGCCACGAGCAAACTCAGCACAGCCGAAGACCTGACCCGGATCGCTACACTCGGATTCCGGGGGGAGGCCCTGGCCTCGATCGCAGCCGTATCGCGACTGACATTGATCAGTCGTCCTGCCTCGGAGGAGCGGGGGGCCTCGATCTCTGCAGAGGGTGGCCCCGCCACTCCCCCGAAGCTGACGGGGGCTCCTCCCGGGACCAGCGTGACAGTTGAGGACTTGTTCTTCTCAGTTCCCGCTCGACGGAAGTTCCTAAAAAGTGACCAAACGGAGCGGCGGCAGATCGACTTGCTCGTGAGCCGATACGCCTTGGCCTTCAGCGAGGTCCGATTTCGGCTGATTCAGGAGGGGCGCGAGGTTCTGCACACTAGTGGGGGCGGCAACCCGCAGGAGGCCTTGGCCGCCGTTTTTGGGTTGGACGCGGCCCGCAACATGATCGCCCTGCAGCCGTGGCCGGCCGCAAGCTTGGTCTCGGTTGAGGGATTCGTCAGCCCTCCCAGCTGGTCCCATTCGAATCGAAAGAACATCCTGTTGTTTGTCAATCGGCGCTGGATCCAGGACGGAGCGATCACCACCGCGGTCGTGCAGGCGTACCACACTCTGCTTATGGTGGGGCGTTTTCCGCTGGCGGCGCTCTTCCTGTCTCTGGCTCTCGAGGAAGTCGACGTTAACGTGCATCCTGCCAAGAGCGAGGTTCGCTTCCGCAACCCGAACGCGGTCTTCACAGCCGTCCAAAAAGCCCTCCGTCAGAATCTGATTCAGTTTTCTCCTGTGCCGGGAGGGGTGGATATGGGCGCGGAGGTCCCGCGGGGCCGGGGGGGATACGGCTCACGGGTTGTGTCACCGGATTGGCACTTTCTGGAGGGGCCATCCGTTCTCTCCCGCCCAAAGGAAAACAGCCCTGCCGCCCCAGCTTTCGTTCCGGCCCCGCCGGGGCAAGTGGCTTCGGCGCTCGCCTCGGTTCCTGCCCTTCGCGTGCTGGGGCAGTTGGACGCAACCTATATCGTTGCCGAAGGACCGGACGCGCTCTACCTGATTGATCAGCACGCGGCGCATGAACGGGTCCTGTATGAGGAAATGATGCGCCGACTGGAGGCCGAGGGAGAGGTCGCCCAATCCCTTCTAGAGCCGGCGCTGATTGAGCTTCCCGCGGCCAGCGCCCGGTTGATCCAGGAAGAAATCGACAGTTTGAAACGAATTGGTTTTGAAATCGAGGCTTTTGGGGAACAGACTTTTCGCCTCCGCGCCATTCCCTCCGCCCTTGGGCAGCTGGGAGCGCGAGAGGCGATTGAGACCGTACTCGAGGACCTAGAGGGGGAGGAAACCCCTCTCGCCCAAAGCCGGGAGGCCCAGTTGATTGCTCGCGTGTGCAAGAGGGCGGCCGTCAAAGGCGGGCACGTCCTTCCATTGGACGAGCAACAGGCCCTGCTGGAGAAACTCGAGAAGTGTGAATCGCCTCGGACGTGCCCTCATGGACGGCCCACAATGATTCGTCTGACACTCGACCTGCTCGAGCGGCAATTCGGAAGAAAAGGTTGACCTTGCGGCGATTCCTCATCGCCCCGAGAACCCGTCCCTGGGAACGGGGCAGGACGTCGGCCAAAGGGTCGTGGCTGGGTGGGCCTGAGAAGGACTTCCCCGAGATGTCGGCCGCGCCCGAAAACGAGAATAGCCAAAACTGAAGGGATCCGAGAATCCGGCTCGCCGCGGGCGGGAAAGAGGCGCTTGGTTATCTAGTCGTGGGGTTTTTCCGCGGGGCGGCTGACCAGGCTGCGCTCGGCGTTGAGCTTGCTGATCCCGTTGCGAACTTGGTTCAGCAGGGTGGTCATCTCGGTTTCGATTTTTGAAAGCGATTCCAGAACATAGTCGTCGGCATCGCGGCGCAGGACGTCTGCCTCGGAACGTGCTTGGCCAATGATTTGCTCTGCTCGCGCCTGCGCCGCAACCGCTACCGCGTCTCGCTGGACCTGGGCTTCCACTCTTTCTCGGGCGAGCTCCACAGTTCTCTGGGCCTCCTCCTGAGCCTGGGCCAGGAGCCGATCCCGCTGGGCGAGAATTTGCTGCGCTTTCTTCACCTCCTCGGGAATCGTCACCCTCAGTTGATCGATCAATTCGAGGAAGTGGTCCTCGTTGACGATGGATTCATTCGTCAGAGGGATGTGTCGGCTGTGATTGAACAGCTCCTCCAACCGATCGACGAGGTGAAGGATGTCCATGCAAGCCTCCGGAGCCGCAAATGCGGCCAAGGCCGGGCAGCTGTCCCCTCAGACGGGTAGCCCCCCGACGCCGCCCAGCGCAGTGCGACACCACCTCTTGAGCGGTATCCCTCGAAGATACAATGGAACGTGCGGAACGTCAATACGGCGGCGACAGCCACGGCTGAACCTCCCACCAGCCGCTTGCGGAAAACCGGCGCCAGGCAACCGGAGTCGTGAACTCCAAGGCGAGTGGCTTGGCGCCTTGGGGGGGCGAGGAATCAGGAGGATCAAGGCATGGAACCGCAAAAGCGGACCAGGGACTCCGCGGGCAAAACGGCCGCAGGAATCGGGGCAGGCGGCCAATCCCCTGGGAAGTTCATGCGGACCCCGTGCTGGCCTGTGCTAGGGCATGCTTCGGGAGCAGGTTTTCAGTTGGTGCAAGAGGTTGAGCAGCCTCAGATAGGAGCGCCCCGCCGCCGGTGGGCTTGCGTGCCTTGGGGGTCCGATCTGGGCCCAACCCCGATTAATCAGCGACGGATCGGCGCCATGTCCGCGGCAACCGCCGAGATGGGAAGCCCCTGAGACAGCTTCCCTGAGACTACCGGCGGCAGGGTCAAGGGACCAGCCGTCCTTTGATCCGGATCCTTCGGTACTCCCGCGACGTTCCGTCGGGTTGATCAGCGGATCCTTGGAAACCGGCTTGACGCGGCTCCGGACAGTCAAATTTGCTGGTGGAGCCGGGGCCTCTCCGGTGGCCTCGGAACGCTCAAGGTCGGCGTGGCAGAGCACGGAGGGGTGCGTCGGCGGATTCCCGGGTCAAATTCCTAGTCCCTGAGCGAGTCCATAGGGATCTCGTGCTGGCCATCCTGAGCCAGCTCCTTGTAGCGTCGCAACAAGGCTTCGCGGACGTGGGGCGGGACCATACTGCTCACATCCCCGCCCAAAGAGGCAATTTCCCGAACCGTGGAGGAGGAGAGGAAGGTGTGCTCCTCGCTGGTGATCAAGGCCACAACTTCAATGCCAGGTTTGAGGCGGTGATTGGCAAGGGCCATCCGGAATTCGTGTTCGAAGTCCGAGAACACGCGCAGGCCACGAACGATCACTTGGGCTTTGACCTCCTCGCAGAACTCGACGGTCAGCGAGCTGTAGCCCAAGACCCGGTAACGGCGGTCGCCCTCAAAGCACTTGCGCACCAGGCTCAGGCGCTCCTCGGGCGCAAAGAGCAGGCTCTTCAAAGGGCGATCATAAACCGCAATCACCACCTCATCGAACAACCGCGCGGCGCGCTGGGCGATGTCAATGTGCCCGTAGTGCACCGGATCAAACGTGCCGGGAAAGACGGCGCGGACCATCAGGATACCTCTCCTTGTCCGGGTTTCCAGAGCGCGGCGAGGCGTTCGGCCATCAACTGGTGCTCCGGGCGCCTCAGCTCCGGATCCTCCCGGAAGACTTGTTGTGCCGCGGATCGAGCCAATTCGACCAGGTGCAAGTCCGTCAACTTCGCCATGCGCAGGTCCGCGAAGCCGGATTGCCGGGTCCCGAGGAACTCGCCCGGCCCGCGCTGGTCCAAGTCGTGCTCGGCAAGCGCGAACCCGTCGGAGGTTTCTTCCATTGCCTTGAGACGCTCATTATCGGCCGCGTCCTCCGTTTCAGCCACCAAGAGACAATAGGCTGGGTCGGCCCCCCGTCCCACCCGTCCGCGAAACTGATGGAGTTGCGCAAGCCCAAAGCGGTCGGCCCCTTCCACCATGATCACGGTGGCATTGGGGATATCCACGCCCAGTTCCACCACGGAGGTGCTCACAAGCACGTCCAACTCATGCTGTCGGAACTCCTCCATCACAGTCTCTTTTTCTTCCGCTTTCATCTTTCCATGAAGGAGCCCAAGGCGCCAGCGTGGAAACACCTGCTTCCGCAGGCGTTCGTGCTCCTCTACGGCGGCCGTAGCCTCTACCGATTCCGATTCTTCCACCAGGGGACAGATCACGAAGGCTTGGCGCCCCTTTTCGAGTTGGCGGGCGATGAAACCGTAGGCGCGGTCCCGCTCACCGGAGAGCATGACGCGCGTTGTCACCGGTTGGCGCCCAGGGGGCTTTTCGTCCAGGAGGGAGAGATCCAGGTCCCCGTAGATGGTGAGGGCCAGGCTTCGAGGAATCGGAGTGGCCGTCATCACCAGCAGGTGGGGCGTGGTGCCCTTGGATCGCAAGGCGGACCGCTGGGCCACCCCAAAGCGATGCTGTTCATCCACCACGGCCAAGGCGAGGTTGGCGAATCTTACGCCGGGCTCGAGCAGGGCATGCGTCCCGATAAGGATCCGAATCGTTCCCGAGGCCGCCCCTGCGCGGATGCGCTCCTTCTCTGCCTCGGGAGTAGCACCGAGCAGCAGTTGAACTTCCTGGGACGAATAGGGGCGAGGCAGAAGCGGATCGGCGTCGCCACCGTTTGCGCAAAGCAGAGAGAGAAAGGTGTGGTGGTGCTGTTCGGCCAGGATGCTGGTGGGGGCCAGAACCGCAACCTGCCCGCCCCCGGAGGCGACCAGGTGGGCCGCCGCCACGGCGACCACGGTTTTTCCGGACCCAACGTCTCCCTGCAACAGGCGATTCATGGGCCGCCCCGAGGCCAGGTCCTTTTCAATCTCCCCCAGAGCGGTCTCTTGCGCGTGAGTTAGCGTATATCCCAGCGATCTCTTCCAGGCATCAAACCCTTCAGGTGAAAAGAACTGTGGCGAGCTGACGGATTGCCAATCGCGCTTTTGCTGCAGGACGCCCAGCTGCAGATAAAAGAGCTCATCGAAAGCAAGTCTCTTCTGCGCCGAGCGCAGGGCCTCCCAATTCGAAGGAAAGTGCGCTTGCTGGACCGCCTCACCCAGCGGCATCCATCCGCCTTCCCTCCGAATGGCCTCGGGCAAAGGGTCCGGAAGCCGATTCGACCAGAAGCGGACCGTGCTCTGCATCACATTGCGGAACCACTTCTGGTGGATCCCCGAAGTCAGGCCGTAGACCGGAATGATGCCTCGCGTATGAACCTGCTGGCGGTCCAGAGGTTCCCATTCGGGCGAACTCATGGTCAATCGCCCCAGATACTGGTCAATCCTCCCAGAAAGAGCCAACATGTCCCCGGGCTTGAGGCGCTGGACCAGCCAGGGTTGGTTAAACCAAGTGACCCTCAGCGATCCGCTCCCGTCGCTCAAGACCGCTTCGACCAAGCTGCCCTGACCCCCATGGGTCCTGCGCGATTCGATCTTCTCCAGAAGGCCGATGACTGTGACCACCTCGCCGTACCAAAGGCGCTGGATCGGCTTGAGGCTGGAGTAGTCATCAAACCTTCGTGGGAAGTCCCAGAGCAGATCCCCCAGAGTGCGCAGGCCAATATGCTCGAGCCTTCTGGATGTAGCCGGACCGATTCCCTGAATCACCGTTAGTGGAGACTGGAGTGCCTTGAGATCAGCCTCGGCCGATGGGCGCGATGAAACAGCGGAAGCGGCCGGAGGCGTGACGGCGACGGTGTCGGGTCTGGGAACAGCTGGGCTGACGGTCGGGGGAGATTCCTCCCCTTCGGGGATAGCGGTTGCGGTGGGTTGCTCTTGCGTTGCGGTTGGCACTGTAGGGAGCCCCAAGCGGTGCCGGATCCCGAGCAGGACTTCCGCACGGGATCCGGCCGGTAAGCGCGCATAGTCCTGCAGGCGCTTGGCCACGAGTTGAATCAGATCCTCAGACAGCCCGCTCTCTCTGGCCTCTTTCGTCCAGCTGTCGAGGACTTTGTCCAGTCCACCCAGGACAGCCCGATTGTCGTAATTGCGCTCGGCCTCGAGCCTGAAGAACTTGTCGAGCTTATCCAAGGCAGGATTCATTTCGCAGGTCATCCCCGGTCTGAACAGCGCGGTGTTGCTCTGTGGGCTCAATCACGTGAGGACAAAGCGGCCAGCCCCAGGGCGCCCGAGCCCGTGTGCACGCCAATTATCGGCGTGCCCTCGACCACCCAGGGAACCCGGGCTCCTTCCGTCGGCCACATTCCGGGAGATTTCCGAAGCTCCGCCAGGAGTTCATGGGCTTCGGCTTCGGCATTCACATGGAGTACGGCCAGCTGGTCGAGGGGAGTCCACGACGCGGCCTGTTTCATCAGCTCTGCCAGAGCCTTGGATCGGGTGCGAAACTGGCCTATTCGTTCCACGGCCCCTCCCGACAGCGTCACCAGATGCCGGATCTGCAGAAGGTTGCCGAGTTCTGCCTGTAGCCAGTTGATCCTGCCGCTGCGGCGCAAGTTCTCCAGGTGATCAATCAAGGCAATGAAGCGGACCCGCTGCTTCAGATCACGGAGCAGGTCCAGCAGCGCACCGAGGGAAGCTCCCCGGAGAGCGGCTTTCGCTACGGCCATGACCTGGAACCCCAAAGCCAGCGATACTTGACCGCTGTGGACGACCTGGATCCGGTCCTGAAAGCGATTCGCAGCCACCCCGGCGGTGTTGTAGATCCCGCTCAGCCGGGAGCTGATGTGAATGGAGAGAACCTCGGCCGCCCCAGTCATCAACAACTTGGCATACGCAGCTTCAAAAGCCCCCGCGGACGGCGCTGCCGTGGTCGCCAGAGAGGAGCGAGTGGTCAGTCGCCGATAGCTCTCCGTGCGCACAGGATCGATGCCGTCTTGGAGCCCGCGGCCTCCAACGACGAGGATGGCCGGTACCACCTCCACGCCGAGGCGTCCGGCCTCGGCGTCGGGAAGGTCACAGGTGCTGTCCGTCACCAACCCCACGGTCATCGCCTGACCCTTCAATGAGCCCCCAATTCCCATTGCCTCCTGACTACCGGGCGGGAGAGTCGAAGGCAATCACTCCGATCGCCCGCGGGCCGAGCAGGGCTGCCACGGAGGCTCCCAGCTCGGCCACCTGGACACGGCAGGCTGGGAAGAGGTCGTGAATCCGTTCGATCAAAAGCTGGCCGTCCTGTTGCGCCTCCTCCAGCCCCTGCAGGATCACGAGATTGTGCAGGTTGGAAAACTCACTCACAAACTCGACCAGTTTCTCAACGGCTTGTTCGCGGGTGCGTGCCTTTTCGAGCGGGACGAAAGTCCCGTCCTCCAAAGAAAGGAAGGGCTTGACGCCCAGCATCTCTCCCAGGAGGACTTGGGCGCGGCTGAGATGTCCAGTTCGTTGCAGGTAGGCTAAGTCCTCGACCAGGAACACCGCGTAGAGGCGCGGAACCAGGTAACGAACCTGCCTGACGATATCTTCGAGAGTCGCGCCCTCCTCGGCCAATCGTACGGCTTCCTCAATCAACACCCCTAATCCCGCGGAAGTCGTCTGCGAGTCGATGACGGCGATGTTGGCTCGCCCCAGCAATTCCTCACTCGCCGCCCGGGCGTTCCGGAACGTGCGGCTCAGCTTGTCCGACACATGGATGCAGACGATATCCTTCGTGCAGCGAGTCAGGCCCTCCAGAACGGCGGCAAAGGCCTCGACGCTTGGGGAGGCCAAGACCGGCAGGGTCCCCTGCTGCCGGCTCAGGTCGTAGAGAACCTGCGAGTTGATTTCCGACCCGTCGAGGTAGGATCGAGTTCCCAAATGAATCGTCAGCGGCAGGACCGCCACGTTGTGCTTCGAGAAAAACTCGGGATTGGGAAGCCAGGCCGAACTGTCCGTCACGATGCGTGCCCTTGACATGCTCACAATCGCACCTCTATCCCGCCATTTGGGTGAACCCAGCGCACCTATTCCAGGGAGAGGATGAGGGGGTAATGGGGCTGGTCCCCCTCGATCAACTCGATTTCCTGCGTGGGATACTTGCTGCGGATCTTTTCCTCGATCGTCTTGGCCTCCGAGGCGGTCAGATCGCTCCCCCAGTAGAGAGCAATCAATTCACAAGATTGCGCCCGACCATGTTCGAGAAGCCGCTCGAGAGTCTCTTGAAGAGTCTCGCCGCTGACGGCCAGTTCTCCATTAAGCAACCCGATCATCTGGCCCTCTTTGACTTGCAGACCATTCAGCTCCACATCCCGGGTGGCCACGGTGATTTCCCCGGTTTGAACGTTCGAGAGAGCTTGAGTCATCGCCTGCGCCACGATCTCCAGCCTTCCCTCGGCGCAGAAAGCGAGCATGGCGGCAATGCCTTCGGGCACCGTGCCCGAAGGTACGATCATGACCCGCTTGACGGTCAACTCCTTGGCTTGCTGGGCGGTCATGTGCACGTTCTTGTTGTTCGGGAGAAGGATAATCTGATCGCTCGGAAGATCCTCGAAGGCCTTCAAGATCTCCTGGGTGCTGGGATTCATAGTCTGCCCGCCAGGCACAATGGCCGCGGCCCCAAGCGACGCAAACACGCGGGCCAGACCCTCTCCCGGTGCCACAACCACGGATGCAAGCTGCCCCGGCGCGACCGCGGCCAGGCGGTAATTCCCCTTGGACTGCTTTCGGTTCGAAAGCGCCGTCTGTTCCAGAAGGTTCTCAATGGAAACCTTGGAGACGCTCCCCAGTTTCATGATGTAGTCCACAGGACGATAGCGCTTTTCGGTGGGCACGTGAATGTGCATTCGATACAGGTCCTCCCCTTGGCCCACCTGGATGGAGGTCCCCATCTTCTGGAGGTCGCTGTAGAAGGTCTCCAGGTCCAGAGGACGGTCCGGACGGAAGTCCACCACCACCTCGTAATCCTGACCGGGCTCGACAAGTTCCTCGGCTTCGAGAATCTGGACCGCCGAAAGCGGCTGGACCGTTGTGGACGGCTGATCCACCGACTCGCCACGCATCACGCGTAGCATCCCCTCGAGAATAAAGAACAGGCCTTTGCCTCCGGAGTCCACCACACCCGCTTCCCGCAGGACGTACAGGAGCTCGGGTGTGCGCTGGACCGACCGGTCGGCGGCTTCAACGACCTGCTCGAGCATCTGCAGAGGGGTAGAGTTCTTTGCCTGCGCCTCGTCGGCCGCCTGCGCGGCGTCGCTGGCGACAGTCAGAATCGTGCCCTCCACGGGCCGCACGACCCCTTGATAGGCTGTGTCCCTGGCCGCCTTCAGAGCCGACACGATGTCAGAGGAATTCATCCTCGGGCGCTGATCCAGGCTCCGGGAAAAACCGCGCCAGAGCTGGGATAAGATCACGCCGGAATTGCCGCGAGCCCCCATCAGCGCCCCCTGAGCGATGGCGTGGGCGACCTTGCCGATGTTTCGTTCGTGCCCATTCGCGATCTCCCGGCAGGCGGCCTGCATGGTCAGCACCATGTTCGTACCCGTGTCTCCATCGGGCACCGGAAACACGTTCAGCGCATTGACCGTCTGCTGGTTGGCGCTCAGCCAGGACAGCCCCGCGTTAGCCAGGAGCTTGAGCAGGATCCCGTCCACTTCCCTCAAATCGAATCGGGGACGAGCCGAGAGTCCGCCCTTTCGCTCAGCCGGGTCGATACCCAAGGAAGAAGGGTATTGGGTCACGAGTGGTTTCAGCCCATCAGTCTGTGTTGCTCACGCGCAGGCCCTGGACATGAACATTTACCTCCCGGACGGGCAACCCCAAGGTGTGCTCAATCTGGTAGTGCACGGTGTCGGCTATGCTCCGGGCCACGGTGGCGATACGCGTCCCGTACTCCAGCACGACGAATAGATCGATACAGATCTCGTCCCCTTCATAGCGTATCTCCACCCCCTGGCGGGGGTCCCGGGCCGGAGCGCGGATGAAACCCTCAAAGTAGCCTCGCGCGGCCATCCCCACGACTCCGTAGGACTGGAGAGCGGCCTGGCTGGCCAACGACGCAATGGCTCGCCGAGAAATACAGATACTGCCGAGTGGAGCGTTCCCGCCCGTCGTCATGCCCACCTCAGCTCATCCCTGGCTAGAGAACATCTTGCCCCGATCCAACCGCTGTGGTACTATTTGTCCGATCGGCCCAAATAATCCTGAAATGGAAGGCTATTGCTATGGCGAAGTGCGAGAATTGCGGGAAGACTACGACTTTCGGCCACAACCGGAGCTTCTCGAACCGGGCGACGCGCCGCGCGTTTCGGCCGAACTTGCAAAAGGCGGCAGTTTGGCAAGGGAAGCGTAAGCTACACAAGACCCTTTGCGCAAGATGCCTGCGGACCCTGGTCAAGACGGGCTGAAGGAAGGGGCCTTCTCTTGCGTCGGTGGCTATGGGACCACCGACTTTTTCTTGCCAGCCAAGTCTTCTCCTCCCCTCCTCAACGCTCGGGTAATCATACCTGCCCGCGAAGAAAAAAACAATAGCAAGGGACGCCATGGCGGGAGATTCCGGGTCGCAGGGCCGCCAAGAGCCCTCAAAACGCTCCGGAATTGGTGGCCAATTTCCTTGTGTTGACGCCAAGCTCGCCGGCGGAGGCAGGCCTCTTTGTCGCGGCCTGGGCGGGGGGCGGCTTCATCGGGGGTTGCCCGGGGATGGACCTCCACTCCAACTCGCGATTCTTCCCGCGGCCATTGGCAGCCTGGGCGCCGAGAGGGAGGCGCCCCTAGGGCGCTGCCCAAATCTTTTCGAACTCTCAACACGCGCGCCATCCCGCCCTGCCAGGGGCGGATCAAAGCTCCCGCAATCTGCCGCATAGGTCCAGGGAGCGCGATCTTGGCTCCCCAGCGTCGGAAGAGCTCGGCGTGGGCTGGCAAGCGCTGCAGGTTCTGAATTCCTATCCGAATCCGGACCAACTTTCGGTTGGCAGGCAATCCGTGTTCCTGGTCGCTGCGTCCGCAGCCCCGTGCCCAGATCTCCGGATCCTCCCGGAGGTTAGGGCCGGCTAACTGCCATCCGCTATGCGAATTTGGCGTCATTGCAGTCCAAAGGGAGGCCCTTGGCCCCCCATGGGAAGATTACGGAGGGCCACGATCTCCTGGAAACGGAGATCGTCCTTTTCGTCCGGCCAGGGTGTCCCGTGAACCTGGTCTTGCTGCTCTCGTACCGGGATACCAAAGCGGATGGCAACCGGGCGCCATCTCACGGTCCTCTGTCCCGACCAGTTGACGGTCTCTTGGCATGGCAAGAACAGGCGCTATCTCCAACATGCCTGGACTGCCAATGATCTCGACCGCGGCGATTGCATCTGGCCAGCCAAAGGGACTACTGGGGCCTCGACGACGGCCAGGTTGTTTGCAGCGGCCTCGGAATCAGAATTAGATGAGGCGGTCCAACACTTCTCCGGCCTGGTCTTCTCCTGGGTGAGGGGGGCAAATCGCCACTTGGCTATCGGGAACCTTCACAACTCATGAGAGACCTGAAGGCCCCTTCGATTGGGGACTGACCCCCCGGGTATCAGTCGATCGGTCGTAATCCCTTTTTCATCTCTCTTTTCAACGGGGTGTAACATGGTGTTCCTTGGGGGACCGACATGGCCCGGGACGATGGCTGGGCCTGTGGGCTGGACTCGGTGCTTTCGCAGGATCTCCGGCGATGCACTCCTCCCCCTTGGCGACCTGGCAGGGCGGACCATGCAGTCGTTGTTTGAAGTCACGGGGGCTCAACCGATGGGGATGGCGAAGGGCGGACCGGCATGAGTCTTCTGACCCGATACGTTGCCACGCAAGACTGGATGGCCGTTGGGAGGTGGGTTAGGGTGGGCGTCCCGCCAGGCTTTATTGTTTTGAGGGCGGGGTTTCGATCGGAACCGATTTGCATTCGGCTTGCAAGTTCAACGGGGGAGTAGATCGCAGGCGGCTGGCTATTTCCCCCTAACCTGGACGGCTTACGATGGCGAGAGACTGCCCAGGAATTTGAGGGAGCATATTGCTCGCGGTGGCACGAAGGCGGAAGCACGCGGGCGCAAATGTCTGGACGAGGTCATCACATTCTAGGAAGGGGTCGGGCACTTGAAATCGGGATTCCACGCGCTTCCAAGGAGTCTGGTGCGCCTAGGGCGGGTAGCCCTCTTGCTAGCCGGGGCGACCCTGGCGTGCTCCCGTGAAGGTGTTGTCCTGCCTGGGGCCGGCACCCCTCTCCCGACCGTCCTGGTGGAACTCTCCTCCCCCACGGGGACGCTTCCGCCTCCATCGCAGACCGCAGCCGCTACGCGCGCTGTTGCGACCCTGACTCCCTTGCCAGTCTGGACCCTTCCACCTCTGCCCAGCCCGACCTACCCCGCCACAGCCACGGTCATGGTGACTGCCCCCGGACCATTGCTCTACGTGGCGCAAGCAGGGGATACCCTGCGGACTGTGGCGATACGCTTTGGGGTCACGCCGCAGGATATTCAGGCCTATGCCGGGAAAGTTTCGACTCAGGGACTGCTCAACCCGGGGGAGCAGCTGATCATTCCCTCGCGCCTGGGGAAAACCACCCCGGCCAATCAGCTGGTCCCTGACAGCGAAATGGTCTACTCGCCGGCCCTTGCCTCCTTCAATACCTCGGCATTTGCTCGTCAAATGAACGGGTACCTTGTCAGTTACTATGACTCCAGCGAAGACCTCGGGGACGGGCCGTCCATCCTAGAGGAACTCGCGTTGGACAACTCGATCAGCCCCAAGATTCTGCTGACGCTGATGGAGCAGGGGAGCGGTTGGGTAACCCAAGCCTCACCCTCCCCAGGTCTCCGGGAATATCCGATGGGCATCCTGGACCCAAACTACAAAGGGCTGGTCTCGCAGCTGGTAGAGGCCACCAACCGCCTAAGCATTGGCTACTATGGCTGGAGGGATGCCGGCCTACTTGAAGTTAAGTTTGGGGATGGGACCTCCTTGCGATTGGCACCCAGCCTGAACGCCGGCACCGTGGCGCTCCAATACTATTTTTCGCTGCAGGCTCCAAACCAGGCCAGTTGGGAGCGCGATTTGCAGCAATTTGTGGCGACCTACAAGAAGTTTTTCGGCGATCCTTTCGCGAATGTCGATCGGTTCGAGCCTCTTTATTACCCTAATCTGGTCCAGCCGACATTGCAGCTGCCCTTCCTCCCGGGCCAACGCTGGGCCCTGACCGGAGGCCCACACGGCGCCTGGGAGCTTCAGGGCGCCCAGGCGGCGCTCGATTTCGCCCCGCCCTCCGTGGCCCCGGGTTGCGCCCCTTCGAGCCTGTGGGTGACGGCGGTTGCTCCCGGCCTAGTGGTGAGAAGCGGAGGAGGTGTCGTAGTTCTTGATCTTGACGGGGATGGGTTGGAGGAAACGGGCTGGGATATCCTCTATCTTCACATCGCCAGCCAGGGTCGGGTGCCTGTCGGAACGATAGTGGAAACCGGCGAACGCATCGGTCATCCTTCCTGCGAAGGGGGGATTGCGACGGGAACGCACGTCCACATCGCACGGAAGTTCAACGGGGAGTGGATCGCGGCGGGAGGCGCGCTGCCTTTTGACCTCAGCGGGTGGGTAGCACATGCTGGGGGCGCGCCCTACCAGGGGTACCTCCAGCGCGGTAGCGACACGGCGGAGGCGTGTGCTTGCGCCGATTTGCAGTCCCTCGTCTGGCAGTGAGAGCCAATGCGGCGTGGGATAAGCGTCCGGAAGGGAAAACTCCTTGTCTCGGTCACCCTTTTGGTTTTGGCCGCCTGCCTGCCTGAATCTTCGCAGCCACAGCTTGCCCCAATCCAGCAGGCCACCCTCACCCCGGGGAATCCGAGCAGCAATCTGCCCACACCGCTGCCGCAACGCCTGCCCATTGTGCCCGGACAGATTCTGGATTATCCGGCCCAGCCTGGGGACACTCTCCCGGCCGTTGCCGCCCATTTCAACACCACCGTAGATGCCATTCGAGGGGCGAATCCATGGTTGCCTCGGGACGTCACAACCCTGGAACCCGGGAAAGACCTGCGTGTCCCGGCTTACTTCGCCCCTTTCACTGGGACCTCATTCAAGATCCTCCCGGATAGCGAGGTGGTCAACAGTCCGGGACTGGTTGGATTCGACCTGCAGAAGTACGTAGAGGACAGTCCCGGGTACCTGTCTCGCTATCATGCCTATGTGTTCGGATTGACCCGGCCTGGCTGGGATATCATCCAAGTCATCTCGGAGAATTTCTCCCTCAGCCCCCGACTTCTCCTAGCTCTCCTGCAGTTCCGCTCCGGGTGGCTTACCAATCCCTCCCCGACGCAACAGGATATCGACTACCCTCTCGGCTACGACGATCCTGCTTGGGAGGGGCTGACGTTGCAACTCACGTGGGCGGCTGAGCAGCTGAATAATGGCTACTACGGCTGGCGGATTGGCAGCCTGACCCAGATTCAGCTTGCCGACGGGAGAGTGACACGACCCGACCCGTACCAAAACGCCGGAACGGTTGCAGTGCAGAACTTGATGGCCCAGTATTTTGGCCAGAAGGAATTTGATCAGGCCGTGGGGCCCCAGGGGTTCGTCCAAACCTATCGGGCCCTCTTTGGAGATCCGTTCTCCAAGGCCGTCACCTTGATGGGCGGGAACCTGACGCAACCGAAGCTCTCGCTCCCCTTTGAACTTGGTGCTGTCTGGGCTTACACCGGGGGGCCGAACACCACTTGGGGGGACTCTCTGCCGTGGGGCGCCCTCGACTTTGCGCCGCCCTCAACGGTCACGGGATGCGCCGACAGCGATGCGTGGGTTGTGGCTCCGGCCAACGGGGTTGTGGCTCGAAGTGAGCCCGCGATCGTTCTCCTTGATCTGGACGGGTATAGTGACGAGCGTAAGGGCTGGGTTTTTCTCTTCTATCATATCGAAGACAAGGATCGTGTCGCTCAAGGAGCCGTTCTCAAGCAAGGGGATCGGATCGGCCATCCCTCCTGTGACATTGCCGAGGGGGGACGGGCCACAGGTGTTAACGTGCACGTGGCCCGACGGTACAACGGGGAATGGATTCCCGCTTCTGGCCCTTTGGCCTTCGACATGAGCAGCTGGGTGGCCGACAGCGCCGGGGTCGAGTATTTTGGGACCCTGACCAGGGGTCTGGACACCATCTCGGCCTGTGGGTGCACCACCTCCCTGAACGAACTTGCATTGCCCGCCCAGTGAGCGCCTCTTTTCCGCGGTCGGCACATGCGTCCAGCTGCGTGGGCTGACGCGCCCACGGACGGCTTGCGCTCCAAGGCCGGCGGCCTTGCAGCAGTCAATGTCCGCAGGGCACTTGGACTCTCGGTGCGGGTCGAAAGCGGCGAGAGGTCGGCGCAACCGTCTTGCCGCGGGCCATCCCCCAGCTTGGGGTACAACCTTGGAAGGGAGCCCGACCTGGCAGCCGAACCCAAACCGGAGATGCTCGACGTGTCGGCCTGCCTTGACGCGGTTTGCGCCAGCCGTTAGACTCGGTTCGGGTGCCCAAGTTGGCCGGGCGATCGCGTCGTGCCGGTATGGGACTATGAGTGCTCGCACCGGTGCGCCGAGGAAAGTCCGCGCTCCAGAGAGCCAGGCGCCGGGTAACGCCCGGGGCGGGGTGACCTGCCGGAAAAGGGCCACAGAGAAGAAGATTGCCACTGAGCCCTCGGGCCCAGTGGCGAGGGTGAAATGGCGGTGCAAGAGACCACCGGCGCCGGCAGCAATGCTGGCGGCTAGGTAACCCCCACCTGGAGCAAGGCCAAACAGAGGCGAACCTCAGAGGGCAGAGGCCCAATGAGTGCGGGCTGGCTCGGCCCGCCAAGCCTCGGGTAGGCTGCTAGAGCCGCACGGCAACGTGTCGGCCGAGATGGATGATCGCCGCCGGCCTTGTAGAAGGATGAAGCCGCAAGGCGTAAACTCCTGTGGAAGGCAATATCTTCCAGAAGGCCGGGACAGAACGCGGCTTACAGGTCAACTTGGGTGCCCAGCCTGAGGGCTGGCTGGCCGCGCTGTTGAGTTCCCCGCAAAGCAGAGTCTCCCACCCGCAATTCCCCTGAAAACCTGACGTGTGTCTTAAAACTTTCCGTTGCCACTTGTTCAAGTGGGGCAAAGTGCATATACTGTGGGCACGAGTGGGGGAAAGTGGAAAGAAGTGGGCAAGGGCGCCGGAGACTTTCCGGCGTCAATGTTTATGGAGGGAATGCGAACACATGTTCTTGGGTGAGTTCGAGCATGCCCTGGACGACAAGGGCAGGCTGACGATCCCGGCTAAGCTCCGGGCGGGGTTTGCCGCAGGAGCTGTGGTAACGCGGGGATTCGAACCTTGCCTCGTTATCTACCCCGTGGAGACCTTCCGACTCCTCGAACAGAAGGCCCACGGGCTGACACCCACGGACCCTTCGCACCGGGCCATCTTCCGACTGCTCTTCGGGGGCGCTGCCGACGTGGATCTCGACTCCGTCGGCCGGGTGCTGATTCCCCCCTACCTGCGCACCTATGCCGCCTTGGCCACGCAGGTTGTTGTGGTCGGAGCCGGCCAGTACATCGAGGTCTGGGATGCGGTCAAGTGGAGCGAACAACTGGCCTCGCTCAACGATGCCGAATCCAACTCGGGTCGGTTTGCCTCGTTGGATCTAGCCACCGGTGAGATTCCATGAGCGAACGTGTCCTCTGCCTTGCAGGCGGAGGGCAGTCGGAGCAAGAGGGGAGGGGAGGCCCGAGGGCGCATCACCCCGTTCTTTACCAAGAGGTCCTTGAGTGGCTGAAGCCCCGGGAGGGGGGGCGCTACATTGATGCAACCGTCGGAGGAGGAGGCCACGCCTGGGGAATCCTCGATCGATCATCCCCCAGCGGGTTGTTGCTGGGGATCGATCGAGACCCGCAGGCCCTGGAGTTCGCCCGTCAGCACTTGGCTTCGTTTTCCGACCGGGTGATCTTGCGCCACGGAAGCTTCCGGTTCCTGGAGAGACTGCTGAAGGAACTGGGGTGGGGGCCCGTGGATGGAGTCCTGCTCGATTTGGGCCTGTCCTCTCTTCAGCTGGCCGAGGCCGATCGCGGGTTCTCCTTTCGGGAGGATGGACCCTTGGACATGCGGTTCGACCCGGGGAGCCAGGTGACTGCTGAGGACTTGGTCAACACCCTATCAGAGGAGGAGCTTGCCAGGCTGCTCTTCGTCTATGGCGAGGAGAAATTGAGTCGCACCATTGCCCGGGCGATAGTTCATGACCGCCCGCTCCGCTCAACCCTGGAATTGGCTGAGGTCGTTGAACGGTGCGTGGTCAAGCGGCAGGGAGCTCGGAAGATGCGCTGGAGAATCCATCCGGCAACGAGGACGTTCCAGGCCCTGCGCATCGCTGTGAATGAGGAACTGCAAGCGCTCGAGGAGGCTCTGCCCCAGACGGGAAATGCGTTGCGGCCGGGCGGTCGGCTCACCGTGATTGCCTTCCACTCCCTGGAGGACCGGATCGTGAAGCAGTTCTTGCGGCGGAACTCAATGCGGCTCAACCGGAAAGGCGGATCCCTGGCTCCGGCCGAGGATGAAGAAATCCAGGCCCTGTTCAAACCAGCTCCCAGGCTGATTCGTCCGGGCGAGGAAGAACGGCGCGCTAACCCTCGCTCGCGCAGTGCCAAACTTCGGGTGGCCGAGAAGGTCGACCGAGGCGCGTTTCTTGCCCCCGAAACAGCGCTACCGGTGGCTGCCTGCCGGAGATGACCGTGCCGAATTCGTCCGCTGCAGAAGCGCAAGGGAGTCGGACCAGAGCCTATCGTCAGGCTCCTTGGCGGGTGCAGACTCGGCTTCTAGCGATGGGCCTCGCTGTGGTGCTCACTCTGGCAGCTACGCTCAGCCTATTCGTCTTCACCGGTGCCCAGGCCGCACAGGCTGGGCTCCAGGTGCAGACGTTGCTCATCGAGCGGGACGACTTGCTCCGCCAGATCAATGGTCAGCAGGCCGAACTGGCGAGTCGGCAATCGGAGAGTTGGCTGAGTGCCCGGGCCAAGGAGCTGGGCTTTGAACCCGTTTCGCCTCAAGCGATGGGGTTTATTGAAATCCCACCGGCTCCGGTGTCCACCCCCGTGTACATCGGCCCTGCTGGCACGCTCTACGTTGAGCCCGGTCCTGCACTTTCTCCGGCCTATCGGCAAACCCTGCTGGATTGGCTCGTTAGTCACCTGGGACAGGCGGGGAGCAACTCGCCTTGAACCCCACACTGGCAAACCGTGTGCGCATCGCAGGATATTTGCTTCTGATTCCGCTGGCGGCCATCCTGGTGCAACTCACGCGTTTTCAGATACTTCCCACCCCGGGTCGGTCCGAACTTTTCTCCGCTCCTTATCCACTGGTGCGTCATATCGAGACGCCGCGTGGTCTGATCTACGACCGGAACGGCAACCTCCTGGCGGGCAATGTCACTCACTATCGCCTCTACCTTGACAACTGCCAGCAGTACCTTTGGGCGCAGGATCTCTCGGCAGCGGAGAACCACGGGTCCGCGAGCGTCTCGATTGCGAGCGTCCTGGGAGAGCTAGGACAGGTGACGGGGGCCCGGATCAACATTTCCCCCGTGGTTCAATCCCTGCAGGAACTCGACCGCAGTCTCAGCGGAGGAGCGGCGAACGGAGAGCACCTGAGCACGTGCACCTTGTCCAGCGACGCCGTGGGAAGCGGCGACTCCCTGGCGGCGGTCCCACTTTGGTTGGACGAATCCCAGGAGGCCAAACTCGAAATTGCGCAAGGTCAGACGGCGGACGCCAAAGGCGAGTTCCACAGCGACCCGTTGCTCTTCGACATCCGCTCCGAAGCTTGGTACACCCGTTACTATCCGGAGGGGACCTTGGCATCGGAAGTGATTGGCTACAGCCGCCAATCTGGCGACCAGCCGGGGAATGCGGACCAAGGAGTGCTGCGCTACTACCTGGAAACGGGGGACTGGGGAGTGGAGAACTACTACAACAGCATCCTTCAGGGAACCCGCGAGGATGTGACCTGGACGGTCGTGCCCATCGACATTACCAACAACATCGACAACGCACAACCTTCGGCCAGCCTGATTCTTACGATTGATCGGCAAATCCAAGCCGCAACCGAGGCCGTCCTGCAGGAGGGCATCCAGCGAAGCCATGCCTCGCGCGGGTCCATCCTTGTCCTGCAACCGCAAACGGGCGAGATTCTGGCAATGGCCGACTATCCCCCCGCCGACCTCAACGACCCCAGCGGCTTTCAGGCCGTCTTCCAAGCGAAGGGGAGACTTCCCGAGGACCCCGAGGGGCAGGTCCCTTCGCTCAACACCGAGGCTCCCTATGAGCCGGGATCCACGTTCAAAGTCCTGACCATGGCCGCGGCGCTTGATTCTGGCAAAGTGGAACCGGGGACCACCTTCGTGGACCAAGGCACCTTAGAAGTGGGGGGATTGGTAATCCACAACTGGACCCCCCAGGTCTTTGGATTGCAGGACATGACAGGCTGCCTGGCCAATTCGATCAACACCTGTCTAGCCTGGGTCGCGACCCAAAAGATGGGGGCCGCCGATTTCTACGACTACATGGATCGCTTTTGGATAGGACGGACCATCGGCGTTGATCTGCCTGAAGCCCCTGGAGTTCTGCGTCGGCCGGGAGACACGGATTGGACCGATGCTACTTTGGCCACCAATGCTTTCGGGCAAGGGGTTTCCGTGACGCCGCTACATCTGGCGGCTGACATTGCGGCGGTAGCCAATCACGGGGTCCTGATGGTCCCCCATGTCGTCAAGGCGATTATCCGCCCCGACGGGTCCGTTCAGGAGATCAGCCCGGTCCGGATAGGGCAACCCATTTCTGCCGCGACGGCCGGTACGTTGAACCAGATGCTAGTGCAATCCCTGCTGACCGAAGGATCCAAGGCCCTTGTGCCGGGCTACAAGATTGCCGGAAAGACGGGGACGGCTGACATCCCGCCCTACGTCGGGACAAAGACGATCGCCTCCTTCGTGGGTTGGGGGCCCGCGGACGATCCTCAGGTGCTCATCCTCATTCGCATTGATGAGCCCACCTCGGCGGGCGACATGCAGTATGGATCGATCACCGCGGCTCCCCTGTTCGCCGAACTGGCCCCGCGGGTATTCGCGATCTTGGGAATTCCGCCGGACGCGGTCCGCCAGCAGCTGGCCGCCTCGCAATGAGGAGTTGCGACACGCAGGATAGGCATGTTGGATCTGTCAGTGGTTTTTGAAGCGTTGAATGCTCCAGCTCCGGACCTGCCGGACCTAAAGGCTCTGGGCCGACGGGTCCTCACAGACGCCGTGATTGATTCCCGCATGGCGATTCCAGGCTGCCTGTTCATCGCCCTCCCCGGGGAGAAAACCGATGGCCACTCGTTTGTCGCCGACGCGTTCAAGCGGGGAGCGGCCGTCGCCCTCGTTCAGAACGATGTGCCTGGGTTTCCTGCGCTGGATTTCACGGCCGGGGCCTTGGGGGCTGGCCCGGCACAGGAGTTGGATCCGAAGGCGCCCCTTCGTCTCTGCCTGCGGGTGGACAACACCTTGGATTCCATGCAAAAGATTGCCCGCCTTTGGCGGGAGCGATTGCCGGAGTTGAGAGTCGTCGCAATCACAGGCAGCGTCGGCAAGTCCACGACTAAAGAACTGGTGGCCAACGTGCTTTCCACTCACTTTGCCACGCTGGCCAGCGAGACCAGCTTTAACAATGAAATTGGCCTTCCGCTCACGCTGCTTCGAGCCACCAGCTCCCACCGTTTTGCCGTGCTGGAGATGGGGTTCTACCTCCCCGGGGACATTCGCCTGTTGTGCGAAATCTCTCGTCCTGAGATCGGCGTGGTGACGATGATCGGGCCTGTTCACCTCGAGCGCGCGGGCAGCCTGGAGGCCATTGTCAGGGGCAAGGCGGAGCTCCTGGAAGCCCTGCCTCCCAGCGGAACAGCGATCCTGAACTATGACGACGAGCGGGTGCGGGGAATGGCGTTTTCCAGCCGAGCCAGGGTCTTCTTCTACGGCCTGGATCCCGAGGCGGAGCTGAGGGCCAGCGATGTGACCTCGCTCGGATTGAAAGGGATCCGCTTTACGGTCAGCTTCCGGGGAGAGACCTTGCATCTGCAGGTCCCGCTCTTGGGACAGCACTCCGTCCACACGGCGCTCCGGGCGGCAGCGGTGGGATTGGTCGTCGGCCTGACATGGCAGGAAATCCTTGAGGGATTGACGGCTCCCGCCGTGCAGTTGCGGCTGGTCACCGTAGAAGGCCCAAACGGTTCCTTGATTGTGGATGACACCTACAACGCCTCCCCCGATTCGATGATCGCCGCGTTGAACTTGCTGGCTGAACTTGGCGGGCGTCCGATGGCCGTGCTGGGGGACATGCTGGAGCTGGGGGGATTTGAAGAACAGGGACACCGCATGGTCGGTGCCCGCGCCGCGGAGGTCATCGACGAGCTCGTCACCATCGGCGAAAAAGCGCGCTGGATTGCGGAAGAAGCCCACCTGCAGGGTCTTTCCTCGGCCAAGATTTCAGCGTATGCAACGGCAGAGGAGGCCCTTCCGTATTTGAAAGATCGGATCCGAGCCGGGGATGTGGTGCTGGTCAAAGGGTCGCATGCCCTGCGCCTGGATCGTATTGTCGGTTCGCTGGAGAGTGACCTGTGAACGTTGGAATGCCGATGGCCTTGAGTCTGGGAGGCATCACCTTCGCTCTGACCGTGATTTGGGGAGGACCATTGCTCCAGGTGCTTCGCAGACTGGGAATTGGCAAGCAGATCCGCATCGAAGGACCACGCAGCCACCAGTCCAAGCTGGGGACTCCCACAATGGGCGGCTTGCTGGTGATTATCCCGGTGGTAGTCATCACGCTCCTGCTGAACACCGTCTCGATCCTGGGCCGTTCCCTTTTGGGCCGGTCAATTCTCCTTCCTCTGGGCGCCATGCTCGCCTTCGCGGCGCTCGGGGCCGTCGACGACTGGTTGGGGCTGCACGGACGACCGTTGCGGGTCCGGGAGAAGCTTGCTGCGGAGTGCGTCATGGCCTTGATCGTGGCCATCGGCCTTAAGTATGTGCTGAATGTGCCGGGCGCTTTCTTGCCGGGCGTTCCGGGATATTTTGACCTCGGCCTGGGGTACCTCCCCGTGGCGGTCCTGGTCATCGTCTCCTCCACGAACGCCATCAACATCACCGACGGTTTGGATGGATTGGCGGGATTGGTGGCCGCAACCGCGTTCGTCGCCTATGCGCTCATTGCGGGGATTCAGGGGCAAGTGTTCTTGGTGCGCTTCTGTTTCACGGTGGTGGGGGCCCTGTTCGCCTTCCTTTGGTACAACGCGTACCCGGCCCAAATGTTCATGGGCGATACCGGTTCCTTGGCCATTGGGGCCTTGCTCGGGGTTGTGGCGCTCATGACGGCCCAGTGGGCTCTCCTGCCCCTCATCGCCATTATCCCGGCCAGCGAGACCCTCAGTGTGATTCTGCAGGTTGTCTTTTTCCGATGGACCAAGGGGCGACGCCTGTTCAGGATGGCGCCCCTTCATCATCATTTTGAGCTCCTGGGTTGGAGCGAGACCCAGGTCGTTCAACGCTTCTGGCTCATGGGATTGCTCGCCGCCATGGTCGGAGTGGCGCTCGCCGTGGCTTAGGGCGCCGACCCGGCGGGGAGTACTCGCGTAATCCAGGTCGAGGAGGGCTGCGATGGAACTCGGAATGCTCTGGTTCGATGGCGACACACAGCGACCGTTGCAGGAACGGTTGGAGCGTGCCGCTCGTTACTATTCCCAGAAATACGGTCGCCGTGCGAATACCTGCTACCTGCATCCCAGCACGATCGAGCCGTCAGGCAACAGGTCAGACCGCAAAAGCGGGAGGCGCGTAGAGCTGGTCGCGGGCATGGTCGTGCGGTCCTCTCGCACCGTCTTGCCGAACCACTTTTGGCTCGGTGTTGAGGAATCCGAGGGGCCCATCCCGTTGCCTGCCTCATTGGGCGCCTTGGAGAGGCAACGCCAGGCCGTTCCAAGGTGATTCCTGTCCTGCGGGTAAGAGTCGCGTAGCGGCGTTCGAATCGAGAGATGGATTACTCGCGGTTGAGGGTCGTCATTCTGGGGTTGGCGCGCCAGGGCACAGCACTCGCGCGTTATCTCGCGGCCCAGGGAGCTCACGTGGTTGTCAGTGACCTCAAGTCGGCGGAGAGCCTGGGGGAGCGCCTCGAGGCGCTGCGGGGCCTCAACCTGGAATTTATCCTGGGAGGCCATCCCCTGCAGGTTCTGGACGGGGCCGACATGCTCTTCCTGTCCGGCGGCGTTCCGGGCGACCTGCCCCTTGTGGTGGAGGCCCGCAGAAGAGGGATTCCCATCTCCAACGATTCTCAAGTGTTCCTGGAAGCTTGTCCCGCTCGAACGATCGGCATCACGGGCTCGGCCGGCAAGACAACGACCACCGCATTGGTAGCGGAGATTGCCCGGGCCAGCACCGCCTTCGCGAAGCCTGCCGCAGTGTGGATGGGAGGCAACGTCGGCAACCCGTTGATTGCGGAGCTCGAGCAGGTCCGGCCTGGGGACCTGGTGGTCATGGAACTGTCGAGCTTTCAATTGGAGTGGATGACGCGCAGCCCGAACATCGCGGCGATCCTGAATCTGACCCCCAACCACCTGGACCGGCATGGGACCATGGCGGCCTACCGGGAGGCCAAAGCCAGGATCCTGCAGGCCCAAGGCCTGCAGGATTGGGCCGTTCTGGGCTGGGACAGCCCCGAGGCGCGAGGTCTCTTGGAGCGAGCTCAGGGAAGGAGCGCCTTCTTCAGCCTCGACTCGCACGCGGCCCAGGATTGGATCGACGGTTCTTTTCTCGAGGAGGGCTGGATTGTGGTTCGTCGGGCTCGCCGCGACGCTCGGGTGCTGCCCTCGCGCGAGATCCGGCTGCGGGGCCGCCATAACCTGGCGAACGTCGTGGCCGCCTGCCTGCTGGCGAGTCTGGCCGGGGTCCCAGCCCAGGAGATGGGGGAGGCCATCCGACGCTTTCCCGGAGTTCCCCATCGCCTGGAGTTTGTCGGCCGCATTCAGGGGGCGGACTGGTACAACGACTCGATCGCCACTGCACCAGAACGAGCCATCGCCGCCATCGAATCCTTTTCCGAGCCGTTGGTGCTGCTGGCCGGCGGAAGGGACAAGAAACTCCCTTGGGAGGACTGGGCCCTCCGGGTTCGGTCCCGAGTGGACCATCTCATCCTTTTCGGCGAGTCTGCCGCGCTGCTCGAGTCGGCTCTTACCTCCACCCCCAATCTGGGACGCCCCATGACCGTCACCCGTTGCGCCGGCCTGGAGGAGGCGGTCAGGGCGGCGGCGAAGGTTGCCCGGCCCGGATCGGTCGTCCTTTTGGCCCCGGGGGGGACCAGCTTTGACGAGTTTCATGACTTCGAAGAACGGGGGGAGCGCTTTCGAGAGTGGGTGAAGCAACTCCAGCAGGAGGCTGGCGAATGATGAACTCTGGTCCGGGGGCCCGAATGCGCGGGTCCGACATCGGGTTCGACCCCGTGTATCTCTTGCTGGTGCTGACGCTCCTGGTGTTTGGATTGATTGTCGATGCCTCCAGCAGCTGGGGGGCCTCCTATGAGCTTTCTCCCAATCAGTCCATCTGGTACCTTTTCTCGCACCAGCTGGCCTGGGCGGCTTTGGGCCTGGTGCTTTTGTTTGTCACCTTCCGGCTGGATTACCACCGCTGGCAGCGCTTGGCCGTCCCGGTAGGATTGGTTACGGTCGTGCTGTTGATCGCCGTAGTGGTCGTCAACTGGAACGGCTCTGCCCGGCGAGGTCTTGTGCAGGAGTCAATCCAGGGTTCCGAAGTGGCCAAGTTTGCCACGGTGGTCTACCTGGGGGTCTGGCTGGTCTCCAAAGCCAAGGTTCTCCGCAACCCGTCTCTGGGTCTCATTCCCTTTGCGCTCCTGATCGGATTGTTTGCGGGCCTGATTTTGCTCGAGCCGGACCTGAGCGCGGCCGCCACGATCGTCGTCATCGGAATGGCAATGTTCTTTTTCGGCGGAGGTAGCTACCGGGACGTGGCCGTGGCCACGGTCGTCATGGTCGCCGGAGGCCTCCTCTTGGCGATGCTTGTTCGTCCCGCCCGCATCGAGCAGTATCTGGCGGGATGGAAGGATATCCGTGAGGCCAACCTGCAGGTCATTGAAGCATTGTCGGCGGTGTCGCGGGGAGGCTTGCTGGGGGTCGGGCCGGGGGCCGGTGAGTTCAAGTATTTTTCCCTTCCGGCGGCGCATACGGACAGCGTCTTTGCGGTGATCTCAGAGGAACTGGGTTTTGTGGGGGATCTGATTGTCCTGGCCCTCTTTGCCGCATTGTCGTTCCGAGGATTTCAGATCGCCCTGCGAGCGCCCGACTCCCTGGGCTTGCTCTTCGCCGCAGGATTCACGACTTGGATTGCCGCCGAGGCCCTGGTCAATGTCTTGACCATCCTGGCCTTGTTGCCTTTAGTGGGGAACCCGCTTCCCTTCTTTAGCTACGGTGGGTCCAACCTGGTCATGACTCTGGCGGCTACAGGCATCGTACTGAACGTGTCGCGCACCAGCCATGCTCGTGGGAAAGAAGAGATGACCCATGCGGGGGCTGATCAGCGCTGGTGGAACGGGCGGGGGGATCTTTCCCGCGCTAGCGGTAGTCCAAACTCTTCGCCGAAACGACCCTGAGGCGCAAATCCTCTGGATCGGAGGAGAAGGGGGCATGGAAGCGGACATCGTGCCTCGCTACCAGATCGCCTACCACTCCATTCCGGCGGCGGGGTTGCACGGTGTCGGCCTGGGCCGAATGCTGCCGAACGGCCTCAGCTTGGCGCGCGGGTTTCTTCGATCGCTCGCGGTGGTGCGGGACTTTCGCCCCCAGGTCCTTTTGGTCACCGGCGGGTACGTGGCCGTCCCGGCCGCCTTGGCCAGCTGGGTGAACCGTGTGCCCATCCTGGCCTTCCTTCCGGACCTCCAGCCCGCCTTGGCCATGCGGTTCACCGCCCGGCTGGCACAGCGAGTGGCGCTCTCGGCGGCGGAAAGCCGGGCTTGGTTTGCGCGCAGTACCGATACGGTGGTCACGGGCTACCCTCTGCGCCAAGAACTGATGGCAGCGGAGCGGGAAGAGGCCCGGCGACATTTTGGGATTGAAGGCCAGGGGTTCGTGCTGCTGATCCTGGGCGGCAGCCGCGGGGCCAGGCCAATCAACCGGGGTGTGGAAGCCGCATTGGCGGATTTGCTCGAGCATCTGGAAGTCATTCACATCACCGGGAGTTCAGATTGGGAACAGGTCTGCCAGGTGGCTGGCAACCTCCCCCCCGATCTGCGAGCCAGGCATCATGCCTTCCCGTTCTTGTACGAGGAAATGGGCTTGGCTCTGGCCGCAGGCGACTTGGCCGTATCTCGGGCTGGGGCTTCGATCTTGGGAGAGTACCCGCATTTCCTGCTCCCCTCCATATTGGTGCCGTATCCGCATGCGGGGCGCTACCAGGAGGAAAACGCAGATTACTTGGTCCGCCGGGGCGGAGCGATCAAGTTGGCCGAGCGGGATCTGGGGGCCAGACTGAAGACGACCATCCTGGAGCTCGAGAGGGATCGAGATCGTCTGGCCCGGATGCAGCGAGCGCTGCGCGCGATCCGCGTCGAGGATGGGTCGGCCCGGCTGGCGCAGGAATTCGTTCGCTTGGCCAAAGATAAGGGCCAGAAAGAATGACCATTGCGCTGGTCTTCTGGTTGCTGGTCTTCGTCTTCGCGCTGATCGGCTCGTTGCGCGGTTGGGCCAAGGAATTGCTGGTGAGTTTCAGCATGGTGATTGCTCTGTTCATCAACCTGCTTCTGAACAAATACGCGACGGGGATTCTGTCCACCTTGAGCACGGATACCCTCTTTTGGGTGAGGGCGGGTCTTGTGGGATTGATGGCCTATCTTGGATACCTCGCCCCGAAGGTGCCTTGGGTGCCGGAAAACCGCTTTCTGCGCGAGCACGTGCAGGACGGGCTTCTGGGATTCGTCCTGGGCGCGGTCAACGGGGCCCTGGTCTTTGGCAGCATTTGGTACTTCCTGCACATGGCAGGATATCCCTTTCCAGGATTGGAATTCGCGCGCCAGACTGCGCAGAACCCGCAGATCGTCACCATGATGCGCTACATGCCCCCTGTCCTGCTGGGGGAGACTTGGCTTCTGGTCGTCGTTGCCGTCGTTTCCGTCTTTGTGATTGTCGTATTTGTGTGAGCCCATGCATTATCACTTGGTAGGGATCGGTGGGTCGGGCCTTTCGGCCATAGCCCAGGTCTTGCTGGAGCGGGGCCATGAGGTCAGCGGTTCTGACCAGATGGAATCTTTGACGCTCGGCAGCCTGAGGGAGTTGGGGGCCACCGTGGCTTTGGGGCACTCTGCGGATCACCTCAAGGGGGCACAAGCCGTGTTAGTTTCTTCGGCCATTCGACCGGAGAATCCCGAGGTCCAGGCGGCGCGCCGGGCCGGCCTGCCCGTCTACAAGCGGTCGGAATTCCTGGGGGAGCTGACCAGGGGGTTCCAGACCATTGCCATCTCGGGCACCCACGGCAAGACGACAACCACCGGGCTGATCGCCTTCTTATTGGCCGAGGCCGGCCTCGACCCGTCCTTTATTGTGGGCGGAACGCTGCAAGATTTTGGCGGCGCCAGCGGACACGCCGGACGGGGGCGTTACTTTGTGATTGAAGCGGACGAGTACGATCGCACTTTTTTGGGCCTGGATCCGGAAATCGGGGTCGTCACCAATGTGGAACACGATCACCCGGACTGCTATCCCACTCTGGCTGAGGTCCTGGCCGCCTTTCACGAATTTCTGGCGCGCATTCCGGACAAGGGCTGGGTGGTTCCCTGTGCCGATGCGCCAGCCGCGCTCCAGGCCGCGGCTGGGGTCTCAGCCCATGTCCGCACCTACGGCATGGACGCTTCGGGTGCGGACTGGGTTGCCCTTCACTGGCAGGCGCAGGCGGAAAAAGGAAGCCAGTTCCTGGTGGCGCGGAAAGACGGAGGCGACCGGCCCCGCATTCTGGGGCAAGTCACGACGCAGCTTCTCGGCCTGCACAACGTTCGAAACTGTCTGGCTGCCCTGTGCGTCTCGGACTTGTGCGGGGTGCCGTTTGAAACGGCCGCCGCGGCGGCAAGGAAGTTCCAGGGAGCGAGGCGACGCTTCGAGGTCATCGGTGAGACGGGGGGGGTGCTGGTCGTGGACGACTACGCCCATCATCCCAGTGAGATCCGCGCGACCCTGGCCGCCGCCCGGCAACACTATCCCGAAAGGCGGATCTGGGCTGTCTGGGAGCCTCACACCTTTTCGCGGACCCGCGCCCTCGAGGAGGAATTTGTCAGGTCTTTCCAGGACGCGGACCAAATCGTCGTGTTGCCGGTCTTCCGCTCTCGCGAGCCGGAAGACGCCGGCTATTCCTCCCGCGGGATCGCCTCCCGGATTGGCGAAAGAGCGGCCTATGCGGAAGGAGTCGAAAGCGCGACCGAATGGATCGCGTCGCGGGCCCGTTCCGGCGACCTTGTGATCACCCTAAGCGCAGGCCAAGGGAACCGGGTTGGGACGCTACTGAAGGACCGCTTGTCGTCGGCAGGGGGAAGCCCTGGGCCCGTTCCTGGGGCTCCCGAAGCAACGCCCCACGGCACAGGGGAGGCGGCATGAGTCTTGCCCGCGCTGCCGAACTGCGGCAGGCCTTCGGCCCGGGCCTGCGGCTGGATGTTCCGCTGGCGCGATACACCACCTCGCGAATTGGAGGAAACGCGGACGGCCTTATCGAGGTGAGATCCGCTGCGGATCTTGCCGACACGGTCCGCAAGCTGTGGGCCATGGGGCAAGCCTACCTGGTCTTGGGGGCCGGATCCAACGTCTTGGTCTCCGACCAGGGTTGCCGTGAAATCGTGCTGATCAACCGGGCCAAGAGGGTCACGTTCGGGTCAACCAGCGACCAATTTCCACTCGTGCGCTGTGAGTCGGGAGCAGCACTGGGACTCGTGGCGCGGCAGACTGTCCAGAGAGGATGGTCAGGTTTGGAATGGGCGGTGGGTGTGCCTGGGACCGTGGGGGGCGCGATCGTCGGAAATGCCGGGGCTTCAGACGGTGACATCGCCAGTTCCCTATATTTGGCCGAAATCTTGCAACATCAGGTCCTGGGAAAAGCGGGCAAGGGGGAAAGTGGGCCTCTGAACGCCTCCATTGCCCGCTTGTCCCCGGTCGAACTGGAACTGGCCTACCGCTCAAGCCGCCTGAAGCGGGAACGGGGGTGGGGGGTCGTCCTCGGGGCTGAGTTTCGGCTCCAGCCAGTGGATCGGGCGGAACTCCGCCGGCGGACTGAGATCTACGTGGTGCAGCGCAGGAGAAGTCAGCCCCCCGGGGCCAGCATGGGATCGATGTTCAAGAATCCCGCGGGGGACTTCGCGGGAAGGTTGATTGAAGCGGCTGGGCTGAAGGGAAAGCGCCTGGGAGGTGTGGAAATCTCCCCCACCCATGCGAATTTTTTTGTCAACCTGGGAGGGGGCAAAGCAGAAGACGTCCTGCGGCTGATGGAGGAAACCCAGGCCGAGGTCCGCAGGAATTCCGGAATCGAACTGGAGCCCGAAATCGAGTATGTGGGGGCCTGGGAATCCCGTCCGTTCGGGGGCGCTCGTGGCTAAGTTGCGAGTGGCATTGATCTGCGGCGGGAGATCCGGGGAACATGAGGTCTCGCTCATGTCGGCGCGGTCCATCCTGTCCCAGCTGGATCGATCCAAGTACGAAGTGGTCGAAGTGGGAATCACCAAGCAGGGGCACTGGATCGTCGGATCGGGGATCGTGGATCTTCTGGAAAGAGGGACCAAGGCCAAGCGGGCGGCCCTCCTGGCTGAGCCGGGCCCGGCTCGGATCTGGGCCTTCGAGGAAACCCCGAGCGCGGAGACCCTGCGGCTCGACCTGTGGCAGCAAGTCGACGTGGTCTTTCCGGTGTTGCACGGAACCTTTGGAGAGGACGGAACGTTGCAAGGGCTCTTGGAAATGGCGGACATCCCGTATGTGGGGGCGGGAGTCCTGGCCTCTTCGGTAGCCATGGACAAGGGGCTTTTCAAGGACTTGATGCGCGCACATGCGATCCCTCAGCCCGAGTACGCCATCTGCCTGCGAAGCGAGGTGGAGGCGAATATTGGCGAAGTGATCCAGCGCGCCGAAGCGCTGGCCGACTACCCGCTTTTCACCAAGCCGGCTAATTTGGGATCTTCGGTCGGGATCACCAAGTGCTCCTCTCGGTCGGATCTGGTGGAAGGGCTGCAGGAGGCGGCCCGCTATGATCGTCGCATTGTGATTGAGCGGGGGGTGGATGCGCGGGAAATTGAGGACAGCGTGCTCGGCAACGATGAATTGAGAGCCTCGCTGCCTGGGGAGGTGATCCCCAGCCGAGAGTTCTACTCCTACGAGGCCAAGTACGTGGATGGAACCTCCCGGCTTCTTTTGCCTGCTCCGCTCTCTGAGGCCAAGAGTCGGGAAGTTCAGGAATTGGCTGTTCGCGCTTGCCAAGCGATTGACTGCGCGGGCATGGCCCGGGTGGACTTCCTCTTGGAGCGAAAAGAGGAGCGCGTTCTCGTCAACGAGGTCAACACCATTCCGGGGTTCACGCAGATCAGCATGTATCCAAAGCTGTGGGAGGTTAGCGGCATCCCCTATCCCCGGCTCCTGGACAAGCTGATCGAACTGGCCTTGCAGAGGCAGGCGGACAAATCCAAGAACGAGCACTCCTATGAGGTTCCGAGGGGATAGGGGGGTGAGGTCGCGACATGGGCTGGCTGGCGTCCGGGCAAGTGAAGGCAAGCCGTGCGGACCAAATCCGACGGCGGAGGAAGGCCAAGGCGAGGCCGGTCGCTTTGTCCCGCTCCGCGCCCCAGCCGCGCCGGGTATGGGAACCGAAGCGCCGCAAGGCAGCGCCGCGCGCCAGGCGGCGTTATGACATCGCCGTCGGAGCACCGAACGTTGAGGTCCAGCTCCCCTCGATTCCGATCACCTTCAGTGCGCGGTCGCTGGGGGTTCTTCTGGCAATGGGATTGGGAGGGCTGTTGCTGTTTCTGCTGATGGCTTCCTCCTTCGAGGCGGGAATCCCGCAGATCCGGGGGAACAGCCTTCTCTCGTCGGAGGTCATCGCCTCCGCCTCGGGGGTGCAGGGGCGGAACGTGTTCCTGCTTTCGCCTTCGAAGGTTTCGGTTCAACTGGTGCGCAGTTTGCCCGGGGTGAAGAAGGCCGTCGTGTCCGTATTGTGGCCGAATCACGTTCAGGTGACCGTTCAGGAACGAGCTCCGATCCTGGACTGGACGCAGGGCGGCCAGGAGTTCTGGGTAGATGCCCAGGGGGTTTTCTTTCCTGTGGCCAAGCCTCTGGAGGGATTGGTTCGAGTGGAGGCGCCGGAAAACGGTCCCTCAATCCCGGTGGACGGTCAGCCGGTCATTTCCCCTGAGGTGGTTCAGGGAGCCCTTCAATTGATGGTGGCTCTGCCGCAGGCAGGGCATGTCGTTTACGACCAGCAGCGAGGGCTGGGCATCGTCGATCCACGTGGGTGGCCTGTGTATTTCGGCGATGCCACCGACCTGGCGGCAAAGGCGGATCTGTATCAGCGGGTCGTCAGCGATCTTCTGTCAAAGGGAATTCGGCCCAAGCTGGTGAGCGTGGAGAATCCGGAGCAGCCCTACTACATGCCCTAGGGTCGAGCGCCGGCACAGGATGGAACGTGACAGCCAACCTCTATACAGGCATTGATGTTGGAACCACAAAGATCTGCACCCTGGTCGCCCAGGAGATGGGCGATGGCATCCCGCAAATCATCGGGGTCGGCATCGAGCCGTCCCGCGGCCTGCGCAAAGGGGTCGTGGTCAACGTGGAAGAGGCGGCCCGGGCCATTGCCGCCTCCGTGGAAAAGGCCCAGCGCACGGCGGGGTACGAAATCGCCTCCGCCGTCGTCAGCCTGGCCGGCGCCCAGGTTTCCTCGATCAACAGCCGCGGGGTTGTGGGAGTGGCCGGGGAGGTGATCACGGGCGAGGACGTCGAAAGGGCCAACGAGGCCGCTCGGGCCATCGCCGTGCCTTACGACCGGCAGGTCGTTCACGTCATTCCACGCGGCTACGTGGTGGATGGGCAAGAGGGGATTCGCAGCCCGGTGGGAATGCACGGCTTCCGTCTCGAGGTTGAGACCCACATCATCACGGCCGCCACCACGGCTTTGCAGAACCTGGCGCAATGCGTGCAGGCCTGCGGCGTCGAGGTGGAAGGATTTGTCCTCAACCCTCTGGCTTCCGCCGAGGCCGTCCTGCAGGACACGGAGCGAGACATGGGCGTGGGAGTTTGCGATATCGGCGGCGGGACCACCGACCTGGCCCTCTTCCACGAGGGCACGGTCAGCCACACCGCGGTGCTGCCGGTCGGCGGGAATCACGTGACGGCGGACATCGCCCATGGGCTGCGCATGCCAACCGAGGTCGCCGAGACCATCAAGCTGACGCATGGGCACAGCCTGCCGGGTGAAATTCAAGCCGGTGAGAGTTTCCTCGTCCGGCCGTTCGGAGAAGAGGCACCGGTTGAAATCCAGCGGGCGGACTTGGTGGCGATCATCCAGGCTCGCATGGAAGAAGTCTTCTCGCTGGTCCTCCAGGAAATCGAGAGGGTTGGGGCCCTGAACTTCTTGCCTGCCGGGATCGTCCTCACGGGGGGAGGCAGCCGCCTTCCCGGCGTGCGGCGCTTGGCCAGCGAAGTCCTCAGCCTTCCTGTACGGGTGGCCGGGCCGTCTCAGCTTCGTGGGTTGGTGGATCAGCTCAACAGCCCCGCCTTTTCCACGAGTGTGGGGCTTCTCCTTTGGTTGCAAGACGAGACCCGAGCCGAGGTGAGCTCTGCGCCCTCGGGCCGGCGGCGGCCGCGTCAGGGCCCCGCCCTGGACTGGACCAAAGTTCGCGAGTTCCTGCGGCGCCTCGCGCCTTGAGCAGGGTCGATCGGAGAGGATCGTTAAGGATGAGACCGCCGCGTCGTTGCTATCCCAGAAACGCAAGAGGAGGAGACATGAATTCCGTTCAGCAGGTCGAAACTTTCGCACGGATCAAAGTGGTGGGCGTGGGCGGCGGAGGCCAAAACGCCGTCAATCGAATGCTGGCCGAAGGGCTTTCGGGGATCGAGTTCATCTCCGTCAACACGGATGCCCAGGCCCTGCTGCTCGCCAACGCCCCCATGCGGGTGCGAATCGGGGAGAAGAGCACGCGCGGGCTGGGCGCGGGCGGGAACCCCGAAGTGGGCCGCAAGGCAGCCGAAGAGTCCGCCGAAGAACTGTACGAGGTGATCAAGGGAGCCGACATGGTGTTTATCACCGGGGGCATGGGCGGCGGCACCGGGACGGGCGCGGCTCCCATTGTGGCTCAGATCGCCAAGGAGATTGGGGCCCTCACCATCGGAGTGGTGACCCGCCCGTTTACCTTCGAAGGAACCCGGCGGGCCCAGACCGCGGAAGGGGGGATTGCCAAACTCAAGGAGCATGTCGATACCTTGATTGTGATTCCCAATGACCGCCTGCTCCAGCTTGTGGAAAAGAAGGCCAGCTTGCAAGATTCTTTCCGGCTGGCCGACGATGTGCTGCGCCAGGGGATTCAGGGGATCTCCGAACTGATCACGGTCCCCGGCCTCATCAACCTCGACTTTGCCGATGTGCGTGCCATCATGTCGGAGGGTGGAGCCGCCCTCATGGCGGTGGGCCGCGGCTCGGGTGACGACCGGGCGCGCAAGGCGGCCGAGCAAGCCATCTCCAGCCAACTGCTCGACATCACGATCGATGGCGCGCGCGGGATTCTCTTCAATGTCACCGGAGGATCAGACCTGAGCCTGTTCGAAGTGAATGAGGCCGCCGCGATCATCAAGGAAACGGCCCATCCGGACGTCAACTTGATCTTCGGAGCCGTGATTGACCCGAGCTTGGCGGATGAGGTACGAATCACGGTGATCGCCACGGGCTTTGAGCGAAACGCCATGCCGCGCCGCCTGGAGCGGGCCACCCCGCGCACCGCGGCGGCCCGGCCCGGATTTGGCTCCAGCCCGGCCCGAGTTGAGGGAAGAGAGATGCGGATGGCCTCCGTCCCTGAGCTGGCCCAGCGGCCTCAGCCCGTTGCGGTCGAGGACTTGGACGTCCCGGCTTTCCTGCGACGGGGCCGATCTTAGGCGCATCCCGGACCAACGTTGCCCCAGGGGGTCGGCGGTGAAGCGAATGCGTGCCTCCGCCCGATTGGGTGCTTCCAAAAGTGTCGATGAGCATCGGCTCAGCCTGGCCTCTCCTCCTCCGGGCCCTGAGTCCCTGCTCTTCTATCACCGGCGGCTCTGAGCCTTCTCTCGCTCAGGGGTGTCGCGGCGGATTCTCCCCAGCGCGCAAGGATTTGCGCTGGGGAGAATCGCTTTAAGGAGACGACCCCGGGCGCCGGCGGCTCGCCTGGGCCGCAGCTCTTGTCCCTCGAGCCCGCGCCCTGCGGCGGGACCGGAGCAGGCGGCAGGGAAGCAGTTACAATGAACTCGGAGAAACCCAGTTGATCGAGCAGCTCCGTCAGTGGATCACGGCCAACCAGGCTCTAATCTATTTTGCCTACGGCCAAGTCTTTTTCGTCCTGGGCTTAGCAATCGCTTTGCAGTCGCGCAGATACTCGCGCCTGCAACTGGCCAGGTCCCTGCCCTGGCTCGCGACCTTTGGCATCAGCCATGGATTGAATGAGTGGGGCGCGCTGTTCATCCCGATCCAAAGCGCTTTTCTCCGGCCCGTCGCGGTGACGGGGTTGCAGGCGTTTCAGCTGCTGCTGATCGTGGTCTCCTATTTCGCGCTGTTCCAGTTTGGAATTGACTTGTTGCGCCCCTTTCCAAAGGGACGAGGCTGGCTTGTGGGGGTGCCCCTGGGTTTTCTGGCCCTGTGGGCGCTCCTGTTCTATGGGCTCTGTTCCCGCTCGGCGCAAGACTTGAGCAGCTGGCATGCCGTGGGGGAGGCCCTCTCGCGATACCTGCTCGGGTTTCCAGGAGCCATGCTGGCCGCCTTCAGCCTGCGGCATCAGGGGAACCTGCGTATTCAACCCCTGGAATTGCCTCACATTTATCGCACCTTGCGGGTTGCGGGCTGGGCGCTGGTTGCCTACGCGTTTCTTGGGGGCTTGGTCCCTTCCCCCGCGCCTTTCTTCCCTGCCAATGTTTTGAATTCCACGCTTTTCTCGCAGGTGCTAGTGTTTCCCCCTCCCGTGTTCCGCTCTTTGGCCGGCCTGGTCCTGACATTGGCGATGATCCGGGCCATGGAGGTCTTCCAAGTGGAAACCGATCGTCTAGTCCAACGCATGGAGCGGGGAGAGGTTGCCGCGGTCGAGCGGGAGAGGATCGGTCGCGACCTTCACGATGGCGCCCTTCAGCGGGTATATGCCGCCGGACTCCTGGCCCAATCAATGCGCCGGAAGGCTCAGGGGGACCTCGCGAGCGAGTTGGATACACTGGTTTCCTCCCTCAGCCAAGCCATCGCAGAACTGAGGGAGTTTCTGGGCGGGGTCCGCCCAGCCGAGCCGGCGGGGGATTTGGTCAGTTCGCTGGAAGTGATCATAGGAGAGGCCCGACGCGCCTCCGGTGCGGAGGTGGGCTGGAGGTATCAGGGCAGGCCACGGCTTGCCCCGGACCGGATTGCCCACTTGGTTGCATTTGGGAGGGAAGCTCTCTCCAATGCGGCGCGGCACGCGCAGGCCGACCTGATCGAGGTCGATCTGGAAGTGAAGGGCGACAAGGTTCAATTTCGCGTGCAGGACGATGGGATCGGCTTGCCGAAGAACCCGAGCGAGGGATACGGGCTGCGCAACATGCGGGATCGGGCTCGGCTCCTGGGAGGGATCTTGGCGATCGAGCCCCGCCAACCCAAGGGAACGGCGGTGACGCTCGAGATCCCTTTGGAGCCCAGGACATGAGCGCCATTCGGCTGGTCATTGTGGACGACCACCAGGTCGTGCGCATGGGACTCAAGGCTCTGCTGGGGGTCGAAGCCGACCTCCAGATCGTGGCCGAGGCGGGGAATGCCCGAGAGGCATTGCTTGAAGTTGAGCGCAATCGGCCTGATGTGGCAATCCTGGACGTTCGCCTGCCCGGGCCCAGCGGTCTGGAGCTCTGCCGCCAGATCCGTGAACGCTACCCTTTGACCCGGGTGGTCATGCTCACCTCGTATGCAAGCGAAGCTTTTATCTTCGAAGCGCTGCGGGCAGGTGCCTCAGGGTATGTTCTCAAAGAGGTGCGTGGGGAAGAGCTGGTTCGGGCGATACGAGCTGCAGCCCGAGGGGAAATGGGGATGGACCCTCAGGTCACAATGCGCATGGCGGAGCGCCTCAAGAAACTGGAGAAGCGCGAGGAAGCCGATGCTTTCCGCGACCTGAGCCAACGGGAGCTGCAGGTGCTGGCCCTGGTCGCGCGTGGCCAGGGCAACCGTCAGATCGGCGAGGATCTGGGCCTCAGCGAGGTGACCGTGCGAAACTACGTGAGCACCATGCTGGAAAAGCTGGCCCTTCGCAACCGGGTGGAACTGGCGACCTACGCGGTCCAGAACCGGATCTTTGAAAAGTTCAACTCGGAGTGACCCCTGGAAAGAAGAAAAGCGGGCGGCCGTCTCGAAGCGGCCGCCCGCTTTTGGTTTCCCGAGGTACAAGAGCGGTTCAGTTGCCGCGAGCCGTTGCCGGCTGGGCCTGGTTCGGCCTCCGCGCCGGTTCTTTGCTCGCTGTGGTGGACCACCAGGGGGTCCCGATGAAGCGGATGATGAAGTAGTCCGCCCCAATGTAGCCGGCCACCTTCCAGGCGACGAGCAGGAGCAGCCCCAGGACCAGGAGCAGGCCGTTAGTGCTGGCGGTGCCTGCCATGATGTAGTTCAAGTTCATGAAGGCGCCGAAGAAGCCTGCGATCCCTGTGAAGATCCCCAGGATCAGGGCAATGCCGACCACGAGCTCTCCCACCGAGATCACCTTCGCAAACCAGACGTACGACTGGGTGTTGATCAGCATCAGAAGGAAGCTCCGATACCATCCGAAAGCAATGACGGGCCGACCACTCGCCGAAACCGCGACCGCGCCCGTGAAGAACCCCTTGAGGGCTGCCCCCGTCTGCATCCAAGCAGGGCTGCTGATCTTATCAAGGGACGCGCTCACCCACTGGTAGCCCAGCCAGAGGCGGATTACAAGCCAGATCCAACCCGCCCGCGTGTCGGTGAACAGCCAATGAATGAGCGGTGGGTTCTGAATAAGTGTGCCTTTGCGAGATACTGCCGTTGCCATCTTTCCCTCCCAGCGGAAATTATTAGCGGATGTTTTCGATCTAATTTCACGTATAGTGTACTACGGAGCAAGAAAAAGGGCAGGGGCACTCCACCCACCCAGGCTAGGTGCAGGTGACCCCTTTCCGGGAAGATATATTTGTCGAAAAGTGCGCAATTCTCCCGTTCAGACCACATGGGTTGCGCATAGACACCAAGAGGCATAGCGGTCGAGCACGGACGCCATGAAAAAAGAATAGCCTATGCGAAGTTTAGATGGCGAATATGGCCTTCTGGGGGCCCAGCGAGGAGATTCTGTGCGCGGAAAAGAAATGAATCTTCAGCCCTTGCGGCGGCAGGACCAGGTGGGCCTGGCTTGCGGAGGCGAGAGGGGAGGACAGGCAACCTGACCGGTCTACGGGTTTCAGGGCACCGCGAGCTGAGATCCATATGCCCACAGCGCCGGGATTCCGCCCGTATGCCAGAACAGGACCCTTTCGCCTGGCTTCATTTCGCCCCCCCTAACCATGTGCAGCAGCCCGGCCGCGGCGCGGCCCGTATAGACTGGGTCAAGCAGGATTCCTTCCGTTCCGGCGAACAGACGGATGGCCTCCCGCTCAGGTGCACCCAGCACCCCGTAGCCTTCACCGATGAATCGATCATCGGCGATGACCTCGGAGGGTGCCACCGTGATCGCTAGCTCCAAGAACCGGGCTGTCTCATTGGCCAGATTCGCCACCTGCGCAGCCAGAACCGCCTGGGTTGGATCTACGCTCACGCCGTGGATCAACCCCCGGAATCCGAAGGCGCGTGCGCCCAGGACGAGGCCAGCCTGGGTACCGCCGGACGAAGAGGCCACCACAATCCGGTCGGTTGGCACCCCTTGTCCAAGGAATTCCCGCATAGCCTCGACATAAGCGCTCGCGCCGAGCGGGTTGGATCCTCCGTACGGAATGAGGTAAGGTCTGTGATGAGAGGCCAGCTCTGTCTCGAAGGCCTGTCGCAGGGCTGATTCCCGTGATTCCCCGCCGGCCCAGACGACCTCGGCGCCTAGGAGTCCATCTAACAGCAGATTCCCACTGTCCCTCGGACGGGCCTCTCCAGACAAAACCAAGACGCACCTCATGCCCGCCCGAGCGGCGGCGGCAGCAGTTTGCCGGCAGTGGTTTGACTGAGGGGCGCCGGTGGTCAGCAGAGTGTCTGAGTTACCCGACAAGGCGTCCGCCAGAAGGAACTCCAATTTGCGAGTCTTGTTGCCCCCCAGGGCCAGACCGGTTTGATCATCTCGCTTGATCAGAATCGTGACCCCCAACTCTTTCGAGAGACGCGGCAATTCCTCGACCGGGGTGGGCAAATGAGCCAAAGGATGGCGCGACAGAGCATCGAGTTTCATCGTCAGAACCCCAAGAGGCAGGAGCCCGGGACTGCAGAAACGCAAGGCAGAGCCCGGAGCGATGAGGTCATTCCACCTCGCCGCGGATCCGACGCCGGGCCCCCGCGCGCATGACTTCGAGGATTCGCGGAAGCAGAAAGTGGTAGCCGCGATAAAGAACAGGCCGGGATGTGCTGTCCCAGGCCCCGATGTGGCGGACGAGCGTTCCGCCGAAGCCCTGCTTGAAACTATACACTCCCCACAGCTTGTCCCCCGGGTTGAATTCATCGGGAGCCCCCCAGAGATCGTACGTCTGGCAGCCCTGGGATTTTGCCCACCGTATCGCTTCCCATTGAAGGAGGTGATTGGGCATTCTGTCGCGGTGAAGGGCCTTGGACATCCCGTACATGTACCAAGCCTTGGAGGCGAAGCAAAAAAGAATGAGCGCGGCGACGGGTTCGCCCTCGACCTCGGCCACCAAAGCATGGCCGAGGCCTGCCTTGAGGAAAAGCCCCCAGGCCATCCGGTAGTACTCGCTTTCCCGGATCACAAATCTATCTCGAGCCGAGGTCTCCGCATACATCTCGTAGAGCAGGGGATGCTCTTCCGCAGAGGCGCTGCGGACGCGAACGCCCTTTTTCTCGGCCAGCCTCACGTTGTAGCGAGTTTTCTGCTTCATCCCGGAGAGCAATTCAGGCTCGCCCGGAGTCAGGTCGAGCTCAAAGGTGTTGCGAAATTGGACTTGCTCCGGCGAGTAGCGCCAGCCCCGTGACCCAAGCTCCCCCTGGAGGACGGGTCCGAAGGGGTCGGTGAGCCCGTCAGCATTCCCGGGAAGGCCCCGTCCCTCGACCACATCGGGATCGATTTTCAACTGGATGGCATGGTTTTCACGCGCCAGGGTCTCTAGCTCCTCAAGAACAACCGACCGCAGCACCCCATCGCGCCAAGCCAGCAGGGGGCCCTTGGGCACGTAGAAGACCTTGGCTCGGACGGGCCCAGCCCGCACCTCCCTTTCCAACACCTGGGCGGCCGCTCGAGGGGCATGCGGGACCTCAAGCTCCTCCCAAAGGATCCGGCGGGCTTTCCAGCCATAGGCATTTTTCAATTCCCCCCAGCGCCAGGATTGGAGGAAATGGGCCCCCGGCAGGCTGGCGACAGCCGCATCCCAGACTCCGGGGTCCAGTACCTCCCGCCGGCCAATCATGCCAGGCCCTCTTGGCGCCGGGTCATAAGTCCAAGGTAGAGAACGTATAGCGGCCAGAGGTACACTCGGTCCCAGGCTCCAATCCTTCGACGGAGAGTGCCTCCGAAGCCGCGTTTGAACCGATAGACTCCCCACAGCCCTCGTTGTTTCTCAAGGAATCTGCTTTCCAAATCCGCTTCCTTAAAGTCCGGGACTCCCCAGAGGTCATACTGGCGGCATCCTTGCGCCTTGGCCCACTGCATGGCCCGCCACTGGAGCAGGTAGGCCGGCATCTTCTCGCGATGTTGATCCGCGGAAGCCCCATAGAGATACCAGGCCCGTTCCCCCTGCCGGAAGGCCATGACTCCGCCCACCAGTTGCTGCTCGAAATAGGCAAGGAACAGCTTCGCCCGGCCGCTTGGGGCAAAAAGGTCAAGTGCCCGATGGTAGTAAGCCTGCGCGTGCGAAGCAAACCCGTCCCTTCGGGCAGTGATCCTCATCAAATTGCAAAAAGGCTCGACATCCTCAGAACTCTCGACTCGGACGCCGTGACGCTGGGCAAGATGGATGTTGTATCGGGTCTTCTGTTTCATTCGGCCCAGGATCTCTTCTTCGGAGGGTTGCAGGTCGACCACAATCGAGCGCGGGGGCTGGACGGTGTGGGCGCTGGGCCGGAAGCCCAGCTCCATCAACCCGGCCTGCAGTCTGGAATCTTCGGGCAGGTCAGGCTCGACCTTGAGGGCAAAGGCATGCCGCTGCCTGCAAAGCGCATCTAGGTCAGGTAGCAGCCGTGTCAAACCGGCCAAGCTGGGTGGAACCGGCCCCATGGGCAGGTAGGCCAGGCTGAGGCCGAAGGGGAGAGGCCGGAAAAGAACCTGGGCGCCTTCGCCGTCGCGAAGCGCCCAGTCCGTTTTCCAGCCAAAGGAAGATTTCAGTTGGCCCCATTCCGGAGTCTGGAGGAGGTGAGCCTCCGGATGGTGCGCGATGTGATGTTCCCAGGCGACCGGTCCGAACACGACCGGATTATACAGCCGGTCTCCCTCAGTGAACTTGATTGAAGTTCACCAGCAGCAGGTTCTGGGTGCAGTCGGCATAGGTCGTCAGGCCGACCAGAGCAGAGAGCGGCTGCCCATTGGCATCCCGGACCTGGATCCAAAGGGTCCCCTGAGAGGCCACGGGCGCCGTACCCAGGACCAGCTCATAGCCGCCGGGTCCAAAGGTGGTGGCGGTTCCCGTTACGGCATCCGGCGGGGCACCCGCGGTGCCATTGGCGTTGAAGGTTTTCGAGCCCCATTTTCCCTGGAGGTGAATCAGGAGCCCGATAATGGGAGCCCCATTGTTGGGGCCGAACACCTGCCCAGCCACCCCGGCATATGAACAGCCGCGGGGGTCTGGAGCCTGCATGGCCACCACCCCGCTGGAAGATAGCGCGACCGGGTAGGGGGTCTCCGTGGGCGTGTAGGTGGGACTGGGCGTTGCGCTGGGCAACGCGGTGGCTGTGGCCGTTGGAGGAACTGTGGCGGTAGAGGTGAGGCTGGGCGTTACATCAGGCAACGCGGTGGCTGTGGCCGTTGGAGGAACTGTGGCCGTGTCCGTCGGAAGTATCGTGGCCGTCGAGCTGAGCTCCACTACGGGAGTCTGCGTGGGAGCCAAGGTACCCGGCGGGAGCGTTGCGGTGTCGGTACCCGCAGCCTGCGCCGCAAAGGTGGCGGTCGGAGTCCATGTCGGGGGAAGCACCAACATGGAGGTGGCTGTGAGACTTGGCAAGGCAGCTGTGGCAGGAAGAGTCGCCGGCGGGAAGGGGTTGAAGGGGACATTCGGGTTGATGAAGATGAGACCATACAAGGCGACCATCCCCGCGGTGAACAGGGAGACCACGCCGCTGAGGATATAGAGCGCTACACCTCCACAACCCGGGCCAGAACCCGTCGGGATGCTTGCATTCTCATCGGTCATGCTCGTTTCACCTTTCCCCCCTCCATCTCGAGGGTGCCTAGGGGTGACGGCTATTGTCCGTTTGCGCCCGGAGCAGGGCTCAGGGTGCGATCAGAATGACCACCTTAGCGGCGGAAACCTGCTTGCTCAGCCAAGCTTGCACCGCCGCCGATCTCTTGGCCTGCAGGGCGCCCGGCGAAAGGGGCTGCGAGGAAGAATATGCCAAAGTCTGGACGATCGCGTATCCCATCTTCGTCTGGATCACGGAACTGATCTGATTTGCCTTCATCGCGAAGGCGGCTGTTTCCACCTCGGGAAGAGTCAAGTAGCCGCGCGGAAACCAGCCTAAATCGCCCCCGCTGGCTCTCGTGCTCGCATCAATCGAATACCCATAGGCCAGAGGCCCGAAATCAGCCCCTCCACGCAAGAGACTCAGCAACTGCTCGGCCACGGACTGATCCGCAACCAGGATGTAACGGGCATGCACCTGCTCGGCCACTTCCGGCACCTGTTCGGCTATCTTGTCCGTCATTTCCTGGACCAGCATCTGCCTCTGCAATTCCGTAATGAACTCCTCGCGAGTGTACCCAGCCTGTGCTAGCCAAGCGTCGAACCCTGCCGACCCACCCCGCCCCTGAATGACCTGCTGGAGCGACTGACTGAGCTGGTTGGGACTTACGGCCAAGCCCGCCTTTTGCGCCGCCTGGGCCGCAACCCGCTCATCGATCATCGACTGGAGCACAGTCTTCTTGTAGTCTCCGAGAGTTGCAAGGTCAGTGCCCGATTGCTTCTGCGCCTGCTCGTAGCGGCTCACCTCACGCTGGAACTCGGTCAGCGTGATCGGCTCGCCGTTCACCCGAGCCGCCAAAGGTTGCGAAGTGGCAGTTGGGGCAAGAGTAGGCGTCGAAGTGGGGGCTGGCGGCGGCTGCGCCTTGGCCAAAGTGCACCCCGCCAGCAGACAGGCAAGGGTGATAACGGGGATGGCATGACCCAGCAGGGGGAGAAAGGACCTCCGTGCCGAACCGCCAGATGGGCAATTCTGAGTTGAGAACACGTCGCAGGTGCCTCGCCCGGCGATTATACTTTAGCCCGATTCGCTAGCTCTCGCACCTTCCCGCCGGGTTTGCGTGTGGTAAAATATAAAAGCGCTCGGCGAGGGAGAACCACCTGCGCTCGGGAGGGATGGCCGAGTGGTCTAAGGCGGCTGTCTTGAAAACAGCTGTGGGGGCAACCTCACCGGGGGTTCGAATCCCTCTCCCTCCGCTCATCTTGGGGAGGTGCCGGAGTCGGTCGATCGGGGGCGCCTGCTAAGCGCTTGTAGGGCCTATAAAGCTCTACCCAGGGTTCGAATCCCTGCCTCCCCGCTCTCCAGCCGCATTTAGAGCTGGATGCCTGTGGGTCAAGCAAAGGATTCCAGGTCGGGTCGTGTATTGAAGATGCCCTCGTAGCTCAGTTTGGATTAGAGCACTTGCTTGCGGAGCAAGGGGTCGTGGGTTCGAGTCCCACCGGGGGCGCCTGAAGCGGGAAGTCAGTTGCGAAATCGGCCTGATTTCCAGGCGAAAAGCTCTCAAGGAAGAGCCTCGCAGTCGCCGAAGCATGGGCGAAAGGAGGCTCTTTCGTGTTCCAAGAGCACTTGCTTCGGCAGGTTGGAACTGACCTGCAGCTCTCCCCGTTGGACTCCGCGTACCAGGATTTCTGCTCTCTCGAAGGGCCATGCGTTGCTCGGCAGAGACGCTGGGCTTCTACCGATTCACGGCTGGTCGATTCGTGGATTGGTGCCAAGACCACGGCGTGATCGAGCCGGGCGGGATCACGGCAGGCCACGTGAGGGAGTGGCTGGGCCAGGACGCGAATCGGCTGAAGGACACGTCGCTACATGCCAGGGCGCGAGGGATGCGAACGTTCCTGCGGTTCCTAGCCAGCGAATACTCCACCCCGAAAGTGGAGTTTGCCATGCCCCGCCTGGAGCGACGCCGACTTCCATGTATGGAACCCGATGAGGTTCGCAGGCTACTGGCGGTCTGCGACGTGCGGGAGCGAGTCGTGGTAATGATGCTGGTCGACGCGGGGATTCGTCGGGCCGAGTTGGCTGCGCTCAACTGGGGGGACGTAGATCTGCGGACCGGGCAGGTTACTGTGCGTCATGGCAAGGGGGGGAAGGATCGGGTGACCGCCGTGGTCGCACAGACATTGCGTGCCCTGCTCAGGTACCGCCTCGGCCTCAAGCGGGACCCAGCGGCCGACACACCATTGATCCTGGGCATGGCCGATCGGCGATTGACGCCGCACCACCTCTCGCGTCTGGTCGCCGCCCTGGGACGCAAGGCCGGGGTCAAGGTCACGCCGCATGCCCTGCGCCGGACCTTTGCCCTCCAGGCCCTGCGAAAGGGAATGGACGTCATGAGCCTGATGCGATTGATGGGCCACGCCGATATTGCGATGACCAGCCATTACGTGCAGCTGCTGGACTCAGATGTACTCAGCGCCCACCAGAAGGCGGGATTGGACTCCTGGCTGTAGACGCGCTGCCCCCACCAGGACCACGCACGGCAGGGCGACCCCAAGCCAGGGGTTGTTCTGTTTGTACGCCCATCATGGGCGCTGACTTGGAAGGTGGGAGTCCTTTCTGGAGGTTGAAATCACCAACCATGGCCAACAATGATCCGCCTTATCAGCACTGGATTCGCAATGGCATGGCGACGCTGGCTGGGAGCACACTGAGAGGCCAATTCCACGAGTCAATGCGGAATCTTGGCAAAAAGGGACGATGTCAGGCCTCCTCGGCCCTTGTGATGAGGCCCAAGCGATCCGAACGTATGGGCTATTGACTTTAATATAACAATAAGGTTATATTGGGGGCAGCTCAGTGCAATGGGATTGGCAATCAAGTACTACCCTGCTGGAAGCGGTGGTCCAGAGGCCTACATAAGTGGCCAGGCCCAGGCACAAGCAGCGGGCCTGTACACGTGGATCGAGACGTTTGCTGCGACATACCCTGGCGAGTGGAAAAGCCTAAAGGCAAAGAAGGTTACCGACCACGTGTGGCAGCACAATAAGGGGCCACACAGAGTTCTCTTTTTCATGCAAGGGGGAAACCTCGTAGTGGTTCATGCGTTCCGAAAACCGTCACAAAGGGAGGAAAGAAAGGCCTACGAGTTGGCCGAGAAGCGATATGAAGAGTGCGTTGGATCACTCTAGGGGACATCAACTAAGAGAGCCGAAAATGCCAGAGCCGATCTTCAAGTCACACGAGCAAGTAATCTCCGATGCGATGAACGATCCCGCGTTCAAGAAGGCATACCTTTTGCTGGCCCCTCTTCACCAAGTGATCCGAGAGATCGTGAACTTGAGGCACTTCAGAGGCCTCACTCAGGCCGAGCTTGCGAAGAAGACCGGAACGCACCAAAGCAGGATCTCGAAAATAGAAACCGGCGAACATGACGTGCAAATAAGCACGCTGTCGGCAATAGCTTATGCCCTCGACGCAGACATTGAGATTCACATGGTCCCCCGCCTCACCGAGGAATTCTTCAATACTGTGCTGGAGGAAAGTGCCCTGCCCGAAACGCCGATCCCGATCGCAATAGCTCAGGACACGTCACGGATGGAGGAAGTGGCCTTCACGGTGTGCTAGTGGCGCACCCCTTCCCTAACGCAAAATGAACCAACCGAAGCTAGCAAACCCTTCTGATTCAGTGGAAATCGACCTTCCGTTCAGGATTCTTCGTACCTTCTTCTCGAAAATCAGAGTGCAGCGACCCGATACACCAATTGAGCAAGCGCCATTTGAACTGAGGGTCGAGGCCAACCTTCGGCCGCTCCAAGAACGTCACCAATACCAGCTAAGGTACCGTGTTCGTAGTGTCGATCCGAAATCGGCCCCTGTTAACACGGAACTCGAGGCAATCTCAGTCTTCGAGTACTGCGGCGAGGGGGAGCCCATTCCCTCTTCCATTGCTCGTTTCGTGAACGAGCGTCTATTATTTGTGCTCGCAGCCATGACTTCGCAAATGGTTGGAAGTCTTACGGCTCAGATGGGCATCAGTCCAACTTGGATCCCAATACCGCTGGCATTTCGATTCACCGAGCCGTTGGTTCTCGGCGGTCAGTCTCCGGAGTCATCCGAGGCCTCACTCAGGGAATATCAAGAGTCTATTCGCCGGGAATTGGTGATCGACCTGGCTGGCGAGAATCCCATACAAGTGACAACGGGGGCACAGGTCCCCAGGATTGACGTGTGGTTCCGCGTCGCCAACTTCGGTCTTCTCGATCTAGATCTGATTCATTTGGTTGCTGATGTTTGGTTTGGGCAGCCAACTATCAAGCTAGCGCTGGACCTTCCTCAAAAGGTTTCTGCACGAAGTGAAATCACCGTCCGCCTCGAAGGATCACTAACCGAGGCGCAATCGAAACAGATCGCCTCATATGACCCTGACAAGAGCGGAGGAATCCATATATACTTAACGGCCATCGTCCAAACGCGAGGCGGGGAAGCAAAGGTTGAAAAGAATATTGAGCGTCGCAGATTCTAACGCCCTACGGTTAGCGCGGATGTGCGGCCGCCTTCTACGAAGAAGGCGGTTTTTTTCGGCAAGTGGATCCAGAAGGCGGCGTCGGCCGAGTCGCATGCCTTGCAAGGTTCTCTTGGGTGACGCAGCAAAGAATAGGCGACGCGTCAAGTCAAAGCGACGAGTCGAGCCCATGAGCCTGGTGCGCGGCTAGTAGGTCTGCGTCCAACATTTGCACGCAATGGGTCGTCATGACGACATCGGCGTGTCCCATGCGACGTTGCAGGCTCACTAGCCGGACTTTCGCTATTCGAGGTGAAAAATCAAGAAAGTGGCCGGAATTCTGCATCTTTTTCGCAAAGGTCTGCACCACAAGACTTCGCCTGGGCGCTTGTGATTTCCGGGGGCGGCTG
>JBEKXU010000008.1:0-103800 GCA_049511715.1 Anaerolineales bacterium
GGACTAACGCGGCGGCCACAAAAACCCAGCTCACCACCCGCACCACCTCCCCCTCACCCCTACTGCTTCCGCTCAAACAACCCGTAGGACCCATCGCTGGCTACCTCTTCATAGGAAGGATCGCTGACAATCCATGTGTACTGCGGCTTGCCTCGAACGGCTAGCACGTAATTGACCGACTCCTTCTCCAAGCTGGCCTCCCAGCTTTGCTCGGGCCCACCCGGAAATGGCAGAACCTTATTGTGAAAGTCCGGCCCGTAAAGTGGGTAGACAAATCGCACTAATCCAGTGTAGGCAATCACTTGCGGATTGTTTTCTGTCTTCTGGTCTAGGTAGAGGAAGGTATTTCGTCCCTCGCCAGCAAAGGGGGCGCTCGAACGGGTCGCATCGTCGCGCGACGCCACGTAATCGCGCAGCACGGGCGGAGATATCCCCCCAAGATCCGAGCTCACAAAAACCGCGAAAGCCGCGAGCGCGCTGACCCCGATTCCCAGCCCTATCCCCAGCCTGGAACCCAGTAGATCATAGATCCAGGCGGCAGCCAATCCTCCTACGATGAGCAGTGGAAGGGAGTATCGCGGGACCCAAAAGGCGGGCGTTGCGACGACACAAGCGAGAATCGCAAGCGCGGTGAACAGAAGAAGAAACTTCCGCCGGTAGGTCAAGTAGACGAGCCAAAGCACGCATGCTGGCAAACCTACTCCGAGCCAGATCGCCCCCAATCCGAAACTTGTATCCTGGTGCGCCGCAAGGCCTGGATCGAGCCAAAGCCTGAGCAGGCGAAGGACCAGGGGTTGGGCGAGGAGACTTTGAGAGGTGTTGTCAGTCACGATCTGGCTCGGCAGCCGAGATCCCGGAAACAGAACCACGTCTCCTATCTGGAATCGATAGGGGGCCAGGGGATTCTGGAACTCAACCAGGTTGCGGATATAGGGATACGCACCGAGGAGGAGGATCAATCCCAGAACCGCCAAGGTAGTGAGAACAAAACGGGCCCATAGCCTTCGACCGGCCAATGCCAGGGCGGCCAGGTTGGACTTCGCTCTCCATGCGAGGGCTACCAGGATGATCACCGCCGCATAGACCAAACCGGTGTATTTTGACCCGATCAGGAGACCCGAGGCCAAGCCCACGGAAAGAGCTGAAGTGCTCAGCCCCCTGTAGGACGATTTTTCCTGGCTTCCCGAGACTCCGAGGTACAGCCCCAGAGCCAGCAGAGCCATGGTGAATGCGTCGAGGTGCGCCGTCACTTGTTGCGCAATGACCGCAGGCGCGAATGCGGCCAGCGAGGCGCCCACGAGGGAGCCGCGCCGCGAGAGCCCCAGCGTGCGTGCTAGCCCATACAGGCTGACCAAACCCGCCAGAAGAATGGGCAGGTAGGAAAGATCCACTAGTTTGTCCAGCCCGAGGAAGACGACGGTCCAAAGAGAGAGAAGTTCGCCATCAAACGGATACGAATCGACCCAGACCACGAGGCTGTGAAGCGGCCGAATAGCATGCATCTGGTAGAACGCGGCCATAATGGGGAGATGGTAGGTGAGCGCGTCCCATTCACGCGGGGGCAGGAAGAATCCTTCAAACAGGCTGCGCAAAAGGACAAAGCTGCCTAATGCAAGGAGGACGACCACGAGCAGCGATGGTCGAAGTCCCCTTCGCCTGTCCCAGAAAAGCCGAGCGTTCTCCCGTGCTTCTGGCAATCGGGGACGGATCGCGACAAGAAAGAAAACCAGGCTGACCAATACCTCAACGGGCTCGAGGACGCTAAGATACAAGACCCCCAACAGGCCCAATAGGAGCTCCAGGCCAACTACCTGAGCGGCTGCGAACAAGACCGCCGCCAGGCCAGCGTACAGTGCATCATCGTGCCTGGCCAGGATCCAAAGGCACCAGACCCCCCAGATGAGCAAAGATACGATCAGAAGGTTGCCCATGGCGAGCCACGTTCTTGGACTCGTGCCGAGAAAGCCTGAGTGAAATAGGGCATTTCGTATGCCGATCAGCCACGCATCCATTCCGATTGGTGCTCCATCCTTGTCGATTGCTAGGACCGAATCCATGCGGCACCGGCTCTGCCAATCAGTCCGCCGGGAGGACTAGTGTGCTCGATGGGGGCTCCGCAATTCCTCCGCAGTCGCCAACCGTGCCCTGTGGCCACAACGGAGCACTCCACAGGAGGATGTGCTGACACCACATCGCAACTTACCAAGGGCGCTTGGGAAACCTCTTGAACCTGACGACTTTGAAGCCTCCCGCAATGGGAACCCGCCCAAGCAATTTCAGATTCACGCAAAACCAACCTGGGAAAGGACAGGAAAATGGGAACGCCTGCTTGCGGCCGTCAACCACGGCGAATCCCGAGGCTGGCTCTGCGATCTTGTAGTTCGGAGTGCGAATGCTCCTTGCCAGCACGAGATGATTCCCGCCTTAGTCGTGTCATGGATGGGAGCTCAAGGGAGAAACCCAAGCGAAGGGGACCCGGCATAATGCCATTGCTGCAAGCCTGCGGTTGGGCTGGTAGGATCCAAGGAATATCCCCCAACCACAAGCCTCATGGTCGCCATGCGAAGCCAATAGGACCTCTGCGAAACGGGGGCGGCAAGCAAGAATCCCTTACTCGCTGACTCCTGACTGGAACTTTGAAAGGAGCGCCACGCTGGCAAAGACGCCTCGACAGTCAGATCCTCAAGCGCCAGGGCCATAAAGAGCGCCGCACGATCCAAAATCTCCAGCGGTTGGATCACTGAACCAGGAGGGCTCTTACTCCCATACTGACCCAGTGCCGTTTCACGACAACGAGATTCGCTGGAACTTCAGGGACTCTGATCTTCCGCTGGATCCAATCATACTCCTGAGCCACCATGGCCGCGGACGGTCTCCATCCAGTTCAACGGCGGACACAGCGAGGGGTTGGGAAAGGCAGGACACCAACCGGAGAGCGGACCGCGGTCCGCCTCGGGTGCGATGACCACGGCAAGGGGAGGAGCGCATGGCGCAAGCAGAGACACGGCCCTGCTCGGCCTCCTGGTCTCCTTACTCCTTCCCGCAGATTTCAGGGCGATCCCACGACCCGCCAAGGGTCTAGGCCAGCAACTCGAGAATCCGTCTCGCGCGTTCGACCCACGTGTACTTTCCGGCCTCGGCTTGGGCAAACTCAGCCGCCCGGGTCACGGATTCTCCACCCACCAGAGCCAGCTGGATCCCATTGCGAAGAGCAACGACTTCATCCGGGGGGACCAGGATCGCCGATCGCCCCGGCTCAAGCACTTCCCTCACCACAGGGAAATCAGTCGCTACAATGGGGCGGCCTGCGGCCATATATTCAAACATCTTGAGGGGCGACATGAACCGGACTGTCGCAGTCCGCGAGGTATAAGGCATGACCAGCACATCGGCCGCCCAGAGGTACAGCGGAACCTGGTGATTGGGCACTTGCCCCTCAAATCGTATACACTTCTCAAAACCCCGCACCCGCGCCCAGCCCTCCAATCGTGCAATGTCCTCTGGCTGACCGCCCACCAAGAGCAACAAGGCCCCCGGAATGCCAGACACGGCTTCAATGGTTTCCTCGATTCCGCGACCCGGGTAAAGCTGGCCCGCATGGCATACGATGGAGGCCTCTGCCGGCAGCCCGAGCATGCTTCGGACCTCCTTCTTGGACCGTGCTGGCGAAAAGAGGCGGAGGTCCACCCCATCCGGGGCGACCTGCAGCAACTCTTCCCGAGCCCCGGCCTGCCGATACGCCTCCGCCAAGCTTCGCGAAATGCAGAAGATTCCCCTTACTCGGGCAGAAAACTGATATTGCTTGACCAGAGGTTCCCAGACCGGGTAGCGGCGTTCCTCGGCCAAGTCATGAGCCTCGAAGCCGACCTTGAGACGACGTCCCCATCTGGCCAGAAGGTAGGCCGCCCAGAGATCCCTTGTGTAGACGACGTCAAATCCGCGGAGCTGCGTGTACAGCCAGCAGGCCGAGGCATAGCCCCGAATGTCCAATCTCTTGCCCAGGTGAGGATATGGCAACCAAGTCAGTCGGAAGGAGGGGCTCACCCCATAGCGATCCCAAATTTCGTGATCCCTTCGTCCACCGAGTCCCGTGAAGGGCACTATCAATTCCACGCTTCGCACCAGCGCGGCAAACGCAGCCGACATTTTCATGACCTGGATGCTATTGGCCTTGTCGGATGGAATTCGCGCCCGCGCAATGTAACCTAACCGCACATTGCTCCACGGAGGCAGGATCGAGCCCATACCATTGGCCATCGATCTAGATCCTGCCTGGCTCCAAAATTGCGCGCACGCGGTTTCTCCAGGTGTGTGGGGTCACATCCAGGCGAGCCCGCCTCGCCAAGTCGTCACGCCATGGCCCATCTCGCTGAGCGCGCCGAATCATGTCCCGCCAGGCCAAAGGGGAATCAGGAGGGAGAAGCGCGCTGTTGCCGTCATTGAGAACTTCCCTCAGCGCCGGTAGGTCGCTGGCCAAGATGAGGCGCTGCGCCGCCATGTACTCGAAAAGCTTAAGCGGGCTCATGGTCTCTGCCGTGTCGCTTTTTCCCTGCACCGTCACTCTGGTCTGGTAGGGCATCAGCAGCACCTCGCAGGCCGCCTCCCATAGCGGGACCTTGCCGTGGGGGACGTGTCTTAACCATTCCACGTTGACTAAGCTCTCTCCGCGGGAGAACCTGCCAACTTGCTCCTCGTCGCCTCCTCCGACAAGGAAGCTCAGATCCGGCATCTGGCGGGCCAGTTCAGCGACGAGTTCGACACCTCGCCCTTCATACAGGCTCCCGAAGTACCCGACCGTGAATTGATCGGCCGGGCGACCCAATTGCCTGCGGGCTTCGGCGGGATTCGGAAGACCGTCATACTTTCTTAGATCGACGGCATCAGGCGCTACCAGAATCGGGATGCCATCCCCACCGGCGTATTCTTCCAACACTAATTGTTCGAGACGCGAGCTGATGACTACCAAGCGGTTCCCGGGCCGTGAGCGAAGATATCCCCGAAAATAGAGGGGGCCCATTCGGCCGGAGGGCATCTGGTGTAGTTCCAGTGCCGTCGACTGTCCCCATCGCGAGGAAAAGAAGGCAAAGTCGACTCCTCGAGTGTAAATCAGGTCAAACTTCTCGCGCATCACTCTTCGCACCATTACCGCGGCCAGCCCCTTGCGGCCCAAGAGGCGCGGCGTCGCGACAAAGGACGGAAGAACTGGGGCCTCCAATCCGTAAAATGCGCTCAGATCAGCGTCTTCCGGGACACGGCTAGTGGAGGTCCGGGGAGCAAACAAGCGAACGGCGTGACCCTCTTCGATCATGGCCTCGCACATCTTTATCACCTGAAGACTGTGGGCGGTTTGCGAGGGGATTCCTGCGGATGAGAGATAAGCAATGCGCATAGGGCTATCGGTTTGTCGAACGGGCCAAGACCCGCGCATACACTCCAAACTGCTGCTCCGCATATCGCTTCCAGGTGAGAGTCTCAGCGTGCCTGCGTCCACGCCGTCCGAGTTCCCGCGCCAAGCCCGGATCGTGGCTCAGTCGAATGAGGCCTTCCGCCATCCCGGACACATCCCCAGGATCGAAAAGCAAGCCCGTTTCAGTGTCCCTTACGGCATCGGGGATTCCTCCGGTCCGAGTGCCCACAACTGGCAGCCCGTGCGCCCCCGCCTCCAGGAAGGCCAGTCCAAAGCCTTCAAAGTGATCATCCTGTTCTTGGGAAGCCAAGAGGAAGACTGAGCTTTCAGCGTAAAGGTGGTCCAGATCTCCCCTCTTGACTGTACCGAGGAATTCCACATGGCGGAGACCTCGTCGCGCCACCATCCGCAGAAGCCTCTTATGGTAGGCACTCCCCAGGCCGGATCCGACGATGCGATAACTGGCCTCGGGAAATTCTTCCTGCAGCAACGCGAAAGCTTGCAGGCTGATGTGATAGCCCTTTCTTTCCTTGAGATTGCCAACGGACAACACCACCGGGCTATCGGGAAATCGATGCTCGATTGCCTCTTCCATCGGAGTCTGGCCGATGGCATCCGATCCTTGCAGGACCACCTCGATTAGCCTGCCCGCCATGGCCTCTCGGAAGTGAGCCTTCATCCGAACCGCAGTCCCATTGGAAACAGGACAAATGGCCGAAGTGCTCCGGAGAACGCCCCCGTACGCCCAGCGGGACCAAACAGAGTTCCTCCAAACGACTGCGTAGGTCCCGTGTGCCGTCAGCACCAGGGGCAAACCCTCACGCTCAGCGAGCCATTTCCCAACCCATCCTGCCGGAAAGGCTTCCAGGGCGTGAACGATATCTGTTCCCAGAGGGGGCAAAGAGCCAATCATCATTCGCGTGCGAAGAAGCCTCGGGAGCAAGGAGATGGTTTCAACCTGCAGGGGCTGAATCTCCGGAACCAGAAGGAGCGGGAGCTCGGGGAAAAGGCTTTTGGCCTCCCTGGCGTCCGCCCGTGCGACCACGAGAACGGGATCGACTTTGGCCGAAAGCGCCCGAATGGCCCCCCTCGCGGCAGTCGCATAGCCGCCTTGGAGGCGCAGGTAGGGGACAACGTAGGCCACACGCATCAGGCTAGACCATCCTTCCGTGACCCGGTGGTTCCCACAAGTCTTTCTCCGCTCGGTCCAGCAGGATCTTCACGCCCGATGGGCTAGGATCTCCCCAAGCCAGACGCTGCCGACGCTTGAGTTCCTCCAGGGGCAGCCGCGCCGCCAGATCAACTGCCTCCTTTACCTTCTCAGGGCCAAGGGCTGCCTCTGCCAACCCCTCTTGAACAACCTCCCCCCCGTAGGCCATCGAAGTCCGCAACCAGACGATCGGCCGGAGGGCAAGGACCGCCTCATAGAGGACCGAGCTGTAGGTCCCTATCACGACGTCGGTGTTCTCGAAGGCAGAGTATACCGATGCGGTCTGCACCAGGTCCGCACCCTCTGGGTTCATGCCGTACGATTTCAGACCGGCTCTCGACTCCCCCGGGCGAAGCTTGATCTGGAGGTGGTAATGCGAATCCTCCATCAAGGGGCGCAGATAGGCTGCCACTTCCTCTCGGCGCGCCAAAGGCTCCGCAACCAGAAGGACATGACAGACCCGGCCTCCTCCCGAGTCGGCTCTGGGGGCGAGGTGATCCAAGGAAAGAGGAGGCCGCAACGGTCCGGACACAAACACCCGTCCGGGATCAAAAAGCTGGCTATCCCGCGTGAGCCGCTCGACGAAGAGCGGTCCCCAAAGCCCGTAGAGATCGAAATCGTGGCGCCCCGCCCCCTCAAATCCATAGGCCATGAGGCCGGTGTGAAATCGGTTGAACAAGCCGTGTTGGAAGCCAAGAACCTTGACCCCCATGTGCCGGCAAGCGGCGACCAATTCGTGGTTATGCCGATTGTCATCGAAAATAATCGCGCGCTTCGCTCCCTGTACCCGGATGGCCCAACAGATACGCCGGTAGCGCGCCGTCGACTGGGTACACCATGCCAGAACCAGCGGAAGCAGGGCACGTTCCCAAGCCTCCTCGAAATCCGCGGCGTTCGCGGCCACACCTGCCGACATCGCCGGCGACTCCGGACCCCTATCAAGATCAGACAACCCTCCAAAGGACTCAATGTACGCCACAGGACGGCAACGCCTGGCGCTGTTCGCTAAGGCCTTTCGAGGAGACAAAGTGTGGGCGTACTCCGCCACCCGATAGCCTCTGGCGTGAAGTTCCTGATATAGAGGGGACAGACGGAAATCATGGTCCAGGCCGGGGCTCACTTGATCGATAATGTAAAGTATGGTGTCGCGTTGCAACAAGCGGAAGAACATTAGGCTGGCCCAAGTGAGTGCGAGGGGGGCCACCCGGCCAATTCTTTGCCTCCAGCCGAGTCTTGCCAAAGAAGGTAGAGGAATCCCGTTTCTGTCCAGGGGGTAATAGTACGGAAACCCCTCCCGCCCGGAGAGAATCTCAACGAGTCGGACCAGATCGCCTGGCGCAGCCGCAAGTTCCAGCGCCGCCCGTCCAAAGGTTGCTTGCAGAAACTCCCGATACCGGGTAAAGGGGAGAAGATAGAAACGGTACAGTCGGTCCTGGACAAACCACCAGGGCTCAAAGCCGTCGATCTGGACAAGCGAGGAGTTTCTTCGTCCCGCCGCGTCGCGCAGGGTGTTCAGGTGCTTCAGGAGCCCAAGCGCCTCCTCCCAATCCGGAGGTCGAACAGGAATCCGGTCTTCGCCCGCTGAGGATACCAGAGTGCCATCGGGTTGGGGCTCCTGCTGATAGGTGTATCGTTCCCGCGTGCGCTCCGACCCGGTCATGAGGGCGAGGGACCGCTTCGCGATTGGAAGACCTGCTCGAACCGTTCCCCAAAGGCCTCGGTCAGCTCTTCCACGTGATAAGCCTCTTCGGGAGGCGTCGGCGAAGGAGCATCGTGCAACACATGCGCCACAAACTGGCGGATAAGCCGATCATGCGGAGAAAGGACGGGCTCTGACTTGCGCCTTGAACCTAGGAATTGGGAGAAAGAGCGCAGAATATAGTCGCGTACGCTCCGGGCGCGTGGCCGCTCCTGCAAAGGCATCGCCACCTTGTAGCTGAACATGAAGGAGCCCTTGGTCCCATGAAGAACATTGATCCGTCTCTTCGACTCCTGCGGGTTGGCCGACATCCGAACATTGACATAGCCATCGGCGCTTTCCAAGACCACATCCACCTCATCCGCCTTCATCCATGGCCACTTGTCAGTGGTTTTCCGTGCGGAGACATGCAATAGTCTCATTCGGCCCACGAGCGCATAGGCAATGTACGCCTGGTGCGGAAAAGACTCAGCCCAACGCCCCCCGGGGATGGAATGGCACCAGAAGTTGGGATCCACGACCATGCGATCCCGATCCCCATTGGTCAGCCAGGTCAGGCCCAGATGAAGGATCCTTCCAGCCGCCCCGGCCTCGACAATCTCTTGCATCTTCATCACACCCCAGTTGAACTTGTTCTGGTGGACGACCGACAGCTTGCGGCCGGTCTCGCGTTGGACCTCCATCACTTCTTTGGCTTCCGCCAGGGTTATGGTGAAGGGCTTTTCAAGAAGGACGTCGGCACCATGCCTCATCGCGTAGATGGCCAACTCCCGATGAGTTTGAGGAGGAGTGCAGATGGAGACCATGCCTGCCTGGGTCCGAAGCAGTCCCTCCTGCAGGGAAGCGAAGGCCGCAGGAAGGCGCCGTTCGCGGGCAACCCGCTCTGCCCTTTCAAGATCAGGATCACAGATTCCCGCAACCTCTACCTCCGAGCAGGCCTGAAAGGCAGGGACATGCTTCGTAGCGCCTGCCTGACCTCCACCCACGATGAGTACCCTGTTTCTCTCCAAGCGAGTGCTCCTGTTAGGAAGATCCCTTTCGCCGATGGGCTACCCTCATGGGATTGAGCGGTGTCCGCCTAGCCGGAATCCTACCATCCCCGCCAGAAGTGGGGACGCTCGCCCACGGGCGACATCTCTTGCCTGCACACCGTTTGCCTTCTCTTGGCTCAGCATCCATCTCTCACGGGCCCGCCGCCGCACGCCGCGTCGGCCCTGCCAGCTTCAGGACCTCATATTTAATCCTGAGAGGATCCTCGCCCGGCTCTCGAGATCCGTCTCCAAAGAAGGCAAGGCATTGCAAGCTGGCGAGTCCAGCTCTGTGCACGCCGCCAACCGTACGAGGCCACTCGCAGCCAGCCCCACCCAACCTGGCAATTCGAATTCAACGGCAAGTGTCGAGTGCCGATAAAGGCCCGGCCCTCCCCCTCCGAAGCGATCGCTTTCCGTGACCCCGCCCGGCACCCGAAAGCCTCCAAGGGCAGAACGTTGGCCGAAACCGCGGATTTCGATCCTTTGCCCTTTCAGAGCAGCTCGTGGTATATGGACAAATACCCCTGCAACAATCTTGCGACAGTGAAGGTCTCGCGCGCGGCGCGGGCCAGGCATTGCCGACTCTCCGTCCCCATCAACTCGCTGGCCAGAAGGGCGGAGATGCTCGCCGCTAGTTCCTGCACGGATTGCCTCCGGGCGTCGAAAGCAAGGCCCGGTGCAACGCCCAGCAACTCCTCCGTCTCGTGCACCTGGTCTGCCCAACCGACGACTGGAGTGCCACAGCACAGCGACTCGGTGACAGCCCGGCTGAACGACTCGAGACGGCTAGGGATGACCGTGGCCCGCACACTCCCCAGACGTTCTTGCACGCTGGCCGTCGGCAGTTGTCCCTCAAAGACAATTGGCAAGTTTAGTCGCTGAGCGTCTGATCGGCATCGCTCCAACGCCTCTCCGCTCCCAAGGCAAAACAGAGTGTGCTTTCTTAGTTCTGGGCAGGCCTCATAGACCTGCATCAATAGATCAATTCCCTTGCGGTCGCGCACGGCGCCGACAAAAGCGATCCCGGACCGCATTTCATTGCCAAGAATCGGCCCTCTAAGGAATGGCTCGGCCACCGGGTGATACACAACCCTCGTCCTCTCCAGGGGCAGCCCCATCTCCGCACTGATGCGACTTTGTGTCGCCCGGCAGTTGAAGACCACACGGCTGTACTCTTGCAAGCATTCGCCCGCCTCGCCGTGATGATGGGTGAGAACTGTTGGGATACGCATCCCAGCTTCCCGTGCAAGCCGAGGAAAGGGTTGCCGAGCCAAGTGGTTGTGCACAATTTCCGGAGAAAATGACCGAAGAGAAGCCTCTAGGGCCCCCAAGGACATACCGTCGAGGAGCATCATTCTCGCGTTGCGAGATCGCGGCCTCAACCGGATCACTCTCGGGGCCAGCTTCACCAAGCTTTTCGCGCTGAGCAAAGTCAACGTCGGTTCAACTCTGACCGACTGCCCAAGATCGAGCATCCACACGTACGAGCCAAATAGCCGCTCCGGAATGGGGAGCACTCGCACGTCATGTCCGGCCTGGGATAAGGCTAGCGTCAATTGGACGGAAACCCGCGCCATTCCCCCAGCTCCAGGGAGGATGGTCTCGGATTTCAGAAAAGGATGAATACGCAAGATTCGCATCGGCCCTCCGGGGCGGGAGGGCTGCAGCCCTCGCCTCTGGATTCCGGGAAGGAGCCCCAGGCCAACCGCCTGGCAGAAGAAATCAGCGACCGGAGGCGTCAACCTCGACAAACCGACGAGGCGGTCCGAGGGGTTGCCCCTCGTCCAGAAACGTCGAGCTTGACCCTAGAGAACCACAGTCACCCTATAACCTCACGGGCAGGGGTTGATGGCCCAAGATGCAGGACCGGCCGAGGGTTCAGGAGCGACGGCCAACGAGACTTTGGTAGATTGCTCGATTCTCCCGACCATACCGCTCGACCGAAAACTCTTGCCGCGCGATTTCCGCCATAGCCGCCGATCTTTCCATTGATCGAAGGTTACTCTCGAGCGCACCCATAACGGACCTGGCCAAGTCCCCAGAGGATTGCACTCGGGCATCGAAGGGGACCCCCACTTCAAATCCCCAACGTTTCTGAATTTCCCCGAGCTGCGGCGCCCATCCGACCACCGGCGTGCCGCAGCACAGCGCTTCCAGCACCGCCACACTGAAACCCTCCAGGCGGCTGGGGTTCACTATCAGAATCGATTGGGAGAGCACCTCCCTCAGCTCAGGGGACGAGAGTCTTCCCTCAAACCGCAAGTCAATTCCTATCTTCCTTCCCCAGCTGGAGTACGTTGCCTCTTCCTTACTCGCCCCGCACACTCGAATCGGAAGTTTCCGGAGTCTGGGCTCGCTGCCCCAGGCCTCAATCAGCATGTCCAAACCCTTGGCCCGAGTCGGCCTCCCAACAAAGGCCACCGCCTGCCGCTCTTCCGGTGGGACAATCGCTCCCTCTCGAAAGATGTCCTCGACCGGATAGTAAACCACGCTCGACCGGCTCCGAAGTGCGCTGCCCACAGGCGCGAATTGCTCTTGCATCCCTTGGGACAAGAAAATGACGTGGTCGTAGAGCTCCAGATGGAACCCTTGCGCTCCGGAATGGTGCGTCAAGACGGCGGGAACCCTGGGGCTCACCGCCCGCAAGAAGAGAACAAAATCCGAGCGCGAAAAATGGTTGTGAACCACCTCGGGTCGGAATTCCTCCAGCACATTGTGAAGCGCGGCGAGGGAGAAAATGGTTTCCTGCATCCCCGCGTGGCGACTCATCCTTCGCCTAAGACTCCATGCCGTCCGAAGAAGAGAGGGGAGCGATCGCTGGTTTGGAAAAGACCATGTCGGAAAGACCGGAGCAACGAAATCATTTCCCCAGAATCCTGGGATTTGCTCCCCCAGGATTCCTTCCCCGAAGGGGTAGAGGGCAACCCTCTCGCCGTGTTGCACGAGAAACTGTGTCAGCAGCCTGGAAACGCGCGATTTGCCGCCAGCGCTGGGGTTAATCCCCTCTCCCCTAAGAAACGGGTGAACTTGGAGTATTTGCATCAAGGCCAGGTTCCCCTGGGAAGAAATCGGTGTTCCATTTCAGAAGAGGGGCGATCGCGCCGCCCCAACTTCCGCGATATTCTCCAATCGCGGAGTCCCCAAGTCCTGTATCTTGAATCCGAAAAGTGAGCAAGTTGGTTTCATGAACAAAGATCCGACGCGGGAACAGAACCCGGACCCAAACATCCACAGAAAAGCCCCCCTCGGTCATCAAGTCGGCAGGGATCTCACACCGACTCCGATATAGGCCCGGGCGCCGCCCCGGCTGGCGATAGGCGGCGTCATGGTTGGCCGCCGAGACAAACACGCTGATTCCACTTTCGTTTACAACCTGGATCATTGGCACGACCCGCTCCTCGCCCCGAAGCAACCAGTACTCCACCTCGACGTAGATCGGCTCTCGCATTGTAAACAGGGTCCGCGAATTGCCTTCGCTGTCAATCACCCGCATGCGCCTCAGCCGAGCCACATCGTCTCCGGGTGCGGTTTCTAGCGAGTTCCATTCGATCCCTCCGCTTTCGACCCGGTCTGCGTTCAGGTAGGTCGAGAGGACTTCACGCGTGTCACCATCCGCAACGACAGCGCCGTCCTCGAGGAGAATCGTCCGCGGGCAAAGCCGGGTCACGGCGGGCATGTTGTGGGAGATGAAGAGTACGGTCCGCCCCTCCCGGCCCACACTCTCCATCTTGCCTAGGCACTTGCGTTGGAAGCGGGCATCGCCTACGGCGAGAACCTCATCAACGAGGAGAATCTCGGGTTCAAGATGAGCGGCCACCGCAAAGGCCAGCCTTAGAAACATCCCGCTCGAGTACTTCTTTACAGGCGTGTCAATGAACCGCTCGACCTCGGAGAAAGCAACGATTTCATCGAATCTCCTCGCTATCTCGCCACGGTGCATTCCGAGGATTGCCCCATTCAAGAAGACGTTTTCCCTTCCTGTCAACTCTGGGTGGAATCCCGTCCCTACCTCCAACAAGGCGCCCACGCGTCCCGAGATCCTTACCGATCCGGAGGTAGGCTCCGTGATTCGGGCCAGCACCTTAAGTAATGTGCTCTTCCCCGCCCCATTGCGGCCGACGATCCCCAGGATTTCACCTTGATGGACCTTAAACGAGACGTCCCTCAAGGCAAGGATGTACTCAGCGGATTGTCGGATGCGAGGCTTGCCCTGGAGCGCATCCGATACCCAGCGAACCGGCGCAGCCATCAGGTCAACCGCCGCATCACGCAAAGTGCGGTAACTATCCACGGTCATTCCGATACGGTACCGCTTCGTCAGGCCTTCCACTTGAATAGCCTTACGACTCTGACTCATCCTGGGTTCCCTCTGTGACCTCCGTCCATCGTGGTATCAGAGCGATCATATCAGACTTCCCGAGGGACCTGCACTTCCGCAGACCCCGGGAAATTTCGCCAGCGCGGAACGGCGCAGAGTCCTCTGGGACTTGCAATGCCCTGCAGCCCGAAATGCCCAGCCGCCTAGTGGCTCTGTCACGACTCCGGATCGTCGGAGGCGAGCGGCAGAGCCCGTCCGCAACAGAGCCCCGATGAGTTCCCCCATGCGCACGGGACTCCACTTGTGGCGACTTCCAAGCGTTAGGTGCACCGGCCGTTCCGGCTCCAGAGCGATCCCCAAACCTATCCTGCACGGAAAGCCGAGCCGCTCAGCCGCCCTGTGAGGCTGGACCCAGTCCAATCAGGGGACCACTCGCCAGGGCAGACGATCATGAGGCGCAGGGATTAAATCCGGCATCCTGCGGGGCACGAAACCCTTACGGAAGGAACTCCCGATAGATCTGTTGGTATCCTTGGGCAAACTTGTCTCCCGAAAGAGCTTCTCTGGCAGCCTCCGCCATACGTTGCCGCCCCGTTGCTTCTTGGAGTGGACCAGCCAGCGCCTGCCGGAGAGAAGCGGCAAGCTCGGCCGGGGACTGCAGATTGGCGTCGAAAGGGATCCCGACCTCTGTGCCCAAGAGATCACGCAATTCCGAGATTTGAGGGCCATATCCAACCACGGGGGTTCCACAGCAAACCGCCTCGTTGATCGCGCCACTCCAACCCTCCCCGCGGCTGGGCAAAACCATCACCTTCGCGCGCGCCAATCGCACGCTGAGGTCCTGTCTCCGAAGCTTTCCTAAGAGCCGCACTTTGAGCCCCTCTGCCTGGACCAGAGAGGCGAGGTCGGGCTCCAGCGAGCCCTCTCCACACAGGAAGAGCTCCTGAGCTTTCAGCCCAGGGTCCGTCGCGAAGGCCTTGAGAACCAGATCAATGCCTTTGCCATGGATCAAGGCGCTTGAGAAAACGACCCCTTCGCGGTCTGCTCCGGGCAACACGGGCCCCCGCCGGAATTCCTCGGCTACTGGGTTATGGACCACCCGAACTAACTCGCTCCTCAGAGACACGCTTCTACGGACGCCCTCCATCTGGGCGCGGGAGACAAAAACGATGCGGTCATAGCATTCAAGACTCTCTCCCGCCTCATAGTGGTGATGGGTAAGAATCAAGGGGACCTTCTGTCCTGCCGCCTGGTACACCCAGGGAAAAGCCCGATGCGCCAAGTGGTTGTGAATCACTTGAGGCTGGAATTCCTGGACGGCGCGATCCAAGGCGGCCATAGTCATGGCATCGAGCAAGCGGCTGCGAAGGCTGTCAGGGAGGGGTCGCAGTCCGCCTGCCCTCCTCCACCACTTTCCCAAGCGGCGCCAGCCCGGCCACACCACGGTGGGCTGAATTCTGACCCTCAGCCCGCCGCCCAGATCCCAGAGCGTGGATGTCCCGATGGTGTCGGGGAAGGGAAAAACCAGAAGGCGCTCACCGGCGCGGGCGAGCTCCTCCGTCAGACGCACCGACGTTCGCGCCATTCCTCCCGCACGGGGGTAGAACAATTCGGACCGGAGAAACGGATGAACGCGCAGGATGTTCATCAGGCTAGGCCGAAAGGGCATCCTGATAGAGTTGCACCAAGGCCTGTCCGGCGCGAGACAGTGAGAAAATGTTGCGCGCACGGTCGGCCAGAGACTGGGGCGATGGCTGTTCCCCTTGGGTCTGCCCTAGGAACTGCAGAATCGAGGCAGCCAAGTCCTGAGGAGTCCGGTTCGCCGGGTCATATGCGGCTCCTACGGGCATGCCCATGAGCTCCTGCATTTCCTCCAGCTGGAGGGGCCAGCCCACCACGGGGGTCCCGCAACAGACCGCTTCCAACAAGGCCACGCTGAAACCTTCTCCCTGGCTTGGGTTGACCAAAGCCACGGCTTCGCCCAGCTTAATCCGCAGCTGGTCGGAGGGAAGCCTTCCGCAAAAGGTCACTGGCAAATTGTATCGGTGGGCCAGATCGCGGCATGCCTCCTCGGACTCTCCGGTCCCGCACACGGTCAGGGGGAAGCCCCACAGGGCGGGTTCCAGTCGGTAGGCTTGCAGGAGAAGGTACAGACCCTTCCAGGAGGACAAAGCCCCGGAGAACACGATCCCATGTCGCTGATTCCGCGAGTTCACCTCACCCGTGGCAAATTCCGAGGAAACCGGGCTGTAGATCACCCTCGTCCGCTCGAGGGGAAAATGACTGCTTCGCACGACTTTCTCCTGCAAGGCGCGGGAGACAAAAATAATCCAGTCATAAACCTCCACGCCGACTGCCGCCTGATAAGAGTGATGGGTGAGAACCAGAGGCATGCGGCCTCGCAGCGATCGAAACAAATAGGGGAAATCGGAGACCGTATGGTGGCAGTGGACGATCGCAGGGCGGAATTCCTTGATTGCCTCCTCAAGAGCCGCCAAGGCCAGAAGGTCGAACCCGCCGTTCTGCCCCCTCGGCCCATGAGAAGCAAGGCGCGCTCGCATCAAGGCCAGCAGGTCACGCACGATCTCCATGCGGCTGGGCAGGGTCGCAGTCGAAAGCACCTCAAGCTCCCCGCCCGAGGGGCCGCGGAAACCACGGGGCGGGCGAAACAGGCGCTCCGGATAGGGAAACAGTCCGACCGTATGGCCATGAAGGGCTAAGTACTCGGACAGCGCCAGCGACACCCGCGATTTCCCGCCGGCCAGGGGATAGACCAAGTCTCCGCGCAGCAGAGGGTGGATCTGCAGAACCCGCATTGGTCACGCCCCAACTTCGATCCGCAGCCGGAAGTCGGCCTTGCCGTCTCGGACTTGAGCGACCCCGCGAGGCCTTGAACGCAAACCTTCCCAGCGGATCAAAGGACCGCCCCCCGCGGAGGCGCGGAACCCAGCCCCCACGCTCTGGGGCCGAGAATCGGGCGCCAGCAGAGAGCCCGAAGGCCAGGCTTAACCGAAAGGAATCCCCCATCACGAAAGGGGAGGGAAGCCGGCATCGGGCAGGGCAGAGCCCGAGTTTTCCACACACCCGCCAAGGATCGGGGAGTACGCCGAGGCAAGCAGGCAGTCAGCGTGTCCATCGCACGCCCCGGCCATTGGACCCAGGCCCTCGGATTCATGAAACGGCCAGAGAGATTGCTCACCCTCGCTCGGGCCTTGCCAGGGAAACCCTGCTTCAAGAGCTTTCTTAGGATCCAACTTTCGCATGCGCATCAGATCAATGTGTTCACGGCCGAAACCCTGCTCCGCTTTGGGTCAGGCGACAAAAACCCGGGCCCGTCCAATATCCTCGTCCAGATTCCAGCGCCGAACAATATCTCTGCTGGTACGGCCGCGAGCAACCATCTTTCCCTTGCCGAGGAGAATTGTCCGGTCCCACCGCCTCACGATGGTCGCCACCTTGCGGGAACCGAACTACTCCGTCCTGGTCTTACCTCCCGCGCATTCCCTCTTGCCACCGCGCTCAGCTCCAAGAACCTTTCCTCTCCGCCGCTTGCCGTGACCTGATTCCGCAACCCCTGAATGGCCGCTCCCGAGAAGGGAGCAAGTCCTATACCCTTCGGTCCCGCCATGGAAAAATCCGGTCCGAGACCCTTGCCTCGCACCTCCCATGCGGCGCGCGAGGCGGCCGATCAGCGCTATCGTGAAGCCTGCGGGCACCTAGACCACATCGGCAAAGGTGTGTTCCATCCTGCGGAAGTAGTAGGCCCCGGTTACGAGGATTAACAAAGCGGCCAGGGCCGAAACCCAAACCATCGGCCCCGGAGGCGGGGTCCTGCCGCCAAAGAGAGCCCAGCGAAACCCGTCGCAAACGCCTGCCATCGGATTCAGGCCATACAGGGTGTGCCAGGGTTCTTTCAGAAGGGTGCTCGGATACGCGACGGGGCTAAGGAAAAGCCAAGCATTGATGAGAAAGGGGACCACATAGCGGACATCGCGGTATTCGACATTCAGGGCCGACATCCAAAGGCCAACCCCCAAGGCCGTGACAAACGCCAGGAGAAGGAAGACGGGCAACCAGACGATAGCCACCGACGGCCCCATGTGGAAATAGAACATCATGGCAATTAGCACGAGAAAGGCCAACACGAAGTCAACCAGCGGCGAAAGCACGCCCGCAATGGGGACCGCCAGGCGAGGAAAATAGACTTTTTGGATGATGGGCGCATTCCCCACGAGGGCGTTGGCCGCATTCGACATGGCCGTTGAAAAGTACGTCCAGGGCACCAACGCGGCGTAACTGAAGATAGGATATGGGATGCCTTCCGAAGGCATCTTCGCCAAGTTGCCAAAGAACAAGCTGAAAACCACCATGGTAAAGAACGGCTGAATGATCGCCCAGGCGGCGCCCAGGATGGTTTGCTTGTACCGGACCTTGATGTCCCTCCAAGCCAGGAAATACAGCAACTCGCGGGATTGCCACAGCTCGCGCAAATGCAGGGAAACCCAGCCCCGCGAGGCCGTGATCTCACGAACCGGCCCTGCAAACTCATCGCTCTCCTCAAATCCAGCGTTCGGAGAGGAAGATTTCACGAGAACGTCTTCGGTTGCGGCGTCTCCCTTGTTCCTTAGCGTGCTGGACATATGTTGCCCTCTTCCTTTGATCTGTGATCCGGACACCCCCGCAGATCCCGATCGGGATTGATCCCGTTGGCCTTTACCAAGGTGAGGCGCACACTCTCCTCTGGCCCCAGCGGCTCTGGGACCCACAGCCCCTTGCCGCGGGGCGGTTCGACAGGGTTGCGGTTTTCAACTTCCCCTCCCAAGGGTCCCGCTTTCCTCCCCTCGACCCGGCTGGGAGGAGCCCGTAATGCGTCCCCCTTGCCCGCTGGCCCAATCACGACCCCAACGACGCAAGGGGCAGTGGCCGGCCGAGGCCAAGGAGGATCCCTGCCGCATCGTCACCCAAGCCAGAGGCTACGACTTAGCGAGGTCCGAATGGGTCGATAACCACCACTCGGCCAGACGGACATCCAGCTCAGTATGAATATCCCTGCCGGTTACCCATGGGCGGACGATGGGGACCGATCGCCGTCCCATCCACCACCACGGGTTCGGCCCGTCCCGCGCCTGCACGCATTCCTTGCGAAAGACCCAGACACCCTGGTCGTAGTAATAGGCCTTCGGGTAGGACTGCCTCTCCGTCGAGGCCTGTCGATTCGGATCTCCGTAGGAAACCAGCAGCCCCTCCACGATCTCGAGAGCCCGCAAGGGATGGTCATCCGCGGCCTCCCAAACGCTCATTACCGAATCAATGTCCTTCCGGCTTTGAAGGAGTTCCAAAGCCTGATCGATCAGGGGTCCATCCACCATGACCGTATTGCCAAGCAAGAGAACTACATTCTGGAGATCGATTTCCCTGGCATCCACGTACTCCGTCGCGTGCTTGATGACCTCCCCATGGTTAACATGATCCCCGCACAATTCCTCCGGCCGCTGGATGATCTGGCAACCCTGCTGCCGTCCGATCTCCATGATCTCAGGAGAATCGGTCGAGATGTAGATGGCGGAGACGTGCCCGGCCTCCTGGGCAGCGCGAATCGGATAGCCGATCAAAGGCCTCCCTTGAACAGGGAGGATGTTCTTATTGCGAATGGACTTGCTTCCAGCCCGCGCTGTGATGATCGCTACATTCATTGGATTGGCTTTCGCTCGGCTCCTCCGGCGCTTCCCGCCGGAGGGTTCTCCATCTCGCCCTGAATTTGTTCCAGAACCTCCATGGCGCCCTGCCCCATGTCAACATACTGCGTGGAGGTCAGCTTCCGTGCCAGCCGAGGATGATAGCGGTACGGGGTGACCCGATAGTGGCTGTCCAGGCCTTGGGGGTCCACATACTCTACCTCGATTTCTTTCCCAAGGATTTCCGAAAACATGGTAAAGAGGTCGCGGGCACGCATCGGATAATGGCCGGTGATCATCAAGCACTGGTTGGCATACTCAGGCGTCAAGATTTCCGCGCTCAGCCGTGCAGCGTCGGCGACATGAATGTATTCCCGGGCGTCTTCGGGGGCTCCCAAATAACGGATCTTTCCCCTCTTCACCGCCTCGCGCAACAGGCGGTAGACGCCGTTCGTTTCATCCGCCCGAGGGCCATAGAGGGAGCCAAAGCGCAGGATGGTGTAATCCAGTCCAAACTGTCTTTGGTATTCTTCGACATAGGCCTCGCAGGCCTGTTTGCTCGCCCGGTAGAAGCTGCCCTGCTCGCTGTACACGTATACAGTGCTGGCGAAGACGAACCGTTTTACCTGGGCTAGGCGGGCCGCTTCGAGGGCATTGACGGTGCCCAGCACATTCACGTTGGCCGTCTCACGAGGCAAGGAGCGCGCCGCGTTCAGGTCGGCCAATGCGGCCAAATGGTAGATGTGCTCCGCCCCTCGAAATGTCCGGGTGAGCAAGTCAAAATCCTGCAAATCTCCAAGAACCTCTTCCTGATTCGGCTGCCGATACGGCGATTCCCTGCGGTCAAAGATCACCACCTCATGGCCCTGTGTTGAAAGCGCATCGGCCACATGACTGCCTAGGAAACCCGCTCCGCCGGTGACAATCGTGCGAGTCATCGTCTCACCTCCGGCTGCTTTCTCCCACGCCCCCAAAAAAGGCCGCCACGCAGCCGGCCGCCTCGGCCTCCATCCTCGCGCGGCATTCCGCCGCATAGGACCCGATGTGAGGAGTCAGAACGACATTTGGCAGTTGGGTAAGCGGTCCCTGGTAGGGTTCCTGCTCAAACACATCGAGATAGGCGCCTCCCAAATGCCCTCGCTGCAGTGAGTCCGCCAGGGCATCTTCGTCAAGCCAGCCTCCGCGAGCCGTGTTGACTACCACGGTGCCCGGCTTCATGCGCGCAAATTGTTCCGCCCCCAATATGGGGCGCAACGCCGCCCCGCTCAGGTGAAGCGAGATCACGTCGGACTGAGCCAGGATCTCCTCCAAACTCACAAATTGGACTCCGAGCTTCTGAGCCTGGGCCAAGTTAGGATCCAAGTCCAAGGCCATCAACGAAACCCCGAATGGCCTCAGCAGGCCAGCGAAGGCGCATCCGATGCGGCCCAGCCCGATGATGCCCACGGTCTTCCCTTGCAAGAGACGCCCCATGGGCTTTTTCCAGTCGCCGCGGCGGACGGCGGCGTCAGATTGGGCAATCCCACGCAGGACGGCCAGCAAGCCTCCCAAGGCAAGTTCTGCCACGCCCTGAGTTGGTCCGTCGGCGGTGCTGAACACCTGGATGCCTTGTTCCCTCGTGTACGTGAGGTCGATATTCTCCAGACCCACGCCCACGCGTGAGATGACTCGGATCTTGGGCAGCTGGCCCAGTACGGCGCGGTCGAGCGTCTCCGTCCCGGCGATGACTCCGTCCGCATCCTGCAGGAAGGATACGACTTCCTCTGGGTTAAGCTTCCGGCCGTATGGATTGAGGCGCCATTCAATTCCCGCCCGCCTCAGGAGATCCAGCGGCTTGGAGTCCCCCCGCGCAAAGGTAGAGGTGGTGATTCCAACTGTTATGGTCATCCCCGCCTGACTCATGCCCGACCGCCAACCGCTGTCCTAGTCGGTAGCCATCTGGCTTGCCCAGGAGCGTTCCGCCAAGTACCAGTCCACCGTTCGAGAAACTCCCTCCGCGAAGGAAGTGTCGGGAGACCAGCCCAGAAGGCTTTTCGCCTTTTCCACCGAGGCCCAGCTGGCGTGCATGTCGGCCGGATGGGCCTCCTGCTGAATCACTCGAGCCTTCTTACCCAGCCGATCTTCGAGCATCTGGATTAGGGCATTGATCTTCACGCGCTCGTGGCCTCCCAGGTTGATAATCTCGCAGCCCAGAGGCCGAAGCCCCAGGATCGTCCCTCGGGCTATGTCCTCGACATAGGTGAACCCTCGGTCTTGTTCGCCATCCCCGTTGAGCCGGACAGGACGCTCCTCGCTGACCCATTGAATAAAGCGAAACATCACCATGTCCGGCCGGCCGGCTGGACCGTACACGGTGAAGTATCTCAAGACCGTCACGTCGATCCCGTAGAGGTGATGGTAGGCGTGACAGAGCACCTCGGCGGCTTTTTTGCTCGCAGCGTAGGGTTGAAGCGGCTGGCTACTATCTGCTTCCTCAGGGGTTGGCAGCGGAGGATGCGCCCCGTAAACGCTGGAGGTCGAGGCCAGCAAGAACTTGGGGATCGCATTCTGCTTGCAGGCCTCCAGCAGGTTCAGCGTTCCGGTCACGTTGGTGTCGATGTAGGACCAGGGATCCTCCAGGCTCGCCCGGACCCCAGCTCGGGCGGCCAGGTTCAGGATACCGGCGAAGCGCGATTGCCGAACCAAGTCCTCCATACTTTCGTAATCGCATATGTCGCGTGGCTCAAACCGGAACCCAGCCTGCCCCTCGAGAAGGCGCAGCCGATATCTCTTCATGCGCACGTCATAGGCGGCATTCAGATTATCGACCCCAACCACCGCGTCCCCTTGATCGAGAAGAGCCCGCGCCACCCGCGCCCCAATGAAACCCGCCACTCCCGTGACCAAGTACGTGGCCATCTAGAGGCGCACAACCTTTGAACTGGCCTTGCCGGCTTGACCCAGCGCATTTCGAGTGTCTACGATCAAGGCCGACTCGTCCAGGACCTGGCGCCAGTCGTAGGAAGCGTGAGGCGTGATGATCACCACGCAGTCAGCGCGCTTCAAGGCGCCCTTCAAATCGGGGACGCACTCCAGCCGCCAGGAGTCATGTCGGACCTCGGGAACGTAGGGATCGTGGTACTCCACAATCGCCCCCCGGTTCTTCAGAAGACCAATCACGTCCAAGGCCGGTGATTCCCGCACATCGCCAACATCGGGCTTATAGGCCACGCCCACCACAAGGATCCGACTGCCATTCAGGGCCTTGGAATTCCCATTCAGCGCGTCCTGGACCTTTTGAACCGCGTAGCGCGGCATGTTGGTATTAATCTCGCTGGCCAGCTCGATGAAACGGGCGGTGTAGTTGACCGCCCTCAGCTTCCAAGAAAGGTAGAGGGGATCGATCGGAATGCAGTGGCCTCCCAATCCGGGTCCCGGAGAGAATTTCATGAATCCGAAAGGTTTGGTTGCGGCCGCCTCGATCACCTCCCAAACGTCCATCCCGAGGCGATCACACATGATCGCGACCTCGTTGACTAAGCCAATGTTCACCGCCCGGAAGGTGTTCTCGAGCAACTTGGTCATCTCCGCCGCCTCGACAGAGGAAACCGGAACCAAAGTGTGAATGGCCTGGCCGTAGTAAGCCTTCACCACCTCCAAGCAGGCTGTGGTTACGCCACCAATGACCTTAGGCGTGTTGGCCGTGGTCCAATCCTTACGGCCCGGATCCACGCGCTCCGGAGAAAACCCCAGGAAGAAGTCTTCCCCCACTTTCATCCCCTGGCTCTCGAATTTCGGCAGCAGAATCTCGCGGGTGGTCCCAGGATACGTGGTCGACTCAAGAACGACGGCCAAACCGCCGTGGATTGACCGCGCAATTTCCTCGGTCGCATTCACAATAAAGGAAAGATCGGGGTCCCCCGTCTTGCGCAAAGGAGTCGGAACGCAGATCGATATGGCATCGAGTGACTGGATCACGGAGAAATCCGTGGTCGCCTCGAGATAACCGGACTTCAGAAGCTCAGCGATTCTGGCCGAGGGGACATCCTCAACATAGGAGCGGCCCTGGCAAACGGATTTGACCTTTCCCTCATCAACGTCTATGCCGACCACGTGGTAGCCGGCATGACCCAGAACCTCAAGTAAGGGAAGGCCGACGTAGCCTAGCCCAACGACCCCCACCCGCGCCGTGCGCGAATGAAATTTCTCAATCAGACCTTGAGCCACCTTTGGCAGAGGTGTGGCTTCGCCGCTTTTGTTCACCCCTTGCCCTCCTCAACTCGCGGTCTTGGCGGTGCGCAGGGTAAGGACCGCAATCAGACCAACCACCAAACCCAAGATTCCCGAGGTCAGCATCTTCAGTCCCAGCTGCGAAGATACTCGGGTTGCCTGAGTAGGCTGGCTTATCATCCTGGGCCCCGCAGCAGGATTGCCTCCAGGACCGATCCCCAACTGAGTCAGCACTCCGACCAACGCCTCGCCCCAGGAGGCCGCCGCCTTCATGGCCTGCTTTCCATCCTCCCGCACAACCCAGAGGCGGATCAGACCCCCGCCGGGAGCATCCGCGGTTGTTTGCCCCTGCCATTCCGCGGAACTCATTGAGAGCCCGCTCATCTGGGCGGCCGCCTGTCGAACCCGGTCACTGGTCGCCAGGGCCAAGGCGCCATCCGTTGAGCCCCCGGAGCCCACGGAAATGATCGCCTCGGCCTGATACTTGGCGGGCTGCAGGCCCACGATCACTCCGGTCACCGCTGCGGCCAGCAGGCCAACCAGCAGCACCAGCCAGCCACGAAAGACAAGCATGTGGGCCGCCTCTCCTATGCCAGCCTTCCAATCCGAGGGGTAATCGTTTCTCATGCAAGTTCCGGCTACTGCACGATGGGGAAATGGAGGCGCGAAGATTAAACCATGGGAGGCGAAGGCTGTCAACGAAGCCCAATTGGAGGAAGACTATCAGGTTCCTTGGAAACGCATCACCGTCCCGAGGGTCCGGATCAAGATCCTCACGTCAAGCCAAAAGGATCGGTGGCGGATGTAGTAAAGGTCATACTCAAGCTTGGTGAGGGCATCCTCCACAGACCAGCCATATCGGTAATTGACCTGGGCCCAACCGGTAAGGCCAGGGCGAGCCACAAGGCGAGCCCGATAGAATGGGACTTCCTTTTCAAGCCTCGCCACTAGCTCAGGGCGCTCGCTTCGAGGGCCCACCAGGCTCATTTCGCCGCGGAGCACGTTCCAGAATTGCGGAATCTCATCGACGCGGGTCTTGCGCAAGAGCTTCCCCAGGCGCGTGACGCGGGGATCGCCTGGGGCGGCCCAGCGTGCCTGTCCATCCGCTTCGGCGTTGGCCACCATCGTGCGAAATTTGACCATCCGAAACGGCCGGCCGGCTCTTCCCTCGCGGTCTTGGCGCAGCAGGACGGGGCCCGGGGAATCTAGACGAATGATCAGGGCCAGGAACGGCAACAGAATGGCAAAGACCAGAGACCCCACTGCGCCGCCAACCATATCGAGCAAGCGCTTCACGGGGGTATAGAGGTCATTCATCCGGGCGCTGTCAACAAAGGAGGTCATGATCCAATCCGCATCCAGATATCCAACAGGCACTCGGCTCAGGAGTTCCTCATACAGGGTCTGCATGCGAACGATCTCAATCCCCTTTTCCTGGCAATCGAGCAGAGCCTGGAACAGGTCTGCTCCGATCTCCCCCGTGATGGCCAGAATCAGGACAGCAATTTCCTGCTCCTCCACGAGCTCTCTGAGCTTGGCCGATCCCCCCACGACTTCTTTGCCCCCCACCATCAGGCCTTTCTTGCCCGGATCGTCGTCGATCAGTCCCAGAACGCGCAAATGACCGGGTACCTCTTCGGAAAGAACCCTGACGATCGAATTCCCGGCTCTTCCCGCGCCAATGACCAGGGTGGGCTGCATCAGCGAGGGGAGGGCCATCAGCCCGATATAGAGCATACGCCAGCCGATCTCCAGTCCCGCCAGCCCGATGAGGAAAAAGAGAACCACCAAGCGCGGCAGTTCTCCCGGAGGGAGTGAGAAATAGATCGCGAAATAGAACACGAGGGAGACGCCCGCGGCAACGAGCAGTCCGCTCAGAGTGCGCGACTTCGAGTTTACTGTGCGAGCATCATAAAGATTGGCAATCAGCAGGAACCACAAGGGGACCAGCCAAAAGAGCCGCACAACATCTCTTTGGCGCAGAAACCCGATCGGGCGAGCCAATCCCTGGCCGATCACGACCCAAAGCCCCAGGGCCAAAACAGCCGCCAAGAAAACCGTGCTGAGATCACCCACCAAGAGCATCGCTCGGCGTTCCGCCCGGCTGAGCCCAGCTCGAGAGCGCGGTCGGCCCAGGGCCGCCCGCTCCGCGCTCCTCTGGGCGGGACCGATGTCGAGGCTGCCTTCAACGTCACCAACCGATCGCGATTTCATCCCAAGTCGGCCAGCTGGGCTGGATGGGCTCGATAGTAGGCGATGACCTCATCCAGGGTTGCGTCCAAGGAGATACGCGGCTCCCAACCCGTGAGCCTCCGAATCTTGCTCAGGTTGGGAACGCGCCGCTGCATATCTTCAAATCCCTCCGCATAGGCCTGGTCATAGGGAATGTAGACCAGATTCGAGGAAGATCCGCTGCGGGCACGGATTCTCTCCGCAAGCTCACGGATGGTCACCTCCTCGCTCGACCCCACATTGAAGACCTGGCCGATCGCGGCAGGTTGGTTCAGAAGGCCGATCACGGCCCGAACCACATCGTGAACATTGCAGAAGCATCGCGACTGCTCCCCATCGCCATACACCGTGATCGGCTCATTGGCCAGCGCCTGGAGGACAAAGCGGGGGATGACCATCCCATATCGCCCGCTTTGGCGAGGGCCCACAGTGTTGAAAAAGCGGGCAATTGTGACGGGGAGACCTAGTGAGCGGTGATACGCGAGCGCCAGGAATTCGTCCAGGGCTTTGGAGGTGGCATACGCCCAACGACTGCGCGTGGTGGCCCCGTACACTCCATCATCCTCTTCCGCGAATGGGACCTTGTTGTTCTTGCCAAAGACTTCAGAGGTCGAGGCGATCAGGGTCATCTTGCGGTACCGTCGCGCCACCCGAAGGATCGCCTCCGTTCCCAGAACATTGGTCTCAATCGTGCGCACTGGCTCCGTCACAATCAAACGGACGCCGACGGCCGCGGCCAGATGCAGAATCGCATCGCACTCGCTCACCAAGCGGTCCATGACCGTCTCGTTGGTAATGGTTTCAATGGCAAAGCGAAAACGAGGATGTCCCATGAAGGGCTGGATGTTCTCCAACCGGCCGGTCGACAGGTCGTCCACCACCGTGACCTGTTCATCTTGGGTCAGCAGCGCTTCGACCAGATGGCTGCCAATAAATCCAGCTCCGCCGGTAATCAGGAAATGCGTCATGGAGCAGCTCCCTTGCGAGGTGAGCCCAAGAAGAACTCCTCGAGCCACTGCCCCAACGCCGGCGGCTGGTCCCACAGGCAAGGGGCAATGGGCGTACCTCCGGGAACCCGGATTGATCCCGGAGCTTCCACAACACGCCGCGAGGCTCCTTGCAACCCTTCCCGGACTGCGCCGGAAAGCGCCTCGGTGGGCCCCACCAGGATCACCCGCGATTGACGAAAGGCCTCTTGCAAGGCCTCCTGGCCGCCATCCTCGTCAGGGTATAGGATCTTGCCGCTCAGCCGGAAGATCTGGCTCCATGGCACGCGTCCTGACCCCATCGCTTCCGGCCAGGCTTGATCAAGCCAAGCACGAGTCGCCTCCGGATCTGTGGCCATTTCACAAAGGAGGCCCTTCATCGCCTCGGCCGAGGGCGGACGGTCCAACACCACGGTCACCTCATCGGAGAGTCTCCGTGCGGCGCGGAGCGCAGGCAGCCCATCCCCACTTCCCAGGACCACGGCAATGGGTCGCATCCCGGGCAGCATCGGCCGGGTGTGTTCCAGCAAGACGACGCCGATCAGGCCCACACCCACCAGGATCGCAAAGAGAAGGCTTGGCCACGGCGGCAACAAGTGAGTGAACGCGATGCCCAACGTTCCCAGGGCAACGGCTCCCAAGTACATCGTCAGCACAGCGCGGCTGGTCCCAAGTCCCAATCGCGCAAGACGATGAGAGGTGTGGTCTCCTCCGCCCCGCAAGATGGACTGGTGCCGACGCCAACGGGCATAGGTCACCAGGGCGGTGTCAAATATGGGCAGACCCAGCACGACGATCGGAACCATCCAGGTCGATCCCAAGGGCAGGGTCGAGGGTTCGTACTTCATCCCGAGGACGGCCAATAGGAACCCAAGCAGCAGCGAGCCCGAATCGCCCATGAACACCAGCGCAGGATTAATGTTGTAGAAAAGGAAACCGAGCGAGGCGCCGGCTATGGCCGCCGCCATGCTCGCCACTAGCCCCTGACCGTTGGTAGATGCCAACAGCAGAAAGAACACGGCCGCCACGGCCGAGACGCCAGCCGCCAGCCCGTCCATGTTATCCATCAGGTTGATCGCGTTGGTGATCCCCACGATCCAAAAAAGAGTGATCACCACATTCGCCGCAGCCCAGGGAAGCAACTGGACATGAATCCCAACCGCAATCACCGCCAGGCCAGCCACGATCTCCAGCAAGATCTTGATCCATGGAACAACCGGGTGGCGGTCGTCCCATAACCCCAGGGCCGCTACTAGTGTGCCTCCAAAGACCACCCCCACGAGTTGTGGAATGGCGGGCCGGACATTGACCAGCAAGAGGACGATTCCCAAGGCGGCATAGATTGCCAGACCGCCGAGCAAGGGAATCGGTCGAACATGAATCTTGTGAGGCTGTGGGACGTCGACGAACCCCAGGCGGCGGGCAGCCCAGACCGAAATCGGCGTCACCAGGAAGGCCGCAACGCCGGAAAGGAGGACAAGAGGGAGATAGGAGCTTACCAGCACAAGTTTGCCCTAGACGGGGCCGCTACCCTTGGGGTCCTTCGAAGGGCCCGGCCGACCAACCCCTCAAGGCCCGGGTTCCCACGACGAGTCCAATCTCCCGGTGAGCGCATCAAACCGCCCGACGCCGGCCTTTAGAGAGCCGGGATCTTTCTACCGACCAACGATCGGTAGAGGTCGCTGGTTGCTTCCAGCATGCGTTCTAACGCAAACCGGTGCACGGCATCCTGGCGCGCCTGTTCCCCCATCTGTCTTGACCGGGCCGGATCGATCAAGATGCGGATCCAGGCCTCCGCCAGCGCGGCGTCATCACCCGCCGGAACGAGGTATCCGTTCTGCTGATCCGTGAGGACATCTGGCACCCCCCCTACGGCGGTCGCAACGACCGGCAGACCAGCCGCCATCGCCTCGATCAGCGAAAGAGGCGTCCCCTCGTTGTTGGAGGTGATAGCGAAGAGGTCCAGGTCCCCGTAGATACGGTCCATCTCCTCCCTCCAGCCAAGGAAGAATACTCTCTCGGCCAAGTCCAGGCTCCGGGCTTGAGCCTCCAGCGACCCACGCAGCTCTCCGTCTCCAACCAGGACAAAATTGGCCGTGAACCCTGAGTTTACCACGCTGCGGGCCGCCCGCAGGAACATGGCCTGGTTCTTGATCGCAACCATGCGCCCCACCGTCCCGATAATTGGATCCGAGTTCTCGATCCCAAGAGCCCGGCGAAGATACCCGCCGGACCGCTCCACAGAGGCAAACCTCGAGAGATCCATCCCTAGAGGGATCACCTCAACCTTCCAGGCGGGCGCGATCCGCATCCCGATGAGGTCGGCACGCAGGGAAGGGCTGAGCGTGACGATCCGGTCGGTCAAGAGAGCCATCCCTCGTTCCACCGTTCGGACCACCTCCTCCACGGGCCTGGAAAAATAACCTCGCAGGACATGGCCGTGAAATGTGTGGATGACGACCGGAACGCCCACCAATCGCGCGGCGAGCCTCCCCAGGGCCCCTGCCTTAGCCGTGTGCGTGTGGACAATATCCGGACGCCAGCGCCGGAAGGTGATCATCAGCTTTGCGAGGGCAATCCCGTCTTGCCAACCGGGTACAGGCGTGAGCTCAGAGATCACGACCGGAGAAAGGCCGGCTCGCTCCGCCAGATAAGACATGCTTGCCTCTCCGGGGCCCTCTCGCCCGGTGATCAATAGGGTTTCAAATTCCGACGGGGGAAGTTTCGAGGCAAGCTGAACGACGTGGGTTGCTGGCCCACCGACATTAAGGCGAGTGATAACTCGAGCCAGTCGGATCCTTCGCAAGCCAGCACTTCAGACGGCAAAGGTGCCGCGTTATGAACTTCCGCGTGCGGTCGATTGAGGTTGCCGAGGATTATACCCTGGGGGAGGCCGTCCGACCGGCTGGGGCGTCTTCCTCTAGGATCTGGCCGTAGACGCGAAGCGTGCTGGAGATCATCCGATCGACGCCAAATTCCTGCCGGACTCGGCGCAATCCCGCTTGTCCCATCCGCCTCGCCAGGGCGGGATTGCGCAGGAGCTTGAGGATCTCCTCAGCCAGGGAGGCCGGGTCCTCCGGGGGAGCCAAGAGACCCGTGACGCCATCCGCGACCACTTCCGGAAGGGCGCTCACCCGAGTGGCGATCACGGGCTTCCCCAGCGACATGGCCTCCAGGGCCACCAACCCAAATCCTTCCCAACGGGAAGGCATGGCGACCACATCCAGATCAGCCAGGATGGAGGCAACATCCTCTCGCCAACCCAGGAAATGTACGTTCCTTAGCCCGAGATCCCCCCCAAGCCGCACTAGCCTTTGCCTCCACGGACCATCCCCCGCAATGACCAGCTGTGCCTGTGGTTCTTGCAATTCCACATGAACAAAGGCCCGCAACAGAGTGTCCGCTCCCTTGGGTCGGGCCAGCCTCCCCACGAAACCGACCAGAGGCGAGTCGGGGATCCCCAACTCGGATCTCAGGCGGCCTGGAACCGCACCAGCGACAAACTTCTGGCTATCCAGCCCGTAGGGGATAACCACAATTCTCTCTGACGGAATATGTTCGCGTCGAATCATCGATTGGCGAACTGCCTCGGAGATCGCAATCAGGCTGTTCGCCCGCCTCCAGGACGGGGTGAAAACCAGCCGGAGCACGGGATTGCGACGAAAAGGATTGTCGCTGTGGCGAGTTATCGCGAATCGTGCTTGCGGTCTTTGCCGAAGGGCCAGGGCTCCATATATTTCTGCATGCGGCAGATGCGCATGAAGAATATCAAAAGACCAAGGCCGAAGGACCTCATTCAGCCGACCGGGAAGGGTAGGATCCAGGTGAGCATAAATGGGAACCGCCTGAGCCTCTACCCCCAACGCTTTAGCTTGTTCCAGCAGATCCGGGACCGGGCGAGAAGGATCCTCCAGGACGAGCAATGAGACATCCACCCCTTGCCCCCTGAGGCCAGACAACAGAACAAGAAGATGGGTTTCGGCACCCGCGATTCCTGTAGCCTTCAGGAGATGCAGGATCCTCACTATTTGCCCCTCCCGCAGGTCGGAATACGGCCTAGAAAGTCACCCGGGTCGGGGGCGCGCCCTGAACCATCCGGTCCAGCAAGTCCCTGTAGGCCGCGCCCAGGCGCTCCCAGCTGAAGCTTCGTGCGTAGGTTGGTCCCCGTCTCCCGAGCTCACGGCGCAGAGGCTCGTCTCGCGCAAGCTGGACAACCCCCTGGACAAACTCGGACCAGTCGCTTGCCACAATCCCGGCGCCGCTGTCTCGGATCACATCCATTTCCCCTGCCGTCAAGCCCACGGTCGGGACCCCGCAGGCCATGTACTCAAGCAGCTTGATGCTTGCGGCTCCCAAGGCATCCCCGCCACGGGGATAAACCCCAATGTCGAAGGCCGACACAAAGTTGAGAATCTGGCCATGCGGCTGGTAGCCTGCCAGACGAAGCCAGGGATGGCCATCCGCGTAGGCCTTAACGCCTGAACTTGCCCGGCCCATCACCCAGAGCACAGCTGCCGGCACTTGCCGTCGAACTTCCTCCATCGCTCTCAGCAGGCCGTCGATGGCATACATTGCAGCAATGCGCTGGTTGCGGAGCTCTTGGCCCAGGTAAGAATAGGGTTGATTCAAGCCAATGACGACCTCCTCCGAAGAGGAGCGCAGGGTCTGGCGAATGGCTACCGCCTTCTTCTCATCCAGGTTCTCCGGAGAAACGCCCTGGGCAACGACCTCCACGGTCTTTTTCAGCCCGCCCTGTCTGAGGCGGACCCGGATCGCCTCGCTGGCCACAATGACTCCGATGACGTTGGGCCTGGAGAAAACACTCACCTCGGCCTCGAGATCCACGGGATCATCCAGTTCGCAGATCACGTGGCCCGCAAACAACCGGGCGAGCCGCGGATCCGTCGCCAGCAGAAAGGGATAGCGCAGTCTCAGGAGAACGGCCAGGCAAGGATACAGGACCCGTCGTTGTACTCCGCGGATCCACCAACGCTGGTGCAGCCGGACGGGGTACTGATCCACATTCGTCAGTCGTGGAAGCAGCTCCTGATACCGGATGTTGTTGTGGCCGGCGCTCCACACTCCGACCCAGGCAATCCGATTCCTTCTCCGCTTCACGAGAAAGTCGGTCCTTCTTTCCCTTGGAACTCGCTCCAGCCCCGGGGATGACCCCGGATCAGGTCGATGAAGGCTCGCGATACTTCCTCCTGCGAGAAGCATTCGACGCGACGGTAGCCGTCTTCGATCAGCGCCCGGCGCCAGGGGAGATCCACAAGCATCCGAAGGCATTGAGAGGCCATCCGATTGAGATCCCCCGGAGGAACAATCGACGGCGACTGCAATGGGGAGACAAGGTCGCGGACCCCGCCGACGTCAAATCCCACGAAAGGGCATCCTGCCGCCATCGCCTCCAGGAGCACATGCGGAAAACCCTCCTCTTGGGATGGCATCAGGTAGACGTCAGCGGCACGGTAAAAGGCAGGGACGTCTCGATTCGGAACCCATCCTCGAAAATTGAAGTACTCGGTCAGTTGGCGCGCCAGCACTTGGCGCCGCAGTTCGGGAAGATACGGTCCGTCACCGACGACCAGAAGGGTAAACGATTTCAAGCGCGCCGATAATTGCTCCGCCAATTGAGGAAGATATCCTGCCCCCTTGCGCAGCGACACACGGTGGAGAAACAGAAAAACCGGCTGAGAGGGAGTCAGCCCGAGTTGTCGGCGCGCTTCTTCACGGTCAACCGACCGGAAGCGCCCGGCGTCAACAAAGTTGGGCAGCAATCGGATCTTCTCAATCGGCAATCGGGCCCCCCGGGAGTAGTATTCGGCCATCCGAGGCGACCCGGTAACCAGCCAAGTGCAAAGATGAAGGGAGCGCTCCAAGAGCCACACTTGCCGAGCGTGGAAAAGGCGCTCCCGAAGGGATGCGCCCCGGCCTGGAGCGAAGTCTTTGTAGAGCCCGCAATTCCAATAAAAGCACTCTCCGCCGAGAATCCGCACAACCAGACCGGCCGCGATCGCCCCGGTATACGAATAGTGGACATAGAACTTGCGAGTCCCTCTAAGGCGAGCCCTTAGGAACAGAAACAATTCTTCCCAGAGCCGAAGGGCCGGCTGACCGGTGTGAACGCGGACCAGCCTCAACCCACCTGCCAGTTGCTGGGAGCCCGACATCTGCTCAACGACGACGAGCAGGTCGATCTGTTCATTAAGATTCCCAAGGAAATTGTATAGATGATAGAAATGCTCCGCCGATTCGGTGTTGAATTTCGGGAGAAGGTAAACCAGTTCTGCAGCCATGACCTTTTGCCCCTAAGGCACCGATGCGCCCCTGGCCACTTCTACCATTTCGCGCCATTGACCCACAATAGCATCAAAGGCCTTGTCCGGATCGAACTGCTCTCGCACACAGGCGCGCGCCTCTTGCCCCATCCTGGCACGCAACTCCGGGTGCAAGAGAAGCTGAACTGCCCGGTCCGCCAGTGCCTGTGCATTGCCAATGTCCACCAAATAACCCGTCCGCCCGTCCTGAATGATCTGCTGGGCACCCGCCGTCCGAGTGCTGACCGCCGGTCGTCCAGCCGCGCCGGCCTCCACCAGGACACGTCCGAACCCCTCATAGGCCGAAGAGAATAGAAACACGTCCGCCATTTGGTAGTAAAGAGGCAGTTCCGCAAATCCCGCCGAGCCGGCCCAAATGACTTCGTCTCCGAGCCCTTCTTTGTCCTGAACTCGCTGCAAATCCTCCTGGGCCTGGCATGGGTCTGTGACCAGGACGAGTCTCGCTCGGGGGACCCGGATCCGGATCAAACGGAAAGCCTGCAGGAGGACAGGCAAACGCTTGACCCTCGCCGGTCGACCTACCCACAAGCAGACTGGATCCTCGGCAGCGATTCCCATAGCGGCCCGCTTGGATCTCAACTCCCCCAGCTCCCGGTGCTCAAGAAACTGGCCCAGCTGGCAAGGAACCGGCAGGACGCGCATCCGGCCTGGCGAAAGTCCCAAGTGCTCCGTATAGTAACGGGCTTCGATCGAGTTCACCAGCCGGTAGCCGTCTGCTCGTCGCAAAGTGAATCGCCCGAGAAGGAGCAGGGAACGAAAGAACACGGGCCGTTCTCGCACCCATTCTGGGCTCGTATAGAACGAGGAGTGATTCTGAACCAACAGAGGGCATCCCAGTTGCCTGCTCACAAGAAGCCCAACCAAGGCCGTCCCGAAAGGATCTTGGGAAGTCACTAAGTCGGGCGGGAATTCGCGAGCGGCCTTTCTGGCCAAACGAAGAGCCACCCCCGGGTACATCAGGCGCCTGCCGCCGGTGTAGAGAACCCTCAAGGCAGGCGAATGTTCGACGTGACCCCGTTTGCCCGAGGCGACAATCAAGTCAATATGGCCCTGCGCCCGGTGCGCGTACTCTAGGTGCCTGCGCACCGGCTCGCTGCTCGCGTCCCTCAGGACGCCATTGCCGACCCCCAGCATTAGCACATTCACGGGATCCCTTTTCGCTCCGGGCTCCAGGTCAGACAACCTCGGCTGAAAATATCGACATGGGAACGTCGCCGAATCAAGAACTTCCCGAGCAGGTCCATCCTGCCTTGGCCGTTTCTCTGTAGTTGAGACCCGTCGCAGACCGCAAGCGTTTCCGACTGGGCCGTCCCTATTGCCAGAGTCATCCGTCGGCCACCCTATCCGTTCCCAAGGATTTCGTCAGCGCCCCTTCCGTCTCGGTAATCAAGCGAGGCCAAGAGAACTTCTCCGCCAGCGTTTTCCTTCCCCCCTCAATCAGCTTGCGGCGCAAAGCCTTGTCCGCCAGCAGCCTCTCTACAGCTTGCCGAAGTGCTTCGTCCACTCCCGCAGGCACCAGCCAACCGTTCTGACCGTGGTTGACCACCTCGGGTACTCCCCCGACCCCGGTGGCCAGAACGGGCACACCCGCCGCAAAGGCCTCCAAAATGACATGCGGAAGACCCTCGTAGCTGGAGTTGAGGACGAAGAGATCCGATGCGGCGAGGCAAGCGCCGACTTCGGAGGGATCCTGTCGGCCCATGAAAACGACTCGCGAACGAACGCCCATCTCGTTTGCCTGTCTCTCCAACGAACCTTGCAGCGGTCCCTCTCCGACAATGACCAGCCGAGTCTGGGGAAGGTCCCTGACGAGGCGAATCAGCGATCCCACCCCTTTCCAGGGCACAAGACGCGCGATCGTGCACAGGGTCGCCCCATCAAACTTCGGCAATGAAGATTCGGTTTGGACCCCAGCGACCTCGCAGGCATTGTAGATGCATACAATTCGCTCGGCCTTAACCCCCCATCCCTGTACGGTCTGCTTAAGATATTGACTGGGGACAATAACCAGGGTCGCTTGGCGAACGATACTGCTCCTTACGAGTTTCAGGAGCTCCGCCCGCAACCCTTGGCGGCGTGCCCGGAATCCTTCCAAATCATCGCGGGTCAAGCGCCAGTTTACAGCTCGCTCCCATGCCCAGTCGCCAACGATCTTCAGAGTCAGCGGGCGCCGGGCGAGCCACGCGGCCAGGGCCGCCTCGACGAACAGGCCGTTGGCAAAGATCACATCCGACCGGTGAGCCACCGCGGCAATTTCGAAGAGCGTCCTGACCAGGCGCACGAAGCGCATCTCGCCTCGGCGAAAGCGGTGGACAAGAAAGGGGTAGGAGGCCAAGTTCTCCTCGGGGTGATCGGCCAGCGTGATCACCTCCACATGATGGCCGCGCTCCAGCAGGCGTCCGGCAATCTGAGGGACAAAGGACGCCGGACCGCCGATATCCGGAGGAAAGATCCCGGTAGGAAGACAGATGCGCATCCCGAACTCCGGTCTTGTCCTTTTGGCCTACCTACCCGAAAAGGACATGCAGCCTTTCGATGATGAGCGGGAGGCTCCCCGCCACGTCGACCAAAGAATTGGCAATCAGGGCCCCGCCGACCCACAACAGTCCCTTGAGAGAGGTCTCCTTTCTCACAATGCGGCCCAGCGCCAGCGCAGCGAAGACGCCCAGGAACGGGTAGAGCGGGTAGCGATAGCGGGTTTCGACCACAATCGAGATGACGGAGATCGGGGTGGCGGCGGCGAAGAGCACCAGCCATCGGGCTTGGTCAATCTTCTCGCGCCAAGCCAACCAAGCTCCCAGGATTCCAAAAAGCATCAGGACAAAGGTGAAGCCGGACGACAGCACCAGGGTGATCTCCCGGGAGAGGCCGTTCAGGTTGGACCACCAAGCAGAAGTGCGGATGAGACTGAAATATTTAACCGTCTTCACGATCTGCAATCGAAGGAAGGTTAGCGGCTGACTGACGATGAACTGCTCGACCTCCTCGATCCCCTTCTGGTTCGTGGCAACATAGCCATGGTCCTGCAAATAGGAGGTGATCTCCGGGGTGGGTTGCAGTTCTCCGTTGGAGGCAGGGTTGTTTCCCACCCACAGGTCATAGCCCCCCGCGGCCGTGGTGAGGATAAAGGAGTGGTAGACCCGATAATTCCTCCAGGTCCAAGGACCAATCAGGATGATTTGGAGAAACAGGACGATCAGGAGGGTCTTCCAGCTCTTGCGCCAGAGCAACGCCAGCGCAAAGACGGCTAGCAAGACCACGGCAGAGGCGCGAGTCAGAATGGCAAGGGCCAGGAGGATCGCCGTCAAGAGGGCGGTCGCCATCCTGGGACGCGACAGATAGGACACGGCGCAATAGACGGCGACCATCATCAGGAAGATATAGAGCGTTTCGGTCATCAGCATGGCGGCCATCTGGAGGAGGTCCAAATGGAAGCCGAAGACCGCCGTTGACAAGAACCGAAAGACCATTCCCCGTTCTCCGGGGATCAGCCTTCTCGCCAGGAGATAGACCAGGCCGGCACTCGCCGTGTGCAACAGGGCTTGAGCAATCCAAACCGCCGGATAACTGTGCCCGAAGAGCCAAAACAACGCCGCCAGGAAGAATTCGTATCCCGGGCCAAGGCGGCCGATGGATTGATCTTGGTCCAGTGGACCTGTCAGGCCCCCCCGATAGCCGTGACCACTCGCCAGGTTCCACCCAATTGCGTCGTAGGCTCGCGCATCCACCTGGGGAGGAATATGAAAGTAGAACGCATACGCCAGGGCGCCGGAGAAAACCAAGAACAGAAGAATGGCCAAGCAACGGGCTTCGGCTGAGCCCTTGATGGCCCTCAAGGTGGTCGAATTATCCCCGTTCTTCAAAGTCAAACCTCGTGCCCCCGGCATTCGCAAAGAGCCGCTAAACGCAAGGCACTAACCGGCACTGCCACCTCCGGAAGCAGCGGGAACCGGATCGCGCCCAAGTCTCACCACAGGTCTGGCAACCCGTAAACGTCGGTCGAGCGGCAAAAATGGTGGGCGAGCTGCTGGCTACATGTCCCTCGATCTTCTCTTCTGCCACCTCGCCCTTTGGTCCCCCTCCCAAAGCCTGCCCACGTCGTCGGCTCCAACGGTTGCAAATTGTTTCCCCTCCATTGCAAGACGGCCGAATTGGACCACCTTAATGGTCCACCGGTGATTTCTCCCGCGCATTGGAACTCATCGGCAACACCTAGACTGACTCGCGGAAGGGCGCAACAATCCGGGGAAAGCGGCCCTGGCCAGGCCTGCCGCGTCCATGGCCCCGCCGACATTTTGGCTCAACCCTGCTCTTCCGATTCTGCCAGCGGAGGCCGCCAAGTCGAGCCGACCTCCCGAGCCTCAGCTAGTCTTGCAATCGAGCGCCATCGCAAGCCCCCTTGCCCGCGCGCCTTCGACACGCTGGAAAGACCTCAGTCCTCAAGCCTCACCCCGCTCCCCAGCAAGCCTCTCAGACCATAGCGCCCCATGTGTGCCTTCTCCGCCCAGGAAGGCTCCAGCAGAACGCTTCGCGATAACCAATACAAACCCCGCAGACGATCTCCTGCCCCAAAGTATATCCTCGCCTGCTTGAACAGAAACGCCCGACTGTAGGCGCGGGTTCTCAGATTCTGGACCTCCGCCGGGAGGTCCTCTCGCGCGAAGGTTGCATCCAGCACTCTCCGATACTCGGCCCCAATACGGGTGCCAGCTTGATTGGTTTTCGTCCTCGGCCAGAGACGGGAGGCCGCGAGCACAGCAGGAACATAAAGAAAGTCCTCGGGGGGAAAAGCCAACCAGGTCCTGAGAAAATAGTCAAAGTCCAACGCGTAGTGCAGGCTTTCATTAAGACCGCCCAACTTCTTGTAGGTCCGACGGGAGACGAACACTCCCGGCTGGGGCATGTTCTTGCCCAGGAGGAGTGATTTCAGAGAGAACCCCGCCATGTGTTTGGCCCTCACGGGCCGACCTGAGGCGGTCATCTCCTCAACATCTCCGAAGATAAGGGCGGCCTGGGGATGGGAGGCATACGTGGCAGCAACTTGGCGCAAAGCCCCAGGGCGTAAGAGGTCATCGGAATTTATCCAGCCTAAGACCTCACCCCTCGCGCGGGCCCACCCCTTATTGACCGCCTCAGCCTGCCCCCGGTCGGGTTCGCTAACCCAGTAGGCCAGTCGGCTTCCGACCCTCCTGAGGATCTCCAAGCTTCCGTCGGTTGACCCCCCGTCAATGACCAGACACTCAAGATCGGGGTAGTCCTGCCCAAGGACAGATTCAAGGCACTGCGACAGGTATTGTGCCTGATTGAAAGAGGGGGTCACAATGGAGATTGTGGGTGACTTCATCTCACCGCTCGAGGTGGGGAACATGCTCTCGCAGGATCACCTGGTACCACTCCAGGTACGCCTCGATCTGGCGCTCCAGGCTGAAGCGTTCCATAACAATCTCACGACCGCGACTGCCCATCGCCTTGCCCAGCAAAGGTTGCATCAAAATCGCCTGCACTCGATCCGTCATCGCCTCCACATCCCCCGGCCTCACCAGGAAGCCGCTTGCCTGATCCTCGATTTGCTCAGGGATTCCTCCCACCTCGGTCGCGACGACCGGGAGCCCCGAACTCATGCCCTCTAGCACCACCAGGGGAAACGTGTCGGCCCGGCTCGGGTGAAGCAGCACATCCGACTCCTGGTAGATGCGCGCCATGGTTTCGCGGTCGTGCACCATGGGGACAAAGCTGAGACGTACGTTACCCCACCTCTCGCTGTTGCCCTCATCCCCTACGCAAACGAAATTGACCGGGAACGGCATCCGCCGATTCGAAAGCCGCAGGGCGGTTTCTCGGACCCAGTCAAATCCCTTCCACGGATTCGATTGCAGGTGGTTCGCCACCACCAAGACCACCTTGCTTTCGAGGTCCAATCTCGGGGTTTCCCGGCCCCCGGCCCCGCGGTTCGGACAGAAACAGTTCACGTCGACGCCATTCCGGATAACGCGCCGATCCATGAACCGGATCCCGGACTCCTCAAACATATCCATCAGCCATTGTGAGGGAGTCGCAAGGTAGAGTTGGGCCCGCTGGAAAATTGCCCTCTTGCGCCTCCAGTTATAGGCCGTACCATCGCGGCGAATCGTCGGGTAGATTCCAAGGTCGGGGCACTGGCCGCATCCGATGCGCCATCGAGGGCAACCCATCGGATGCGCACAGTGTCCGGTCAGCAACCAAGGGTCGTGCGGCGCAAGAATCGTGGGAACCTTGCGGCTCAGCTCGATCAAAGCTCTCAGATCGAAGAAACCCTCCCGCCGAACCCATTGCCCGTGAAGATTATGCAAGTGGAGTATTTTGGGCGGGCGAGGACCCAGGCCGAGAATTCTCTGGCTGCTAGGGTAGCTGAAGTCCTCGTGCCCCCAAGCGAGGTCCCAGGCGAATTGAGGGAAGGCCAGCGTGTCAAAGAACGGTTGCATCCGGCTAAGGGGTCGGCCTCCGCTGATTCTGGAAAGTAGTCCCCGAAACCCGCCGACCCACCTTGGCCAAGCTCTCGAATGCCATCGATCCGGAATGGCAAAGACGTCCTCCTGGGGGGATACCGGCCCGCGACCGAGAAGCAACATGGAGGCATGCCCTCGGTCTCGATACCCCCGATGCAACTGGAGAGCAAGCGTCTCGGCACCGCCACCCCCCAGGGAGGGCACGACCTGCAGAATCGAAAGAGGATCAAGTTCAGCGCGAGACGACAAGGCTCCCAAGGCTAGATAAACTTCTCCTGGACGATCCGCCAAACAAAGGAACGATGCTCGACCTCTGTGGCCGAGATCACCCGGCTGCTGTAGGCCACGTTTTCTGGCAGCCAGCGCCAGCAGCGCCGAGGCAAGAGGCGGAGCAAACGTCTTGCCATAGTCTCCAAGAGTCCTGGTCTGGGCTGACCGTAATGATCCAAGACCAGTTCGGCCTCGCGTAGGTACCGCCCCTGTCCCCAGCTTGTCTTTTGCTCCGGCTGGACCCGAAATCCGGCAAGAGGGACCCCCACCGCGTACAGGTCGGCGTGCTCCCAGAATCGGGCCCACAGCTCAAATTCACTAGCCAAGGGCAAGGTGGCATCCAAGTGCGACCCAGCCTGTTCCCATAGCGAGCGGCGCCAGAAGGTGGACTCTTGTTGGATGAATCCCGTATAGAAGAAGGGATTCAAGGGGACATTCCGACCCCGGTAGAAGGCTCGCCGGTTGAACCCGTCCAACCGCCGGGTTTGCACAGCCAAACCTTCCCTGTCCACGAGGACAGGATACTGGCTCGTAATCCATCGCACCTCCGGCAGGACGGCAAAGATCGTCCCCACCACGCGCAGAGTCCAGGGCAGGTAGAGATCATCCGAGTTGAGCCATCCCATGATTTCCCCGCTTGCTCGGGCGAAACCCTTCTCGAGAGCGGGAAAGTGTCCCTCGTCGGGCTCGCTAAGCCACGTGGATAACTGGCTCTCGTACCGGCCAATGATCTCAACACTGTTGTCCCGTGAGCCTCCATCAATCACAATGTAATCCAGATTCGGATAGTCCTGGCTCAGAACCGAGCGCAGGCAACTCCCCAGATAGGCCCCCTGGTTGAAGGATGGCGTAACAATCGAGATTCTCGGCCAAATCATGGCAAGATCACACGATCCATGCCTGACGCAGAATCCATGATCTCCCCCGGCCCGCATGTTCGACCAGCTTCACGCAATAGGCCAGGCGGGGGATCCGAAGCCAGCGCGAGGGAAGATTCCTTGCCCATCGACGGATGTGTTGCTCCGTCCGCCCTGGAGGTTTCACTCCATACCGTCCCAGCACCTCTTCGCACTCCCGGCGGTAGAGATCGCCTTGCTCATAACTCAGCGATGACTCCTGGAACCGGAAGCACCCCAGTGGAACAGCCAAGGAATAGAGATCGGCAAACGAAAAGAACCGCGCCCACAGCTCAAAATCGCCGGCGAGGTGAAGGGACTCATCCAGGTGAGCCCCGGCTCGCTCCCATAGGGAGCGCCGCCAGAACGTGGATTCCTGCTGAATCACGAAGCTGTAGAAGCCCCCCTCTCGACGGAGGTTTCGTCCCCGGTAGAAGGCGGTACGGTTGTAGCCTTCCGTCCTTCGGCACGACAAAACCCTCCCAGCCTCATCCATGATGAGCGGATAGAGGGTCGTCAGCCATTCAACCTGCGGAAAGGCTTGGAAGACATCGGCCACCACCTGAAATGCCCAAGGAACATACTGGTCGTCCGAATTGATCCAGGCCATGATCTCCCCGCTGGTCTTTGAGAAACCCTCATCGAGTGCGGCAATTTGGCCCTGATCCGGGGCGCTGCGCCAGTATTTGAGACTCTTCGAGTGCTGCCGAAGGATCTCAAGACTTCCGTCGGTTGAACCACCGTCTATCACGACATATTCCACGCGGGGATAGCTCTGCCTCAATACCGAATCCATGCAACCTCCCAGGAACCGCCCCTGGTTCAACGATGGCGTCACGATCGAGATCGTTGGGAGGGTCATATTTCAACGCAAGCTCGGCTTCAGCAGACGAGCCTCCTTCCGGAATTGGCTATCGAATTCTCGATGGACCGACCTACTGTCGCGGTCTCACCCCAGTCCGTTGCCGGCGCCGCCCCTCGACCGGCAGAAGCCGGGCGATGCCAGCCTCTCAATCCAGAAGCCTCAGGGTCTTGAGGAGGCGCTCCGGGTCCACGCGCATGTCGTCAAAGTCCAGGTGGGACCCGTAACCTTCCGCAGTACAGACCAGGTAGGCATACCGTTGCCCCACGGCAATGGTGATTCCGTAGAAACAGGCATTGATATATCGCGGCGCGAAAAGTTCTACGACACGTACTCCAGCCGGTGCAAACAGCAGGTTGGCCAGTCCCGAACCGTGAGGGGCAACGACATACTCGGCCCTTGAGAACAAATCCAGTTGCTCCTGAAACGAAAGGCCTTCCAGATATACAGGGCGAAACCCTTCCCTTTTGAGACGATCGATGATCTCTTCCTCGTTGACAACGCGCCTCCACTTCGCGTCCGAACGTCTGATGTACAAGCGGTCTCCTTTCGGTTGCAGGTCTTCCACACCGAGCCTTTGACGGAGCCATAAAGTCGAGGAGGGCCTCATGAAAGCGGCCTCGCTCACAATCGAAGGAACTAGAAGGTGCTCAAATTCCCAGTGGTCCATCCCGAATCCCACGTAGCGATCAGGCCCGTACCCTAGCGCGCCAAGGGCCTCCGCATACCATTCGTGGTTCAAGGGGACCAGGAGAGTAGCTTGGTCCCCCAATCCAGCCTGTTCGAGGACGCCGAGGCGCGGCAGGGAATCCATGATCCAATGACCCACATTGTGGTGGGCACCCGGACAAATGATGGTCGCCCACAAGCCCTCTTTGCGTTCCAGCCGCGGCAAGCGCGCGCACTGAAAGACCGGATGAGTCAGTAGGGGCCTTCCATAATTGTGAGTGAAGGCTTCGAACACCCGGTCATCCGGAGAGATGACCGCGCCCTGAGGAAGCGCCATGCGTGCGTCCCTGAGATGGGTCACGCTCAGCTCCGGGAACCAACAGCGAAAGCGCTCGCGAAACGCTCGATCCACCACGGACTCCAAGGTCAAGGGTGCTTTGCCACTCACCCATTCCCGATCGCGGACTTTCAGGATCCAGTTCCCCTTGCCACGTTCTGTCCAGAGCTGGGCCTCCTGGTAAATTCCGATCCAGCTTTCGAGGTCGCGGATTGTCCCCTTGGGAGGTCCCACTCGACGCGATGACACTGGAAGGGGACGAAGCAGGCGCGCCAGGGAACCCTGCATCCATGGCGAGAGCCCGTCGATCCACCAGCCGATCAAGGTCCGGCGCAGGCGGGCCCAGAAGGGCCTCCTTCTCCGCTCTGCCCGGTCCCGGTTTCCATTTTTCATGTCAGCCCCTGCCAACACGCGCGCCGCTCCCTTTCTCCTTGGGGCCCGGTTTCCCTAGGGGGCAAAACCCCTAGATGCCTACGGAAGACCGCAACCGCTCCCCTCTCAATGCCAGAGCCGCTTCCAAGTCTGTCAAGAAGACTCTCAGGTGGCCGCTTCCAAAATGCCGATGGCCCTTGTCAGCGCGGGAATCGAAATCTCGAGGTTTTCCCGCCAGCGTCTTGTCCCGGCAGGAGCGCTTTCTGGCACCGTCGGGTGAGAACCCAACAGGTACATATAGCGCTGTCCAACGGCCGAGCTGAGGGAATAGTAACAAGCATTAATATATCCCGAGACCGGGGACATGAACTCGAGAACTCTCGTCCCTCGCGGGGCAAACAGCGCGTTGGTCAACCCCGCCCCATGGAGACCGACGATGAACTGTGCCTTGGAGAAGAGAGAGATCTGTTCTTCCAGCGCCATGCGCTCCGTCGAAACCGCCTCGAAACCCAGCGAGCCAAGCGCGGCAACTACCTCCTGCTCATTCGAAACCAAGCGTTGGCTGGCGCCGGAGCGGCTCACGTACAGTCGCCGTGTTCCCTCACCCCCCTCTGGGACACCGAACCGTCGGCGCAACCAACTCGCCGCCCACGGCCGGCACATGCCGGGATATCCAGGCAGAGAGGGAACGAGGAGACTATCGACCTGCCAATGTTGCTCGCCAAAGCCGACGCGCTGGTCTGGCCCAAACCCCAGATGGTCAAGCGTTTCGGCCTGCCATGAGGCTAAGGTTTGAGGCACAATCAGGAGATAATCCTTCAATCCGGCCTCTTCCAGGATGCCAATACGAGGCAAGGTCTCGATCAGCCAGTGGTAGTAGTTCGGTGAGGCGCTGCCAGGGGAGAGGATCGTAGCAAAGATGCCGTCCCGGTGCTGCATCGGCGGCAACCGCAGGCGGCTGAATATTGGCAACTGGAATCCCGTCCGGCCCCAATAATAGGAAAACTCGTCAAAGACACGGTCCTCCGGGGAGATCACCACCCCCTCGCTCAGAGCCAAGCGACCCGGGCGAAGATGCGCCAGGAAAAGCGGAGGATACCGGTAGAGTTGCGCCTCACGGTACGGCACAGGCATCGCGGAATCCAGGGTGAGCGGCGGCCGCGACTGAACCACTTCCGCCTCTCGGACCGGTATATGCCAGTGGTGCCAACCTCTCTCCACGAAGGGCTGCCCCCGATCACGCTCCTCCGCCCAAGCCCTGAAATCCAGGATAATCCCTTTGGGAGGCCCCAAATGCGTCGACGCAATGGGTGTTCTTCGGAGCACCTGCGCAACGAGCCCTTGTGTGCTTCGCTTGAATCGCCTAAGCATGGTCGCTCCCGCCTTCCCGGCTCTCCTTCGCAACCACCCCTAATCCCGGACCCGCCGAAACGGGAGGGTAACAATCCTCACGATGGGCAAAGGCACTCCCCAGGAACGGAGGGCGCGCCGAAGCCGATAGGAGATGGGCAACATGGGACGAGCCTGCAGGTCGACCAGGATACCCTCGCGCCGGCAGAACCTCACGGCGGCAGGTTCCCATCGCCCGCGGACCACGGCCGTGGTGAAGTAATCCAGGGGATATCCTTTCCCCTCTCGAAGGCTCAGGAAAGCTTCTGGGAGCTCCACGGAGCGACGCGAGGCCTGAACTTCAAATTGCCATGGGTTTTCTTGCTCCAGAATCAGGGAGCTCAGGACACGCTTTTCCCACCAAGCCGCCTGCATGGAAACTCGGTACTCACTTCCCTTCGGAAGTTCTCCCACATCGTCACGGTCAGGACAAGGATGACTTGCGCCCGGGATCGGCATCAGGCGCAGGCAACCCGCTTTCTTGGCCTTGGCATAGGCAATCAGGTCTTTCACCCAGGCCGTGTCCACTGGCCCGCTCAGGAGAAAATCCTCCTGCAGGAATAAAAGGTCGGGATGAGGAAGGTCTGTGAGCATTTTCAGCAGGCCCGGAGACCACTTGAGGTCCGGCCCTACCAAGACGGTCTGGACCTTCGGATCGGGGTAGACCTCCTGATTGGCTCCCAGATAGACCGGATAGGGGCAATCCGGCCAATAGCGCCAGAACAGGGTGAAGAACGGTCCCCAGACATCGCGGTACGCGTCACACGAGACGACCAGTACGGCCGTCGACTCGACGGCTCCAGGGCTATTGCGACTGACCCTTTGGCCAGCTGAAGTGATATCCATCATCTCGGTTCCAATTCGGCCCTCGCCACCTTGACGTTGGGATCTTCATTTCCGTAGGCAACCCAGGCCGTCGCCGCGTTCTGTGGCAAGCGCTCAAATCAAGGCCGTTGCATCCCCCGCGCTCAGTTGTCCCCCTTCCTGACAAGAAGCCCTCTTGCCTGCGCGGGTGAGCGAACGCTCAGTTGACGAATGGCTCGCGGATCCCAGAGTTGCTTACCCGTGTGGCCCCGGCCCCTGAGCCAAGCCGCCGGAGGCCAGCCTCCGCTCGTGGCCCACCAAAGGGACATCTCCTGGCGGCTGCGCGATGCCCGGGACGGTGCCTCAGCGCCAAGGCATGAGCAAAGGGAGGCCTCTGGTCCGTAATCGCATTATTTGCCTCCCCCTTCCACTGGCCTGCCGCACCCCTCGGCCCTCATGACCTCGCGTACACGGCAAACAACCCGAAAACAGCCACTTTGCGGAATCCTGGCCAGGGCGGCGCTGGCGGAAGCTGCCCCGGCTGCAACTGAAAAACGCGGTACTGGTCCTGATCGCTCAAGCCGCCAACGGTCTGGTTCAAGTTCTGAATTCCCCCTCGGGACTGGAGGAGAAAATCGAACCACGCGCCTCGACGAAGGAGAGGGTCATGCATGACCGAGTAAAAGTACGTGAAGTCATAGGTATCGATATCATACCCGACGGTCAGACTCGTCTTCCCTGACGCGCGGGCGCGGCCAACCAGATAGTCCACGGTGGCCAACTGGCCCGAGTCTGTCCCACCGTAGCCCTCGCTGCGCCAGTTCACAATCTTCGTGGCATCGAAGTGCAACGGGAAAATCGCGAGGATGGCCGCCCCCATGAGAACAAGTGAAGCCTGCTTTCGGAAGGGGAATAGCAGCCCGAGCGCCTCGGCGGTCACGATCAGGGTGAGAACCTCAGCAGGCCAGATCCACCAGAAGCGAAGGGCCGTGTTCGGCTCGGCCACGTAGAGCAAGATCCCCAAGGGAATCATGATCCCCAGAGAAAGCACGGTGGCACGACGGGGATCGATCTCGCGCCACCTTCGGCTCAGAGGCAAGCCAAGGGTGAGGCTCACCCAAAAGGCGGGGAAAAAGGAGCGGGCTTGGGATAATAGCCCCAGAAGGGGAAAGCTGAGACGATGATGCACGCTGCAACACGTTTCCCAGATTCCCGGCCCAAGGAGAATCCAAAGAACTATTCCTCCGACGGCTGCCGCAACAACAGCTCCCCAAGGCGGGATCTCCCAGGCAGGTTCCAGGACTTTCCGCCCCCAGAGGGTGCCGCCCAGCGCGGCAGCCAGCAGGATCACCAATCCCATCGCGCTCAGCGTCCACAGGATGGAATTCGCCAATTGGTTGTACCCGAAAAGGAAGAACAGGGAATCAAAATTGCGGTCCAGGTTGGTGAAGATCACGCAGGTGTGGTACTCCAGCTGAGCTCGCAGGCCCGTGCCTGGATCGATCCAGTACTTGGCACCTTGGTCGTTAAGACCCAAGTCTCGATATGAGCCCTCCCAGGTATCCGACCGGCCGAGCACCGAGGCATAGCAAAGGGGAGGGGAAGAGGAGGTAGTCCCTTGAGGTGGAGCCAGGCTTTGCAGAAGGAGCTGCGAACGGATATCTGCAAAATCCCGGGTAGTCTCGAACCGGAGATAGGGGAACCAGAGAAGCAAGGACACCGCGGCCGCCAACACAAGGCCCCGAATACGAACCGGCGGCCGGAACAGCAACCAGAGCACGGGGTAGATAAATACCGTGACCACAATGCTTAGTTGCACATACAGGCCAAAGGCCGTGATCCCGAGGGCTACCGGGAGAGCCCAGGATTTTTTGTCCCGCACCCAGAGCATGAGGAAGTAGAGAGCGCCCAGATAGTAGGCCGGATGGCCAATAGGCCAGACCCCCAGGTACCCCAATTGGGACAGGCCCACTCCCACAACTGAGGCGAGCGCAATTCCTCGATTGAGGGTAGCGCGAACGATCAGGTAGAGGAAGACCAGGGTCGCCAGGTTCTGAAGAAATTCCCCCGGGAGTTCTCGGAGACGCTCGTCCCCAAGCAACAGGGTCCCTGGCAACATGAGAAAGAACGTCCCGGGAGGCTGGAAGGAGAAGTAGCTGGACTTGTCACCGTGTACCTCCACCTGACCAGTCTGGAAGAACCGAAATGCCCCCACATGATAGGGCAACAAGTCAAAACTGTTCAGAAGGTTGCCCCGCCAGCCCTGGTAGCGGAGAACAGCCGCCGCGACGACCACCAGCAGGATGACGACATAATCCAACCGCGGTCCTATCCGGCGAGCGGTGGCGGTTGCACTCATCGGTTGTTCCTTTCTAGTCGCGCGGCCCGGCGGCAACGATTGAAGACTTCGTCCAGACCAAACTGGCCCCGTGGCCAGAATCCGTTCCGAGATATTGGCATCGCCGACCTGTGTGCCCCAACAAGCGGCCGGCGCGATCATCGCGTTTCTCCGGGATCAACCCGACTCGGCTCCAGGCGAGAACTGTCTCTGCTCCGGGCCAGCCCCCAACTTCCGCCAAAGGATTCTGCCGGTCCTGGACGCGTCCACCTCCCGCCAGAATTGAGTCTCTTCCGTCACGCCAATGCGGGACCCTCATTCCCTGCGGAAGACCTCAAAGCGTCCGAAGCGTTCAATGAACTGAAAGCCTCGCCACGGGCTTTCTGCGACCGTTGGGCCGTCGCCGATCTCCAGAACACGGAACTCATCCTTGTTTGTGAGCCCTTCGACGGTGTCGTTGAGATTGCGGATCTCCTCGCGGGTCTCGAGCAAGAAATCGAACCACGATCCGGTGCGGTAGGAGGGATCGACTGAGGTCTCGGTGGTAAATACCGGGGCCTGCAGTTCATACCCGATGGTCATGGTTGTCGAACCGCTCGCGCGTGGGATCTGTCCCAAGTAATCCACGGTCTCCACTTGGCCCGAGCTCTTCCCCTCGTATCCGTTGGTCAACCAGTCACCGATTTTGCCCTGGTAGAAGGGAGCGTTGATCATCAGAATCACAAGAACCGTCGACAGCCCGGCAAAGACCGCCCTCGGCCAGGGAGTCTGTTCCGCGAAGAGTCCGATTGTGATGACCACAACTATCAGTTGGGCCGGCCATATCCACCAGAACCGGTCAGCGCGGGCCGTCTCGGAGACCCCCACGAGGATCACAAAAGGAACCAGCCCAAGGATCCCCAGGGCTCCCAATCCCTTCCAGTCCTCTCCCGCGTGAGCAGCCAGAAAGAGACCCAGCACCAAGCTCACCCAAACCAGAGGCAGCAGACTCTGCCATTGCTCGACCAGGAGCAAGGAAGGGTGTTGAAGCTTCCCGTCTGCCGTGCAACATTTGGCCAGCCAAGCTGGACTAAGCGCGAGATAGATGGCCGCCGCTCCCAGAGCCAAGAGGACAATCAGCACCGGAATCTTCACCGCCACCAACCGCTCAACCATGGCCGATCCCCTGGCACGGTTCAGGATCGGAGAACTCAGCAGCGCGATTAGCCCAGCCCAGAATACGGTCAAGAGGGAGGCATTGACAATCCGGTTGTTGCCAAAGAGAAACGTGTCATTGTTGAAATTGCGACCGATCTTCAGAGCCACGCTGCAGAGAGTCACGCGGAGGGTGCCAATCCCCGGGGGTTCCGGAGACACGACACGCTTCGCAATGGCGGGCAGGCCCAGGTAGGGCAAGTAGGTTTCATTCTGGGTGTCGCTTTCCCCCTCCAGAGCGGCATAGCAGTAGGTCGGCGTATTGACCGGCGTTCCCTCTAGCGCAACAACCTGCCGCCGCGATACATATGACCGGATATCGAGGAACTGCCTGCCCCACTCGAATCGCAGGTAGGGGAACCAGATGGCTCCGGCCACGACCAAAGCGAGGCCCAGACCCTTCCAATTCACCGGTGGACGATACGCGACCCACAGGAAAGGAATCGCCAGTCCCAGAGGGAGAGTATTGGGATGAACATAAAGACCTGCCGCGAAGGAGACGATCGCGGCCGCCAAGGCAGCTGGTTGGCGCCGAACAGCCCACAGCCAGGCAAGCAACATCGTCGCGACAACAAAAAACTGCGTGAGATCGAGGTCCGGCTGACCGAGCCGAGAAACCGCAAGAGCCAATGCCGAGACTAGGCCGACCCATACTCCACCCACGCTCCGGCCCAGAAAGTAGGCCAACATGACCGCCCCAAGGTACAGGGCCACCGTCAACGGGATTTCGTAGAGTCTCGGATCCGCAGCGATCAGCATTCCAGGAGCAACTAGGTAGGCCACTCCGGGAGGCCCGTAGGAACCGTAGCTGTACACTTCTCCGTGATTTGGGATCTGGCCATTGCGGACCAAGCTGTAGGCCTGCTGGTAAAGGATGATCTTATCCAGGTCATTCAGAAGTCTTTCTCTCCAGCCTTGGAACCAGATCAGAGCGACGATCAGGGTCGCGGCCACCACAATAACCAGCGGCAACGCTTTGAAATGAGAACGAGTGATCATGCCTGCTCCTTGACGGCCCGCACGCAAACCAGCAAGGGGTAGTCGGGATCTTGCCTCTCGAGCGCGCCTTTGGGCAAGTCCGAAACGGCCAGGCCGTGCAATAGAGCCACCGCGGCAAGGACATTGCCGTAGGATCGAACTTGAATACTGGCCCTTCCAAAGGACGGTTCAAACAAGCTCACCGCCGCCGCGGGAGTCAGGCGCCAATAGTCTCCCCAGCGCTCAGCATCGTGCCGGCTGACTTGGCTGATGCCCGGGAGGCTCGCCAAGGCGACCCCGCCCTCTTTGAGCAACCAGTGGAGCGTGCGAACCGCGGCCTGAATATCATAGATGCAATGAAGGGTCTGCGTCACAATCAGACAGTCGTAGACTTCCCGTTCGAGTCCCTCTCTCGTGTCGAGACGCCCCACCAGGGTTGCCTGGGGGTTCCCGGCCACGGCATGGAGGACATCGGAGCGGGTCACACGGGCACCACCAAAGCGCCGTGTGTATCCTGGATCCCCGACCTCGAGCACGCTCCCGTGGATGTCCTGAGAGTATTCCGCCAGGAATGATTCCAGGTAGAACCGGTCGACGGGCTGGCCCCGGTCAAAGCCAAAGGAGCGGCTGATGGGCTCGATCCGCTTGAGGCTTCCCCAGGATATTCGCCTCGTAGGCGGCCAGCCATCTCGACGGCCGAAGATCCGGCGGATCATCCCACCCAACCTGCTCCGCGGCCTTTGGCGCGACGGAAGTCCCTGATCTTCCTCAGTCACGGAGCCCTCCAGAATCGACCCGAGCCCTGCCACCCGACAGAAAAGCCGGAGTCAGGTAGCGCAGCCACCGGCCCTCCCGGCGGAAGGCTCGATAGTGCCACAGCCGCCGGATCATCCCCAGGCGCCACCCCACCACCGTGCGGTTCCCTTCGCTGAGGTGATCAGCCAAGCTCACGCGGAACATGCGCTGGCACGCCAGAGGCTCCAGAGGCCGCCGGACGGCGCCCGGCAAGTGATCCAGATACGTCAAGAGCCAGTGGCAGAAAGCCAGTTCATTCTGACGGTATTGATCCTCGTCTCGCAACATGACCGCCATGGCAGAACGGGAGTGCTGCCGATAGAGAGCTACGATGGTCGGGTCGGCGTAGACCGGGAAATGGATGGCCAGCTTTAGCCAGAGGGCCAGGTCCTCGGCCATGCGAATGCTGTCCTCGAAGCCCCCCACCTCCAGCAGCGGCGCTCGGCGGACGAGCGTAGCACTGGGACAGGGAAAGAGATTCCCGTCGCGCAAAAACTCGACTCCGATCTCAGGCGGGTGGTAGATCCCCTCGTGCAAGTCACCAAACGTCTGGTCTCTTTCGATACCTCCCGATGGATCTTCGGAAAAGTAGTGCACGCGACCGAAGATCATGGCCGCGCCGGGATGGCTCCGCAACACAGCGAGCTGGTGGTCTAGCTTGGAAGCAGGCCAAAGGTCATCTGCGTCCAGGTAAGCTACAAATTCCCCTTGGGCATAAGACAGGCCCAGGTTGCGAGTCGCACTGGGCCCGCGGCTGCCATGAGTCGCATGAGTCAAGAACCGAGCCCGAGAAGGTTCCTGCGAAGCCATCTCCCGTGCCAGTTCGACACTCCCGTCCGTAGACCCGTCATCCACCAGGAGGAGTTCCCAATCAGAGCAGGTCTGGGCCCGCACGGAGGCCACCGCCTGCGCCAGGAATTCCTTGGCATTCAAAATAGGAATAATTACGCTCACGGTCATGCCGATCCCTCTTCCGGAGCCGGGCCGGCGTTTAGGGATAGTCCGAAAAAACCTTTCGGGTTCCGTCCGCGCTTGAGAACTTCAGGACCAGCGTGGCTTCCACCAGCTTCGCATACCCCGGGGCGTACGTAATCAAATCGTTGTCCACCTCAACGTAATGGCAGTCCTGAGCCAGCATGAACTCGATCAGGTTGGAGGCACTGTGGGTTTCAAAGTAGGTCATCCAGTCGCCATTGGGGACCAAATTGGCATAGATCGGATCCGCGGTATCGTACGAAATGATGCAGCTCCCGCGGGCAATGTGTTGGGAAAGCGCCTCCACCCACTGCAGATCCGGGCTGGTCCCCCTTCCCCGGACCCAAGCCAAGCCCTGCTCGGCGCCGTACTCTATGTTCCCCCCGACGGCCAGCAGCAGAAGGAGGACAGAGGTGAAGAGGGTGGGACGCAACGCGGCCCTTGGCCAGAGGCTCCGAAACTCACCCAGAAGCGCGGCCATGCCTGCGCTCAGCAAGACCAGCACCTCGGGGTACACCGTACTGAAAAAGCCTGGACGGTACGAGGCAAACAGGTAGCCCAAGAGGGGGACAAACCACAACCCGGCGAAGCCGAGGAAGGCGGGGACCACGGTTCCCAGGTAGATGGCCCCGGCCACAGCCAGAAGCAGGACCAGGAGGCCCGCCACGATCCCATAGGAATTCTCGAACATCCGGACAGCATCGGCCAAGACAAGAGGGATCCTTGCCAAGAACGCCCGAGGATTGCGGGCCACGGCCCTCAAGACGCTGTAATGGTTGGCGACGGCCGTCCCGTAGAGTTGATCGGACGTGACCGGGGGCGGCACTTCAAACCGTCCCGAGTAGAGAAAATTATGCCCTTGCTCAAAAGCCAGGTAGCTTCGTTGAAGAATCTGTGTGTCCCAGCTCCCTCTCAGTAGACTGGAAATTACGATCCATCCCACCACCGGGAGGGCGAATCCGCCCAGCCCGAACAGCCCAGCCCTCAGGAGCGCTTGGCGGTCCTCCCGTGGCCAGCGCCCCATAATTGCCAATGCCAAAGCGCAGGCGAACACCAGGACACCCAAGGCCAAGCCATCCAAATGGGCCAGGGCCGCCATCCCCAGCAACACTCCGAGGGCCACGGAACGCCCGGTCCATCCTCGCGGCGGCTCTTTCTTGTCGATCAAGTCCAGGACCATGGCCGCGCCCAGCGCGAAAGCGAGGGCCGACAGGGTCATGTAGAGCGCATCGGCGGAGTTGTCCAAAGCGACCGACACGGGTCGTCCCACCGCGGCCAGGACCAGCCCGATCCACCCCGCCGTCTCGCCGCCCACTCGGCGTGCCGCCCACCAGACGGCCAGGAGGATCCCTCCGTAGGTAAGGATCCTGCGGATCGTCGAAACCAGTCCCAATCTCAGGTGATCGCCCCGGAAGGGGAGATCCAGAAGGCCGTTAACCAGGGAGGGTAACGGCCCGCTCCCGATCGCCAGAACCGTACCGTGTTCCACAAGGTTGGCCCCGTCCAGCAGGTAACCGCTTTCATCTCCGGTTGGCAGGCTCACGACCAGCGCGCTGACATTCAGGCCGATTCCGAAGAGTACGATCAAGAGGACCGCTGCCCACCGCAGAAGCCGACCCTGGTTCCAAGATCCCGGAGAGAGGGAAACTGAGTTCACCCTTCGCCCTATGCGGTTCTCACTCCAACGATGGCCGGATTCCCTTCCCCTTTTCCTTGGAGAAGTTCCCGCCACATGGCCAAGACCCCCCGAAACCGGGAGAGTCGCCCGGGCCCAAGGTCCTGGATGACCGACTCTTTCCGCCCAGAAGACCCAACGCTTCCCACGGCTAGCGCTCGGTTAGCATTCTTCCCAGGATCGCCTGCACTTCCTTGGGATCCTTCGTAGCAAAGTACCAGTCGATCGTCCGGTGCAACCCATCCACAAATCGAACCTTAGGCTCCCATCCAAGAAGCCGTTTCGCAAGGCCATTATCCGCCACCCGGTTCATTGGACCGGTGGGCATCTCGGGCCGAGTGCGGATCTGGGCCGTGTGGCCCGAATACCGCAGGACCTCCTGGACGGCATCCATCACACGAATCCGCTCCATCGTCCCCAGGTTGATCCCGGTGCCATCATCAACTTTTTCTGCCGCCAGGAGGGTGCCCGCAACGATGTCGTCGATATAAGTCCAGTTGCGTATCTGTTCGCCGGTTCCCCACACTTCGAACGGATCTTCTTTTAGAAAGGCCCGTGCGATCATTGCAATGACCGCATGATTCTCGACCCCGCGGGGGCCATAGACCGTGAAGTAACGGCAGCAGGCCGACTTCATACCCTTCTGCTGAAAGTACGCGCGAAGGGTCAGCTCCGCCATCAATTTCGCCCACCCGTAGAGATTGTCTGCGTCATAAGGGGGGCTTACCAGGTCCTCAGTCAGATAGATCTCCTTGGTAACGTCCGTCTGCAAGTGATTCGGGTAGACACACCCTGAAGAGGCAAATACGATTTTGTCGATTCTCAGCTCGTGCGCCAGCTTGAACAGCAATCCGTCCAGAATCAGGTTGGTGGAGCATTCCACCTGGTGCAAATCGACGTAGCCTCGCCCGCCGTGGTCCGCCGCGAGGTGGAAAACCACCTCCCTGCCCTTCAGCGCACGGCGCGCCACGGTGGGGTCGAGCAAGTCCCCTCGCAAGAATTCGATGCGCCTTCGATCCACATGCTCCTGGATATTTGCTAGCCGGCCGCTGCTGAGGTTGTCCACAACCCGCACGTCGGCTCCCCGCCCGACGAGGGCCTCCACCAGGTGAGAACCAATGAAAGAAGCCCCACCGGTCACAAGAACCTTACGCTTTGTCCAGTCCATGGTTTCCTCTTAGTGCTGTCTCCTCTCCGGATCCTCGCAAGACCCAGCGCGGCCCCAACTGGGTGCTGCTATTTCGAGCCCATGGACGGCGACACCCCTAAGGGTGCGTAAAAAGCCGCGCTCTCCTGCAGTTTGGGGGAGGCAATTCTCCATCCGTCAATAACCACTTTGGCCCGGTCTCCAAGCCGCTCGACCTCTGAGAACTCCTTCCAGGGCGTCATGATCACCACCAAGTCTGATTGCCGCAAACAGTCCTCTGTGCTCCTGGCATAAGCGGCGCGATCCCCGAGCAACTCCTGGGCCGCTCTCAGGGCCATGGGATCAAAGACCACCAAGCCTATGTCCTCGTGCAAGAGAGCCTGGGCGAGCATCATTCCTTGGGACTCCTCAATCACGCCCGTATTCGCTTTGTACGAAAGACCCAGGATGCCGACGCGCATCCCCGGCTCATAATAGCTCATGACCTTGGAAACCAAGCGCGGGACTTCATTCCGATTAGATTGGTCAGTGGCCTCGGCCAGGAGGGCCCGAGCGCCCGCATCGCGAGCGACTTGCCCCATGGCCAAGTTGTCACGAGGAAAGCAGGGCCCGCCATAACCAACCGCGCCCTTCAAATACCTCGGCCCAATGCGGCTGTCGTGCCCGATGGCCCCCGTGACGACATCGACATTCGCCCCGGGAACCCCTTCGCAGATTTGGGCCAGCATGTTCGCAAATGTTATCTTGGTGGTCACGAACGTGTTGACCGCCAACTTCGAAAGCTCCGCATTCACATGGTTCATGCGGGCGATAAACGGGTTATTCTCACACACCCGCCCGTAGAAGCCTTCCAGAAGGTCCCCCGAGCGACTGTCGGATTCGCCAACCAGCACAAAGTCCGGGTTGAGAAAGTCGTGAATGACGCTTCCCAGGGCGATCAGCTCGGGGCTGTAACACAAGCCAAAATCGGCACCCACCTTGGATCCGGCGGCAGCCTCGAGTCGTTCCCGTATCGGCCCTCCGGTCGACCCCGGCATCACAGTCGAAGTGATGACGACGACCGGATAGTCCCGGCGGCTCCTCATCCCCCTCCCGATCGCTTCGCAGGCCGCAAGCACGTAACGCAGGGAGAACCCCCCGTCGGGCTCGCTGGGGGTTGGGACAATGACAAAGATCAATTTCCCTTGGCCCGCGGCCTCCGCGACATCCGTCGTGGCCCGTAGCTTTCCCCGAGCACGGGCCATGTATTCCTCTAAATCGGTCTCAGACACGGGAGGCATGCCCTGGTTGACGCTTTCCACCTTGCTTGGGTCCGAGTCTGCTGCGAGCACGGGCACCCCCCGTGCCGCTATGGCCCCCGCCACGGGCCCGCCCAACTTTCCGAGGCCAATAACCGCCACAGACTGGATCTGGTCAACCGCGTTGATCATCTAACCCTCCAAATGCGCGAGGGGATCCCGGACGGCTTTCCCACCAATCACCGGCGACCCCGCAATCAGCGGATCATCCGAGATCAGGCCGATCGATCCCCCACCGTATGCCTCAGGATCCCGAGGCACCTTGGTTCGGGGAGCCTTACTGGATCAGAACCCCCGCGGCCACCTTGAGAAAGTGAATCGGCTGTTCATCGGAGGCAAAAGCCCATGCCCTCGCAGCGACCCCGCTGACGCCCCCGACAGTTTCCTCAAGTCCCTCTCGTGTCCTCTCGCCAAAGTTCACCTGAGACTGCGCTGTTCCGAGCCGGAGCCCTACAGAAAGGAATCCGGCCAAAGGGCACGGCGGTCCCAGGGAACATTGCAGGCTTTCCGCAACTGGGAGCTCGCTCCCGGGATCCCTCCCAGGTGGCAAACGGTACCGAAGCCCAGCCGCAGTCGCCATGCATGGACCAAGCCTCCTCCTTGGCGGGGTATTCCTTGGCCCTACTCAGCAGACGTCAGCAGTTTTCCGACAGCGCGCCCCCCCACGCCATACCCCCGCTTGGACCCGAGTCGAGACAGTCAGTTGCCCTCGCACGCGGCCGGTTTTCCACAAAACCGAGTGCAACAACATTCCACGAAGCTTCTCGCCAAGGAGTCGCTTCTCTTCGCAGGCAAGGGACCTTTCCCGCGTCGACGAACCGCTTGAGGGTTCCGACCCTCGTTCAAGGGCCTGCGGTGAGACTCCACCCTTCAGTTCGCTCTGCCTCTTCAAACTGCGGGCTTTCTGTCCGCTCAACGGGGAGAGGGCACCGGATTTCAGATCCTTCCCCTCCATCTCGCGACACGCACCCGGGCGCCATAGATCAGCTTCGAGATTCTCCTTAAGAAACTGCTGAAAGCGGCCGCCGGCGGCCAGAGGATCCAGAATCTGGCCCACCGTCTCGTGAGATGGTCCCGGTCCAATGCGATGCGAACTTTGCCTCCCACCAAGCGATGGGTCGCGTCCTCGTTTGTGAAGTAGTGATCAAAGCCCTTCGCAAGTTCCAGATTCTTCTGCGCCTGCGGTCCATTCCAGACCCAATCGTAGGCCTCGGGGCGGGGGCCGTAGCTATGATCTTGATGAACTGCCAGAAGGCTGGGCGTTGCGTCCACCACGGCCAGCCCCCTCGAGCGCGCGGAGTATACCAGCCAGTTGTCCCACATCGTCCGGCCCAATGCGAAGGGAGGAATCTCTTTCCAAGCACCCCGCCGGAAGAGAAAGTAGTCCATTCCAGAGGGGTGATGCAACGTTCCCCGGGCACTCACCTCAAACGCAATCCTTTTCTCCCAGGTGGGATCCGAGAAATCGATGGCTTCCTGGAAATTCAGATCCCAGCGCTGCCCAATGACCAGGACAGGCCTTCGAAAGCCCTTCAAGGCTTCCAACACACCGAGAAAGTCGCGCATGAGGAGAATGTCGGAGTTGATATAGGCCTGTAGTTCTCCTTTGGCCACCTCGGAACCTATGCGAAACACCTCGTTCACCAGGGGAGCCCCCCATTCATCGCGCCGCACCAGCGGCACATGAACAGCCCCGATTGCCGCTGCCTCTTCAGCCACCCCGGCCTCATTGCCGATGAGCACAATCTCCAGTTCGTCACCCAAGGCTCTCCAGGATCCCAGAGCGTTCCGCTGGATCCTCCCGAACTCACCATCGAAAGCCTTGGGGACCGCAAAGACAGTCAGCATTTTCGCCTAAGCTGGTTGGGCCCGCTATGCAGGGATGCCTGCTCCCCACGTGTCGGCAGTTGATGCCGTCCGGGGCCCGGTGCGGGGAGGGACGGTCGACCCGTATCGCGCGGCTCTCGAGACCTCTAACCAGTTCGCAAAAGTGCTCACTCGAGTAGGCGACGGTGGCGCCACAAACTCTCCGGGCTTGGGAGTTCCGAGCCAGAAGCCCCTCCAGGTACCCAAAGACCCCGACCCTTCCGCGGGGGCAATGGAAACTGCCTTCCCGGACCGCCGGGAATGGACCCTCTCCTTGAACAGACCCTGAGGTCCGGCGAATTGCGTTCGGGCCAGCTCAACGGTGCAGTCCGGTGATGGGTCTCGGGGATCACGCCAAAGAATCGAACCAAATCGCAAGGGTCAGGGGCCTCGGCCTGAGAAAGCCATCCAGTGTCAGCGGACGAAAAGGGAGGCTCGCCCCTGGACTCCAATGATTTCGCCTTACCGCACAATCCTTTGGCCCTGAGGCCAGCAATCTTCAGAGCAGCCCACGTCCCCCCGCGTCAGGCGTTCCTTTTCAAAGCTGGCACCCGAGCGCCAATGGAGGTTCCCGCTTGGCCCAGTCAACAATGGCGGGCGCACCATAGGACCAACCAAACTATTCCTCGGTGAATCTCGACCCGCCGGTTTGGGGCCAAAACCATGACTCCGGCGCCTCACCCCAATGCCGGGCAGAGTATCTACCATCCTAGGCCCTGCGGGCGGAGTTCCGGCGAACAATTGTCCCACGTAGCCCGGCCCAACGCAATTTGAAGGCTCCCTCCGATCGCGACCTAGGCTAACGTGCCATTTGCACCACAATGAATTTTCGAGCAGGCTGGCCGGGCCCCCAGTCGATGGGATTCTTCCCCTCAAACAGCAATCGGGCCTGGCCGGTTTGCACCAGACCCAGGTAATTCCCGCTCTGGATCCGATCCACCGGGTCAATGTCTGCCAGGTATCCGATTCCATTCTCACCCAGATATCCGACAATCGGATCGGTTGGGGCCAGGCCCCGAAGGAATAGGAGGTGTCCGAGCACATCTTGGTTTACAAACTCAGGCGAATTGGCAAGACCATCCAGGTTGACCACATGCATGTTCTCGGTGAAGTACCCAATCAGCCCGGCGCTAAAGGAACCAATGCGCGATCCCGGGGGCAGATTGGCATTCATCCAGGCCGTACCCAGATACGCCTCGGACTGAGTCTGATCTGGGGCTGGCTCATACGGGTGCGGTTCCCAGCCTATCAGGGATATCCGCACCCCCACCACAATCGTCCAACAGCCAAGCGCGATGAAAAGCGCCCGGACGGCCTGCGAGGCGACGGCCCCCAGCCGACCCGCGGCGGCAGAAACGGCACGCGCCAACAGAATTCCTGCCGTAGCCACTCCCAGGACAATGCTCAAGGTCTCCGGCACCGGGTACCACGTTCCCCAGAACAAATAGGCGGGAAGAAGCAGCCAGTTCGAAAAGCCGTTTACGGCAGCCGAGGCAAGAAGCACCGTCAGAGCCAGGGAGGCCGACACCTCATCGTGAGAGCTGTCCCTCGGGTCGGTTTTGCGGGAAAGGACCTTGGGCCGACGCACCCATTGCCAAATAACCCACCCCACGACGCTCAAGCAAATCCCTGCGATCCCGAGCAACTTCAGCTTGTAGGCCAGGGACACATGGGCCGGGACAACCGCCGCCCAGGAATCCAGGACCAGATCCGGCAGGAAACCAATGAAGTACGAGACAGCAAGACTTCCGGTCGGCAGGGTCAGGAACTCAGGTCTTGCGAGAAATAGCCGTTGGAGAGGAGAGAGGAGAGAGCCCAGTCGGCTGAGAGATGGCCAGGGAAAAAGTCGACTGTAGGCCCAAACCACGGACGCCGGAGCATCAAGCAACTTTGCCGATCCGCTGTTCGGAAACACGGTGCCAAAAGAACGGAGAGCATATAGGCACCAGGGCAGGAGGACCACGAAGGTTCCCAACGCCAGCCAAGCCAAGCGATGGAGCCTGGCCTCCCTGGTCTCCGGAGAAAAGAGCATCAAGCCGAGAACCATCAGGCCTGCCGGGACCACGGCATTGACCCGGCTCAGCACCATGAGCCCGATCACCAGGCCCTCTAACCAGGAGTCGCGTGGCCGTCCCGGAATTGTCAGCCGCCGTGAAAGGAGGGCGGTCGCGGCGATCAGGAGAAAAGCATATAGCGCATTCTCTTTCGCTGTCAGGAAGACAGACGCCAGGGGAGGATTGAGGAGCCAGAGAGCCGCCGGGATCACTCCCCCCCACGATCCCAGCCATCTTCGGGCGAGCAGGTAAAGCGCGAATCCGGTGAGACAGTAGAAGACGCCGCCCAGGCTTACGGCGGCTCGCACAAAGGAAACCTTGTCCGGGGTGAACATCGCCTGGAAGACCAGGACCAGCATCCAAAGAGGCTGAAAGCCGTAGGTCGGATGAAGGCCATCGAAGGTAAAGAACCCCCTCTCCGCGAACTGCCACGCGGGCTGGAGGTAATAGTAAGCGTCATCTTGCAGCCGGTTCAGGGCCAGCTCACGAAAGTCCGAGAGCGCCGCGTATCGCACCATGAGCGCCAGCGCCAAGGCTGCCAGCCCGGCGGCCATCCAAAGCGGAGTGGCCGGGTCCTGAGCCCAATGAATTGCCCCCCGGGAAAGACGCGAGAAGAAGGTTCGCACGGTGATCTTATGCGGAAACCGGTTGCGCGACGTGATGCGGCAAGAAGAAATCGCGAAGCTTTTGCCGGAACTCGGCCTCCCCCCAATCCCGGACGAGACAGCGCGGAAGCCAAAAGGGATTCGAATCGCGACGGATTTGGCCGGGAACATTGGCGCAGGCCTGCCGAAAGCCTGCTTGCCGGACGAGGTCGACCGTCGTTGGGCTCACATCCCACTCGCTCCCGTACGGATAGGCGAAGCTCTCCACCGGCCGGGAGAGAATCCGTTCCAATTGGCACTTGCTGTCGCGGATCTGCCGCGCCTGCTCCTCCACGGGAAGGCGCCGAAGAACCAAGTGCTCAATGGAATGCGCAGCGACCTCGAAGAGATCTTCTCCCGCCAATTCCCGCAGCTCCGAGGAGGAGAGAGTTCGATGGCTCTCGCAGGCAGAGACATCACCTCCCCCAACCTGCCGGCGGATTTCGGACAAGATGGCCTCTCGGCTCTCGGAGTTCTCCTCCCGCAGAATGCGGTGCAGCGCTGCGTAAAGCCTCTCCCGCGCCATCTCGTCCGTCGCCTTCCCGCCTCCCTCAAGCTGGTCCTTACCGCCAAAGAGGGCGGGCTGCATCATCTCGGCGAGGCGGACCGCCTGACCCCTCACGGCGATTTCCAACGGCTTTGGAAGACGGGCCGCCAAGAGGGTCAAATGGATGAGTTCATCCGCGAGAAACTCGCGGCCGCTGTCCACCATTCCGGTGGTGACGAAGAACGTGGCCGGGATTCGCATGGCTGCAAGCACGGGGGCGGCACTTGACCAGCTATCGGCATAGCCGTCATCAAACGTGAGAACGACGCCGCCATTTCGGATGTTGCGCTCGGGCGACCCCAGAGCCAAATCTCTCAGCCGAATGGGCTCGGTTTCCTCACGCAACAGATGCATCTGTTCCTCGAAATGCCTCGGGGACACGCACAACTGGCTGGGATCCCATGGGTCGGCGGCAACACGATGGTAGGCCAGGATCACCGCTCGGGGAGAGCGGTCCAGAAGGCTCCGAACCCTGCGCTTTAGCGATTTCGAGACGGTGTGGATCATCCTGGAGAATCCCGCGGAGAGGGGCTGGCGGCGGACGGCCCTTCACAGGGGACGACCCGAAACTGAAAAGGCAGGTTAAGGACTCCTTGCCAGTCATCTTGCGGGTGGGACTGGGGAGAGGTAGCCACGATCAGTTCCGGCATTGCCCACCAATCATCCAAAAGCCTATGGCCGTCCGCCTCGTAAAGGCTCGCATGGAGCCGATAGGCGGCAGGCCGAAGCGGCAGATTGGGCAAATGAAATTCAAAAAGGTACCGCCCGGGACTCAGCTGCAGATCGCCGCGTTCCTCATCGTGGGTGGAACCTGACCAAATCAGCTGGCCGTTCAGGTCAAAGAGTTCAAATCCGCCGTACCCAGCCTGGACCTTCTGACCCACGTCTAGTTCCAATTCAAAGGCCACCGGGTCCAGCGTCGAGATCACATGCGGGTCTTGGGTCCCTCCGCCCTTGAGCCGCCAAGAAAGGTATCGAGCCTGGTACCCTCGCGGACCCTCCGAGGTAGTCGGTCCCGCTGCCCCGAGAGACTCGCTCTCATAGCGGGCCACGACCTCGCCGGTTGGGCCCACGGCCCGAATGCGGCCTCCATCGAACCACATCGTACTGGAGCAAAGCCGGCGGATCGAGGTCATCTGGTGGCTCACGAACAGGACTGTTCTCCCTTCCTGGGCTACGTCACTCATCCGCCCCAGGCATCTTCTTTGAAAAGCCAAGTCTCCCACCGCCAGCACTTCATCGACCAGGAGAATGTCTGGATTCAAGTGCGCCGCCACGGCAAACCCGAGACGCACGTACATTCCGCTGGAGTATCGCTTAACGGGAACATCCAAAAACTTCTCCAGCTCCGAAAAAGCCACGATCTCATCAAACCGCCGGATGACTTCCGACCTTTGCATGCCCAGGATCGCGCCGCTGAGAAAGATGTTCTCCCGTCCGGTGAGCTCGCCATGAAAGCCGGTCCCGACTTCCAGGAGGGCAGAGACGCGCCCGTAGAGGTCGGCTTCGCCCGTGGTCGGTTCGGTGATCCGCGCCAGGATTTTCAGAAGCGTGCTCTTCCCTACCCCGTTGCGTCCGATGATTCCGACCACCTCGCCGGCGGAAACTTCGAAGGACATGTCCTGAATTGCCCAAAGGTACTCCTCGGGCTGTCTTTGATCGGGCCTGCTCTTCCGCCCCTCTCCAGAGATCAGGCTGGACAACCTCCCCCGCAGCGTCCGGTCCGGCGGAGGACCGTAGCGGATGCGGTATCGCTTGCCCAAGCCCCGGACAGAAATCGCCGTGTCGCCCATGCTTGTCTACACCACGTCGGCCATGGTCCGTTGGGTCCGTTGGAAGACCAAGATACCGGAGGCGAGGAACACCAGGCTCATCGCCAGTGAGACCCACAGGCTCAGGTCGGGAGGGGAAGTTCCCAGGAGAGCCCAGCGGAAACCCTCAATAATCGCGACCATCGGGTTGAGGGCATACACCACCCTCCATCGGCTCCCGACCAGACTGCTCGGATACACGATGGGGGTAGCAAAAAGCCAGAGCTGCAGCAAGAAAGGGACAATGACTTGCACGTCACGATAGTAAACATTGATCGCCGCCAGCCAAAGACCTACTCCCAGAGTGCAGACCATCATGAGAAGGAGAAACAAGGGCAGGCTCAAGAGTTCCAGGCGCAGGGGGAGCCGATAGTACGCGATCAGGGCAAAAACAATCAGCAGGGCAACCCCAAAATCTGCAAGGCGCGCGATCATGTTTCCGAGGGGGATCAGAAGGCGCGGGAAATACACCTTGGTGAGCAAGCCGGCATTACCCACCAGGCTTCCCGACACCCCCCCCAGCGCCGAGGAGAAATAGCCCCACGGAACCAGAGCGGCGAAAGAGAACACCGCATAGGGCAATCCTTCCGAAGGGACTTTGAGCAGCCCGCCGAAGAAGACGGTGAAGACGATCATCGAAATAAAGGGTTGCAAGATCGCCCAGCCAGCGCCGAGCAACGTTTGTTTGTAGCGCACCCGCAGATCACGCCAGATCAGGTAACCCAGCAAATCCCGGGAATCCCAAATCTCTCGGAGAGGGACGCCTTCCACTCCCTGGTGGGGGAGGATTCGCGTGAGGGAATGGCCGCCCAGGCTGCTCCCCTCTGGTCGGCTTCCCCCCGACGGGCTGGCAACAATTTCGCTTGTCCTGCTCATGGCGGCATCGTTTCCGCTTTGACAGAACGGCTGCGATACCATTCGATGGTTCGTCCCAATCCTTCCTCGAGCCCAACCCGCGCCCGAAACCCGAACTTCTCCCAGGCTCTCGAGGTGTCCAAGGCACGCCGAGGTTGACCATTGGGCTTGGAGGGATCCCAGACGAAATTCCCTCGAAACCCAGTGAGACGTGCGATTTTCCCGGCCAGGTCCCGGATGCTGATTTCCTGGCCAGATCCCAGGTTGACCGGCAGGCTCTCGTCGTATTGCTCCGTCGCGAGAAGGATCCCCTCGGCCGCGTCCTCGACGTATAGGAACTCCCGGGTTGGGGACCCGTCGCCCCAAAGCGTGATTTCCTTTTCCCCCCGCTCGACGGCCTCCAGGCACTTCCGCACCAGGGCCGGAATCACATGGCTGGTATCCAGGTCAAAATTGTCACCGGGTCCGTAGAGATTCACGGGGAGAAGGAAGATGGAATTGAACCCATACTGCTGCCGATAGGCTTGAGATTGGACCAGGAGCATTTTCTTGGCCAAACCATAAGGGGCATTGGTCTCCTCAGGGTACCCATTCCAGAGGTCATCCTCTCGGAAGGGGACGGGGGTGAATTTCGGATAGGAACAGACCGTGCCGATGGCCACGAACTTGCTGACTCCCGCTTGCCAAGACTCATGCAGCAGCTGGGTTCCCATGAGGAGGTTGTCATAGAAGAAATCGGCTGGGTGCGCACGATTGGCGCCGATTCCGCCAACTCGCGCCGCCAGATGGATGACCACCTGGGGGCGTACTTCCCCAAGAAGTCGACGAATCTGTTGGACATCGCGGAGATCATACTCGCGGCTCTTCGGAGCGGAGAGAAAGGCCACTCTGCGGCGTCCGAGTCCGGACAACAGTTCCCGTCCAAGGAAACCCCCTCCGCCAGTCACCATGATCCTTGCATGGCGCCAATCCATCTCAACCCCGCCAGACTGAGGAAATCGACACAAGCAATTCCTCCCGGGTCCGATTCTCCGACGGACATTCCAAGGGCCCCCTCTCGGGTGGCTGGATCCGATTCTACCGTAACATGAACCAGCTGAAGAATCAGAGCGGGGGGCGCATAGCCTCGAGGTCCAGATGCCCGCCCAGCAATGCTATGGTCACGACTCCCATGGCGAGGTAGCCAGTCATCACATGTCGCGGGAAATAGGTGACCACCGTGAGTGCCACGTAGGGCAACAGGTATAGCGCGGGGGAGACAGCTAGGAGGACGAGGAGCCAGCTCTTGCGGCGCACAGTGACCAGAAGGGATCCTGCCCAGGCAAGCAGGAGAAGGTGGGACGCTACGGCCACCGGCAGCAGACTCTCACTGAACTTGACAGCAAAGAAAATGTAGCGCAACTGATTGAGCAGGGTCAGCCAAGTGCGGTAATTCCCTCTCAAGAGAAGAGGCACGGAGGCCGGCCCCAGGACCTCATTGATCGCAAGCTGGGGTTGCGTCACAACCCACCAAAAGGGGACGACCATCAGAATCCCGGCCAAACCCAGACCAATCCATGGACGAAGACCGCGGGCCCGCACCGCTCGATAGGTCGCCAGGGCCTCCAAGGCCAGGACGCCCAAGAACCAGTTGGTGCGTATTCCAAAGGTTGAGGCCAGACCTACCAATCCCAGGGAGAATCGCGTCCGGTCCGAGCTGTATAGCAGGGGAGGCAAGCACCACAAACCCAGTGCCCAACCCGGGGGTTCTGACAGGCCGTCGCGAATAACGCCAGCAGCATAGTAACCCGTGCATATCAGCAACGCGACGGCAACCACAAATGCCGTCAAAGAGCGCCACCCGTGGTTCGCGGGCGGAGCGAGTTTGTCCCAAACAAAAAAGACACCGCCCAGAACAACCGCCAGGAGAACGATCGCGCAAAAAACATCTCCGTCTCCGAAGAGGAAGTGCTCAAGGAGAACCACATACGGGAAATAGGGCGTTGTTCCGAACTGGATCGTTCCTGGACGAAAGTAGTTAAGCCAGAGCGATTGCGCGACCGACTCGTACAACAAGCCGTCATTGCCCGCGGTCCGATTGACTACCCAATTCCACGTGGGATAAGCGCCTCGGATCAGGGCCACCGAAACCGCGATCACCGATCCGTAAAGAAGGAGAGGACTCAACCTTCGAACGCGCCAATGTACCAGAAGCACCGCGGCCAGAACGGCGACCAGAGCCAGTTCGGAGATGGACTGGCCCATAGGCAAGGAGAAGATGATCCCAATAGCCACGCCAACGGCCCCAAGCGCGAGCAGATCCGTCCCCAGACTCTGGCCCAGGACCAGGACCAGCAACAGCAAGCCGATTGCGAGGACCGCATCCGATCCTCCCGCAACGACACGGGCACCGAGCGCCGGAGCCGCAGGAGCCAAGGAGGCCTGATTTCCCGAGTGATCCTCGAGGAGGGCGAAAGTCGCACGTGGCCCCCATTTTGACGGATTCTGCCCGCTGCGCGAGCCGTCATCAAAACGGTATGATGCCCGCAGGGTTGATGCGCCCACAGGCAGGGGAAGTGTGACATGCGCCTCGCGTTGATAGCTCGGAGTCAAGACCAGTTGCTCCGCGCCCACCGAAATCTCCCCTGAGCCCACGTAATTCACAACCATGCGCTCCCCTGGTGTCGCAACTATGGTCCCCGTCCAGATCGCTTCCAGCGGCATCCGATCGCGGAGGATATTCCCGGGCTCCCAGTCGTAGTAATCGTATCGGGCCGAATTGATGAAGGCGAGATTCCAATTGTCCGGGGCAAAATTGATTTGCGCGTCCACGCGCGTCACCCCAAACCGAAGCAATGGGTTCTCATACGACCGCTCACAGGGGAGGTTCACCGTCGGTCCCCGGTAGGAAGAAACCGGCACGGCCGGCGAACGATAGCAGCCGAGGAATCCCTGGTATGTTCCTGACGCAAACAGCACAAGCTTGATCGCGAAGGCGAGGACGAGACCGCCCCACAAGTACCACGGCTGCAAATGGCAGCGCACCAACCAGTCGCCGACTTTCTGACGCAGATCACCCCAAATCAAGAAGGGAATGATCAGGAAGAAAGCGGCGAACTCCGCGAGTCGACTTAGCGGAAACCCATCGAACAACTGAAAATTGGCCGAGGGGAAGAGGAGCACGAGGAGAAAGGCGACATAGAAGAAGATGGACATGGCCTATTAACAGGAGGCCCAATCCGGAAGACGCCCCCATCTGGCAACCACCAGGTCCGGCCCTGTTCTGCCCCGCCTAATGAACGGCGGCTTTTCCCCCCTCGATCTGCTTACGGACCGACTCGCGGTCCGCGTCTACCATCAGCCGAACGAGCTCGCGGAAGCTCACCGCAGCTTTCCACCCTAGTCTGGAGTGGGCTTTTGCGGCATTCCCCAGGAGGGCGTCCACCTCGGTTGGGCGGAAGTAGCGAGGATCAACCTCCACATACTTCTGCCAATCCAATTCTGCGTATCCGAAAGCCTCTTCCAAAAACTCGCGGACGGAGTGGTTCTCCCCCGTAGCAATGACGTAGTCGTCCGCCTCAGGCGCGTGCAGGATCTGCCACATGGCTTCCACGTACTCCGGGGCGTAGCCCCAGTCGCGGCGAGCATCGAGATTCCCGAGGAATAGCTTCTCCTGAACCCCGGCCTCAATCCGTGCCAGCCCCCGCGTGATCTTGCGGGTCACAAAGGTCTCGCCGCGCCGAGGGCTCTCATGGTTGAAGAGAATCCCATTGCACGCAAAGATCCCGTAGGCCTCGCGATAATTGACCGTCGTCCAGTACGAGAAGACCTTGGCACAGGCGTAGGGACTCCGTGGATAGAAAGGGGTGTGCTCATTCTGGGGGATTTCGCGAGTTTTCCCATACATCTCGCTGCTGGAGGCCTGATAGTAGCGGCACTGAATTCCCGTCTCGCGGATGGCCTCCAGCAACCGGACGGAACCGAGGGCCGTGATGTCGCCGGTGTACTCGGGCATCTCGAAGCTCACCTTGACGTGGCTCTGGGCGGCCAAGTTGTAGATCTCGTTCGGCTGAAGACGGTAAAGCATCTTGACAAGATTGGTCGAGTCCGAAAGATCGCCGTAGTGAAGGAAGAGGTGCACCCCGTTGATATGCGGGTCCTGATACAGGTGGTCAATTCGGTCCGTGTTGAACGTGCTGGCACGCCGAATCAAGCCGTGAACCTCATAGCCCTTGCTCAGGAGGAGCTCGGCAAGATACGAACCGTCCTGGCCGGTAATGCCGGTGATCAGCGCTTTCGGCCTCTCCATCACTGCCTCCTGGGTCCGACACTTGAATCGAGATTCTTGGATCTTCCCTGCTAGCCCTAAGGCCCGAGACGATAAATTACTACAAATTTGTCCTGGTAGACCGGGTTTCCCATCCCCGAGGCGGGCCCGCTTCGCGAGACGTAGTACAGGGGTGGGTCAAGCGATTGGACGTATTCCGATCTCCTCGCCCGCTCCAGCAAAGTGCCGGGGCCCAGGCTCTGCCACCATTGCTCTGCCCCCTGGAATTGCCCCGGGATCTTCATATCCCGGGAACCATCTTGCTGCTGGATGACATCGCCAGGATCCGCAAACTGCATCCGTTCCAGAAAGTGGAATTGATCTGGAACGTGCGCGATGTCCTGCTCGACGAACAGGGCGTCCTCGGGCGTTTTTCGATTCGCCCAGGCGATGTAGGCGACCGAGGGCTGCGCCGACTCCGCCGTGGGGATTAGCGAGTGGCCTCCCAGCCCCGAGGAAGGTCCGCCCAGGCCCGGCAGGGCCACCCAGCCTTGCACTGGATGAAGCGCGTCCGCCAGCCCCCGGCGCGCCAGCAGGGCCCAGTCCACCCAGGGAGTGATGCATTGGGACAGGATGGCCAACGCTAACCCGTATCCCACGAGGACCTTCGCCCCGGCCGACAGGCTCGTCCAGCGGAACCTGTCGATCACCAGGCACCCTGCCAGGATCATGGCGATCTGCGCCGGGATGAGGCCACGCATGCTGAAGGCCGGGATTAGTACCAGAATCGCGATGGGCAAATAAGCCACGGGAAACAGCGCCAAGAACCGCTCCCAGGGCGGCCCAGGATGGCGAACTTGACGCCAGATAAAGATTACATAGAGGACCAACGCCAGCCCCATGTCAATGAGCAGAAGCCACGCGGCGACGAGGGGCAGTGCCGCAAGGGTGATCCCTTGGTCGAGGACCGCCGCGACGGGATTGGCGCCCCGGAAGAAGGATTCGGTCAAGACCACACGGAAGCCCGCCCACGAAAGCGCACCGCCCATCCCAAGGTTGATTCGGATCTGAGGTCCCACGATCGCCAGGAAAATCGCGGCGCTCAGAGCGATCCAACCTAGAGTCCGCCATCGGAAGACAACCTTGCGGTAGATCAAGACCCAGATCAGGGCCGCCACGGCCCCAGAAACAAACACAAAACTGCTGCTGCCGAAGGCAAATGCGGCCAGCAACGCGATCATCACCCATCTCAGAACGGCCGGGGCACGCGTGTTTCTCCACAGAAAGAGGCAGAGCAGGAAGGCCATGGCCGCCGCAATGTGCTCGGGCGCCCACAGGTAGTTCTCGAGAAAACTCGAAATCTGCACCTCGGAGACCAGAAAGGGAACGCTGGTTTGCCACCACTGGTGAAACGATGGCCCAGGGCTGGCGAAGAAACCATAGCCTCCAGTCAGGGTCAGGAAAACCAGGCCGATCAGCCGCGCTCCCACGGAAGATAGGTTGGCCCGCAGGAATCCGTAGGCCAGGGCGAGAAAGGTGGCCAATCCCACCAGATCGTGCAAGTTCAAGGTGCGAACAAGTTCCAGGCCCTGGAGAGGCCAAGATCCGAGGATGGCAGGGTAAATCCACGAGAAGTAGTAAAAGGCATAGGGCAGGTCCGGAAATAGATAATTCCTCGGCGGCAGCCCGCTTCGCGCCACGGAGGTCACGCCAGCCAGGTTGTAGTAGATATCACTGACCAGCGCGGAGGAGACTTGGTCTCCGCGGATGAGCATGGGGATGCGTGGAATCATGACAAGCAGGGCGAAGGCGCCGAGGAACAAAGGCACCCCGATCTGTTCCCAACGCGGAGAGGAATTTCTGGATCGGGAATGAAAGGCAAAGATCGGCTGGCCGCTTCGCCATCGCAAGAGAAGGCCGCAAGCGTATACCAAGCCCGAGAACAGCAATAGGCCCAGCAGAGTCGCATGGATCGGATGCAGCCAGGAAACGGCAACGAAGAAAAGCGGTACGGCGATCTGCGCCAGAGGGATGGGCAGCAGCCAGCGCACAGGACGGCTCAGGCCCTTCCATTGCAGCAAGCTGAACACTGCGTTGCCCGGTATCCAGTAGGCGGCGAGAACTAGAATTCCAGCACCCAAGACTTTCATCACGTGCAGGATCATAGTCAAAGAAGGGAAAGCTGCTTCGGCTCCTCAGGAGGAGGAACCGGCTCGGCCTGGACCATCTGGGAAGCACGCTGGATTAGGCCCGGAAGGGTTTGAAAATCCTCCTCGACCGTCCTCTTCAGGCTGGGCTGGTGCAACGCGGCGGCGGGGTGAAACATCGCCACGACGAGGCGGCCGTCCATTACCCGCGCCCTTCCATGGACCGCGCTGATCTTCGCCTCTCCAAAGAAGCGCGCCATCGAGTATCTCCCCAGCGTGACGATGACCTTGGGGTGGATCGCTGCGATTTGCCGTTCCAGGTAGGGGCGGCAGGCCTCGATTTCGTCCGGCAACGGATCCCGGTTTCCCGGCGGCCGGCACTTGACCACGTTGCAAATAAAAACCTGATCACGCTGGTAACCGATCGAGGCCAAGAGCTCCTCAAGAAACTTCCCGGCCGCTCCCACAAAGGGCCGGCCCTGCTCGTTCTCGTGGAATCCGGGTCCCTCGCCAATGAACATGATATCCGCGTTCGCCGGCCCCTCTCCTGGGACGGAGCGCTTCCGAGAGGTATGAAGTCGGCACCGTTCGCAGACCGCGACTTGCCCCGCCACCTCTTCAAGTTGCTCTTCGGCCTTCACCGGATTTCCTCCTGGTTGGGCCTGCCCTGCTTCTCAGCCTTTGAGCAGCGACTGGTTCGCACGCGCCCATTCCCAAAGTCTGCCCAGCCCTTCCTGCGGCGGGACCGTGGGTTTCCAGTCCAGCAGACGCCCAGCCTTGCGCACATCGCTGACATACACCTTCTGATCGCCAGGCCGCCAATCTCCCCAGCGAACCTCCAGTGGCCTTCCCGCGAGGCGACTGAGCAAAGGCCCTGTTTCACTCCAGACCGAGAGGGTGTTTTCTGGCCCCCCACCCAAGTTGAAGATCTCGCCTCGCACCTGATGGATGCGCTCGACGGCCTGCTCAAAGGCTTTGACCAAGTCGTCAATGTGGAGGACATCACGGACCTGTCGACCGTCCCCGTAGATCGTAATCGGCTTTCCCAGGAGAATGCAGATGACAAAATGGGCGAGCCAGCCCTGATCCTCGACCCCAAACTGCCGTTCTCCGTAGATACATGATTGGCGAAAGACGACCGTTGGAAGACCGTAGATCCGGGCGTAGTCCCGAACGTATTGGTCTCCGGCGCCCTTCGAACACCCGTAGGGTGAATGGAAATCGACCGGCCATTCCTCATTCACCCCGTGAGGCAAGTCGGCGAACCGATAGCGGATTTCTTCTTGAACCACTTGGGCCGACTCCATGGCCCCATAGACTTTATTGGTCGAGGTATAGATCACGATGGGTGAGCGGCCCGAGCGTCGGGCGGCCTCCAGCACGTTAAAGGTCCCCAAGGCATTGATCTCAAAGTCCTCCCGGGGCGAGGTCACTGAAGAAGTGACGGCCACCTGTGCGGCCAAATGGAAAATTGCGTCTCGTCCGCGCGCTGCTGCCTCCAAGGCGGGAGAATCGCGAACGTCCGCGCGGACGAATTCAAGTCCGGGCAGTTCGGTTTGCAGCCACCTCAGATTGTCCGCGGAACCCCTTCGCGACAGATTATCGTAGACCGCCAGGGTATGCCCGAGGCGGGAAAAGTGCAGGGCCAAGTGAGTTCCAATGAACCCGGCTCCTCCGGTAATCAGGATTCTCATGTCTCTCCTCGGTCAACAGGCCTTCCTCAGCGATGACCTCGGCCTGGGCCCGCTCGAAAAGAGGGCGCCAAGCACAGCTCGGGGTTCGATCCCGCCCCCCCCAACTCCTTGTCGGCAGCCAGACGCCACTCTCCTCCCGGAGCCTGCTCAGTACTTCCTGGCTAGGCCCGAGACTTCAACGAATACGTGGTCATGAGCAACGCGTCCTCGTTATTGTCTCGGTAGTAGCCACGTCTGTTCCCCACAGGAACGAAACCGTAGTTCGCATACAGATGCTGGGCGACCAAGTTGCTCACCCGGACCTCAAGGGTGGCGATGGTGGCCCCTTGAAAAGCGGCTTGGCGCAGCACTTCGCGCATGAGAGCCCCTCCTATTCCCTGGCGCCGCCACTGGGGATGAACGGCGAAGGTCGAGATATGCGCCTCATCCACCACCAGCCAATAGCCGCTGAACCCAATAATAGCCGGGGCCGCTGATTCCGGGTCGGTCGTGGTGACCAAGAGGTGGGAGGAGGGGTTCTCTGTGATCTCAAACTGGTAGGTTCGCTCGGACCAGGGAATCGGAAAGGAAAGCCGATCAATTTCCATCACCGCCGGAAGGTCTTCAAGCCGCATGGGCCGCACGGGCCAAGAGGGGACCGGCTTCATTATCCCTTCGACACCCAGCCAGCCTCATGCACCCGCGATGTTCAGATAGAGCGGCGCCAGGTCTCCCGCGGGTGTCGTTTCGCCAGCCCGCAGTTTCTCCCATGCCACTTCTGCGAGATGCCCGGCGCGCCGAAGGGACCAAGCCCCCGGGACCACCCTCAAGTCTCGGCGGTGTTCCAGGAGACTTCGGCCCTCCTCCCCAATTTCGCCGCAGACCCTCGACCGTCGGGGGATGGCTTCCACCAGCCCCGGCCAGGTGTAGATCTTGGGCGGCTTCGACTCCCTCCAGCCCTCATCGGAGCATTGATAGACGGCCGCCGCAACGCCCCGGCGCCCTGTCTCTAGCACTGCGACCAATGGTTCCTCGCTGGGAATCTGGGCCCGCGCCAGCACATCCAGCGTGGGGACGCCGACAAGTTTCATCGCGCTCGCCAAGGCCAGACCCTTGGCAAAGGATATTCCAATGCGCAAGGCAGTAAAGGAGCCAGGACCCAAGGTCAGCGCCACAGCCTCCAGATCCCTCACCCTTATCCCAGTCCGATCCAACAAGCCCTTGACCGCTGGCGCCAGCTCAACGGTATGCCGCAAGCGCACAGGCCAGGAGGACTCCCAGAGCAGACGTCTTCCATCGTGGAGCGCCAACCCAAGCATCTCGGAGGACGTATCCAGCGCCAGGATCATGCTACCCGCCGTAGGTAAGGCGACGATACTGTGAAATCAGATCCTCAAACCGCTTGCCTGTGGGGATGAAGCGTATTCCTCGCCGCGTGTCTTCCACCCAACGCAACTCGATCCAAAGACGCTCCGTCGGCAACGACCCGAACCTGTCCGGCCATTCGATTACCAGGGCTCCCCCTTGCAGAAGCTCTTCAATGTCGAAGCCCAGAAAGCTACCCGGCTCGAGCCGGTACCCGTCCGCGTGATACAGGATGCGACCATCCGGATCCCGATATTGATTGAGAAGCACGAAGCTCGGACTCGTCGCCGCTTGGATTGCACCCCAACCCCGGGCCATCCCTCGAACCAGCGTCGTCTTGCCGGTCCCCAGATCTCCTCGAAGGCAAACAAAGTCCCCGGCCCGCAAAAGCTCGCCCAGGCGGCTGCCGAGCCTCTGGGTCTGCTCTGCACTGTGGCTGACAACGTCGAGAGTCGTCGCGTCCAGGACAGGCACGGCAGGGATTATACGCCGGGCATTAGGGGGTCACAAGCAGTTTGGGGAATTGCCGCGTGCTATGAGCTCACCCAGAGTCTCCTGGAGGAGGAAGCTGGGAAGAAGATGCCGACGACGAAGGAGCCAGGGCCACTTTTCCCCACCCCTTGGACTGCCCGCAGTCCAATGAAGCGGTGGCCGCCCACGAGCAACGCCTCAACAGTGGCCCGATGCTTTTGGGAGCCCTTCACCGCAAGGAGTTTTCACGGCCGTCCGCCCCAGCGACGCAGAAAAAGATCCGTGGTCCGTCCTCGCAAATCGGCCCCTCGTGGGCTCAGGGTTCCAAGCAGACGGGCTTGAAACCTCTCAGGAATCGGCGCGTCCCCATCTTGCGCGGCGCAAAGAGGGGGCTGGTCACTGCGAGGGACCGACTCGCCGATCGGGTAGAATCCCGGTTAGTGCAGGGGTCAGAAAGACGGCATAGATGAGACAGCGGCCATTTTCTAAGCCATAGGGCTCATGGTCCAGATCCCCACGGGCCTCGAGACCCTGGTCCATCGGCGCAGTCTGGAAACCCGTTCCCTGCACGTGCGGTGGTCAAGCCTCGAAGGGAAGTCCCGAGAAGCGCGAAGCCTGAACGCCCGGAGGTTCGGGTTTCCCTTCCCTGCGGCAGGCCCGCAGGGTTGGGTCGGCACCGCCGCAGGGGTTGACAAACATGCAGCCTTCCACGAAGATGGAGCGACGTCGCGGGAGAATGAGGACGCACGGGGTTGAATCAGGGGCAAGCAGAGAGCGATGGGCACTCCCTTTGCTGATCACCAGCCGGTCGTCGGCCCGCGTCCAGCGGAATTCCCCAAGGACATGGCGGGCATCGCCGACCTGATCGAGCTGTGCTTCCAAGGCTCGCTCGATTCTTCGGGCTTGGCTCTGCTCAGGAGGGCTCGGGCCCTCGCCTCCTCAGGTTCCTTTGCCTGGCAAGTGTACCGGCGACTCGGCTCCAGCGAGGAATTGGATTGGTTCCATGGGTTCGTATGGACCGAGTCGGGGCGCATCGTAGGAAACGTCAGCTTGGCCCTCTCGCGCGCCGCACCGAGGACGTGGGCCATCGCCAACGTGGCGGTACATCCGGCCAGTCGTGGCAGGGGGATCGCCCGAGCTCTGACGCTTTCGGCCTTGGCCGAGGCTCGTGAGCTGGGGGCGGAGCGCGCCGTGCTGCAGGTGAAGACGGACAATTCTCCTGCCCTGGCCCTGTATCTCTCGCTGGGATTCCGGGAGGTGACTCGGAGAGCCCTATGGAACCGCCCCCGAGGATTCATCAATCCGACCGAAGAGATTTCTTCGGGACAGGATCTGGAGGAACCTTCGCCGCGCCGGTCTGGGGAATGGCGGGAGGAATACGAACTCGCCAAGCGGGTTCACCCCGAGGGACTGGCCTGGACTTCACCCCTCACGCTCAACACGTTCCGGCCCACCCTTTGGCGATTCTTAATCCAGGTCATGAGCGGAGACAGGGAATCCCATTGGATGTTGCGATCCCGGGGCCAGCTGATCGCCATTCTCTGGACACTCCAGCGCTTCGGTACACTCCAGGCCCTGACGGTTGTGGATCCGCAGTGGAATGGCCGGGCTGAAGCCGTACTCCTTTCCCGCGCCTTGCGTTCGGGTGGATGGGATCAGGAGTTCGCCCTGGAGATCCCTCCGGCCGGTGCGGAGGAGGACTTGATTCGCCTCGGATTTCGCAAGGGGCGAACCCTTGTGTGGATGGAGAAGGACCTGAGGGCACACCCCCAGAACGAGGTGGGCAGGGTTCCGGCTCAGATCCGCTGAGGAGCGCCAGCCGGCTTTCCACAGGCATTCAGGAGGAGGCGAATGGAAAGGTTCTTTCTCAGATGGGCGATCAATGCGGTAGCCCTTTACGCAGCCTTTCGTCTTGTTCCGGGGATTCAAGCCCAATCGACCTATTGGGTGTCGATCGTGCTGCTGGCCTTGGTGTTCGGCCTCGTCAATGCCCTTCTGCGGCCTTTGATCATCCTCCTGACTTGTCCTTTCATCCTGCTCACGTTAGGCCTCTTTACCCTTGTAATTAACACGTTCTTGTTCTGGCTCACGGGGTGGGTGGGCGAGCAGTTTGGAATTGGATTCCGCGTGGCGGGCTTCTGGCCGGCCTTGCTGGGCGGCCTCGTCGTGAGCGTCGTGAGTTTCCTCCTGTCCACCCTGCTGCGCGATGAACTGGGGTCGCAGCGCAGTTAATTCTCAGGGGGAGTCGGCCATGACCCGGCCGCGGTAACTTTCCCACCCGGAACCGAATGGCCTCACCAGCCCCCGCCTGTTGTCCGCTCCACGGCTTGCCGGGAAGTACGCGGAAAGAAGCAGGCGGAACCTTGACCCGCATGGGCCGCCGCAGGTGCCCATGCCCTTCGGATCCCGAGGAGCGACGGGGCTTCCTCCGGATCCTGGAGAGCTGCTAGCCATCGGACCCATCGATTTGCTTTCGGAACTGAATCCTCAGCAGCGCCTGGCGGTGACGCACGGCGAAGGCCCGGCCCTTGTCGTCGCAGGTCCCGGATCGGGGAAGACGCGCGTCCTAGCCTACCGCTTCGCCTACCTGGCCTCCGCGCAATCCACAGGTTCGGACCGCATTCTGGCAGTCACGTTTACCAACAAGGCGGCCCGCGAGATGCGCGCTCGGGTCGACTCGTTGCTGGCCCGCGGACCCGAGGTCTCGGTCCCCGGTTCTCAGAGAAGCCCGCTCGAGCCGAGACGCTTGAGCCTGGGAACCTTCCATTCCCTGTGTGCTCGCTGGCTGCGCCGCGAGGCAGCCCGGGTTGGACTGCCCGAGGATTTTGTGATCTACGACGAAGAGGATCAAGAGAAACTCGTTCGAGAGGCTGTCCTGGAGGAGAATCTGAATCCAAAACAGTACCACCCAGCTGCCCTGCTGGATTCGATCTCCCGCGCCAAGAACAACATGCGGGGTCCGGAGGCGTTCGAGGAGGGATCGGCCTGGGAGAAAGCTGCGACGGGCGTCTATCGGCGATATGAAGATCTCCTGCGAGCCAATCACGCCGTGGACTTTGATGACCTCTTGCTCCTGGCCGTGCGTCTCTTGACGGAACACATTGAGATCCAGCAGCAATTCCAAGACCGCTACCAGCACGTTCTCGTAGACGAATTCCAGGACACCAATGCAGCCCAGTACCAGCTGGCCCGCCTGCTGGCGGCCCGGCACCGCAACCTTTTTGCCGTGGGCGATGCCGATCAGTCGATCTACCGCTGGAGGGGCGCCGATTATCGAAACGTCCAGCGCTTTCTGGAAGACTTCCCTGAGGCCCAGCTCATCCTCCTGGAGGAGAACTACCGCTCCACCCAGACGGTCCTGGACGCGGCCATGGGGGTCATTCGACGCAACTCTAACCGGGTAGACAAGAACCTGTTCACTCGGCGGGGACCGGGGAGGCCAATTGTCCTGCATGAGGCCTACGACGAGGAAGAAGAGGCTCAGTTCGTCGTGGACACCATTGCGACCCTGGTAGCCCAGGGAGCCAGTGGCGGGGGGCTGGATGGGCTGCGGCCCGGAGACTGCGCGGTTATGTATCGAACCAATGCCCAGTCTCGCGTCCTCGAGGAGGCATTCCTGCGAGCCAATCTCCCCTACCGACTGGTAGGAGCCCAGCGTTTCTACGGTCGCCGCGAGATCAAAGACGTCCTGGCCTACTTGCGCCTGATTTGTGACCCGGCCGACCGCGTCAGCCTGGGGCGCATCCTCAATGTCCCCCCGCGGGGACTGGGGGAGAGAAGCCTAGCCTTGCTTCTGCAGACCTCCTCCAGCGCTGGCCTTCCCGCAGCAGAAGTCCTCATCGATCTCGAAGAGAAGCGTGACACCTCTGCCTTTGCCAGCGTCTTTCGAGGCCGGACCGCGAACGCGCTGATTGAAGTGGGAGGGCTGCTGCGAAGGTGGAGGGAAAGGCGCCAGCAGGCCGGTCCCTACGAGATTCTCGAGCAGGTCCTTCGCGATACGGGCTTCCGCGAATACCTGGAGGATGGGACCCCGGAAGGACAGGATCGCTGGGAGAACATCCGCGAGCTGATCGCCGTCTCGCAAGAGTTCCAGGACCAACCTCTGGAACGCTTCCTGGAGGAGATCGCATTGGTCTCGGATCAAGACACTCTGGTGGAGACCCAGGATGCCCCCACGTTGCTCACCCTGCACGCGGCCAAGGGACTTGAGTTCCGGGTAGTCTTGATTACGGGATTGGATGAGGGGCTTTTGCCTCACAGCCGCTCCCTGGAAGACCCCGAGGCCATGGAGGAGGAGCGCCGTCTCTTCTACGTTGGGATCACGCGCGCGAGGGATCGCCTCTTTCTGGTCCGCGCCTTTCGTCGGACCACGTATGGAGAGGGAGGAGTGTCAGACCCCTCCCGCTTTCTGCGGGATATTCCCGCCTCTCTTCTGGAGAGCACAGCGGGAGGTCTCGGCGGGCACAGCCATCGGGCTTTTCAGGAGCAGCAGCGAATGTGGGAATGGAGCCCGGAGCAGGGGAGGCAGGACAGAAGCTCCGGGACAAGCATGGAGCCGCGTTTCCATTCGGGCCTGCGGGTTCAGCATGCACAATTCGGCCCTGGATTGGTCATCGAATCCCGGATCCGGGGCGAGGACGAAGAGGTTCTGGTAATGTTCGATGAGGTGGGCTTGAAGCGCCTGGACGGCAGGACCGCACCTTTGACGATCCTTCCGGATCGGGATAATCTCAAGCCCTAGGGCCGGGAGGCTTTGGCTTCCTCCGTGCCTTGGGCCCACAGGGGAGCATACATGCGCATCTTTCTCACGGGGGGCGCAGGGTACATCGGGTCGGCCTGTGCCCAGTTGCTGGTCGAAGCCGGCCACCAAGTGACCGTCTACGACGCTCTGATCACCGGGCATGAGGCCGCCGTGCCTCGAGGTGCCCGCTTGGTGCGAGGCAACCTGGAGGAAGTGGAAAAGCTCCAGCTTCTCCTTCAGGAGGGCCAGTTCGATGGGGTCATGCACTTTGCGGGTTCCATCGAAGCCGGCGAGAGCATGCGCCAGCCGGGCAAGTATTTCGCCAACAACGTGGGCAACTCCCTCCATCTGATTGAGGCGGCCTGCCATGCCGGAATCCGCCGCCTCGTCTTCTCGTCGACGGCCGCCGTCTACGCCTCGAGCGACGCACCTTTGCGCGAGGATTCCCTGCTCGGTCCGAGCAACGTTTATGGACAGAGCAAACTGATGACCGAGCAGATCCTGCAGTGGTACTCGCGAACGCAGGAGCTGCACTATGCGGCTCTGCGCTACTTCAATGCGGCCGGTGCGCTTCCCGGCCGAGGCGAAGATCACCCCGGAGAGAGTCACCTGATCCCCCTGGTCCTGCGGGTGGCTCTGGGCCAGAGCGAGAACGCCCAGGTATTCGGCGCCGACTACCCGACGCCGGACGGCACAGCCATCCGAGACTACATTCATATTGAGGATCTGGTTTCCGCCCACCTGCTTGCGCTCAACGCCTTGGCAAGGGAAACCGAACTCGTCTATAACCTGGGGAATGGCCAGGGATACTCCGTGCGAGAGGTCGTGCAAGCCGCGCGCCGGGTCACAGGACACGCCATCCCGTCCGTGGACTGTCCCCGCCGGCCAGGTGATGCGCCTCGCTTGGTTGCCTCCGCAGAAAGAGCGCGCCAGGAGCTAGGCTGGCAACCCCGCCATCCCTCTATCGAAGAGATCATCGCCAGCGCCTGGGAATGGCACCACAGTCATCCCTTTGGATATTCGGGGCGATAAGAGTTGCGGGTGGGCCATCCGGATCCCTGTCGCACCGGAGCTCCAAGCTATAATGATTCGGCCCAGGGCGTGGCCGCGGTCACTATTCCCCGCGAGCACAGCGCCCGCGGATAGAAACGGAAGGGGTTCATGCCCGATGCGGTGATTGTCGAATCTGTGCGCACCCCGCTCGGCCGCCATGGCGGCCTCCTGCGAGATGTCCGCCCCGACGACTTGGCCGCACTGGTCCTCAGTGAGGTCATCCGTCGAGCCGCTGTGGATCCCGGAATGATCGAAGAGGTCTACCTCGGCTGCGCCAATCAGGCGGGGGAGGACAATCGCAATATCGCCCGCATGGCCTTGCTCCTGGCGGGATACCCGGTTCAGGTGGCTGCCGTGACCTTTAACCGCCTGTGTGCTTCCGGCCTCGCGGCGGTCAATGCCGCGGCCCGAGCCATCAAGGCGGGGGAGGGCAAAGTCTACGTGGCCGGAGGGGTCGAAAGCATGTCGCGGGCACCCTGGTCCGTTCCGAAAGCCGATCGGCCTTACCCTTGGGGCAATGTCACCATGTGGGACACGACCCTGGGGTGGCGCTATCCCCATCCCAGGATGAAAGAAATGTACGGCACCGAGTCGATGGGCGAAACCGCTGAGAACATCGCCGCAGAGCGGCCCCATCTTACCCGGCAGAAGCAAGATGCCTTTGCCCTGGAGAGCCACCGTCGCGCCGTGGCCGCAATCGACAACGGCCTCTTTGCAGAAGAGATTGTCCCGGTTCCCCTGCCGCCTTCCAAAGAGGGCCCAACCACGGCTACGACCGACGAGCACCCCCGTCGGGATAGTTCCCTGGAGACACTCGCCAAACTCAAGCCTGCCTTCCGGCCGGGGGGGACTGTGACGGCGGGGAACTCCTCGGGGATTAACGATGGGGCGGCTGTGCTTCTTCTGATGAGTGATGACCGCGCCCAATCCCTCGGGGTCAAGCCGCTTCTGCGCATCGTGGCCTCGGCCGCCGCCGGGGTTGAGCCCCGTGTGATGGGCCTGGGCCCGGTGCCCGCCACGCGCAAAGCGCTGGCCCGCGCCGGGATTGGCTTGGATCAAATCGGGCTGATTGAGCTGAATGAGGCCTTCGCCGTGCAATCCCTTGCCGTGATGGAGGATCTGGGGTTCCGTCACGAGATCACCAATGTGAACGGAGGCGCCATCGCTCTGGGGCACCCTCTGGGATGCTCCGGAGCACGCCTCCTGACTACTTTGGCCCACGAAATGCGCCGACGTGCGCCGAACGAAAAGCGGCCTTACTTCGGCCTGGCGACCCTGTGCGTCGGAGTGGGACAGGGCGAGGCCACGATCGTGGAGTGGATTGGGGATTGAACGGGGTGGACCGGGAGGCGATTTCCTGCCACCGCTCGTCCTGCCGCGAGCTCTCCAAGAACCGGGGGCCCGCTTCGAGCATGTCGAGCGCGGGCCCCCGCCCCATCTTGCGGGACCTCAACTCGCGGATGGTCGCTTACTGCGCTTGAGCTGCCTGCGCACCACCCAGGCGATGAGGGAAGCCGGGATGGCCAGCAGGATCAGCGCCGGCAGGCCGCAAATTCCCGCCCAAATGATCGCATCGCCCAGCCTCTGCAAACCGATCACTAAGGCCTGTAGCGCCTCACGCGCCGTGCCGTTCGGATGCCATCCACCGATCTGAAGAGGCTGGCTCGGGACGAAGGGTTCCAACTGCACCGTGACCAGTGCGAAGGTAGAGGTCTCGTCCAGGTAGCGGATCTGGCCCTGCAGCGATTCGATCTCGCCCTGCACCTGAACCAGCTGGTTATAGACAGCTAGCACATCTTGGGTCTTGGTCGCGGAGGCCATGATCTGGCGCAGCTGAGCTTCGGCAGCCTGAAGGTTCTTCAAGCGGGCCTGCAGATCGGTGTACTGGGCAGTGGCATCCTCCCCGGTTTCCTCGCGCTGGCGTACCTCGACCGCCAGCGCCTCAATTTTCCGCAGGGCCTCATCCAAGCGGCTGGCAGGGATCCGAACCGAGATGTTCCCTTCGTTTAGCGGTTTGTCAACCCCTGCGTAAGTGACCTGGGTGAGATCCATGGAAACGACGAATCCGCCCATGCCCTGCGCCAGCTGGGCGATTTGCTGCGCTGCTTCCGCCGGATCATTGACCACGATCGTGCGGGATGCTGTTTTCACCACCACCCGATCCGCTACGGAGGAGGTTCCTGTTCCTACGGCCGCACCTCCGCTGGCGCTGAAGCTGGGAGCCGGGGCCGGTGCAGGCACCTCCGGACCATTCTGGCCGGCTGGGGCTGCAACGGCGGAGCTCTCCATCAGAGCCGTCGGAACGGCCTGGGGGGCGGGGGCGCAGGCCCCGAGAATGAGACCAAGGGCGGCGAACGCGAGTAGAGACCGTTTCATTTCTCCTCCTTTGTGAGGGGCCTCGTGGGGGTCCTGAAGGTGAGACGACAGAAACGGCCTGGAGGTTCCGTGCGCGGCGAGGAAAAAAACCCGGTGATGAACCTGCGGCGGAAACTACCAGCCCTCGGTCAGCCGGAGGGCCAGGCGAGCGGGGAGCCCCACGGATCGCATCTGCTCCTGGACCCTTTTCACATCATAGACCACCCGGTGCCATTCCCAGAGCTTCTTGTCAGTATCCAAGAGGGCATAAGAGGCCCGGGGATCCTGATCCCTGGGCTGGCCCACGGAACCGGGATTGAGGATCATGCGCTCCTCGCCCAGGCCCAAGGAGCTGCCTTGTGGAGGCAGGTGCAGGACGCAACGCCCTTCGGCGGAAAGCCGGAAGGCGAGGGCAACATGACTATGTCCGACCAGGCAATAGGGCGTCCCAAAAAAGCCAAACGAGGCACGGGCCCGCTCCGTGTCGAGAAGGTATTCCCACACCGGGCGCCGAGGACTGCCGTGGGCCAGGGTGAAGTCTCCCTCGGTCAGCTTCTCGGGAAGGGAACTGAGGAAGGCCCGTGAGGATTCGCTCAGGCACCCTTGGGTCCACTCGAGTGCCTCTCTCGCCTCGTGGTTGAAGGCCTCGAGACCGATTTGGCCGAGGCCGGCCTTGTCGTGATTCCCGACCAGACACAGCAGGCCTGGAAGGGTGCGAATTCGATCCACCACCTCGTTCGGGTAAGGACCGTAGCCGATCAGGTCTCCCAGGCACCACACTTGATCGATTGGGCCCGCCTCAGCCAAAACGGTTTCCAAAGCGGGCAGGTTCCCGTGAATGTCCGAGATGACAAGAATCCGCATGGGTTCCAATGCTACACCGTCCTCCATACCTGAGCAATCGGGGCCGCCAGGCCTCCGCTCTGTCCCCTCAATGGGACGCAGAGGGGGCCTGGCCACAAGCAGACAGGTCTTCGGGTGAGGGGGGCACCCAAAGACCTGTCTGCGCCCTAGTATACACAAACGGCGGACATTTGCAAGCCGATACTTCCCCTCCCACGCGGCTCCCCGCGGCTTGACCCGGAAGGCGCCGCGGAAACCCCGAGAGGGGAACCGCCCGGCCTCGCAAGCTAGATCTTCCTCCCGTAGACCCGATGATTCTTGTAGGGGCGCGACCCCAGGTTTTCCAGATCGTGGCGCATCTGCCGGGCCGATTCGGCAACTTGGGTCAGCTCCGCATCATGAAAGTGGAAGCCTCCAATAGTCTTCTCCATCTCTAAGTACATGAGCGCATTGCCGCCGATCCCCTGGAACTCGGGCAGCATCCCGACCCCGTTCAGAGAAATCCACTTGGTCCGACGCATTTCCAGGAGTAGGTCCGGCAGGCCAAAAGGCAGCAAGTGACCATGCGCCCGCTGCAATGCCGCAGACAAATCCGGGAAGGCGAACAGAAAACCGACCACCTCGTCCTCATGGGTGATGATCTTGATCAAGCGGTGGTCGGCGACGACCATCAGTTGGTCGACCACAAACTTGATCTCGCGTTCCGTGAGCGGGTAATACTCCCAATTCTTGACAAAGGTCTTGTTGTAGGCCTCCCCGATCTTTCCCGCCCACGAAACCAAGTCGCGCTTATTGCGAAAGCGCACCACCTTCAGGGTTCCCCGTTTCTCCACCCACTCCGCAACGCGCCGAACTCGCTCCGGAAGATGAAACGTCACAGGGTCGATATAGCAGGAAACGAAATCCACGACCTTGCCAAATCCCAGGCTTTCCACCAGATGAGAATAGTAGGGATAGTTGTAGTTCATCATGGTCATCATCTGGCGGCGGTCGGTCCCTTCCACCTGGATCCCGTAGCCGTCAAAGGGGCTCAGGCCCTTGGGACCCACTACCTCATCAAGGCCTCGCTCGTGAGCCCACTCGAACACCCGGTTGAACAAGGCGCTGGCCACCTCCAGATCGTCCAAGCAATCAAAGAAATAGAACTGAACCTCATGCGTATCATGATAGCGGTTGTAAGGGCGGTTCTCCAACGCGGCGATGCGCCCCACATCCCGGCCGTCCCGGACCGCGATAAAGAAATCGCCGTCCGAGTGCTCGAAGAAGGGGTGCTTTTGCCGATTGAGCTGCATCTCCGAGTCCATCAGCAGAGGGGGAACCCACTGCGGGTGATTGGCGTACAGCCAGAACGGGAAGCGAACAAAACGCCGCACCTGGGCCCGGGATTGAGTATCGATTTTTTCGACGGTGATCATCGGAGACTCCTGGACAGCGATTGGCGAGGCCTAGCGTGCTTGCCTCAGGTTGCCGGGAACCGCTACTGAGGCCCCCAGGGCCTCGACGGAATTCCAGAACATGACGTACCCGAAAAGCCGACCCAAGCTTTCCACCGCTGTCTCTGCCACCGCTCTCACCTGGCGTCGCATGTATCCCCCCTATTCCGCCTCAGTCTACCGCCCGCTCGCGAAATCGGAGGGTCTCAGGCTGACCTGAACGGCCTCAAGTGTACCCAGGAGGGCGCTCGGTGACAAGCAAGCTCTCTGCAATTCCTCCCTTGCCCCTCCGCGGAGATCCCGAGCGGTCAGGGAATCAGCGGCCCCAAGCCCAAGAGACATCACTCTGCTTCATCGGCTCCGATTTCCGATCCGGGCGAGGCTACCGCGGGCTCGCCTTCGCCCTCAAAGATTGATATACCCTCCCGCCAAGCCATGCGCGGCCTCCATGAGGGCCTCGCTCAAGGTGGGATGAAGATGCACATTGCGGGCGATCTGCTCCGCCGTCAGTTCCATCTCCTGGGCAAGTGTCAGCTCTGGCAACAGTTCGGTGACCTCCGCACCGACCAGATGGGCTCCCAGGATCTCCCCGTACCGTGCCTCCGAAACGATCTTTACAAACCCGGCCGAATCCCCCAGGCCCAGAGCCTTGCCATTGGCCTGGAAGGGGAAGCGGCCAATTCTGACCTCATAACCCCGTTCCCGCGCCTGGGCCTCGGTCAAACCGAAGGAGGCGACCTGGGGGTGAGAGAAGATCCCGCGGGGCATCATTTCATAGTTGAGGGTGCTGGAAACGGCTCCGGCCATGTTTTCGGCACAGACGATCCCCATGGCCGAGGCCACATGCGCCAGCATCAGGCGACCCGTCACGTCCCCAATGGCCCAAATACCCGGCACGTTGGTCGACAGACGTTCGTCGACCTCGACCCGGCCCTTTTCGAGCTTCACTCCCTGGGCCTCCAGACCGAGATCGCCACTGTTGGGCCGGAACCCCGTCGCCACCAAGACCTGGTCCGCCTCTAGTTCTTCGGTCTTGCCTTCCGCACTCACCCGCAGGCGGACTTTTTCCCCCCCGGTTTCGATCCCCTCCACGCGGGTCCCGGTGCGCAGTTCGATTCCGGATCGCTTGAACGCCTTGGCGAGCTCGGCGCTGACTTCCTCATCCTCCAGCGGAGCGATGCGGGGAAGCATCTCAAGCAGGGTGACCTTGGCCCCGTAGGAATTCCAAAGGGTTGCAAATTCTAAGCCGATGGGTCCGGCCCCTACGATCGTTACTGAGGAGGGCAGCTTTTCCTGCAGGATCGCTTCCCGATATGTGAGAATTTTCTTCCCATCCACCTCCATCCCGGGGAGGAGCGCCGCCCGGGCACCGGTCGCCAGGACGATGTTGCGGCTTCTGAGGCTGGTCACTTGGCCGCTGGCCTCGTTCAGTTCCAGCCGATCCGGCGCGGCCAAGCGGCCGACCCCCAGGCGCACGTCGATCTTGTTCTTGCGCATGAGGAATTCGACCCCCTTCACCAGCCTGGTCGAAACCTGCCGGGATCGCTTGACCGCGGCCGCGTAGTCCACCTTGGGTTGCTCGACCTCGAAGCCGAACTCCGGACCGCTTTGAAGCAGAGTCCGAATCACCTCGGCGTTTTTCAACAGGGCCTTCGAAGGGATGCATCCAATGTTCAGACACACACCCCCGAGCCATTCCCGGTCGACAATGGCGGTCTTCAGGCCCAACTGCGAGGCCCGAATGGCGCAGACATACCCGCCCGGCCCGGCCCCCAGAACGATCACATCGTAATCGAAGGAAGCGGAGTCACCCATCGGAATCCCCTTTCTTTACGGGTCAACCCAATCATTATATCGAAAGGGGAGAAGCTCAGGTTATAATTCTCCTGAGGTGCAACCCATGCGCGGCATTCGAATCGCCATCCTGAGCCTCGGCTTGCTGCTCGTAGCCGCCGGCCCCCGGCAAACTGCGAATCAGAGCATCCTCTGGCTGGACGCCGAGGGCGCGATCACCCCTGCAATGTCGACCTACATTCAGCGGGGAATCCACCTGGCGGAGGACCAGGGGGCGATGCTGCTCGTCGTACAGCTGGATACCCCCGGAGGCGACATCGGCAGCATGCAGGACATCGTCGAGGCCATGCGCGCCAGCACCGTCCCGATCGTGGTCTATGTGGCTCCCCAGGGAGCCATGGCTGCCAGCGCCGGAACCGTGATCACTCTGGCGGGCGGCTTGGCCGCAATGGCTCCGGACACGGCCATTGGTGCGGCCAGCCCGGTCGGTGCAGAAGGAGAGGACTTGGGAGCGACGGAGCAGGCCAAAACCAAGAGCATGCTCAAGGCGCTGGCCCGCTCTCTGGCGTCGGGACGCCCGCCGACGGCACTGAACCTCATCGACAGCACGATCGATGAAGCCAAATCCGCCTCGGCAAGCGAAGCCCTGCAGGCCGGAATGATCGATATCGTCGCCAGCAATCGCCAAGACCTGCTCAAGCAACTCAACGGGCGCACCGTCCGCACCGCGACGAAGTCAGTCACCTTGCAAACCTCCGGCGCTCCAGTGGAGGAGGTCCCCGCCAATGCCCTTGAGGAGTTGCTCCAGGTCCTGACCGACCCCAACATCGTCTTCATTCTTCTGGCCGTCGGGGCGGGGGCCTTGCTCATTGAGATCTCTCACCCGACGGGATGGGTGGCGGGATTTGCCGGCGTGGTTCTGCTCGCCCTGGCCTTTTACGGGCTGGGTGTGCTTTCGGTCAATTGGTTCGGCCTGGTTTTCATCCTGTTGGCCTTTGTGCTCTTCATCGTCGACATCAAGGCCGCCACCCATGGGGCGCTCACCGTCGTCGGGCTGGCTTCCTTCATCGCGGGCTCACTGATCCTGTTTAACTCGCCCGGGACCCCATCATTCCAGAGAGTGTCCGTGCCTCTGGTGGTAGTCACCGGGGCTGCCATCGCGGCGGTCTTCGTGGGAATTGTCACCTTGATCGTACGCGCCCAGCAACGCCCTACGATGATGGGAGGGGAGACGGTGGTCGGCCGGGTCGGGCGCGTGACCGTGGAACTCGCGCCCCAGGGCATGGTTCAGGCGGGCGGAGAGCTCTGGTCGGCGACCGCTGCAACTCCCACCGAGCACATTGGGGTCGGGGAAAAGGTGGAGATTCTTGGGGTCCAGGGATTGAAACTCACCGTTCGAAAGCTTCCTGATGACGGAAAAGAAACAAATCCTCCTGACCAATGACGATGGCATCCGCTCGCCGGGTCTTTGGTCTGCGGCCCGGGCACTATCCGAGCTGGGGTTCGTGACCGTCGCGGCGCCGGAGGCTCAATCGTCCGGCGCTGGCCGGAGCATGCCGCCTGGGTCGCCTGGAGTCATTCGGGAGGAATGGGCTCAGGTCGGCGAGAGGCGATGGAAGGTCTATGCCATCGGGGGTACTCCGGCCCAGGCGGTCGAGCTTGCGCTGCTCGAGCTTCTGGAAGATGCGCCCGACCTGGTTGTGGCGGGCATCAACTACGGGGAGAACGTAGGCTCGGGCGTGACGGTCTCCGGGACCATTGGCGCCGCGCTGGAGGGCGCAGCTCACGGGATCCCCGCCCTGGCCATCTCCTTGCAGACCGAAAGCCGATACAATCTGACTTACTCCGAAGAGATCGACTTCGACGCCGCCGCCTACTTCAGCGCTTACTTCGCGGACAAGATGCTCACTGGACTGAGCTGGCCGGACCTGGATCTGCTCAAGGTCGAGGTCCCCGCAGGCGCGACGCCGAAGACCCCATGGAAACTCGCCCGGCTCTCGCGCACCCGTTACTATGTCCCCCAGCGTCCCGAACGCCAGAGGTTGGATCTGCCAACCCAACTGGGATATTCCACCGTTCTGGACCCGAACATAGAAACGGATTCCGACGTGTACGTCTTGCGCGTTGAGCGCAAGGTTGCGGTAACCCCTCTCAGCCTGGACCTGACCTCGCGCCTCGACCTGCAACGTTTGGAGCAGGTGATGAGGAAAGAGTCCCAAAAGAAAACTCTCTCCCCCGACGGCAAGATAACGGCGGGCTGAGGAGGGCCTCTTGGCCCCTCCGGAGCTCAAGACCCCGGCGGGAGCCGCAGAACCTCCAGAATGCGGGGATGTAACTGGCGGTTGGCGGCGAGGACGGAGGAAAAATCCGTGAGCCGCAAGGGGCCTCCATCGACGTCAGTGACTTCTCCCCCCGCCTCCTGAACCAGAAGCGACCCGGCGGCAAGATCCCACGGGCTCAGGCGCAGCTCCCAAAACCCATCCAGGCGGCCGGCCGCCACATAGGCCAGGTCCAGAGCGGCCGATCCCAGCCGCCGCACCCCCTGGCTGCGAACCGCGAACTTCGCATAGTTGTCGAGATTGTTCACCGGGTTGGACCAAACATCATAGGGGAATCCCGTAACCAGCAGGCTTTCCCGCAGCTCCGCCGCATCGGCCACCCTCAGGCGCTCCTCATTCAGGAAGGCCCCTCGCCCGCGCTCTCCCCAGAAAACCTCGGACCGCGTTGGGTCATATACGACTCCCAGCCGCAACCCCTCCCGATCCGCCAGCGCAATGGACACCGCAAAGACTGGAAAGCCATGGGCATAGTTGGTCGTCCCATCCAGGGGGTCGACATACCAAATTCGTTCGCCGGCAGCCCCGCTGGCACCACTCTCCTCGGCCAAGACACGGTCCTGTGGGAAGGCCTCCTGGATTTCCCGGAGAATCAGGGCCTCCGAGCGTCGGTCGTATTCGGTCACCAGGTCGAACAGACCTTTGTGCTCGGCGGGAACCCGACCCCCAAAACCCTCGCACAGGATGCGTGCCGCGCGCTGAGCGATGCGACAGGCGAATTCAACTTCCTCGCTTTTCTTCATACCTTCCTCATGCCTTCAGCGGACTCGCCCCCGTCCGAGGATTCCTCCCACCGCCAAAGGCTCAAGCTCTCCATATGATAAGTTTGTGGAAAGAGATCGATCGGCAGGACGCTTTCCAAGCGATAGCCTCCCCGGCTCAAGAGGCGGGCATCTCGGGCCAGGGTCGCCGGGTCACAGGAGAGATAGGCGAGACGGGGAGATTGCATCCGCAGCAATCCCCGCAGGGCGTTGCCCTCCAGCCCTCTGCGGGGAGGATCGGCGACCACGAAATCCGGACGCACGTCCAGATCCAAAAGCACTTGCCCGACCTGGGCCTGATACAGCTCGATATTGTCGAAGTCTGCGAGATTCACTTGGAAGTCGGAGACGGCCTGCGGGTTGGACTCAATCGCAATAACTCGGCGGAACCTGCTGGCCAGGAACGCGCTGAACAACCCGACCCCAGAATACAAATCCAGGGCGACCTGCTGCGGCTCCGGCCGGGCTGTCCTCAGCACTTCCCCGACCAAAGACGGAATCATCCCCGTGTTGGCCTGAAAAAAGCTGGCGGGCGAAACACGGAAAGGGCGCCCCAGCACCTCAAAGCCGATGACGGAGTCTCCGACCAGCGCTTGAGATCCCGCCGGGGTGAGAGCCGAGATCGATACCGCTGCCTCGACCTCCAGTTCCGGAATCTCCCCGGTGGGGCTCTCCAGAATGAGCAACACTTCGCCCTCTGAGCCGACCCGCAACCCGATTTGATTCAGCGGCAGGGAGGGCTCCAGGACAAGATCCCTCCAGAGAGTATCCAGCGGAGGAATCGGCAAATAGCACTCTTCAATTGGGAGAACCTGCTTTGACCCGCGCACGAAGTAGCCCAATCGCCCCTCCGGGCTCAGGGCAAACCGGGCATAGTTGCGATAGTTCCACTGTTCCAGGGACGGAAGAGGCGGCCTTACGAAGGGGTCCCGAAGTCCCCCGAGGTGCTCTAGCAGGTCCATCAGGATCGAGCGCTTGGCCTCCAGTTGAGAATCATAGGAGAGATGCTGGTAATGGCAACCTCCGCAGACTCCAAAATGCCGACAACGCGGTTCCACCCGGGAGGAAGAAGGTGTCCGGACCGCCAGGAGTCGCGCGCGCAGGAAACCGCTATGCTCCTCCACCACCGCAACCGTCACCTTCTCGCCCAAGAAGGCAAAAGGCACGAAGACTTTGCGGCCGTCCGGCGCCCGCATAATGGCGTCGCCGCCGTAGGCCAGCGCCTCAACGACTCCCTCCAGGACTTCCCCAGTTAGCGAACGGCTCATATCGGCCCACGAGGAAAGAAAAGGAGGTCTCTCCTGTATTCCCGGGCCGGCGAGCCTCCAGAGGCTGCTTCCCGGCGGTCCATGGTCTGGGCCGCAAAGCCCGATCGGCGATTCGGGCTGTCTCGAGGATCTCCTAAGAAAAGAGCGCTAGCCCAGACCAGTTTCGATCGCCTCCACCCAGCCGCGAGACGAACCTCGGGGAGCGCATCCCTCGGCACGGGGCGCCCCGGCGGAGATTCTTTTGCCGCTAGGGAAACTCGACTGGGGAAACCTAGGCCGGCCGCCCTCGGTGGAGATGAATCAGCTGGCTGGGGAATTCGTCTTGGGTCAGGCGTCGCCTGCGATTGCTGTCTTCCGGCAGTGTGGCTTTAGGCCCAAGCACAGACTGCAGATCGTCCAGCGCGGCCTCATCATATTCGCAGTGGTGGCAGACGTCACAAACCCAAGCGGGAAAATCCGGAACAGTAATCAATCGGCCATCCAGATACGCGAAGTATGGAACGGCTTGGGGCTGAAGAGTGCCTACCTGGCACTCGGGACATGTTTCGACGGCATGCGATTGGTCGTCCATGCTGTTCCCCTCGGTCACTGGCATACCATTATTCCCGTCTCGGGCTCCCGGATGCTGATCATACTCCTTTGCGCTTCACAGGCCCCGCAGAAACCAAGACCTCAAGATCCGATCTTACCCCTCCGGCCAGGAGGCCGTCGACACTGGCCTCCACCCTCTGCCTGCGAACAGGGCCTCCCCTGGCCACTCCTGGAAGGCCTCCGCCGGCGTGCTTGCCTGTCCGGCACGATGATCCGCGGTTCCCCACTCGGAAGGAGGCCAGTAAATGAGCCAGGCCTTTCCGACCAAGTCCCTCATGGGAACCGGCCCGAAATTGTGCGAGTCCCGGGAGAAGGCGCGGTTGTCTCCCAGCACAAAGAGTTGATTGGGGCCGATCTGCCAAGTCTGGTCCGAGCTGGTCAGTCCGACCGCATAAGGCTCATCGAGAAAGGCGCCGTTCAGCCAAACGCGGCCGTGGACAAACTTCACGGTGTCCCCGGGCAGCCCAACAACCCGCTTGATGAGGTCCTCGCTGGTCGACGGGTCGGGGGATTGAAAAACCACAATGTCTCCGCGCTGTGGCTTTCCGAGGCGGTAGGCCAGCCGGCTCACAATAATGTACTCGCCGCCCTCCAGCGTCGGTCGCATGCTCGATCCACTGACACGGACTCGCGCTGTGGTCAGATTGACGACCAGAAACACCAGCAGAGCCAGGGCCGCGGTCTGAAGGAACTCCCACAGGATCGTTCGGGTTCGGCCGTGCCCAGCAAGCGGTTCCACGGTTTCGGAGTCGACCGGGGTTGTGTCCAACCATCTCTCCCCAAGACCCTTCGGCCCTCAAGTGTCGCAGGATTATAAGACGGGAGGGAGGCGCGGGCAAGATCTCTGCCTAGCGCCGCCTCCGAAAGGAGATCTGTAGCGGCGTGCCCAGGAAGCCGTAGGTCCGGCGGATCTCATTTTCCAGGAACCTTCGATACGTGAAGTGGACCAGATCGGGATCGTTGACGTGAATGAGGAAGGTCGGAGGATCCGTTCGCACTTGAGCCGCATAGTAGATCTTCAGCTTTCGGCCCGCGCGCGCCGGGGGAGCATGTTTCTGGGTCGCCTCGCGCAGGAGGCGGTTGAGCTCCGCAGTGGGAATTCGAACCAAGCGCTCCTCCTGCACCCGCAGGGCGAGAGGAAGGACCTCCTCCACCCTCTGGCCGGTGAGGGCCGATATGAACAGGACCGGGACGTAGTCCATGAAGTTTAGGGCGCTGCGGACTTGGGCCGTATACGCCTCGGCAACGCCCGGTTCCTTTCGAAGCAGATCCCATTTGTTGATCAATACCACGGTGCTCTTGCGCGCCGCCAGAATAAAGCCGGCGATGTGGGCATCCTGAGCCGTCACGCCCTCCGCGGCATCCAGAACGAGCAGAGCCACATCGGCTCGCTCAATCGCCTTCAGAGCACGCAGCACGCTGTAGTACTCCACCCCCGGCTCAATCTTGCCCCGACGTCGAATCCCAGCGGTGTCGATCAAGGTCACGCCGATCCCGGAAACTTCAAGCTGGGTATCGACCGCGTCGCGGGTCGTTCCCGGCGTCGGGCTGACAATCGCGCGCTCCTCCCCCAGGATTCGGTTCAGCAAGCTGCTCTTGCCGACATTCGGCTTGCCCAGAATCGCGATTCCCACCCGCGACTCCTCTTGATCCTCCGCCTCCCCCACGGGCAAGAGCTTCACCACGGCATCCAACAACTCCCCCACCCCGGTGCCATGGAGGGCAGATATAGGGCAGGGGTCCCCCAGTCCCAGGCGGTAAAACGCGTAGATTCCCTGCTGACGCTCCTCGTTCTCGCACTTGTTAATCACGAGAAGCACCGGAGGCTCCCTCCGGCCGCCCTCGGCCCGCTGGTGGCGCCGAAGCAACTCTGCGATTTCCTCATCAGCGGCCGTTGGTCCGGCCAGAGCGTCGGTAAGAAAAAGAACAGCATCGGCATCGCGGATGGCCATGACGGCCTGGAAGCGAATCTGCGCAACGTACTCGCTCGAGCCGATAGAAAGCGGACGGGACTGCCCGGCTGGCGCGCCCGAGACCCCCGCCGTGGGGTCGATGCCCCCGGTGTCCACAACGTCGAAGCGCGTCCCAGCCCATTCGCATTCAGCCATCAGGCGGTCCCGGGTGGTCCCGGGGATCTCGTCGACCACGGCCAAGCGGTCTCCGACCAGTCGGTTGAAGAGAGTGGACTTGCCAACATTCGGGGCGCCCACCAGGGCCACGATCGGTTTGGACATGGTTAGTGACGGCAAGGGGAGAGCTCAGGGCGTGGGGACCGGACCCGGAGCGAGGACGACCCCGATCTGAGAAGGCAGCAGGGCCTCAATCTGCAAACCCTCCAAAAGCACGTGGCAGGTCGGCTGGAGCTGATAGGTCCCTGGCTTCAGCCCAGAGAGGTCCAGATACACGTCCACATCGCTGGGAGTCAGGGCCTTCAGCAGAGGAACAGGACCCGAGATAACCACATCAACGGTGGACGGCGAGAGGACGGCCGCCAGCCCTGCGCCTTGCCCTTGATAGCGCACATTGCGTGTGAAGGTCTCGCTATCCTGGATCGCCGAGACGCTGACCTGGACAAAGATCAGCGGGGAACCCACCGCATTGACTCCCGCAGGAAGGAGCAGGGCCAGCGAACTGGACACATCGGAATGGGCTCCGGAGATATCCAGGGGCGCCGTTTCAATATAGCCAGGCAGGCTGCTGACTCGGGATGGGTCGGCCGAGAAAAGCGTCGCCGTGGGAGGATAGACGGAGATCCCGGTAAGACGGTACCCGCTCTCGACTTGGCCCTGGATCACGGCCTTGACGACCACATCCCGGTAGCCTCCTTGCTGCTGGACGGAAATGGAAACCTTCAGGGCGCTGGGATCAAGGGTCACATCGGAAACCGCCTGTCCCGCGGCATTCAGGGCTTGCAAAGCCACTTGGCGATTCACCCCTGTCCGCACTCCTCCGACGTCCATCGAGCCGACCACCGAGGCTACCGTCTCCACTTCTGACTGTCCCCCCCTGACCTCGACAGAATCAGGCGAGTAAACGGGCGTTCCAAGGGAGTATCCAGCGGCCGGGATCCCGCTCAGCCGGATCTGCACTTCCATTGTCTTGCTGGCGGGAGGCTCGAGCGCCACCTCCATCTGGCCAGGGTCTATTCTCTCCACCAGCACAGGACGGATCTCGCTCTTGACCTGCAGGGGGATCTCATGCGCGCCCGGGCCGAGGCCGGACAGATCGGCCACAACCTGAATATTCGCAGACGTCAATTCGGTCCACACCGACTGAGGCGCCAGCAGCGTAACCGTAGCCTGTTGGGGGAAGGGGTCATGGGCGATGAGATTCGGCGCCAGCCCAGTGATTTGAATCGGGACTGGGCTGCCCAAGGTGCGGGTCTCATTGGGATCCGCGCTGCTCACCGCCGCGAACCAAACTACGACTGCCAGAACCAGGGCCAGGACGAACGACGGCAAATTGCCCACCAGCCAGCCCCAAGCCTGCTTCATCCCGGTGTTCCTTCTTCCGTAGAGTCCGAGCTTGCGGTCTCCGCCTCGCGAGCCCGCCTGGGGACCGCCGGGAAGAGCCCCAATCGCCTCCGGAGCCAATCGACCGCCGAGGAGGGAAGGCTCGGAGAGCCGGCGAACGCCTGGAGGATGCTGACCAAGCGGGAGGCATCCAAACGCCGTATCATGCGCCCATTGTGGGCCACGGAGATGATCCCTGTCTCTTCGGACACCACGATCGCCATGCCATCGCTCACTTCGCTCACTCCCAAAGCGGCGCGGTGGCGCAGGCCCATGCTGCGCTCCGGATTGCGCGAAAGACTGCCGCTGGATGAGAGAGGGACAACACAACCGGCCGCCACGATTCGTTCCCCGCGCAGGATCACGGCTCCGTCGTGCAGGGGGGTGCCCGGGTAGAAGATCTGCAGCAGCAGCTCGGCGCTCACCAGCGAATCCATCCGCACGCCGGTTTCGACAAAATCCCCCAGAGGCACATCTCCCTCGATCACGATCAAGGCACCGTGGCGGCGCTCCGCCAGTCTCTGCACCGCGGTGATGACGGGATTCAGGTAGGCTGGGACCTTCTCCAAGGCGGGGCTGCGCCGGGGGAAACCGGCACGCCCGAGGCGTTCCAGGAGTCGGCGTATCTCGGGAGCGAACACGACCGGCAGGGCGATCAGCAAGGCGGGAAGAGCCGTGCGCAGCAGCCAGGAGAAAGCGGGCAATCGGGCCAGGCTGGTGAGCAGGGCCACCACAGCGATGAGAATGGCCACCCCTCGCAGCATAACCCCCGCCCGGGTCCCCCGGAACGCGCTCAGGATCACGAAGAACACAATGGTCACGAGCCCGATGTCCAACAGGCTCTGCCAGTCGAGGCGTTGAAAAAGAAAGAGGACGTTCTCGATGAAATACGACATGCTCTCAGGCCCGCGTCGGACCCCCAAGGGGGCTAGGGGGTCACTCTCCGCCTACTTCCTCAACCTCGTGCCGTGCCCGCTGAGGCGGACTCCAGTTGTTGCAGGAGGCGCCGGTACCCCTCCGCTCCGGGAGCATTCAGCGCCAGGATGGACCGAACCACCTCAATGGCTTCGGGGGTTCTGCCGGAGTCGATCAGGATCTCCCCCAGAGCATCCAGCTGGGCGATGGCTTCGGGGATCCGCCCCCTCTGCTGATAGCTCTCGGCCAGCTTCTTCCGCACGGTGGGATCCTGAGGATTGAGGCGCACGAGTTCTTCAAGCCAGTACAGCAGTTGGTCCTGACGTCCCTGCCGGGACCATTCCTGCGCCACCTGGTCGAGCACCGCCTGAGCCTCGGTCGGTTTGCGCATCTTCAGCCAGAGGCCAATGACTTGAGACGCCGCCCGTTCGTCAGAGGAGTCGAGTTCCATTAAGCGGGTGAAGGCCTGGAGCGCGGAGCGCCAGTCCAGCCGCTGCAAATAATGATCCCCAAGCCGATAGAGCAGTTGAATCTCCCAGGAGGTATCGGGGCCGCCGGGGCGGATCAGAGTCAAGGCCGTCTCATAGGCCTCGCGCGCCTTGTCCTGTTGCGCCAACTGGGAGTAGATCTCCCCCAGCTCGAGATACTGCGAAAGCGCTGTGCGAACATCATCCTGGGCGATCGCGAGTTCGATCAGTTCGGCGCGGCATCCCGTATCCATGGGGCTGAGCTGGAGGATTCGCTCCAGGACTCGCGCCGCCTGGGCCTTCTCGCCGCGCATGCGGTAGGTACGCGCCACCGTTCTGAACTTGCTGATGGCGGCGTCCTGCCGCCCCTCTCGGAGCTGGATTTCCGCAATCCTCATGTGCAGAGGCAGGTACGTCGGTCCCTGGTCGAGGGCCAGCAGCGCTTGTTCCATGGCGGTCTTCAGCAGGTCGCGACGCATGGCCGCATCCACGTAGGACAGCGCCTCGATCAACGCCTGAGGGCGACCCATGGCAAGCATCGAGGCCAGAGGCAACAACCCGCGGCCTTCCGATTCCGCATCCAGCTGGGCGCGCGCCAGGCGCAGTCGGCTCTCCCATTCCGCGCCGCTCAGCAAGGACTCCACCCTTTGAGCACTCTCCTGCCACTGGGCGGCCGGCTGACTTTGCTCGTCCACCTCCAGAAACGTTTCATACTGGCGCTGCAGGGTTTCCCGCAGCTCCTCGGGAACGGTCATCATATCGGCCAATTGCAACGCAGACAGGAAATGCAGCGCCGAGCGATAAGGCTCCCCCAGTTGACGGTAGGCCCGGCCCAGCGCAAAGTGGGCCCCAATCGACAGCGCGGGATGATCCGCCGCCTGTTGAAGCGAGGGGACGGCTCTGACAGCATCCCCCGCCCCTAGAAGCATGGCCCCCAATGCAAAATGCGCCGCCGGGTGATCAAATCCAACCCGCAGGGCCCGCTCCAGTGCCGTCTGGGCCTCCTTGGTCATTCCGCGGCTGAAGGCGTCGACCGCTTGGGCTACGTAGGGGAATGCCTCATCGCGCGACGCGGATGGGCTGTGGTCGGTGTCGTAGTCCTCTAACCCGGCCTGGGTCTGAGCGGGCGCCAACTGCCCGGCCTCGAAGAGGAGATCCGCCAGCAAAGTGACAGCCCGGCGCTCAGCCAGTTCCAACGGATTGGTGGCAGGGACTTCAGCCTCTTTGGTTTCGCGCAGGACGGCCGTAGAAGGGGCGACCGAAGGCTGGGGGGCCACGAGCGGGGCTGTTCCGCGCGGGCGAATTGGCGGCGGAATAACCAGCGCCTCGCCCGACTGCAGGGCAACCTTCGCTCGCAAGAGTTCCGTGTTTCCGGGGGCCAGATGCAAGCCTTGTTCGATGGCCTGCGCCGCCTTTTCGCCTTGCCCGCCCTTCTGCAGGATCGCCGCCAGCGCCGAGTACTCGGTTACCGCCTGACGCACCCGCCCGGTGCGTTCCGTCGCCAAGGCCAGGCGGGACCGAGCCAGCAGATTGTCGGGCGCCAAGCGAGAGGCCGCCACCCAATCATCGATCGCCTTGTCGGCCTCATGCTGACCCAGGTACAGGTCGGCGGAGGCGAGGTATCCACGAACGGCCTCAGCGACCTGCCCTCGCCGCTCGAGGATCTCTGCGATCTTCTCCTGGGGGATAGGGTTCTTGGGATCGGCGCTGGCGGATTGACGGTACATCTCCAGTGCCTGATCCAGCTGCCCAAGTTGCACATGGGCCAGAGCCAGATGCTCTAGGGCGACCGCATCGCCGGGGAATTCTTCCAGGGCTCGACGATACGCCGCCAGGGCGTGCTCCCACTTTTGATCCCAAGCCGCACTGTTGCCCTGGCGCAAAGCTTGATCGTAGACGTCACGCCGACCAGCCATTGCCTGCTCTCAGAGGACTCCTTGCTTTCTCAGTATAGCACAGCCATCCGCGCCACAAGGATGGCTCTCTCAAAAGCCCTCAAGTCGCGAAAGGTCAACCCATCCTTTGGGCATGCGGGCAATGTGCTGCAGGAGACCCAAGCGGTTTCTGCGCAAGGGTTCCTCTTCAGCCATGACCAGCACCTCCTCAAAGAACTTCGAAATCGTCGCGACCATCGGAACAAAGGCTTGCAGCCAGCAATTCACGGTCCAGGTCCCACGCGCCGTCTGCAACCGGTCCTCCGACTCGAGGCGCTGAATGGCCTCCCATAATTCGGTTTCGGCCGAGCTGGCAAACCGCTGCGGTTCGACAGAGTAGCTCTCGTGGAAATCCCGGCTGATGCGAACGCAGCGCGCGTAGGCCGCCAGGATCTGAGGCCAGTCGGATCTCTGTGTCCACTCGGTAAGCTCGCGAGCTGCCTCGTGCGCCTGGTGCGGATCGTGCCCGCATTCCGCGACGACGGCCTCCACCACATCATGTCGCACGCCGCTATCCCCTAGAACGGCCCGCAGTCTTCCCAACAGGAATTCAAGCACCGCCGCCGGGACTCCCGGGTCCACCGGGACGGGCTGGAGACCTGCCGCCAGATCAATTCCCCGGCGCAAGTCGAAGGAAACCGCGCGCGAGATCAGCATCTGGACGATCCCGATCGCCGCCCGACGCAGGGCAAACGGGTCGCTGGTTCCGGAGGGGGCCAGGCCCACAGCGAAAAGGCCGACCAGCGAATCAAGCCGGTCCGCCAATCCCACCGCCAAGCCGGCCTCCGATTGGGGCACTTCATCTTCCGCGCTTCGCGGCATGTAGTGTTCGTAGATCGCCTGGGCGGTTTGGGCGCTCTCCCCCGAGTCCAGTGCGTAGTACTGGCCCATCACCCCCTGCAGGGAGGTCATCTCGACCACCATTTGAGTCACCAAGTCGGCCTTGCACAGGTGCGCTGCCCTTCGCGCCGCCTCCGCCTGCGCGCGCCCCAGATCGAGCAAGGGGATCAGCCTCTCCACCAGCGCTTCCACCCGGCGCGACTTCTCAAGCATCGATCCCAGGCGGGTTTGGAAGGTCAGGGTGCCCAGGCGAGGAAGGAACTGCTCCAGGGGACGCTTGCGGTCTTCACGGATGAAATACTCGGCGTCCGCAAATCGCGCCCGCAACACATGCTCATTGCCCTCTCGCACCAAGTCAACCCCTTGGCCGTCCCCGTTCCGCACGGTGACGAAGTACGGCAGGAGGTTTTCATCTTTCTCAACGGGGAAGTACCTCTGGTGGCTCTTCATCACCGAGATCAGAACCTCTGAGGGCAGGTCAAGATAGGCGGGATCAAACGAGCCGAGCAGGGCATGCGGGGATTCCACCAAGTTGGCGACTTCCGCCAGCAATTCCGGGTCCTCGCGGATCCTGCCTCCCGCCTCCCGGGCAAGCGCGGCAATCTCACCCTCGACCTGCGCCCGCCGATTCCTGACGGAAAGCTCAATCCCCTCGGCTTTCATGCTCTCAAAATAGGAGGGGACCGTCTCCACCGGGATTTCTTCCGTCGCCGAACTCCTGAGGCCTCGTGTGACGCGGCCGCTTTTCACCCCCGCAAACTCGAACTCGACGACCCGGCTGCCTAGCAGGGCCACCAGCCAGCGGATCGGCCGCGAGAAGGGAACGCCTGTTGCGTTCCAGCGCATGGTCTTGTCAAAGCGGACCTCTCCCAGGACGACCGGTAGCTGGGCGGCCAGCAAGTCGACTGTGTTCTCCCCCTCGACAGCAACCTGAAGGGCGACATACCGCCGGCCCCCAATCTCGTGAACCAGGCCGGGGCCAAGAGCCGCCTCGTCCACTCCGTTCTTGCGAGCCCAGCCCAGGAGCGCCGTGGTCGGTTTTCCCTTCGGGTCAAAGGCTGCGGTTTCCGCGGGCCCCTTGACCCACTCCGTCGTGGCCTCGGTGCGAGAAGCCACTTCGTCCACATGGACGACCAGCCGCCGGGGAGTACCCAGAACCTCCAAGCCGCGGTGGGGAAGACGATGGGCTTCCAGCACTCGGCGACGGAAGGATGCTTCAATTTGCTGCAGGGCCCGGTCGAGGTCGCCGCAAGGCAACTCCTCCGTCCCAATTTCGAGCAGGAAGGGCGCGGGGCCTGGGCTTGTGGTCTCCACGGGAGGCGCAACCCCGAGGCGTCCTCTTGCCCGGAGCTCCTGAGTCCGGGGAGGGAATTTGGCCGCCAACGGGAAACCGAGCGCCTGGCGCTGATCCAGGTACGCGCGGGCCACCTGCAAGGCCAGCTGTCTCATCTGTCCAAAGAACTGGGCCCGTTCGGTAACCCCGACCGAGCCGCGAGCATCCATGACATTGAAGGCGTGGGAGCACTTGAGCACATAGTCGTGGGCCGGGAGCACGAGGCCCGCGGCCAGCGCCGCGCGGGCCTCCTCCGCGAACAGCCTATAGGCCGCTCGCAGGCGCTCGACGTCCGCCGTCTGAAAATTGTAGCGACTGTGCTCCTGCTCGCTTTGCAGGAGGACGTCCCCATAGGAAATCTCATCGACCCAGCGGATCTCCCGAAAATGGGAGACCTTCTGGAGTGCCATCAGGATGCGCTCCATTCCATAGGTAATCTCCACGGAGGGCACTTCGAGCGGGATGCCCCCGGCTTGCTGAAAGTAGGTGAACTGGGTGATTTCCTGTCCGTCCAGCCAGACTTCCCAGCCTAGTCCCCAGGCCCCCAAGGCCGGCTGCTCCCAATTGTCCTCGACAAAACGAACGTCGTGATCCTTAAGGGAAATCCCTAGGGCCTCCAGCGAATCGAGAAAGATCTCCTGCGGGTTGCCAGGGTCCGGCTTCAAGATCACCTGGAACTGGTAAAACTGGCCCAAGCGGTTTGGGTTCTCACCGTAGCGACCATCGGCGGGCCGCACCGAGGGTTCCACATAGGCGACCCGCCAGGGTTCAGGGCCCAGTACCCTCAGGAAGGTGGCCGGGTTCATCGTGCCGGCTCCGACCTGGGTGTAGTAAGGCTGCCAGATCAGACATCCCTGGCGCTCCCAGAATTCCTGCAAATCGAGGATAGCCCGCTGAAAGGTGGGTGGGGTGGTCATAGGGGCCTGTTTTCGGTTCTTGGCGCTCGAGAATCCCTGCGCCCAAGGGATGGAGCCAAGATTATAACAACGGAGGGCGAACCGCAGCCGCTTCGGAGCGGCCTGAGCAGGGGCTAGGGGAGATGAGCCGTACCGCTCACCTCGTGCAGGAAAGGCGGAGACTTCAAAGGCCGTTCCAGCAGTTGCAAGATGTAGCCCTGGAGGGTGCCCTCGACCTCCGCAGCGACCTTCGGGCTCAGCCGGAGGTTCTCAACCGCGCCAAGATTCTCCCGCTGGAGATGGCGCAGGACTCTCAAGGCTCCCAGAGACAGCGGTTGAGCGTCTGGGACCGAGGCGGCGCAGGCTGGGCAAACGATCCCTCCCCGGAAAGGGCTGAAGAATTGGTCCTGAGGAAGAATACGCTCCTGGCCAACCGTGCAGGAATTCAGTTGAGGACGATAGCCCAGAACGTCCAGAAGGTGCAAGTCGTAATACCGCAAGACCGGGTCCACCGCCGGAGCCCGGCAAAGAGCCTCCAAGGTTGAGCCCAGAAGGTCATAGGCTCCCCGGTTTTCAACTTCCTCCGGCGAGAACCGGTCGAGAAGATCCGCCGCATACGTGGCCGCCGCCAGGCGGATTAAGTCCTCCTGCACCGCCCGAAAGCTCTCCACCGTCTCTGCCTGGGTAATGATGTCCAGTTCGCGACCTCGGGCGAGCAGGATCATCGTCCGCGTGAAGGGCTCTAGATGGCCGGCCTTGCGAGATCGGGGCTTGCGAACCCCAACCGCTTTGGCGCGGAACTTGCCCCGCAGGGGAGAGAAGAGCGTGAGGATTCGGTCGGCCTCCCCCCAGTTCCGCCGCCGAAGAACGATGGCTTCGGTCCGATAGACCCGCTCTCGATCCGCCCGGCTCATCCGGTTTCCGGCTTTCCAAGCGCTCTGGACACCGCGGAGCTAGCCTGGCTGGCCAGGCTACCGGGGGGATCCTCCCGCTGAATCCCGCAGGCTGTCCGCGCTGAAGACGTGGGGGAGCAACTCGGACAAGGGCCCAACCCAGCGGATCTGTTCCGACTCATCCGCGATCAAAATCTCCAAGCCGAGGCCGAACTCTGCCAGGGCCTGGCGACAGGCCCCGCAAGGAAACCCTCCATCCCGGGTTACGACCGCCATCCCACGAAACTTTCGCTCGCCCGCGGCGACGGCCGAGAATAGCGCTACCCGCTCCGCGCACAAACCGTTGGGATAGGCGGCGTTTTCCACATTCGCTCCCCGATACAGGGTCCCCAACTCCGAAAGCAACGCGGCCCCTACAGCGTACTGCGAGTAGGGGGCATAGGCGTTCCCCCGGGACAGGCAGGCGGACCGAACGAGTTCGCTGCGTTCCTCAGGGCTCATGCTCCACCTCCTGGGTGGATTGAGCGATTCCGAGATGGTGATGGAGCCGACCTTTCGAAAGCGGCAACCGCACGGTTCCCGAGGTGGCCCCGCCTAGAGATCTGGACCCAAGGCCAGGCCCGCAGCCCGCTTCACTTTTCCCGCGGCTGCAGACGGCGCATTTGGCGGGCGGGCGCACCAACGGCCAAGGTGCCATCGGGAACGTCCCGAGTGACCACCGAGCCGGCCCCGGTGCGAGCGCCCTTGCCCACCCGGATCGGCGCCACCAACATCGTATCGCTGCCAATGAAAGCCCCCTCACCGATCTCGGTCGGGTTCTTTCGCTGGCCATCGAAGTTGCAAGTGACCATTCCCGCGCCCAAGTTCGCCTCCGCTCCTACTTTCGCGTCCCCCAAGTAGCTGAAGTGTCCCATCTTCGTCCGCGGACCCAGATAGGAGTTCTTGACCTCGCCGAAGTTGCCCATGTGGACGCCCGACGCCAAGTGGGCCCCCGAACGGAGATGAGCAAAGGGCCCTACCTGGACCTGCTCCTCAAGGGTGGCCTGCTCCAGAACTGAGGCCTCGATCCGGCAGCCGCTGCCGATGCTGCTTTGCCGGATCACCGTGTTCGGCCCGATCCGGCAGTCTCGTCCAATGCGGGTCTCCCCTTCCAGTTGCGTGTTGGGCAGGATGACCGTATCCGCGCCAATGTCGACCCGGGGACCAATGTAGGTGGTCGCGGGATCGAACAGGGTGACGCCCGCTTCCATCCATCGCTGATTCGTGCGGCGCCTCAAGGCGGCCTCCGCCTGGGCCAAGTGGACACGGGTATTGATCCCGATCCCCTCATCCGGGTCCGGCACGAGAATGGCCTGAGCGCCCGCCCCCGACTCGCTCGCGAGTTCGACCAGGTCCGTCAGGTAATATTCCCCCTTGGGCGAGGGGCCGATCCGGGTCAGGGCCTCCCACAGCCATGCCTCGCGGACACAGTACACTCCCAAATTGATCTCCTGGATCGCGAGTTCCTCGGGCGTAGCCAGCGCCTCTTCGACCACCTTGCGAACACGGCCCAGCGGATCGCGGAGAACACGGCCAAATCCTCTCGCCTCCCCTCCGCGAGCCACCAGGAAGGTCAGGGGCCCCGGGTGTCGGGCGGCGGCTTCCGTCAAATTCCGAAGCGTTGGGGCGGTCAACAGCGGCATGTCTCCATAAGCAATGAGAATGTACTCGGCCTGACCGGCAAGCAGGTTCTTCACCTGCCGCACGGCGTGAGCGGTGCCCAGGCTCTCCTCCTGAACAACAAATTGCGCCGCAGAACCCACCTCCTCGCGAATTCGGTCTGCCCCAGGCCCGATGACCAACGTGGGCAGAGAACCCGTGGCCTCTGTGACCGCCTCCAAGACATAGTGGATAAGCGCTCGTTCTCCCAAAGGATGAAGGACCTTGGGGGTCTCGGACTTCATGCGGAGACCAAGCCCTGCGGCAAGGATAACGCCTCGAGTAGTCATCATGTCACCTTCCGTGGCGCTCTGGACAGGTTGCCTAGCCGATCGGGTGCCAGCGAGCATGGAGCGAGCCCCTCCTCCTCCCGAGTGCCGGGGTGGACCGCTACGCTGCTAAAAGCCATGACGAGGGCACGAGCCGGAGTGAGAAAGGGCGAGGCTGGGGCGCCAGGATTCGAACCTAGATCCACGGATTCAAAGTCCGGTGTGCTGCCTTTGCACCACGCCCCAATAAGGGGAACCATCCACGAATTGCCTGGCTGGCTTTTTCCTGAGGAGGTCTTCCAAGACAAGCCGACTTCCGCCCAAGGCGATCAGCGAGTTTTCCCGCCCACGTCCGTATCGGCGCGCGGCCGCCCCCTGGTCTTCAGTAAGGATCGAAGCCGACGATCGCCAGGATTGTAACATGGCCCGCGACTCCTCAGGATGACCATCGCCTTGTGTCCGGGCTCATTTCGCCTGGTTAGCGTCTTTGTCAATGGTGTAAATCAGGGTTGTGCCTCAGCATGAATGAACTGTTGTTCAGACGAGCATCACCGAACAGGAGCCAGGCGCAGGGGCATGGGCTCTGCGACGAGGACC
>JBEKXU010000009.1:0-144290 GCA_049511715.1 Anaerolineales bacterium
TCAAGTACCAGGGTCTGCACCACAGCCCAAATCGATCCCAAACACGAGGTTTCTCGATAGTCTTTTGTTGAATGTGCCCAAATTGGTTAGTTTGTCGCGCGAATGGCGAAAGTCGGGCTAGCGAGGCCTTCTCCTGATCTGGAGGTGCGTTGCAGTATTGGGGGGAGATTCTCGTTCGCAGAAGTCGCAGCGCTCCTTGCGGCATGTCTTGTGAGCTAGTTGAGCGGTGCCCAAAGGAAACCCTTACCTTGGTTTCTTCTCGTCGTTGACTGGGAAGAGGCGCGCGGAGGCCCACTGGGCCGTGCCGCGGATCCGACCCCGAGGGCTTTTCTGGCGCCCCGCTTTCCCGCGTTGGGGCGAGATCGGACCTTGAGCCCTCGGGGGCAAGCCGGTCCGGATCAGGCGGATGGCTCTTTCGGGATGCGGCTGAAAAGCTTGCCGAGATGCCTGGCTTGGCCACCTGGCTGATTCTTGTTCCTTGAATGAAAGGAGACTTCGGTCCAAGCGGCGGCGGCTGTTCCCAGTACTTGGGGCAGCCCGGCCTCTTCCCGTTGTGCCTCCTCCAGACCTAGGCACTCGAGCTCCGCCCTCGGCCAGCCATGTACTTGGGTGTTCCGGAATCTCGTCCCTCAGCCGGTACCGGTGCTTGAATAGGCCGTTCACGGCAGCCCCTCGGACCCAGGCGCGGCCTAGGCTAGGGCCCAGCGCTGAGGATCGGGTCGAGCAATTGTCGAATGCGCCGGTAATGCGATCCCTGCCAGTACACCTTTCTGCAGGAAGTGCAGCTCCAGAATTGGTGGTAGTGAGTGGCTGTACCTGGTTCCAGCTGATGCTGAACCTGTGCCGCAGGCACGGGCTCAAGAAGTCCGTTGCAGCTTGCACAGCGGGTGAAGGGCTGCGCACGACTGCGCAAATCGAAGCGATCGACAACTTCTAGCAGCTGGTCTGCGGGAAGGGTGGAGCGCACAAAGTACCCGTGGGTCACCGCCTTGCGCTTGAGCAACCCCCGGTCGCGTGTGAGAAGGATACGCTGGTCCTGCTGGGAGGTTCGAGCCAGCTCCTGATCGGCGAGCTGGCTGTTCCACAGGGAGTCGAAACCCAGGAGGCGAAGGTAGGCCGCCAGCCGGCCCAGGTGTCCGTCAAGAACGAAGCGTATCTGGCGAAGCGGGCTGGGCCGCAGTCGGCTTACAGCCCCGATGTCCATCGACTCAAATACCGGGTAGACGCTGATGCGATCCCCCTCTTGAGCCAGGTAGGAAAAGGGGACGGACTCGCCGTTGGCCAGGATCAAATCCACCTCGGTATGCGGGACTCCGATTGATTCGATCAGGTCCTTGACCGAGGCCCGCCCTTTCCACTCGTGGCGAAACTCGCACTTGTGCCGGGACGGGTCCAGGAAGTCGTTCAGTTCCTGATAGAAGCGAAAAGAGGCGCTTGGCATTTGGGACTGCCGGCCCCAGGGCCGAGGGCGGGAACCTGAGCTCCGCGGCTGGCCAGGCAACGCGGGTTTCTGCTCGCCTCCTCAGGGGTTGCCCGAAGGTCGGGGCATGGGCTTAGCCCTCGGTGGAATGGGAGGGCTCGACGTGGATGGTGACGCGGCTCACGGCGGGCACCTTCGTTCGCAGGTTGCGCTCGACGAATTCGGTGAGATGGTGGGCGTCTTCGATGGATTCACTCGAATCCAGGATGCAATGAAAGGAAAGGGCCAGTTCGGCGCCAAGCCGGTTAACCTCGATATCGTGAGGCTGGCAGTGTACATTCGCTTTCTCGAGCACTTCCCGCAGAGCTTGAGTGACCACAGTTTCCTCCTCCGGGGTCGCCTGACGAATGGAAGTAGTGTCCCCGGCGGGCTCTAGATGTGTGGTCACGCGCTGCAGCGACGGCAAGCTCCGGTGGACGGCTTGCTCAAATTCTGTCGCTTGGAGGTGAGCTTCTTCGACGCTGAGACGATCGCTAACTTCCAGGTGCAATTCCAAGGATCGGCTTCCGCCGGTGTCGTAAATGCGAATGCTGTGGGCGCCCATGCCGAAGCGTGCCGCCAGAGTGCGAACCGTGGTCACCGATTGCTCATCCTCGCTGCGGCCCGGAAGAAGTTCGACCATGACATCGGCTCTGGGCAAGACTTCGCGCACCGCGCTCTCCGCCTGGCTGGCGATTTCGTGGGCCTGCTCGAGCGAAATATCGCGCGGGATCGCCAGCTGGAAGTCCGCAAAGGTCTCGGGCCCACTCCGGCGGACGCGGGCGCGCTTGACACCCATCACTCCGGGGACTCTTACCGCCTGCTCGATTTCATCCCGCAGGCCGGGGGGAACCCCATCGAGCAGGGAGAAGATGGTCCTGCGGCCCATTTGCACGCCGACATAAATCACAATCGAGGCGACTGCCAACGCCGCGACGGCGTCGGCCTTGGCCAGAGCCTCAATCCCAGTCCACTTGGCTGCTAGAACCAGGCCCAATCCCAGCAGCACGACGGCGGAGGACCAGATGTCCGTCGCGAAGTGCAGGGCATCGGCCTCCAGGGCTTGGCTGCCGTATCGGCGCGCCACCCTGCCGAGAGCACGGGAGCGCGTGAAGTCGATCAGGATGGACGCCGCCATGATCAGGAAAGCCCACAGATTCAGCTCGATGGAAACCGTCTTGAACAACAGGCGCGTGACCGCTTCAAAGACAATCCAGCCACAGGTCACCAGCAACAGAACCGCTTCCACGAGGGCGGAGAGGTTTTCCACCTTGCCGTGGCCGTAGGTGTACCTCTGGGAAGGGGGAAGGGCAGAGACCCGCACGGCCAGGAAGGTGACAACCGCCGCGATCAGGTCCAAGCCGGAATGGGCCGCCTCCGAAAGGATGCCCAGGCTCCCCGTCAGGATGCCCACCCCGAGCTTCATGCCGGTCAGGAACACGGCGGCCAATACGGACATGAGTGCGACTGTCCGCTTCTCGGAAGCGCCTTCGAAAAGTTCTGCCGGCTGCTGCGTGGCCAAGACCTTCCCCTCTTAAGACGAGTTGCCAGGGTTGCTTGGCGATTATAGCGCAGCAAAACTCCCAGTCCTTCACCCGCCCCGGGACCCCCCGGGAGCCAGGGTCAGGCTGAGGGAGCCAGCGTCGGGGTCTCGCTCGGGGGCGAGGCGGTAGTGGTACTCGGGGAGGGAGTCAACGTGTCGCTCGGTTGCGGCGTGTCGGTGGCGGTCGGAGTATTGGTGGGAACAGGGGTAGCCGTAAAAGTGGGGGTGGGAGTGGGGATGGGCGTGGGCGTCGGGGTGGGAGTGGGTTGCACCAGGATGAAGTGGACGCGCGCTTCCGCCTTCCCTCCTCCCTTTGAAAAGACAGTCAGACGCAAGGTAAGGATTCCCGCGGGGATCCCCGAGACATTCCAATCCACAATTTTCTGGGCCGAAGGGAGAGGGCTCGTGGAAGGTCCGGAGAGGGAGGCCCAGTTGCTTGGGTCTGGTCCGAGCCCGTACTCCAGCAGATAGTGGTCAAAGTCCGCAGTAGCGTCTGCTTCACCGGATATGCTCACGGTGGAGGCCATGAGGGTTTGCCCCTCGGTCGGCGAAGTAATGGCTAAGCTAGGGTGCGGGCTGGCCGCCGTGCACTCCTGGTCCGGATAGAAGAGGATGGGAGAAGGGAACCGGTTCGCTTTTGCCCACTTCTGACCGTCCCGAGTTTCACTGAGCCACTTGCGAGCCCAAGGATCGTCTACCGCAATGGTCAGTTCCTTGGCCACGAACTGGGAGCAGGCGGCCGAGGCCCGCAACTGGGTAAACGTATCCACCCAAACCTCACGCCAGAGATCTTGATCGCTGGGCAAAGGAGGTTGGTTCGCGGCGAAATACTCCATGCGGGTGCTCTTGCAATAATGGCTGGGCTGGGCGCCGGTGAGCGTGCAGATCTTCTCCTGAACGACTCCTGCGGGGGGAACAAATGGCGTGGGCTTGCCGCCAGTGAGGCTCGGAACGGCCGCCTGCATGAACTGCGACCAAATCGGAGCCGCACCCGTTACCCCGGTCGTGCCCTGCATGGGGCTGTCATCGGGGTTGCCCACCCAGACGCCTACCGCGAGGTCGGGCGTATAGCCCAGAGTCCAATTATCCCGAAAGTCGTTTGTCGTTCCCGTCTTGGCGGCCACCTGGAAGGGCAGATTGAGGACCGAGTGGGCCCCGAATTCCGGTGTGCGAGCCACGTTGTCGGAGAGAATCGAGTCGATCAGAAAGGCAAGGTCTGAGGGAATCACCTGTTCACCGGTGGGCGGATGATACTGAAAGACTGGGCGGCCGTCGTAGGTGGTGATGCGCGTGATCGCGACGGGCGGCACCCGGCGGCCTCCGTTCGCAAAGACCGCATAAGCCCCCGTCAACTGCAAAGGCGTGACCGCGCCTCCCCCGAGGGTGAGAGCCAGTCCGTAGTCGGTGCCGGTCAGGGTCGTGATCCCCAACCGCTTGGCCATCCCAACCAGACCGTTCCCAGGAGGAAGGCTCGGATCATCGTAAACCCCCACAAACTGGAGGGCCTTCACGGCGGGAATGTTGTAGGAGTTCGCCAGCGCCGTGCGCACGGTGACCGGCCCATGAAAGATCCCATCGTAGTTGACCGGCTTGTAGGGAGGGTGCGTGTCGCCCGGATTGCCGGAGGGCGGAAACTCGGAAGGCACATCCCAAATCAGGGTAGCTGGGGTCCAGCCTTTCTCAAATGCCAGCACATAGGTAATCGGCTTGATCGAGGATCCGGGCTGGCGCGGTTCAATGGCCATGTTCACTTGTCCCGCCGGCTGCGCGTAGTAATCCGGCGAGCCGACCATGGCCAGGATCTCGCCCGTGGCCGGACGGATGGCCACCAGGGCGCCTCCTGTGATGTGCCGGTCGGCGAGTCCCTTGACCTGATTGCGGACGATCGATTGGGCGAGATCCTGCAAATTTGGGTCCAGCGTGGTGTAGACTTGAAATCCCGAGCGATAGATCGTCTGCGGATCGTATCGCTCTTCCAGGAGCTGCCGTATGTAGTTCACCCAATGCGGGTCCCGCATGGGTTCACTCGGAGGAAGGAAGGTGTAGCTCGCGGTTTGTGCTGCCGCCTCTTTGGCCTGATCGGCAGTGATGCATACGGGCGCCTTCTGCCCGCCCACGGCAATACAGCCCTTCTCTTGCACGTCTTGCACGGTAAGCGCTAGCACCTGCTGCTGACGCTCAAGCGTGGCATCCCGGTTGCTGAACACGTCGTACACGGAAGGCGCCTGGGGGAGACCCGCCAGAAACGAAGCCTGGGCCAGCGTCAGCTTGTCCGCTGAAGTGTGAAAATAGGTCTCGGCCGCCGCCTCCACGCCATAGGAAAGGTTGCCGTAATAGATCTCATTCAGGTAAAGCTCGAGGATTTCCTCCTTTGAATAGCGTCGCGTGATTTCAATGGCCAGAAGGGCCTCGCGGACCTTTCGCGCGTAGGTTATCTGGGTACGCTCTTCGGGGCCAAAGAGCAAAGCCCGTGCGAGCTGCTGGGTGATCGTGGAGGCTCCCGAGACCGTCTCCCCTGCTTGGTAGTTCTGCAAGTAAGCGCGGACAATCGCCCAGGGATCGAAGCCGGGGTTGGTGAAGAAGTCCTTGTCCTCGGTGGCCAAGGTGGTCGCAATCAGCAAGGGAGAGATATTCGACAGGGGGACGTAGGTGCGCCGACCTTCCGTTGGATCCAGAATCTCATAGAGCAAATTGCCGTCCCGGTCAAAGATGCGGGTCGTCTCGAACTGCGAGGCGCGCGCTCGCAGATCGTCCACGGAAGGCAGAGTGGCCGCAATCCGATAATACTCGTAGATTCCTGCCGTAGCGGCGGCCAAGAGCGTCGCCGTGAGCAGGAACCAGGCAGCAATGCCCAGGCGCAGAAGACATCCCCAGTAGGATGGCCGACTCTTTTTCCCTCGCTGGCGTCTGGGGAGAGCTGCAGAGGGGTTAGACCCTGGGGCCAGAGGGGACCCTCCCAATTCCCCTCTTGATGTTTCCGGGTTGCGCCCGGCGTCTGGCCAGTCTCGGCCCGAGGCCGGTCTCACCTGGGGCGAGGGGGAGATCGGACTACGTCCCTCGGAATTTGAGGGCGTAAACGAGGCCGGGTCAGACAGGGCTGGGATCGATCGGTCTTGACGGGGCGACGGGAAATGTTCCCCGCTCGGGAGGTTGGTGTCAGGGGGGGCCGGGGGGCCGAGGCTGGGGGATTCGGGGCGGTCGGGCGCTTCTTTGGCGAGTCGACGGAATCGGTCGGCCGGAGACTGGTTCATGGATCTGCGGATGGCCGGCTTTGGATCAGAACGGTCCAAAGGCCAGCCATGACGGTTTCGTCCTTCTGGTTGTTCACACTCACCCGAAGTTCCACTGAGCCTCCGCCCAGGCGCGGGATGGGCTTAGCGGAGGCCACCTCGAGGATCGCATGCAGGGTATCGCCGAGAAAGACGGGCTGGCTGAACTTCCAGTCGTTCACTTCTCGGAATGCCAGGACAGTACCTTCCATCACCCCTGTTTGTACCGCCAGACCTGAGGCGATCGCAAGGCCGAGCAGGCCGTGAGCGATCCGTTGCCCGTAAAAAGCTTTGCGGGCAAATTCGGAGTCGGTGTGTATCTGGTTGTAGTCCCCCGTTAGGCCTGCAAACCCGACCACATCGGCCTCGGTAATCGTCCGGCCGGCGGTCACAATCCGCTGCCCCACGCTGAACTCCTCAAAATACTTCCCGCGCCGTTGGCTCGTCTCCATCGTGGTTCACACTCCGCAGCGGAGTCCAGGGCCCATTCGCCCCGGACTGCTCTGATCAGCGAACGATCTGCGACTATTGTAGCATAGCCAATGCGCCGCTCTCGCGGTTTCGGCCCAGGTTCCTGGGGCAGTGTGGCAAGGGCGATTCCGCCGAGGCGGCCGTAGCTACGGAGAATTCGAATGTGTTGCTTCCAAGGAGAAGCTACTGGATGTGGCGGGAGCAAGGCAGGGACCGCGGCCCCGCCGCAGGCAGCCAGCGCACCGGTGGAAATTCGGCTGGGTGAGGACAAGAGGGACTTGTCCGGCCACCAAAATCCTCAGGGAAGCGGGGGCTCAACCGGGAGGTGTCTTCTGGTAGAATGCCTGGTAGAGACCGTGACGAACTCCTGCGTTCCCATGGGTCTCGAAGTGAAGCGGCTTGTGACTTCTTGGTCCCCGCAGAATCTCCTCGGCGCCGTTTCTGTGCCTTGCCGATCTGGCTGGGCGAAAGGTGCCCGCGCTGCAAGCCCGTTTTCCTTGGGCGCATTAAAGCCCAGTCTGGCTCTCGGGTCGGCCAGGAGCGACCACCCCTGGAGCTGCTCGGCCTTAACTCCGCGCATCCCGGAACGCAGGACCATCCGGCAGCCCCAGAGCGCTTGGAGTGCCCCTCCTGAACTCGGCAGCAAGCACGGATCCAATGGCAAGCGGTCTGAGGTGGGGCTCAAGACCTGCCCTTGTGACTCTTCCTCGGGCTGGGCGGCAGAAAGACCCCTCTGGGGCTGCGCTGATCGGGTGTGGGGGGGCGCAGGAAAGCAAAGGTCTCCCGGCGAATGAAAAAGGTGCGCTGATGACGCGCTTGCCGTATCAAACACTCCTGATGGCCATCGTCCAGCCGGTTGACCGGGGTGCGGCAACCGAGGCCTTGGAAAAGGGGGGATTTGCTCCGACCGTCATTCAGGCTGGCGGAGGCTTCTTGGGGCGGGAAGTGACTGTGCTGCTCCTAGGCCTGGCGGCGGCCGACGAGCCGCAGGCCATCGAGTTGCTGGGCCGGACTTGTCACACTCGGACGGAATATGTTTCCGTGCCTTATCAAGGCTCTCACTTGCCCTTAGGATCGCCAGTGGCGGTGGAGGTCCAGGGTGCGACTCTGCTTTTGCTCGATGTTGAGCGATGCGAGGTGTATCCATGAAGCTCATCTTGGCAATCGTCCGTGACTCCGACACAACTCACATGCTTCCGGAACTGCTGGCCCAGCAGTTCCGGGTGACACGGATCGCCTCCACAGGAGGCTGGCTTCACGAGGGCAACACGACTTTCCTCATCGGGGCCGAGGAGGATCAGGTGGAGGCGGCGCTGAGCATCATTTCGAAATACAGTTCTTCTCCGGCTGATCCCAAGGGGACCCGCTCAACCCTGTTCGTGGTGGGCAACGTCCGCTACCAGCAGTTGTAGGGCAGACTATTCGTCGAAGAGGACCGTTGCTTCCGCGTAGTAGCGCACGGATTGGCTCAGGGTTTTCCGGCGGACCCATTCCCTCAGCCGACGGTTCTTCTCTTCGAGGGAGAGGGCGGAGGCGAGTTCCGTGAGGGGGTAGTTCAGACGCAAGGCGCGCGGCGAAATGATGTGGCGGGTGATCCCAGGGGGCAAGTATCGTCTGCGCTTGGCCAGTTCAACGATATCGCTTGGCTGAAAGCGAGGAAAGACGACGAGCGCCTCGAGGCGATCCAGGATACCCTGTATCTCGCCGAGACGATTGGCCTGCGTCCGCAGGATCTTGCCCTGTTGAGCATAAACCCCAACAATCGCCTGCAATAGATCTGCCATAGAAAGCACGTCCTGGTCCTGGCCCGCCAGAGTGAACGGACCGCGTTCGGGCAGATCAACATAGGCCGAGATCTTTCCATCCAAGAGCTGCTGTTCAGCAGTCGAGTAATCGCTCGCGGAGATCTGCAATCCGCTCAGATCGCGAAGGCGGTCCAGCAGCGTTTGCCCTGGAAGGCTGATAATGAGGTGGTTCCAGGAGGAGAGCTGGACCTGATCGCTCCCGTACTCGACGATTTGCGCGATGATGTGGGGCAGGCCCATGGCCTGAAGGGCGGCCAGGCGATTGGATCCATCCAGGAGGACATAGCAGGAGAGGGCTAGGTCCAAAGGGGCAATTACAGGGGGATTCCGGATAACCCCCTCGCGGGTCAACGTCTCTATCAGAGGTTGAGTTCGGCCCGGGTCGTTGCTCTCATGCAGGCAGATCGCCGCGGTCGGGACGATGAGCAGGGTCGGGAAAGCGGTCATTCGCAGGCCGGTCGCTTACAATCCAAGGGTCGCTAGCCCATAGGAGTACTCACAAGCGCTGCGGCGGCCGCATCGGCGCCGCGCGGAGCGATCATTGAGTCTTTTCCCCAGAGTCACAGCACGCTCCGGTGTTGGCCTGGTCGGAAGCTGCCTGACAAGACTGGGCGGTGCAAAATGCCGCTACAGGCTAACTCGCGCCCAAGAGGATACACCCTCAGCTGGCCGCAATCCGGCGCGAGCCGATTGCCCCTCGTCCGCTCGGGTTTCACGATGGCGCTCCGGATTTCAGGGGAGGGGCGGGATGGAGCGGGAGGGACACCCCCGCCGGAAGCCAGGCCGTCGCGACCGCCGCCATGGAAAATGCACATCCCATCCCGTCGGGCTCCGCGGGAGCATGCCACAGTCGCTGGTGGAATGGAGAATCCGCGCGCGGCGAGCCCAGGCAAACAAGAGAGGTAACTTAGGCCCTCCACTCCGCCGCTGGGAGTTCCTGAGAGGGATCCACGGATTGGCCTGTGGGGGCTCGCGCGGACCCAAAAGCGTGAGAAGGGAACTTGACCGGGGTCGCTGCGTGCGCCCCCGTTTTTTCTCTGGGGCGGCAATTCTGCGGAAGTGTACCCCAATAAACGTCTTTAGGACAGGGTTTGGGATTCGACCCTGGGATTCCCTTTGACCGATCCTGGGGGGGCTGGTAGAATCGCTCCCAGCGTCGTACCCTTCGCTGGGAGCCCGAGATGGCAGGGCCCAACTGGGCGTTCGCAAGGAACGCCCAATCGTTTAGAAAGGGCTTGGCTATGAAAGTGCTGTTGCTTAGAGACGTGTACAAACTCGGTCGTGCAGGAGATGTCAAGAAGGTTGCGGATGGATATGGGCGCAACTACTTGATCCCTCAGAAGCTCGCCCTGCTGGCCACTCCGGGAACCCTCAAGCAAGCGGACCGCATCCGCCAATCCGGCCTTGCGGAACGGGCACGCCTCAACCAAGAAATGACGGCAGTTGCGCAACGTCTCCAGGGCCTGGGCCTGACCTTCGTGGCCAAGGCGGGTGAGACCGGCAAGCTCTACGGGTCAATCACTACTGGGGACATTGCTGAGGCAATTGAACGGGAGACTGGCATTCACGTCGACCGGCGCCATGTTGCCCACCAGCCCTTGCGGGAGTTGGGCACTCATTCGATCCCCATTCGCCTGACGGTGGACCTGGTTCCCGAGGTCACTGTGGTTGTGACTCGGGAGGGAGAGGAAACCAGGCCGGTCCCAACCGAGCAGGCACTGCCGGTCACTCAGGAACCTCCGCAGGCTTCTTCTTAGTTCGAGCCGGAGGAACCGGCCGGGATTGAAGTTCCTTCCCCTCCTAAGGGGTTGGAAGGTGAACGGCCGTGACCTCGAATCGGTCCCATGGGCAAGCGGCGTTCCCCCGTACCGAGGATGCCAGGGAGTTCCACAGAGCATTCGAAATGACCGAGTCACTGGGGACGGTTCTCCGCCAGAGAAGAGAGTCGCTTCGGGTTTCGCTGGAGGAAGTGGAGCGCAAGACCTACATTCGAGCGCGCTTCCTGGCGGCGATCGAAAACGACGACCTGAGCGCAATGCCTTCCGAGGCGCAAGCTCGCGGATTCATTCGGACCTATGCTACCTATCTGGGGATGGATGGGGAGGAACTTCTGGTCCGGGCCGGAGGAGTTCGTCCCAAGCCGCCCCCGGTTTTCTCCAGGCCAGCCGCCTCTCGGCCTGTCCCGGGCCGGTCCCCAGTGCGTCTGGCCTCTCCTTGGCGCCGCTTTGTGCGCCTGGATGTCCTCCTCAGCGGGATGGCTGGGATTGTCGTTATCGGGCTTCTGGCCTGGGGAAGCCTGCAATTGGCAGGCTATATCTCGCGGGGTTCTTCGCAGGCCTCCTTGGCCTCTTCGATGGTCCTTTCCAGTGGGACCGAATTGGGACCTGCCGCGGCCCTGGCGACCTCTACGAAAGGGGCAGACGTCGGGGGGGGAGGACTTGCAGGAATTACCGGTCTGACTCCTGAAGCGACGCCACTGGGGGGAGTGTTTACCACGGTTGACCTCCAAGTGGTGGCGCGCCATGAGACCTACCTGCGGGTTGTCGTGGACGGTAAGGAGGTCTTCAACGGCCGGATGTTCTCGGGCGACATTCAGAGTTTTCAGGGGAACCACACAGTTGCTCTGTATGCTGGCGACGGTTCCGCTTTGCAGGTCGAGTATGACGGCCAGGATCAAGGGTCTTTGGGAGGGTTTGGAGAGACGCTGATACGCATCTGGACCCTGTCGGGTCCTCAGACGCCGACCCCCACGATCAGCCCCTCCCAGGCTCCAACAGGGACTCTCGCGCCGACTCCCGGGGTTCCCGCCCCTCCAGCCGTGATGACGATCTCCCCCGGAGGCTGATTGACCGAGGCACCCGGGTATCATCTGGTCAGTTTGGGCTGCTCCAAGAACACGGTGGATTCCGACTCGATGGGCGTGCTCCTGGAACAGGCGGGATACCGGGCGGTCAAGCGAGCCCACCGGGCGCAAGTGTTGATCGTCAATACGTGTGGGTTCATCGGACCGGCGCGGGAGGAATCACTGCGCGTGCTTCGCGAACTGGCCTCAGGGAAGAAACCCGGTCAGCTCTTGATCGCCGCCGGTTGCATGACCCAGAGGTATGGAGCCGAGGTCGCCCGCCAGGTGCCTGGGATTGACGGGATCCTGGGCACGCGGCGGTGGATGGATATCCTGGAGCTTCTCCAGCGCCTGCGTGCGGGGGACCGGGCGACCGAACGCTACCATCTCCCGGACGATTCCCCCACCGTCGGCCGTGATGAACGCGGGGTCCTCCGGGCCTCGATCCGAGGCGCCAGCGCCTATCTGAAGATCGCCGATGGGTGCCGGCGCCCGTGCGCCTTCTGTGCGATCCCCATGATCAAGGGAACGGGCGTCAGCCGACCGCTGGAGCGGCTCCTGGAGGAGGCGCGGATTCTGCAGGCGCGCGGCGTGCACGAGATCATCCTGATTGCCCAGGACACGACCGACTATGGCCGCGACTTCGGCTGGAAGGATGGACTGCCTCGCCTCCTGGAGGCGATGTTGGGCGAGGTTCCGGACGTCGAATGGATCCGCCTGATGTATGCTTTTCCGGGTGCGGTCGCGGATCGGTTGATTGAGGTGTTCGCTTCTCACCCCAGAATTGTTCCCTACCTTGATCTGCCCCTCCAGCATGCGGACCCCCGAGTTTTGCGCAGGATGCGCAGGCCATCCAACCTGGAGCGAGTGCGCTTGACGATCGACCGGATGCGTGCGGCTATTCCGGACTTGGCAATCCGCACCACATTCATTGTCGGCTATCCCGGAGAAACCGAGGAGGAATTCCAGACCTTGATGGACTTCTTGGGCGAGATGCGCTTTGATCGGGTCGGCAGCTTTATTTATTCCCACGAGCCGGGGACTGAAAGTGGCGGACTTGAGGATTCCGTTCCAGGAGAAGTGAAAGAGGAACGTCGCGCTCGCCTGATGGAACTCCAGAAGTCGATTGGCTTGGAAAGGAATCAGGCCTGGGTGGGCCGAACGATGATGGTCCTGGTCGAAGGCAGGGAAACTAGGCAGAACCTGGCGGTCGGGCGGTCCTTCCGTGATGCTCCGGAGGTAGACGGCCTTGTCCTGATCGAGGGCCAGGCCCCGCTGAATTGCCTGGTACCCGTCCAGATCACGGGTGCCCTTCCCTATGACGTGGTCGGTCAATTGGCCTCCCAAGCCGGGGAAACTCCCGCCCCCCTTGGCTGACGGCTCTGGGAGAAGGCCGTCACTGGGGCACCGGGATCGGCTCCGCAGTTGGATCCCTGGGACGGAGGCCGTCTCGTTCGGGATGATCTTCGAGGAACACGATTCATGAATCAGCGCGTTGATGTGGTGGTTGTTGGAGCCGGCCCGGGGGGAGCAACGGCCGCCTACGAGCTGGGCGAGGCCGGCAAGCGGGTGGTGGTTCTTGAGCGGGAGCATCTGCCGCGCTACAAAGCTTGTGGCGGTGGGCTTTCGCTCGCGTTGCTTGAGCAATTCCCTTTTCCCATGGACCCGGTGATTGAGGCTTCCGTCCGCTCTATTACCTATACTGTCGGCTCCCGGTCGGTTCGCCTCCAGCTTCCGCGAGACCAGATACGCATGGTGATGCGAGACAAGTTTGACGCGTATCTGCTCGAGCATGCACAGGCCGAGGTGAGACAAGAAGTCCCCGTGAACCGCGTGCGCGAGCTGTCCGACCGCGTGATCGTGGAGAGCGATGGCCGGCTGTCTCTGGAAGCGGACTACGTCATTGGCGCAGATGGAGCCAGTTCCGTGGTCGCTCGCGACCTTGGATTGCGCCGCGGAAAGCGGGTAGCGGCCGCGATCGAGGCGGAGGCGCCGGTTTCGCCCGAGGTGTTTCAAATGTTCGCGGAGCAACCGGTTTTCATTTTCGGCCGGATTCGCGCGGGGTATCTGTGGATCTTTCCAAAAGCAACCCATCTCTCGGTGGGGATTGGAGCCTATCAACCCCGACCGGGCCAATTGCAAGCGGTGCTCAAGCAGGTGATGGCCGAATATGGAATCTCTCTGGAGGGGGTTCCCCTTCATGGACACCCCTTGCCGGTTTTTTTTGGGAGGGAGCGCTTGGCGACTGGAAGAGGGCTGCTGGTGGGCGATGCCGCGGGCTTGATTGACCCTCTGACAGGGGAGGGCATTCGGTACGCCGTCAAGAGCGGGAGGTTGGCGGCGAGGTGTATTGTCGAAGGCCAGACGGGAGATTACTCGGCCCGCATCCAACGCGAGATCGGCCGAAGCCACCTCGTCGGTCTGAGCCTTGCGCAGCTCTTCTACCGGCTGCCCACCCTATGCTACGCGCTGGGGGTCCGCAATCCCCTGGCGACCAGCGGGTTCCTGGACCTGCTTTCCGATCGTGTCGATTACCCGGAACTGGCGGCTCGGATGTTCTCGAGCCTCCCCTTCTATCTCGCGACCGAGTTCCTCGCGGGGGTGGCGGGAGCCGTGGGCCGCGGGGATATCGGAAGCCGAATCCGCTCAGCGGCTTACGGAGAGTTTGTTTAGGACGGCGTCGGCTTGCTGGCGCGAATGGTGAAGCTTCGAACAGCCTGGACCGGCCTCAGGAGCCGTGACGGGTGAGAACAGCCGCATTGCGAGAGGCGGCTTACTTCCTTGAGCCGGAAAAGCGACTCGGGGTCAGCCCGAAAACCCGCAAGGGGAATTGGTAGTCAACCCTCCTTCCAACCGGGGCCTCGCCGGGATATGGGCTCTGCTGGGGCCAGACGCCTCCTGAGGAGCAGCCTCCCCTGGGCTCAGCCGGCCGGGCCTCACGCGCCCGCACGTGCGAAAACCGAGAAGGGATCTGATTCTTGGGTGGCAGGCGCTGTCAGGCGGGCGTCGTCGGTGCGTTGGGCTTCTGGTACACTCTCAAGGAGGAGGCCCAGCTTCGAGGGGCCGCTTGAGGGTTCTTGTAACCGCGACCTCGGAGGTTTCCACAGCCGGGTCCTGCCAATGTTCCCTCGGGCAGGCGGGGGAGCCTCTTTCTCCCTGTAGCGAGGGGGAATCGCGCGAAGAGTTGGCAATTCCTCGGAGCCAATCCGGCGTGGCTGAGTGCAGACCCCTGCGGCAAATAATCCGGTCTGAGGAGGGCAGGCTGATGCAGCTTCCGCGCCAGGGATGTCTGCGGCCGGACCCCTCCTGGCCATCGGGCCTGAGGCTCGCAGAGATGGCCCGTCGGGGGATCTAGAATGCCGGAGGACAGGCATGCGAATTTCCATTCTGAGTGACACGCATGACAACATCTGGCGCCTCGATAGCGCCTTGCCCCAGTTGGCCGAGGCCGATGTGGTACTCCATTGTGGGGATCTCTGCTCCCCCTTCATGGTGGATCGGCTGGCACAAGGGGTCAAAGGCAAGCCGATCCACTTTGTTTGGGGAAACAACGACGGGGATCGGCAAATGATCACCGTGGCCGCGGCCAAAGCGGGCAATTTCTTTCTACATGGAGAAATGGCGGAGCTTGATCTTGAGGGAACCCGCGTGGCGCTCACTCACTATCCGGAAGTCGCAAGAGCTCTGGCCGCTTCGGGGATCTATGACCTTGTCTGCTACGGCCACGATCACATCGCGCACGAGGAGCGATTGGGCAAGACCATGCTTCTGAACCCCGGAGAAGTCATGGGGCTGCGGGGTCGCAGCACATTTGCCCATTACCTCACACGCTCGCAGAAGGTTGCCTGGGTAGAGCTGGTCTGAGGGGGACAAGCCCCGAAAGGAGGGGAGGCCTGATCTCAAGAGCGCCCCTGCGGTGAATTGAACACCGGTCTTTGCCTCCGGGGGGCAACGCTCTATCCGCTGAGCTACAGGGGCCAGCGCAGCGATTCTACCATGGCGGTTCCGGTCCGGGCATTTGCCCCAGCCGAGAGGGTTGGCGTGCCAGCCCACGCGCGGTACGTGCCTGCCCCGCGATTCCGGCTTCTGGGGCCCGTGGGACCTCGAAGTGTCCGGAGTCGTGCCCGCTGGCGTCGCGCCCGGTATCTGGGCGCCATTCCGGGGACGTCATCCTGTGGGTTTCCTGCCCTCAGACGTTTGCACAGGCGGCCTCTGGCATAGGCCCCACGGTCAAGCCAAGCGCCAGCACCTCGAGGCCAGGCCTCTCATCGCCCCGTTTCTGTCGCTGGCCGCAGAGGAGGCTCCAGCCTCCGTTGGGCAGGTCGGGTTTTTTCCCTTCAGCTGGCTTGACAGGAACACCCTCAGGGGGAGGCGGGGCAGCGACGCCCGCGAGACCCAAGCGGACAAGTCTGCAAAGGCTCTCTCATCCCCCTGCTGGGGAGGCCTTCGTCAGGGATGAGTGCAGTGCTTCTGCGACCCAGAGGACGCTTCATTTTCACTGTGGAGGGGTAGCGCGTACTCCCTGCCGGGAACGGGTTTCTTTCTTTGGCGGCCGCCTGGTTCGCATTGCGGAAGTCTCCTGCCCCCCAAGTCTGCGCAGAGATTGGCAACAGAGGATATGAGGGATGAGCCAGCGCTCTGGCGAGCCCGCCTCGGGCTGCCCGGGGTTGTTCTTGCTGAGTTTGCAGGCTTTACTCATGATGGCCACAAGGAGGCGGAGCCGCGGCATGACCCTTAAGCGCACCACAGCCTCTCGCACGGCAACGAACCGTGGCACGGTTTGTGCGCGATTGGGTCCCAAGAGCCATGTCTGCCCCTCGATCGGTGGGAACATTCCGGCGGGTCATACCGACCCCGATCGTTTTCCGCGGATGGCGGGACAACACCCCGGCGCGCCGGGCACTTCTTTAATGTTCGCTCCAGCCAGATCGAAGCAGGCTAAGCGGGGAATGGCTTGAGTCCACAGGACGAGTGCCGCATGGATCTTAAGCACCCCGAAGTAGCACCGGGCTTGGGGGAGGGATTGACTCGGCTCGGATTCCTGCCCCAGTACAGGCAGAAGTCCGGAAGGGTTCTGGGTTCGGGAGCGAGGACCGATTTCTTTTCTGCAAAGGCAAAAGGTGACTCCATGTCCGAGAATCTCGCCGCAAGGAATGCTGCCCAGAAGGGCTGCCCTTTCTGCAGGATTGTCCAAGGCTCCGAGCCGGCCTGGCTTGTCTACAGCGACCATCAATGTCTGGCGTTCCTCGACCGCCGGCCTTTGTTCCCCGGCCACTGCCTGCTAATTCCAAGCGTCCACTACCCGACCTTGCGGGATCTGCCGGAACCGGAGATTGGTCATCTCTTCGCGAGGGCGCGCCTTCTCAGCCGAGCCATAGAAGAAGTCATGGGGGCCGAGGGGATGTTCCTGGCCATTAATGACAAGGTGAGCCAGAGCGTGGACCATCTGCACGTGCACTTGGTGCCGCGGCGAAGGAAGGACGGCCTGAGGGGCTTCTTTTGGCCGCGCCACAACTACCAGGACGAACAGGAGGCTGCGGGAATCCGGCAAGGGCTGCGAGCTCGCATCGAGCAGCTAGACGCATCCCGTTGATCTCACCGAATCGGAAGCGATCGCGTGGGATGGCCCTGGATAGGCTTGGGGTGCCTCGCAGGGACCTTGGGCCCTCGTCCCTTCCGGAACCCGTCCGCTTACCGGATATCTGGCGGAGTGCGATCATGTGCCATCGCCATTGAGCGAACGCGAGGAGGACGTCCCCTCGAACTCTCCAGCCTCCAGGGGGCAGCTGGCCCGGGCGGAAGGCGGTCCTCGGCCCGGGAGAAGTCAGGGCCGCCGGGGACGAGGCCTTGGGTCCAGCCGTCATGGGTCAGGCAAGGTTTCAGGGAAGCTTCTGGCGGATGGTCGTAACCGCTGGCCTGAGTCTTGAAGGAGGGGGCGCGCCGAACTCTTGGTCGCCTTTCAAACGCCGAGTCTTGGAGAAGAGCTTCACTCGGTCTTTCGGTCGGAGGGCACGGCGTGGACGACTCACGAGGCGGCGAGCCCCTTAGGCGCGCCAACAGGCCGCAAACGCAATGGTATAATGAATCCCGTGAGCGGACGAGCCCCTCGCGCCGTCCGATTTTTCCCCTTTTGGGTACCCGGCCAGGCACACACTAGTGACTCCCACACTCCATCGAGAGGCGACGAGTCGCGATGGGGCGCCATCGGCAGGCGCCGGTTTGGTTGATTCCCGCTTGAACTTTTGTGCTGACCCGGGCATGCCGGGCGGGGCGATCGTTTCCCCGGCGCACGGACTGAGGATCAACGCTGTGTCCACCTAAGGAGAGAACCACGTGTCTGGTCATTCCAAGTGGGCAACCATTAAGCGCAAGAAAGGTGCAGCCGATGCCAAGCGCGGCCAGGTTTTCACTCGTCTGACGCGCGAAATCGTGCTTGCCGCCCGAGAGGGGGGCGGCGAGCTGGAATCGAACTTCAAGTTGCGTTTGGCTGTCGAGAAGGCCAAAAGCAACAACATGCCCAAGGACAATATTGAGCGCGCCATCCGCAGAGGAACCGGAGAGGACCGAGAGGGCGTGGCGCTGGAGCAGATTTTGTATGAGGGATATGCCTCCCATGGGGTGGCCTTGTTGATTGAATGTGTGACCGACAATCGAAATCGCGCGGTCGCCGATGTCCGGCGCCTGCTCACTCGAGCCGGCGGCAGCTTGGGAGAAACCGGGTCCGTCGCCTGGCAGTTCCAGAGAAAGGCGTATTTTGCACTTCCCGCGGAAGGGATCAATTCGGACCAGGTTTTTGAGATGGCGGTAGAAGCGGGGGCAGATGATGTCGTCATCGGGGAGGATGTGATTGAGATCTACGCCCCAGTGGAATCCTTTAAGGCCATCGGCGAGCGGCTGGCGCGGGCCAAGATCACACCCGAGGAGACCAGCTTGAGAATGGAGCCCCAGCAAAGGATGACGTTGGGGATGGATGAAACTGTGCAAGTCATGAAAGTGATTGAGAGCCTGGAGGAGTTGGACGATGTCCAGGCGGTATATTCCAATCTGCAAATCACGGATGAGGCGGTCGCTGCCATGGAGGCCGCAGAATAACTGTGAAGGAGGCTCGGCCCCTACGGGGAGCGCATTCCGGATGGGAAGGGCCGATCGGGCGATATCCTCGATGGCTTCCGGAGTGAATCGTCAGCCCATAACCCTGGGCATTGATCCGGGCACGGCCAGGACGGGGTACGGACTCGTCAACGAGTCCGACCGGGGAATCGTGGCGATTGCCTATGGGGTGTTGACGACACCCGCCGATTGGTCCCTGCCACGCAGAATGCAAAGCCTGCACGAACAACTTCAAGAGTTGATTGCTCTTCACGGCCCGTCGACCGCGGCCGTGGAGAAGCTTTTTTTCCAGAAGAATGTCCGAACCGCGATGTCCGTCGGGCAGGCTCGGGGGGTGATCCTCCTGGCTCTGGCGGAGGCGGGGTTGGAAGTAAGCGAATACTCCCCGCGAGAAGTCAAGCTGGCGGTGGCCGGCTACGGAGCGGCGGATAAGCGCCAGATTCAGGACATGGTGCGCTGTTTGTTGGGATTAGCCCAGCGCCCCGAGCCTGATGATGCCGCGGACGCGCTGGCGATTGCAATTTGCCATCTGCACTCGTCCCAACTTTTGCGGCTAGCCGGAGAGAGATGATCGCTTCCCTTCGCGGTCGGGTGGAGCAAGTCGAGGAAGGGCGCCTGGTAGTGGAAATCAGCGGCATCGGGTTCCAGGTGGCCGTGCCTGGTCCCGTCGCCGAACACGCCCGCGTTGGGCAGCCTGTTGTCCTCTTCACTCGTCTCCTCGTACGGGAAGATTCTCTGGCGCTGTTCGGGTTTGAAACCGCGGATCAACGCCTGCTTTTCGATCTCCTTCTTGGGGTTGAGGGAGTCGGCCCCAAGGTGGCCCTTTCGCTTCTGAGTCATCTCCCATCGGAGACTTTTCGCCAGGCGGTCTCGCGAGCCCAACCGGAGCGTCTAACGGGCATTCCGGGAGTGGGCCGCAAGACCGCTGAAAAGATCGTTTTCCACCTCAAGGACAAGCTCCCTGCCCTGGCGGGAGCGGAAGAGAGCGGGTGGGCGGAGGCTGATGTGGACATCTTGGCAGCCCTCACCTCTCTTGGCTACACGGCTCTGGAAGCCCAGGCCGCGATCCAGTCCTTGCCCCGGGATGCGCCCAGGGAGGCGGAGTTGCGGCTCAAGCTCGCCCTTCAACACTTGGCTCCAGGGTAGGCGGCCAGGGACCTCCTGGGATTTCAGCACGCTGAGGGTGCAGCCTGTTCCGAGACTCGAGGCGGATCGACGCCACTCGAGGGAACCCGGCGAAAAGGGGAAGGCAGGATCCCTGCGGAGAGACCTGGGACCCGGAGAGCCAGGGTCGCACCGTCCGAATCGCTAGACACAAACTGACCCTTCAGTTATCATAGCCCGGCCCCAGCGGGTGCCGGGCCGAAGAGGACGGGAGCTTGCTCGCGAGGCGTCTTAGAGCTGTCCAGCCTCCGGTTGGCTGAGCCGCTGGAACGGGTAGGTCGGCTGCCTGACCCCTAGGCTGGCCCGCATGCTCCGAAGTCAATAGCGGGGAGACGATATGTCCGATCTCGGCAAGCAGATCGCCAGCGAACTTCAAGGCCAGATATCGAAATATGAAGCCAAGCTCGTCCCGGAGGGAGTCGGGAGGGTGCTTGAGGCCGGGGACGGAATTGTCGGCGTTCGCGGCTTGTCCGACATCCGCTCTCAGGAGCTCGTCCGGTTTGGAAACGGGGCGATTGGCATAGCCTTCAACCTGGGGCGCGACCAAGTCGGGGTGATCGTGCTCGGCGATTACACCGGAATTGAAGAGGGCATGGAGGTCCGCGGCACGGGACGAATCGTTTCGGTTCCTGTGGGAGAAGGGTTGCTGGGGCGCGTGATCAATCCTTTAGGTGAGGCGCTGGATGGGAAGGGCCCAGTTCGTTTCGAGCGCTATCGCGCGGTGGAGCGTGTTGCTCCGGGGGTGGCCCAGCGTCAGGATGTCGATACCGCCGTGCAAACCGGCCTGATAGCGATCGACGCGATGATCCCTATCGGGCGAGGACAGAGAGAACTGATCATCGGAGATCGCCAGACAGGGAAGACGGCCATCGCGATTGATACGATCATCAACCAACGAGGCAAGGATCTCCTTTGTATTTACGTGGCCATTGGGCAGAAGAAGTCCTCGGTGGCGAATACGGTGGCCCTGCTGGAACGCTACCGGGCGCTGGAACACACCGTGGTGGTGGTGGCTGCGGCCGATGACCCGGCCGCCATGCAATATATTGCTCCCTATGCTGGCTGCGCGATCGGTGAGGAATTCATGGAGTCGGGCCGAGATGCTCTGGTCGTGTATGACGACCTCTCCAAACACGCCTGGGCCTACCGCCAGGTTTCCCTGCTGTTGAGACGCCCTCCCGGTCGGGAGGCCTACCCCGGGGATGTTTTTTACCTGCATTCACGCCTGCTCGAGCGTGCGGCTCGCCTCGCCGACAGGTACGTGATCGTTCCCAAGGAAATGCCCGGCGCGCAAGCGCGGGAGCAAGAGGCAGTCGATGCCCGGGTTTACTCGGGCCCGGTGGCTGAGCGCAATGCGCGCGAGGCTCTCACCCAGATGCCCGATCCGGAGAACTATCGGATTGCGAAAGTGAAAGGGTCGGGAGGCTCTCTGACTGCCTTACCGATCATTGAGACCCTGCTGGGCGACGTATCGGCCTACATCCCCACCAATGTCATTTCCATCACCGATGGTCAGATCTATCTGGAGGCCAACCTTTTTTACGCGGGCATTCGCCCGGCATTGAACGTAGGCATTTCCGTCTCTCGGGTAGGAGGCGATGCGCAAACCAAGGCCATGCGCCAAGTCGCCGGAAAACTGCGCCTGGACATGGCCCAGTTTCGTGAGCTCGCCTCCTTTGCCCAGTTTGGTTCCGATCTCGATCGCACGACCCAGATGCAGCTGAACCGCGGATACCGATTGCAGGAGATCCTCAAACAACTTCAGTACTCACCGCTTTCCTTGGGTCGGCAAGTGGTGCTCATTTACGCTGGGACCAACGGATATGCGGATCAGGTTGTCTTGGAGAAGATGGCCGCCTGGAAGGAAGGCCTGCTGAGTTTCCTGGACACGACCTATGCGGATGTGCCTCAAGCCATTGAGCGGGAGGCCAAGCTGAGTCCGGAAATAGAGACTCGCCTGAAGGAGGCCCTGGAAGGCTACGCCTCCGCTTGGAGCCCCTAGCCTTGCAAGTGGGGAGAGGACCTCAAAGTCGCCGGAGAGGACATGCGTTCACTGCGAGAAATGCGTCTGAGGATCCGCAGCGTTAGGAACATCGCTCAAGTCACCAAAGCCCTTGAGGCGGTGAGTGCCAGCAAGGTGCGCCGAGCGCAGGAAGCCGCGGTCTCCGTGCGTCCTTATGCTAGCAAAGCTTGGCAGGTCCTGGAAGACCTTGCCAATCAACCGGGTGGGGAGAGCCTTCATCCGCTCCTGGTCAGCCGTCCCCGGACTGAGCATGTTCTCGTCCTTCTAATCAGCGGTGACCGCGGGCTGGCTGGCGCCTACAATGTCAGCATCGTGCGGGAGACCTTGCGCTTGTTCCGCGCCAGTCCGGTTCCCGTGCGGTACATCGTCGTCGGACGGAAGGGGCGAGAAATGCTGATACGGCGCGGGGCCGACCTGATGGCGGAATTCAGCCACTTGCCGACCGTTCCGGGTTTCGCCGATGTCTCCGCCATTGGCCGGCTTGCCGTTAATGAGTTCCTGACTCGGCAGGCGGATGAGGTCTACCTCGCTTACACGGAGTTCATCAGCTTCAGCCAGCAGCATCCGAGAGTACGACGACTGCTTCCGATGCACGTTCCAGAGCGGGAGAGGGGCTCGGGAAGCAAGACGGCACCGGGCCCGCAGGCCCTGTATCTTTATGAGCCGGGTCGGGCCGAATTGCTGGACCAGATTATCCCTCGCTTCACCATGCTTCAGGTCTATCAGGCGATTCTAGAATCCCTGGCGAGCGAACACGCCGCCCGGATGGTCACAATGAGTCACGCGACGGAAAATGCATTGGAGCTCGTCGGAAACCTTCAATTGGATTACAACAAGGCTCGACAGGAGAGCATCACGAGCGACCTGCTCGATATCTCTGGAGGGGCAGAAGCGTTGTCCGTGTCGGCTCGGGTTGCGATCCCGAGCCATGTCGCCTGATACCTGCTGACGAGGCGCCCAAGGAGGACCGCGGGGATGGCCAATTTGACCGGTCGGATCGTGCAGATTCAAGGCGGGGTGATCGATTGCGAGTTTCCGGCCGGTCAACTACCGGAGATCTACGATGCCTTGGAGGTCCGCCGTGAAGGAATGGAGCCTTTGGTTCTGGAGGTCGAGAAGCACTTGGGGGACTACTGGATGCGGTGTCTGGCTATGGACACGACCGATGGGTTGCAGCGCGGGATGCCGGTGACGGCTACCGGCGGCCCGATCACTGTGCCCGTCGGCCCCTCCACTCTCGGTCGAGTCTTCAACGTGCTCGGGCAGCCGATCGATGAGGCCGGGCCCTTTCACAGCGACGAGCGAGCCTCCATTCATCGCCTGGCCCCTCCTCTGGCCGAGCAGTCGACGCACACCGAGGTCTTTGAGACCGGACTGAAGGTAATCGACCTCGTTGCTCCCTTCACGCGGGGTGGCAAGACGGGCATCTTTGGCGGAGCCGGGGTCGGCAAGACGGTCATCATCATGGAGCTCATCCGCACGATCGCCAAAGTCCACAAGGGCAATTCAGTCTTTGCGGGAGTCGGTGAGCGTACCCGTGAGGGCACCCAGCTCTACCGCGAGATGCTGGAGTCCGGGGTGATGAAGGACACGGTCATGGTGTTCGGGCAGATGAATGAACCGCCCGGCGTTCGCCTGCGGGTGGGCTTGACGGCGCTGACGATGGCCGAATACTTCCGGGATCAAGGTCGAGATGTCCTGCTGTTTATCGACAACATTTACCGCTTCAGCATGTCCGGCTCGGAGGTTTCTGCCCAGCTCGGGCGGATGCCCTCAGCGGTCGGCTATCAACCCACCCTGGGCACGGAGATGGGCGAACTTCAGGAACGCATCACTTCGACGAAGCGCGGTTCCATCACCTCCATGCAAGCGATCTACGTGCCGGCCGACGACTACTCCGACCCCGCCCCGGTGACGACTTTCACCCACCTGGATGCTACCATCGCTCTGGAGCGCTCGATTGCCGAAAAGGGGATCTTTCCCGCGGTCGATCCCTTGGCTTCAACCTCGCGCGTCCTCGATCCGCGTATTGTGGGAGAGGCTCACTACCAAACTGCCCGCGAGGTCCAGCGCGTGCTGCAGCGCTACAAGGACCTGCAGGACCTGATCGCCATCCTGGGGATTGACGAGCTCTCCGAGCAGGATAAGCTGATCGTCTCGCGCGCGCGCAAGATCGAGCGTTTCTTCTCTCAGCCGATGTTCGTGGCAGAACAGTTTACCGGACAGGCGGGCGTGTATGTGCCCCTGCGGGAAACCGTCCGCGGATTTCAGGAGATCCTGGAAGGCAAACACGACGAGCTCCCCGAGGGCGCCTTTCATATGGTCGGCACGATCGAAGAGGCGGTCGAAAAAGCCCGCCTTCTGGAGGGGGGATAGAATCTTGGCCGAAGGGAACGCCATGCCTTTCCGATGTGAGATTGTCACCCAGGACCGACAGCTCTTCAGCGGCGAGGTGGATGCCGTGTACGCCCCCGGGGCAGAAGGGGATCTGGGCATCCTCCCACGCCACACGCCGTTGCTGACGACCCTCAAGTACGGGGTCCTGCGTGTAGTCCATGACAGGGAGGAGGAGGTGTTTGCGATCGCGGGGGGGATCCTGGAGGTGCGGCCCGAGCGGGTGACCGTTCTGGCCGATCAGGGAGAAAATATCGAAGAGATCGACGTCGCTCGTGCGGAGCAGGCCAAGGCTCGAGCCGAGGCCTTCCTGAGCGAGGGTCGTCGCGCGGATAGTCCGCAGTGGCAGGAAGCCCAGGCAGCGCTGCGGCGCTCGAACTTGCGTTTGAGCGCTATTCGCCGGTTCCGCCGGGGACGTCCGCCGGCCTCTGAGGTTCCCCAAACCAAACCCTAGCCCATCCTGCGACCACTATCTCCAACGCCTAACCAAAATCGATGGCCCTACTTTACCGCGATCTCGGAATCGACCTAGGAACCGTAAACACCCTCATTGCCGAGGGCGGCGAAATCGTCCTGAGCGAACCAACCATGGCCGCGATCGATGTGGACGATCAAAAGATCGTTGCTCTGGGGCAGGAAGCCAAGGACATGTACGGCCGCGTCCCGGAGGGAATCGAAGTCATGTTCCCTCTGCGCGATGGGGTCATCGCGGACTATGAGGTCACTGAAAGAATCCTTTCCTATTTCATTCAGAAAGTCTGTGGTCCCGTGCGGCTGTTCAAACCCAGAGCGATGGTAACCGTTCCCTACGGGGTGACCAGCGTCGAAGGGCGGGCGGCTCATGAGGCGGCCTTCCGGGCTGGGTGCCGAGAAGTCTTCCTCGTTCCGCGAAGCCTAGCGGCGGCCGTGGGGTCGGGTTTGCCCATCGGGACCCCTTCGGGCAATATGGTGGTCTACCTGGGGGGCGGTGTCAGCGAGAGTTCCGTGATCGCCGTGAATGGCATTGTCGTGGCCAACACGGTGCGGCTAGGAGGACAACGGCTGGATGAAGCGCTGGCCAGCTACGTTCGCCACAAGTACGGGTTGGTGGTAGGCGACACCACCTCCGAGGAAATCAAACTCAAGGTCGGGGCAGCCATTCCCCTGGAGCAGGACTCAACCTTGGAAGTGCAAGGTCGAGACCAAGTCAATGGCCTTCCGCGGAAGCTGACTGTCACCACCTCCGATGTCCTGGAGGCCTTGGAAGAATCCCTTTTGCGCATCGGGGCCGGAGTGCGTGCCACTTTGGAGAAGACTCCGCCGGAACTGACTTCCGATATCATTGATCGAGGCATGATGCTGTGTGGCGGAGGAGCCTTGCTTAGGGGAATGGACCGATATCTCACCCAGATCACGGGCGTACCCGCCTACTTGGCTGAGGAGCCCGTCGCGTGCCTCGCCTTGGGAGCGGAAAGAGTTCTTCATCAGGTCGAGCTGTTCCGACGATTCCTGCCCCCCGCGTAGAATTCTTGTGCCGGGGGATGCCGATCCCCGTCCTGGGACTAGTCGTGCTCGAGCAGGTAGTACGTCATCCGCTGTAGGTGGACGGCCGGGTCGATGTTCTGCACGAAAACCCCACTTGGGACCGACAACGTGGTGGGAGCATAGTTGAGGATCGCGCGGATCCCCGCTTCAACCAGACGCCCGGTCACCTCCTGAGCGACCCGGGCGGGGACCGCCAGCATGGCGATCCGAATGTCGCTCTCGTGGAGGCTGGGCACGAGTTGGTCTATGTCCTGGATCACGAAGCGACCCAGGGACTGGCCGATCTTCGCCGGATTGCTGTCGAATACTATTCTGATCTCGAACCCTCTCTCCTGGAAGCCCTGGAAGTTGGCCAAGGCGCGGCCCAGATCGCCCGCGCCCACCAGCACGACACCCCAAATCCGATCCAGCTTGAGGATGTGGCGTAGTTGCTCGCTGAGAAACGGGATGTTGTACCCGAGCCCCTGTTTGCCGAATTCCCCGAAATGTGAGAGATCCTTGCGGATCTGTGCCGAGGTGAACCCCAGGCGCGTCGCTAACTCTTGAGAGGAGGTAATGACCTTTCCCTCTTGGGTCATTGCGGTCAGGGCTCGCAGATAAACCGGCAGGCGGCCGACCACAATGTCGGGAACAGGGTGCGAGGGCACGAGGCTTTTCCTTGCTTCACAGTGAACGGATTACAATGAGTTTCAATGTATCACAATGCACCCGGAATCGCAACGGTGGGCCGAAATGTTCTTGGACGAAGCGGAAATCAAGGTGCGCGGAGGGCGGGGGGGCGATGGCATGCTGCACTTCCATCGGGAGAAGTATGTGCCTCTGGGCGGGCCGGATGGAGGCGACGGAGGTCGGGGCGGGGATGTGCTTGTTCGCGTGGAGCGAAGCCTAAACACCCTCTACCATCTTCATCACCGCAGGCTCTACAATGCGGAAGATGGCCGCCGAGGCGGCTCAAGCAACAAAACCGGCCGATCCGGTGCCGACTCCGTCATTCTGGTCCCTCTGGGCACCCAGGTGCGCGAGGTCTCCTCCGGGCAACTGCTGGGTGACCTGACGCAGCCTGGGCAGTCCCTGCGGGTGGCCAAAGGAGGGCGGGGAGGGCGGGGCAATCCCCATTTTGCATCGGCGAGCAATCAGACCCCCCATCTTGCCGAAAAGGGTGAGTTGGGAGAGGAGCGAAGGCTGAGGCTGGAGTTGCGCCTGATCGCCGATATCGGGCTGGTGGGCGCACCCAACGCGGGCAAGAGTACCTTCCTGGCGGCGGTCACGGCCGCCCACCCAAAGATCGGCGCCTACCCGTTCACGACCACCGAGCCCAACCTGGGGGTCGCGACCATCGATTCGAGGACCCTGGTCCTCTCAGATATTCCCGGGTTGCTGGAAGGCGCGCACCTTGGAGTGGGTCTGGGCTTCGCATTTCTGCGCCATGTTTCCAGGACCCGGGTGCTCATCCATCTTCTGGATGGAGCGGGGGCCGACCCGTTGGCGGACTACTCCCAGATCAACACGGAGATCGCTCTGTATGACCCCGAGATGGCTGGCAAGCCTCAGATCGTTGCCCTGAACAAGATGGACCTGCCGCAAGCTCAGGCCCACTGGCCGCAGGTCAGCGAAACGATCAAGAGCAAAGGCAGGGAGGTATTCGCCATTTCAGCGCTGAATCGCCAGGGGGTTCGCGACGTGCTCAACCGAGCCGCGCAGATTCTGGATACCCTCCCGCCCCGAGATTCTGGCTCCGGAGAACTCCCAATCTATCGGCCGGTCGAGGAACCAGACTTTGCCATCGTGCGGGAAGGGGAGGGAGCCTGGAGGGTTCGAGGCCGGCGCATTGAGCGGGCGGCTCAGATGACTTTCTGGGAGTACGATGAGGCCGTGGAACGCTTCCAGAGAATCATGGAGGCTGCAGGCATCTACGATGCTTTGCGCGCGGCAGGGGTAAAGGAAGGGGACACCGTGCTCATCGGTGAACAGGATCTGGAGTGGCACGACTAGCGGTCTTCGGCGGCAGTTTCGATCCCCCGCATCTAGGCCACCTCATCCTGGCCGAGGAGGCGCTGGCTGCCTTGGACCTTGAGCAGGTGCTCTGGGTATTGACGCCGCAGCCACCCCACAAGCGAGGTCAGTCCCTTTCTCCGGTTCCGATCCGTTTGCAGATGGTTGCGCAGGCCATTCAGGGCAACTCCCGCTTCGTCCTCTCCCGGGTTGACCTGGAAAGGCCCGGCCCTCAGTATGCCGTCGACACGGTTGACATTCTCCGGTCGGAATCTCCTGGCCACGAATGGACTTTCCTCATCGGGGAGGACTCGCTCCGGGACCTGCCAACCTGGTCCCGCTCCAGGGAGTTAATCGAAAAGTGCACTCTGGGCGTGATGCGCCGCCCCGGGATCCGCTGGGACGAAAAGAGCCTCGAGAGAGATCTCCCCGGGATTGGCCAGCGGTTGCGATTCTTCCCAGCGCCCTTTGTGGACATCTCCTCTACCCAGATCCGCCAGCGGGCCCGGGAGGGACGGCCGATCCGGTATCTGGTTCCCCACGGGGTTTGGGAGGTCATTGAGCAATCCGGGATCTATCGGCACCCTGCATAATTCCCCGCGACCCTCCTTTCCCGCGGCGGTCTAGGCTCATGCGGCTCTTCCCCGCCAGGACTTAACCTGGCTAGCAGGCCGGTGGCTCGGGACGTTTCGTTGTTGCTGCAGGGCCTTCCTCGAGAACGGCCCTGAAGCCTCAAGCTATCGGGGTTGTAGGTTGGCGGAAGTCGTTCTTTTGGCGTTGGAGGGGAGGGTCGGCTCGGAAGCCAGGAGGGAACCAGGCTCCGTCGCGAGGCACCTCCTCAGAGGGGAGGAGCGGCGAGCTTGTCGATCTTCTTCCCGATCTCTCTCCATTGAATGCGGCTGAGGCCCAGCTTCTCGCGCACGCGTTCCGGCGGTATGTGGTTTTCTCGATCCCGGACGGCGCAGGTCCATCGGCACATGTCAAACGAAAGGTGTTTGTCGAGCCTGGAGATCTGACCCAGATCTTCAAGCAGGTACTCGAGCCTGCGGGGGGACCAGGGGAAGACTTGATCTATCGGTCCATACTGTTCCCTGTACTCGCGGAAGGCCAAGGCCCACTCGGTCGACAGGCTCAGCTTTCTTTCCTTGAATCGCAGTCGAGGATTACTGTAGCGCACGAAAAGATAAGCCCCGTCCGCTTCCTCCGCCGCCACATGGCTGAGCTTTAAGGCTAGGCATTCGCCTTTCTTGATTCCGGTCTCGAGCAGGAGGTCCAGCAGGGTAAACGGCCGCGAGTCGGGCTTGGTTTCCAGGGTCCCCTGTCGCAGGCCACGGGCGACCTCCATCAAGGCCTGCTGTTCGGCCGCGGTGAGGATTTCCGGCAGAGGACTAAGGACGGTCTCCTGGAGGATCGCTTGGGCCGGGTCTCCATGAATGGCGCCTACCTGGTCAATGAACCGGAAAAAACTCTTCAGGGAAGTGACGCGCCGGGCGTAGGTCTTGGGGCTGCATGGGATGCCCCGTTCCTTCCTCATCCACCTCAAGAAGGACTGGAGGTCCGTGGTTCCTATTTCCCCGATTGCTCGTCCGGCACCGAGGTACCTGGCCAGAAGACTGAGGTCGGCGGCAAAGGCTTTGATGGTGTTGGTGGCCATGCCGCTCTGCTCCAAGTGGGCCCTCCAGACCACGAGAGCGGTTTTAAGGGATGCCTCGGACTGCAGGCCGTGCTGCGAAAGCATGCTCGCCTCATCGGGCTTCAAGTGATCTCCTCGGGATCCCCTTGAGTAGACCTGAGCCATCACCCCCCCCGTCTGTGTGGCCCTTCAGGTCGGGCCGTCCCCCTCCGTCGCCTGTGAGGGCCCCTTTGATTCTATGTCGGCATCCTCAGGTCGCTGCCCCCGGCGAGCCGGAAAGAAGCAACTCAGGCAGGCCGTGAGACGCGGCGCTGCGCGCGGGTCCCTCCCTCAGGGATCCAGCGCTTGCTGCAGAAGGGTGCGAATCGCGTCGGGGCGGGGGAGCTGGACGTCCGCGTGTCCGGGAGTGATCCAACCATAGCATTGGGTCGGCGAAACGATCCGGTAGCGGCGGATGTTGCTGGGATTCGCGTTGGTTGCCATCCCGGCAAACGGCAACAGATCCTGGAAGGTCAGGTCCCCGCTGACGTATTGGCTGAGCTGGCTAAAGAAGCCAGGCAGATTGGAAAGAGCATTCAGGCTGAGGGCCTTCTGGGCAACGGCTACCAGCACCTCTTGTTGCCTGCGGTCACGATCAAAGTCGCTGGTCGTGTATCTGGCCCGTACGTACCACAAAGCGGTGGCCCCATCCATGTGGACGAGTCCAGCATGGACCGTGTATTGGCCGTATCCGGCGCGGTGATCCGTGAGAGTTTGCCCGACTTGCACATCGATCCCCCCCAGGGAATTCACCAGCGCTTGGAATCCGGAAAAGTCCATGAGCACCCAGTGATCGACGCGCAGACCGAAGTTGTACATGAGGGTGTCCTTGAACAGGCCAAAGTTGCCACCGGGGTAGCCCAGGCTGGCTCCAATGGGGAAAGCGACGTTGATGCGCTGCATCCCGTAAGCAGGGATGTAGACGTAGAGGTCCCGCGGGAATGAGATCAAGGTGACAGTTCCCTTGGTGGGGTTTAGGGACAGGATGATGATCGTGTCCGTGTTAAAGCCTCCTCCCGTCGGGCGCACGTCGCTTCCCAGAAGGGCAATATTCATGACCCCCGTGCCCAACTCGATGGGCGGTACGGGCGACGGAATGGCTGTCGGGGCTGGGTAGACCGGCCCGGCGTACGGAGCCCAGGGCTGCCGCCCAGAAGAAGGGGGGGTAGGGGTGGCGAGACCATTCGGCAGCAGGCCGGTGTTGTTCACGAACGGCGCGAGCTGTGTCGATAGGCCAGGGAGAAACGGTGTGGGCGTGTTGGCTTCGGGCAGGAACGGAGACGGAGTGGGGGAGAACCCCGCCAGTTGCGGAGGGACCGTACTGGTCACACCGGTCGACCCCAATCCGCAGGCCGTCAACCCCAGAGCGATAACCGTCAGCCCTACCCATCGGCTCAAACGGTTGGAACTCATTCAAACTCCTTTCTCTTCTTCGCACCGCTTTGCGGTCGCAATTACGATTATAAGCGGGCCCAGGTTTCTGCGGCCTGGGCCCGCTCCAAGGGAGTTTTATTGGGCGCAATCGGGTGATTTCTATGGAGGGAGCGTCCGAAGGAGGCCGGGGCGCTTCGTGGAGAGCGCGGAGGAACCGCGAGCGACCGGGGCCGACGCTAGACCGACTCCAAAGGGAAGAGGGCTTGGAAGGTGGTTCCCTGATTCGGTGCGCTTTCCAGCCAGAGGCGACCACCCATCCGCTGGACGAGGATGTTGGCCACCGCCAGGCCCACCCCGAGGTCTCCCAGTCCCTCAATCGGCTGCCCTGCGGTGCGGGAAACCCGGTCAAACACGCGCGGATAATCTTCCGAGGCGATGCCGGGGCCCCCGTCGTGCATCGATATCAGCAAGGAGGGTCTCGAGCTCCCCTCAACAGAGACCGCCACAGCGCGTATTTCAACAGTTTGGTGGGCGGGTGTGGCCAAGACCGCGTTGTGAATCAGGTGTTCAGCGACTTGCTGCAGAGTTCCCGGATCCAACTGAACCGAAGATAGCTCCTCGGCCACCTCCATATGAATTACGAGGCCCTTTTCTTGGATGACGTCGCGCGAGGATCCCAGGCTGGACTCTAAGATCTCTCCCACGGAAACTGGCCCTTTTTCCGTGGGGAGCTCTTTGTCATGAATGAGGGCGACTTTTTCCAGCGCCTGGACTAAGGTGTTGGTGCGGGCCAGTGAGGCTCGCACCCGTTCCAGGGTTTTCCTCCCGAGGCCCCCATCTTTTCGGCCGGCATCCAGGAGAAGATGATCGGCATAGGAAACAGCCAGGGACATTGGGTGATGAAGCTCCTTGATCAGTGCCGCCACCAGTTCACGATCGACCACGGGCAGTCCGGCAACTTCCCAGCTTCCGGCCGAACCGCCTGCCCGCTCCTCTCTCTGCTCAGCCAGCTCTTTTTCTGCGCGCTCTAGCGCGAGGCGCAGCGCTGTGGTCTGCTCACTCCCTTGGGCCTGGGACTCTTGCGGAGCCAATTGTGCGGCACTGACTAGGTCCTGAGCACTCTGCAGAGCCTCTTGGAGCTTCCCCACTCGGCCTTCGCGATCGGCTATGGCCTGGAGGAGATTCTCTTCGAGGCGGACGGCTTCGTTTTCCATCGAGATCCGCGCCTCGGCGCCGGCTCCGCTGGCCGCCGCGATCGCCTCGGAGGCCGCCGAGACGGTCTCCGTAGCCATCTGCCCCGAGCGTTGCAATTCGGCTTCCAATTCTGCTATTCGTGTCCGCAGGTGATCGATCTCGGCTGCCCCCAGTACGGAGGTCGTGCGAGAGGGAGCTGGAGTTGCGCCGGGGTAGGCGACTTGACCCGAGGGTTGCAGCACTAGCGACAACGGCAGGGCGAACCATTCGAAGGCGTCTTGGTCTTCCTGTGTCCAGGGGAGGGAGGTGCGAGCCTTGGTCAGGAGAACGGCGGAGTGCTGCCCATCCCCCGGCGGCAGCGGGAGAAGGAGAACCGAACCGGCTTGGTCCAGACCCGCCTGCTCCAGCAGCACGCGGAGATCCGGCGGCATTTCGTCGCTTGCAATGCGGGCGGACTCTCCGTCCTGAAATACGGTTGGGAGAAACGGATCCTGTGCGACCTTTTGCCTCAGTTCAGGGATGGGGGTGGAGCTCTGGCACTGCAATCCGCCCACCGTCCGAAGTTCCGCTGCCTCTGGATCCCATGTCAGGAGCAGAGCCGCTTGAGCACTCGCCAACTGGCCGATCCAACCGGCAGCCCAAGTCGCTCGCTCCACTTCGCCGCCCCTGGGTTCGAAAATGGGGAACGGCCTCCCGCTGACGGGATGGGGAGGCGTGCCGCCGGGGGCACTCTGCTGGCCTTCCGGTCCAAGGCCGCGCTGAGCGGTTTCCCACTGCATGCGACTAGTCACTTGGTAGGCCAGAAGCGGATAGGCGATGAGTTCAGTCAGGCGGGTGTACTCGGCTAGGTCGCCAGTGGAACTGCCCACGAAGATCTGCAGAACAGCGCCGAGAAGCAGGAGCGTGAGCGCCGCCAGTGCGGGCCTCCAGGAAACCGGACGTCGAACCCCGAGCAGGACGGTCATCACAATCAGGGCCAACGCGCGCAGCACCTCCCAGGAGGGGGAGAGGATCGTGGCGTTGAAATTCAGGTCCGGCACGATGGCCACGGTATTGGCCAGAAGGTATGTGAACGCAATCGCCAGAGCCCCGGTCAGGACTACCAGGGTCGGGATGAGGAGATCCGCAATCCTTGATCGCCGGGGGGCAAGGAAGATCCAGCCAAAGACCAGGGCGGAGGCGAGGGAAACAGCCCGCTCAAGATTCCCGACAACGGTTCGCTGAAGTGCGCCCTGCCCGACCGATCCCCACCCCCCCGCCATGAGCAAGATGGCTTGGAAGATCAGCAGGGCGAGCAAACCCGCCCAGACGCGTCGCCGGGTGTCAGGATTTAGGCGCTTGCGGTAGGACAGGGCGATGAGGATCGTCAGCCCCAAGACCAGGACGATGAAAAGGTGGCAAAAGAAGCTGGCTTGAGCGGTGGTGAAGATGTCCATGGCTCGATGGGTGGTGGCCCTATGCAACCTGGGCAGAGTCCGCCGCTTCCCTCATCCTATTCATCTTATCATGGCCTGCCGCGTCAGGCTCTGGGTCGCCCAGCGCAGCCAGCAGCGGGAGGGGCAGGCCTCTTCATCCGGCGTAGAGGATCCGACCGCAATTCCCGCAAAAAACGATCTGGTCCCCCGGGCGAGCTTGGTCAATCTGAGCCTGAGAGGGGGCGACGCCGCACGCGCCGCAGGCCCCGCCTTCGATACGGGCCACAGCCAAGCCGTGATGCGTGGTCCGCACCCGCGCATACACCTGCAGGTCCTCTGCATTCACAACGGCAATCCCCGCCTCTCGCTGGGCTTCCAGCGTTTCCTGCCGGAGAAGCAATTCTTGCCTCTCTTCAGTCAGGCTGGCGGACTCAATCTGACGGTGCGCATCCACATCCTTGAGGCGGCTCCGGGCTCGGTCCGCTTCCGCTTGGCTGTCGTCGACGGCCATCATTTGCTCGAGCTGGCGCTCCTCCAGCGAGGCGATGTGATTTCGCAAGGCGTTTTCCTCGCTTTGCAGGTCCAGCAATTCCTTGGGGTTCTTGACCACTCCGCTATAGAGGCGACGGGTCGTCTCCTCGAGTTTTGCCCTCTGGCTGGCGGCTTGGTCTTCGAGGTCTCGCAGGGCTCCGTGAGCCGCCTTCAGATTCCGATCCGCCAACAGAGCCTCCTGGCGCGCCGCCTCAACATCCGGGGAGCTGGACAAGATTCTATCGATTTCCTGAAATCGGGAACCGATCCGATCCAATTCGCTGTCCAAAACCTGCATACGTTGAAGGCTCGAAACGCGACTCATTGCCAAGAATTATAGAGAAGATGCCGGATCCGTCAACCGATCAAGCCTTGGGGCCGCAAGAGAATTCTAATGAAACCATTCGGCAACAAGATTTGCCCACGTTCTACAATATCCGCTACCGGGAGGCTCCGGTCCCTTTCCCGCGAGAGGGACGTCTCAGGGGCTCTGGTTTGACCTCTCTGCAGAGCGAATGTTACAATGCGCCCTGCCTCGCACGCATCTTCCGCCGCCCCGTCTTGCCTCCGGCGACCCCGCAGATCGCCCAAGGAAAACTTGACTGCCGCAGGTGAGATGATCACAAGGGTTGCGAAGCAAGGGGATTGCACGGGGAACGGAATCGTTGTCTTTGAAAGGGGATTGATCATGAAAGCCACTCGCCGCCCTCCTTTGATCCTCATTCTCCCTCTCGTCTTGAGCTTGCTGCTCGTCGCGTGCAATCTGCAGCAGGTTACCGGAGGGCAGCCAGCTGCGGCGGTTGCCTCGGACACCCCCCTGCCGGAGGCGGTGAACCCGACCGAGACGGCGCTTGCCCCGCAGGCCTCGCCCACGGCGATTCCGACCGAGACCCCGCTCCCGACGCCGACGGCCACTCCTTCCCTTTATCCCATGGGCCCGAACGAATATCCCGTCGGTGTCGACCCGCTCACCGGCCTGGTCGTGGCAAATTCCTCGCTGCTGAACCTGCGCCCACTGGCGATCAAGGTGTCGAACTTCCCCCGCAGCGCTCGCCCTCAGGCGGGGCTCTCGAAGGCGGACCTGCTTTTTGAGCTGTATACCGAGGGCGGCGCCACGCGGTTCATCGCTTTGTACTACGGGCAATCCGCGGACAGGGTGGGACCGATCCGGTCAGCACGGGTTGAGGATACGAGCATCACCCCGCTGTACGACGCCATCCTCGTGCACGTCCAGGCCTACGAAGATGTCTGGAACGAGCTTTACGCGCTGGGAATTGCCAACATCAATGAGTTTCCTGCCTCGTGCCCAGCGATCTGTCGGGATCCCACCGTGGCCGTGCAGGTCAATAGCGCGTTCGGCAATACCCAAGCTCTCGACGCTTACGCGACGAACACGCAGCTGGAGACCGGGAAACCCAACCTCGCTGGCATGGTATTCGACCCGGAGCGGCCCGCCAATTCCACATCGGCCCAGGGATTACTGGTGAACTTCTCCCAGTCGGCTCGAGCCGAGTGGCAATATGACGTGGCTTCGGGGGAGTACTGGCGTTTCTCCGAGAACGACGGGGGTTCGATGGTGCCCCTGGACGACAGCACCACCAACACGCAGCTGGCCGTCGACAACGCTCTGGTCCTCTTCGTTCCTTTTAATCGTTACGTCGGCGCGACGACCTCGGCAGAAATGTGGCAACTCGGCCTGCAGGGTTCGGGCAAGGCCGTGTTCTTCCGGGATGGTGGCGTGGTCACCGGCACCTGGCGGACTGTGGTCCCGGGAGCCCCGCTCCAGTTCTTTGATTCGAGCGGCCAGCCCTATGCCCTGAAGCCGGGGAATTCCTGGATTGCGGTTATCGGCAAGGCATCTTCAACCATTCCCTCTTCGCAGCTGTGGACCTTCCGTATGTACTTTCCATGAGACAGGGGGATCGGTAGAGGTTTGAACCTCTGGTGGAGAAACTGATCTTCCGCGGGGCGGGCTTGCGGGTCACAGGTCGAAGAGACCCCGGGGCTCGGACCCATCTGTTTGGCGCACGTTTCAGGTTGGCCGGGTCCATCGCGGCGGGCATCGTGCTGGTTTCTACTTCCTGCGCGGCCTTCCGTCCCGCAAGCGGGCTCGCGAAGCCCAGTCAGACGATCGCGCCGACGCCCGCCCGACTCCTTTCGGGCACCGCGACCGAGAGGGCCACCAAGATCCCGCCGCAGCGCACCCCGACGGCGGAACCGACTGTAACGCCTCAGCCCACCTCCCCGCAGGCCATTGACCAGCTCACCGGCCTACCGGTAAGCGATCCTAGTGTCTTGTCCAGGCCGGTTGTCGCCATCAAGGTGTCAAACTACCCTCGGACCGCGAGGCCTCAAGCGGGCCTGTCCTACGCAGACCTGCTCTTTGAGTATTACCAAGAAGGCGGGGAAACGCGTTTTCAGGCGCTGTACCTTAGCCAGGATGTCACCAAGGTCGGCCCGATTCGGTCAGGACGCATCGTCGATGCCTTATTGCAAAAGATGTACCAATCCATCTTGGTCTTTAACGGAGCCGACTCGCGCGTGTGGGATTGGTTCGCCCTCCAGAATATCACCTCGAAGCTGTACGAAGGGCCGGCTCCCTGTCCCGCCCTCTGCCGCGAATATACGCCTACCGCGCCGGGATTTCCCGCTCAAGCGCAAATCAATAGCCTGTACGGCAACACTGCTGCCCTGCGGAAGGCTGCCGTGGCCGTTGGAATCCCATCGTTGGTTCCTGTTCTGAAGGGGATGGTGTTCAGCGTCGCGCCTCCCGCCGGCGGTAAGCCGGCCACCGACTTGCTTGTGCGCTTCCTCACGGATAACGCTCGTGCCGAGTGGCGCTACGACCCGGGGACCGACAAGTACCTGCGCTGGTCGGAAACCGACAGCGGGGGCATGGCGCCCTTGACCGACCGTCTGAACGGCCAGCAGCTCTCGGTTTCGAACCTGATCGTGGTCTCCGTACCCTTCAACCGACGGCACGAACCGGACCATATTGAAATGTACGACGTGAACCTGCTAGGCGCTGGAGGCGCGCTGTTCTTCCGCGACAGCCAGGAATGGCAGGGTACTTGGCGCGTAGCGGACCCCAATCGTCCCCTTCAGTTCTTCGGTGAGAATGGCCCTTTTGCCCTGCACCCCGGGGTGACCTGGATTGCGCTTGTCGGCGAGTCTTCGACCTCCTCCAACATTGGGGATAGTTGGAGGGTTGAGTTCGCCCTGCCGTGACGCCTGGGCGTCTTGCGGGCGGGCCTCGTTTTGCGGGATCGGAGGAAGAGAATGCGCAGGCCCTTTTCGCACTGGCCCCTGGCGATAGCTTTGGCGGCCGGTATCCTGGCCTCCACCTCGTGCGTTGCACCTGGTCCGTCGGGCGAGCTGACGAAGGTGAGACCTGCCCTCACCGGGGCAATTCCGACTTCCCCTGCCAGCGCCGTGCCCAGCACCGCGACGGAGAGAGTCACTGAGGCCCCCTCGCCAACAGCAACGGTTGTCCCCCCCACGGGAACACCCACTCCGTCCGTGATGGGCCCTGAATTCCCGGAAAATGTCGACCCTCTTTCCGGGCTGCCTGTTGGGGATCCCTCGCTTCTGGATCGAAGGCCGGTGGCCCTCAAAGTTTCGAACTTCCCTCGAAGCCTGCGCCCTCAATCCGGGCTATTAGGCGCGGATCTGGTGTTTGAGTACTATACGGAAGAGGGCATGTCACGCTTCCTGGCCGTCTACTTGGGCCAGGATGCCGCGAAGGTCGGCCCAGTGCGCTCGGCTCGCTATATGGATTCCGAGTTGGTCATGATGTACCAGGCGGTTCTGGGTTTTGTCGGCGCCGATCCCACGGTGTGGGCCCATGTCGTAGGGACCCTGGGCTCACGGGCGATAAGTGAAAGTCCCTCCACCTGCCCGGCGCTGTGCCGAGGCGGGAACGGGAATGTCAACAGCGTGTTCGCCGATACCGCTGCGTTCACGACTCTCTCCAAATCTCAGGGCCGGCGGGAACTGGGGGGCATGACCTTTGAGCTGGAACCGCCCCCTGGGGGGGACCCAGGGAGCCAGGTTCAAGTTCGCTTTTCATGGGGGACGCGGGCCGAGTGGCGATACGATGAGACTCTGGGGGCGTACCAACGTTGGTCGGAATCCCTGCAGGGAGAGAACATCGTGATGGTTCCCCTGGCGGACCGGAACACCGGGGGACAGATTCAGACGGACAACGTAGCCATCCTGTACGCCGAATACAGTCGGCTTTCCGGAAACGAGAAGTACGACGTGGATTTCGTCTATACCAAACGGGGCCGGCTTCAGCTCTTTCGGGACGGGATGGTCTACGAAGGATTCTGGGTGGTCGCCAGTCCCACGTCGCCGTTTCAGTTCGTCGACGCCTCCGGTGCACCGTTGCGCCTTCACCCAGGGAACACCTGGCTTGAGGTGGTGGGCGAGGATTCTGCAAGCAAGCAGGTGAACCCCGGACAATGGGAAGTCGACTTCGCCCTCCCCTGAATCCGGCTCAAAGCCTTGTCCGCAGCCTTTAGCCGACGCGGATCCACTTCAGGTCGCCGAATAGCGGCGGCTGCCAGACTCGTCTTGGGGTCCGCCGCCTCCGGGCCCCAGCCAGGCTGAGGCGGCTCCAGCTGGACGAAGACCTGCGACGGGTCTTTTCTCGGGCTCCCTCCGAATTCCTCGTTCCGAGTGTCACAAGAGGGACTCGAACGGCGAGCACCGGTCTTCGGCAATTCGATCGGGGTCGCCGGATCGGCCTGCTGAAAGCAGATCCTGGCCTCGATGAGAGCTGGGTGGTCTTGCTGGGATTCGGGTCTCCTGGTTCCCGCGAGTGCCGGGGCAGATCGGGCTGGTTTCCTGGCCTACCCTAGGGCTCGGAGAAGGAGGTGTCACGGGGGGCGGAGCCCGCTTGGGTCAGAGCGGGCAGGTACATTTCGCTGGCATACTCCTTGAGCATCCGCCGAGTGCAGAATTGAGGCGAAAGGGTACGAATAGACTCCTTAATTCGGGCAACCCACTCACTGGGGACATCTTCCGCCGAGCGCCGGTAGTAAAGAGGCACAATCTCGTTTTCGAGCGTTTCATACATGCCTTGAAGTTCTCGGGCTGGATCGGGAGGATCGCCGTTGGCTCCTAAGTCCTCCCCGATCGCCCAGCCATTCTGTCCGTTGTAGGCCTCCCGCCACCAACCATCCAAGACCGAAAAGTTCAAGACGCCATTGAGAGCTGCCTTCTGGCCAGAGGTTCCGGAGGCTTCTTGCAGTCGCCTGGGCGTATTCAGCCACACGTCTACCCCCTGGACGAGATAGCGCGAGAGCTCGATATCATAGTCTTCCAGGAACACGACGCGCCCCCCGACCTCCGCGCGCTTGGCGACGCGATAGACTTCCTGAAGCATGCGTTTGGCCGGCTCATCGGCGGGGTGAGCTTTGCCGGCAAAAATGATCTGGACGGGCATGTTCGGCTGGTTGATCAGTCTCAACAGACGGTCGGGATCGCTCAGGATCAAGGCCGGTCTCTTGTAGGTGGTGAAGCGCCGCGCGAATCCTATCGTCAGGGTATACGGATCCAGAAGGGCGCCCTCCGCAACGGCTTGGACCGGGTGCATCCCCCCGGCCAGCCACATTTCGCGGGTCCGCTCCCGAATGTGCGCAACCAGCTTTCGCTTGAGATGGCTCCGAACGGACCAGAGCTCGGCTTCGGGGATCTTCGACACCGACTCCCACATTTCCGGGTCGTCGATCCTGCGCCGCCAATCTGCTCCAAGGTACTTCCCGAACAGAATGCCCATGCGCCGCGCCAGCCAGGTCTCGATGTGCACCCCATTGGTGATATGGTGGATCGGCACGTTTTCTTCCGTCAGGTTGGGCCACAGGAAATGCCACATACGCCTCGAGACAATGCCGTGAAGCTCAGACACCGCGTTGATGTGCCCGGAGAGGCGCATGGCCAGGACAGGCATGCTGAAAACCTCCCCCCAGGACTGCTGGCGACGGCCCAGGTCCAGGAAGGCATCGCGCTCCAAACCGAGCTGGGGCCAGTACGGCGCGAAGAACTTGTCCATCAGCCACAAGGGGAACTCGTCGCTGCCAGCAGCCACGGGGGTGTGGGTTGTGAAAACACTGGAGGCCCGGACTATCTCCGCGGCTTCGGCAAAACCGCGGCCGGCAACCACGTCCTCCCGGCACCGCTCCAGCAGAGCAAAGGCCGAATGTCCTTCATTGAGGTGCCAAGCCGCGGGATCGCGTCCCAACGCCCGCAGAGCCCGCACCCCCCCGATCCCGAGGATGATCTCTTGCGAGATGCGGTTTTCGAGTTCGCTGGTGTACAGCCGAGCGGTCAATTCACGATCTTCCGGCGAATTGGCCTCGACATTGCTGTCCAGCAGAAAGAGGGAGCACCGCCCGACACATACCCGCCAAAGACGGGCCGACAGGTCTCTGCCTGGGAGCGGCACCGACACGACCACCGGAGATTGGTGCTGATCCAGGACCGGCCAGACGGGCAAGCTGGCGAAGTCCATAGTCTCATGCATGGCCTCCTGCCAGCCGTCCTCGGACACCCGCTGCCGGAAGTAGCCCCGCGTGTAGAGAAAGCCAACCCCCACCACCGGCATGCCCAGATCACTGGCTTCCTTCAGATGGTCTCCCGAGAGCACACCGAGACCGCCCGCGTACATCGGAAGCGACTCGTGAAATCCGTACTCAGTGGAAATGTAGGCCACAAGGTTGTTCGTCAGCTCCGGATGATGGGAGGCATACCAAGTCTCCTTGGTGGTTAGATACTCGTCGAACTCAGCCATCACTCGATCGTACAGGTCGAGATAAAAGCGGTCATACGACATGGCGTTCAGTTGCGGTCGGTGGACTTTTCGAAGAAACCGAACGGGGTTGTGATGAACGTGTTCCCACAGCAGATTGTCGATGCGGGAAAACAATCTCTGGGCCTGCGGATGCCAGGTCCACCAGAGGTTGTAGGCCAGGTCGGGCAGCCGATCAAGGCGGCTGGGCAGAGAGAGATCAGCGAGTCCGGGCGGAGCCGAGTCCTCTTGAGTGTTGGGTCTCATCTTTGAGCCCTTCCAGGGGGAGAGAATAACGTGGAACTATAACACACCCTTTCCAGAAACAAGTCGAGCCTAGACTCTAATTCTAAGTGCAACGGTATGAGATAGGAGCACCTCCTTGGGGGTCAAGAATTGAAGGCATTTCCGAGGTCGTTGATTCAGCTCCTCGGCAATTTGGTCAAGCTCCTCTTGGGAGAGACGGCGGAGGTCGGTGTGGCGCGGTAGGTACCTGCGCAGAAGACCATTGGTCTGTTCCACGGTTCCCTTCTCCCAGGAGTGATAGGGGTGGCAGAAGTAGAACGGGATCCCGAGTTGATGCGAGACGAGGGTGTGATTGGTGTGCTCGGGACCATTGTCGGCCGTTATGCTGCGAACGGGCCAGGAGGCCAAGCGTTGACACAGGGCGCGAGCAGTAGCGTGAGAGGATTTGTCCTCCAGCTTAGCTTGGCCACGAGGGTAAAGCAACGAGTCGGTCTCCCAGTGTCCAGGCTGGGATCGCTCCTGGGCCTCCAAGGGCCGCTGGTCGATGAAAACCCGGTTCGGAATGGGGGTTTTCTGGGCCTGGCGGCCGTGGCGTTGGGTGCGGTGCCTTTTCCCCCGGCGGAGGTATTCCCACAGCCTTTCCTGCCGGCCCAGAGGCGAGAGGTAAATAAAGCGGTAGATCGTCTCATGGCTAACCAGAGGCTCTCCGTGATCCCGGTTCAAGCGCCCGGCAATGACCTCTGGCGACCAGCCGCGCTCCAGACTCAGGATCACGTAGCGTCTCAGGGCCCGCTCTCCAAGCTTGGGCTTGGGGCGACAAGCCTGGCGCCTCTGGCGGTAGCGGCGTTGGGCCAGGTCCGGCAGGTAGCCGAGCCCAGTCCCGTTGCGGCGCAGCTCACGGCTCAGGGTCGACTTGCTTCGGCCCAAGGACCGGGCGATGTCTGCCAGGCTACGACCTTCGTGGATCCCTTGACAGATGGTCAAGCGTTCCTCGGTGCTCAAATGGCGAGGACTTTATTCAACGCCTCCCAATTCCTGTTGAACTTCGTTCGTCTTGGTAATGCCCGAGGACTAGCTAGCGGCAACTGTATGAGGCCTTGGGCTCGGCGGGCAGGAGATAGGGGAGACCGCGTCCCCCCGCTGGGCCTGTATTGGGTCGAGGGCCGGAATCCGTCCAGTCAGTGGCGATTTCCTCTCGAGCGTAACCCGAGAGAAGATCCTCGGCTTCTTAGGAGAAGCAGCGATCTCCCCTCTGCCGAGGATGAGGAGAAAGAGGAAGAGGAACCCGCCTCCATGGGCTTTGGTTCCCGGAGTACCCCCATACCACGGCCTCTGGCTGGTCAAGCCGAGCCAGCGTTACACGGCCACGATCGCGCCATGCAGGAAAGGGCTTTGCACTTCTAAGGCCCCCTCGGCACGGATGTTCCGCGATGAGTCAAACGGCAGAGGAACTCAGCGTTCGGTCCGAAAGATCAATTCCGGCCTGGGCCATCTGCGATGATGGTGCAGGCGTTGCGGAGCGGCCATCTCTTAGGCCGGAGGGGTCCCGGACACAGGTAAGGTGACGTTGAATGCGGACATGACCATATTTCCAGCGACCTGCACGGGCACGTCCGGACCTGGAAACTCCCATGTGCCCACCTGACCTTTGTCCACGTGGAGAACTGCCCAAAGTCGCGGTGTGGCATGAAGCAGGTCAATAATGACCACCACATTTCTGTTGACCCCTGGCTTGACCGGCGAATAGCCAATAACGATGCCTGGGGCACCGTTCTTTTCCGCATTGATGGCCAGCCATCCCTGCTCGAGGGCAACGACCGAGGCGATGGAAACAGTGCCGTTCATTGCGTTCTGGTCGTTCACCGTAATCTGTGGCGTCAGAGACTTGAGGGGAATGGGGGTCCCCGTAGGTGGCACTTGGGTGGGCGGGGTGCGCGGGGTGGCGAGAGCCGTGGCGGGCGCCGAGCAGGCGCTCAACCAGCTCAGCACCATGGCTAGGACAACAAAGCGATAGTTCCTTCTCAACATTGTCTCCTCCTGGCTGCCGGGCGGGACACGATGTAACGGCCTGCTTTTGCCGCCCGGCCAGGGCTCCGCGCCTTCCGCGGGAAGGACATGGGTGTGCGCCCTGCGGGTCTCAGTTTAAATGCAGCCGCCCGTTGCGTACCTCTGGAACCTTGCCATTGTCGTGATCGTCTCCCTGCCAGGGTACATCCCGGCAGGGAGACGCATGGCCCCTTCCCTGCCTAGTAGGCATTACCGCCTCGGTGCGAGGAGGGAGCGGCAACTTTCGTGCCCGAGGGAGAAACCGCGAACCAAATAGCGGCGAGGCCTTCGCCCTTCGTGTCTCCAGCGGCTACATCCCCTCGGAAGTGGTAGAGCGGCCAACTATTGTACGTGACCTGGGATGATTCGTCTGTGCGGCAGACGGTGCCAAGGAGGCTGCCGTTTACTCCGCTTTCGGCCGTCGCCCGCCCGGTCAGCGGCGGCCAGTTCTGCGCACAGGTGTCGCAACAACCAGACTTGAATTGGGTATCCGTGGTCCGCATGTAGAGCGTCCGACCGTGTGAGTAGGCCAGGAAACTCCCCAGGGTTGCGTTATGCGTCATCACGACGACGACCGGGGTCGGTGCGCTGTTTCCATCATGGCTCCCGTAGGGGCTGAGCCCAGCGTTGCGGACTTGGCCGCCGGCGCAACAGCAGGCGAGGACCCGTAAGATGATCCACAGCCGCCAAAACGACTGCCACCGTCAGGATGGACGCGGCGATTGACAAGACTCTTGCTCGTATTTTATCTCCTTGTCGAATACATGATGGAATTCATCATTGTTATCCATATAAATAATGGGCAACCAATGACTACTTTGGTCGCTTAGAGGCGGATGAGAGATCAGGATCCGAGCTGCTTTGCGAGCACTTGGGCCATGCTGACGGAGGATCTCTTGTTCCTCTGCTTACCGGTCACAGCCAAGCCTGTTTCCGTCGAAAAACTCTGGCCCGATTGGGCAACCATCGTGGAGGACTCTTGTCCGGCGAACGCAAACAGTACCCCGCCCGTAAGACCACTTCCACGGGAAGCCGTGCGGACCCTTGATCGGCTCCAAGGATGTGGGGGACATAGTGAGGAACCTCCTCGGCGCCCATCAATTCGGGGAGCAGGCGCAGTGTGCGCGCGCAGTTGCAATCCGCATAGATGTCATCCAGCAGAAGTCGGGCTTGTTGGTCGACCTTGCAAACCGACACGACGAGTTCGTCCTCTGGGGATTTCCGAATCGAGGGCCTTCTTTCCGTGGACCGAAGGCGTCAGTCGGTTGCAAGGGTCTTGAGCGGGGGAAGGGGGCCTTCGTCGGCACGCGTGGGAGGCCTGCCTTTCTGCCTGGCGCGCGACTCATGACGGTAGGCCGCCCCCGCCCGGGTCGCCCTGGCCGGCGGACGGAAGGATCCGTTCCAGATTCGCGGAGCCTCGTCGTCGAATAACATTCGCTGGATTTGGGTTCTCAGGATGTGGGTTCCAGAGGCGGGGAGGGCTCCGACCGGCGTCCAGCACTCCTTTGCCGACTGGGTTAGGCCGAGCTTCAGGGGGTGGCCTTCCGGCAATTTTCCAAGAAGGGGATAGGGGGCAGGTCGATTCCGCAACCGGGCGACTGGACTCAGTCCCTGTCCGGAGGCTCATCCACGATGATCATCACGCGGAATGCCTCGGCGTAAGCCAAGCCTTGTTTCTTTCCGTCTTCGGCTGCCCATCCGCGGATTCGTTTTCCGACATCCTCGTTCCCGATCTGGCTGCGGTGTTGCCTCAAGGCCTCGATCTTCACTGGCAGCGTCTCGGTGATGTCGATCCACACGTCTGGACGATCCGACCCGTGCAGGAATACCCGATGCGGGTTGTGGGGCTGCAGGCCTTCCTCGAGCAGATCGGGGAAGGACAGGCGGGAACCGGCCGAGGGAAAGGCAGCATCACAGGCAGCATCGGCGGCCGCGCGATGGTCCGGATGGTTCATGTAGCTGTTTCCATAGAAGCGCACTGTGGGATCACCACAAACGACGACCTCAGGTCGGAACTTGCGGATCAGCCGGGTCAGATCTTTGCGCAGACGAAGTGAAGCCTCCAGTTCCCCGTCCGGATAGTGTAGAAAGACCGTCTCTTGGATGCCCAAGACGTGAGCGGCACGTAGCTGCTCTTCCCGCCGAATTCCTGCCAGTTCCGTGCGGAAGGACCCATCCTTGGAGGGGTCGTTGCTGCCGGCTTCCCCGTCGGTGACGATGACCGACAGAATTTCGCTGCCAGCCCGGGCCCACTTGGCCAGACTTCCAGCCACCGTGAACTCCTGGTCATCAGGGTGGGCGTGGATAGAAATAACCCTCTTCGGCGTAGCTGGCTCCTGGGCCGCCTGCGGCTTACGTATGCGCATTTCAGGTATGGGAGCGTCTGTCAGATTGGGCTCATACTCGGGCATTTGTTCCTCTGGGAGAGATCCTCTCGATGCACGGTCCCCTCGTCCGCCGATCCGTCAGGCCCCGGCGCACCCGGCCGGCGCTCGGTGCGACCCAAGGGTCTCCAGTCGCGATCGTATCGGAGGGGCCGCGCTTCCTGGTCCGTGCGCTTAGGGAAGGGGCCCCGGGAGAGCCCCTTGGCTGGGAGGGTTTGGGTTGCCCTGGAGGTTGCCTCCTCCGCCGCAGGCTGGGCTACTCCTCCTCTTTTTGGCCAGCGGTTTCCTTCTGTTTGGAGGCAATGATCGGTTGAGCTACGTGGGAGGGGACTTGTTCGTAGTGAGAGAACTTCATGGTGAAGAGGCCACGCCCTCCGGTGATGGAACGCAGGTCGGTCGCGTATCGCAGCATCTCCGACTGGGGGATCAGCGCCGTAATGATGCTCTTGCCACGATCGTTTTCCGCTCCCTGCACACGCGCCCTTCGCGTGTTGAGGTCACCCATCGCGTCGCCCATATTCGCCTCAGGTACGGTGACTTTGACCTCCATGATGGGCTCCAGGAGCACGGGGGAGGCTCCCTGAACAGCCAACTTAAAGGCCTCTCGCCCGGCAATCTCGAACGCAATGGGTTTGGAGTCCACGGGGTGCTCCTTGCCATCGGTGACCGCCACTTTGATGTTGACGACTGGATAGCCGGCGATCACGCCCCGGCCCATCACGCCGCGAACGCCTTTCTCGATAGCCGGCATGTAGGAGGTGGAAATGGCGCCGCCAAAGACCTCATTGACGAACTCGAAATCCGACTCCGCTAGCGGCTCTACCCGCATGTGTACTTCGCCGAATTGTCCGGCCCCGCCCGTCTGTTTCTTGTGTCGATATTGGGAAGAACTGGGTTTGGTGATCGTCTCACGATACGGCACGCGCGGCGCTTCCACTTTGAGACCGACTTGGAATCGTGAATCCGCCCGCCGGATGGCGACATCAATGTGCTGATCCCCCATGCCGGTCAGAAGGGTCTGCTGGGTGCTCGGTTCGTTGTGCCACAAGAGGGTCATATCCTCCTCACACAAGCGGGTGAGCGTGGAGGAGATTTTTGCGGCATCCGCCTGCGTCTTGGGGGTGACAGCCACGGCATAGAGAGCATCGGGGTATTTGGGGACCGGTAGGCTGAGGAGATGGGAGCGCTCGCACAAGGTGTCCCCGGTCGAGGAGGCCGAGAGTTTTGCCACGGTTCCGATATCGCCGGCGTGCAAGCGGGGAATTGGCATTTGCTCCTTTCCGCGAGGGATCTGCAGGGTGCCTACGCGTTCCTCTGTCTGCTTGCTTGAGTTCCAGATTCGGCTGTCAGAGGCCAGCACTCCGGAGTAGATCCGCAGGTAGGTCATTCTACCGACGAAGGGATCGGCGGTCGTTTTCCATACATAGACAGCCAGAGGTCCGGAATCGGAGCAGTGCAATTCCTCCTCGCCAGTTCCCGCCCGGACAGGGATTGGAGGAATGTCGCTAGGAGCCGGAAGGAGATCCACGATTCCCTGCAATAAGGGATCGAGACCCATCTGGGCAGTGGAGGCGGCAAGGAAGACAGGAACATAGAGGCGGGAGAGAACCGCCTTGCGAAGACCCCGTTTGACCTCATCGGCACTCAGGGCCTCGCCGGCCAGGTATTTCTCCAGCAGGGCATCGTCTCCCTCAGCCGCCGCTTCGACCAGGGCGGTCCGGGCCTCCTCGGCAGACTCGCGGAGCTCGGAGGGGATCTCCTCCAGCTGCTCCCCGCTCCCCCGTCGCGCTTTCATCGCCAGGAGATCGATCACGCCTCGGAATCCCTGCTTTTCGCCCCAGGGCAGTTCTACCGGTATTAGCTTGGTGCCGGAGAGGGCCTGGGCAGAGGCGAGGGCGCCCTCAAAGTTGGCGTTCTCTCGGTCCATTTTTGAGATCACCACGAATCGGGGGAGCCGGAATTCCTCGATGTGTTGCCACACAATTTCGGTCCCAACTTCCACACCCGCCACCGAGTCCACCAGCACCAGGGCCGCGTCAGCGACCCGCAGCGATGAGATCACTTCGCCAATAAAATCGGAGAATCCGGGCGAATCCAGAAAGTTGATCTTCGACTCGTGGTATTCCACGGGCAAGACTGAAGTGTACAGCGAGATCCTCCGACGAATCTCTTCCTCGTCGAAGTCGGACACTGTGTTCCCTTCTTCCACTTTGCCCATTCGGGTGGTTGTTCCAGTCGCGAACAGGAAGGCCTCGACCAGCGAGGTCTTTCCTGACCCGCCGTGACCTACGAGCGCCACGTTGCGGATCCTATCGGGGAGATATTCTTTCATGAGATTGCCGATGCCTCCAGGGCTCGAGAACGCCCTCGGTTCCCGGGATGGGGAATAGTTTTGCGCCGATCAACGATCGTACGGGGCAAGCGTCGGGAATTGTAAAAGAGGAGCAAAGGGTTGTCAAAGGGGTTCGCGGAACCATGGCCCAAGCTTGAGACGGTGGTATCCGCCTGTCTCAAGTTGCCTCTCCGCCGCGGCTGGGAGAACGCCTCAGGAAGGGAGCCCCCGGCGGGCCGCTGGGGCGGCCCTGCTTTCGTGAGCGGACCGCCCGAATCACTTCGAGCGTCATCGCCGATGCCAGGAGACAGAGCAAAGGCTCGAACGGAACTCGAAATCTGCCGTCTCCTGATGCTCCCGGCGCGTAGAAGAGAATCGCCGAGGGCAGGCCCAGCGCCACCAGGGCCTGCCAGCGTTTCTTCCAGAAGAGCCACAGCAGGCCAAGCGCCGAGGCGGCGTAGAGAGGCACATAGAAAAGGAGCAGGGCGGCGGTCACCCCCAGGACCAGCGGTTGCCCCAGGGCGCCGAGGGCGGGGGAGAGGTCGCTGCCCGGCGCGACCACCTCCGGCAAGCGGCCGGGGACGAGAAACTGCACGATGTAACTAACCCCTGGTCGCAACGTGCCGAAGCTGTCGACCAGATTGAACCAAGCGGATTCGAGGGGATGCGCCAGGATAATGCGATAGGCAATTTGGGACTCAAGGGCCGCCTGCTGGATCGGAGTGGCCGGGGAGGCATGGGTGGCCTGAAACTGGGCCAGCCTCCTCTGGTACAGGGCATGGACCTGATCACTCCCCTTGGAGAATCCAATCCCCTGCTCGTGAGCAACAATCGAGGCGCTCGTGTAGAAGGCGAGGTTGTCGGCACCGATGGTGGACAGGATGGGGGTGCGGAACTGTGCGCTGGTATAGGCCAGCCAGGGCCCCGTCGCAATGGCAGCTCCAAGGGCGAGAGGCAGGAGCTTGACAAGAGCTGAGCGGAAAGGCTGGTGCAGCAGGATCATCAAGATGACCCAAGGGATCAGGAGCTCGGCAATGGGCCGGGTAACGAGAGCCAACCCGAGGAACAGGCCAGCCAGCAGCGCGTTCAGCCAGGAGAGTTCCCTGGCCGAGAGCCACAGCGTTAGAAGAAGTAGGGTGGTGAAGAGTATGTCGGTCAGGACAACCCCTGATAGAACTGTCGGCAGCGGGGCTAGCAGCCAGAGGACTGCCGCCACCCATCCAGCGGCTCGAGACTTCAAGACCCGTTGCGCAATCCCAATGAGCAGAAAAGCCCCCAGGGTTTGCAGGGCGGCTTGGGCTAGCGCCACCACAAGCATCGAGTGGCCACCCAGGAAATAAAGCGCCGCAAGCAACAGGGGATAGCCCGGCGTTCTCATAACGTCCAGGGTGAAAGGAGGCGATTCGTCAAGCGAGAAGACGTGATGGTCAAGAAGGTTTTGGGCCAGGGTCTGGTATTGTTGCGAGTCCCCTGGAGGAGTGGCGCGGCCGGGATCCTCCTGCACCAGACGCAGGACCGGCGCGTGGACCGCAAGGGAAAGGAGTATCAAAGCGCCTACGGTCCCGAGCAGTTCCCGCGCCCCTGCACGACCCGCCCTCCGCCCGTCTTCTGCTGGCTGTCTAGACTCGAACACTTGGCTCCCCAATCTGCCCCCCCTTCGTTGAAACCGCCGTGTGGAGGCCTTTCGCGCAGCCTCCTTCCCCACCGGGGCCGTTACCCCTGAGTCGCGCAAAGAGAGCAGCTTTGGTGCGGGTCTGTTCCAGCATCACCTGCTTGACGCCAGGTCCTGCTCGTCGGGGCGGGACTCGGAAAGCATCGGTCCGGACTAGCGGCGACCGGCACCCCAGCGATCGGCGAAGTCGAGCGGCAACTCGCTAAGGACGCGCGAAGCTATATAGGATAAAGGAGAGAATCACGAGCAACCCGATCACGGCCACGATGATGTTCTGGATTCGACGGCGGCGCACCTCGCGGGTTTCTCGTTTGGTCTTTTGTGGCGGCATGGTTCCAGTCTCGCTCCTAGATGGTGACTGGAGATCCGGCTCACAAGCCTTGCTTGAGTCGGGCTGCTAGGTCGCGATTGATCCCCGGCACGCGGCTGAGCTCCTCCAGCGAGGCTTTGCGAATCCCCTCCACATCGGCAAAAGCCTTGAGCAGCGCACGGCGGCGCGCCGGGCCAATTCCAGGAATCTCCTCCAGCTGCGAGGCCAGGCCTCGCCTCTCCCGAATTTGCCGATGGTGGGAGATGGCAAAACGGTGGGCCTCGTCGCGCACCCGTTGAACGAGAAACAAGGCTTGCGAGGTGCGCGGAAGGAGAATGGAATCCGGTTTCTCCGGAAGGAACAGCTCCTCTTGCTGCTTGGCAAGTGCCGCCGCCGGCACTCGTTGCCGAAGGTCGAACTCTTGCAGCACCGTCAAGGCTTGGCCGAGTTGCCCTTTTCCTCCATCGATGAGGAGAAGGTCGGGGAGCAAAGCGAAAGAGGGGTCCGGTTTCCGCCCGATGGGAAGGGATCCGCCATTGATCTCGGCCCAGCGGCGGAACCGCCGCCGCAGAGCCTCCTGCAAGCTGGCAAAATCGTCCGGTCCCTGCACACTGCGGATAATGAAGCGGCGGTAGTGAGCTTTGCGTGGAGCGCCCTGCTCGAACACGACCATGCTGGCGGTAATGGCTGTGCCTTGCGTGTTGGAAATGTCGAAACACTCAATTCGCGCTGGCGGACAGGGCAAGATCAGGGCTTGCTGGAGTTCGGAAAGGGCCTCGACTTGTTTGGAACGGTCGGCGGCCCGCTGAGCCCGGAGGGAATTCAGCGTCTCCTGTGCGTTTTCGGTGGCCATCTCGACTAATTGACGCCTTATCCCCTCCCGAGGAGCCCGAAGATCGGACTTTTTTCCCTCCTGTTTCGACCGAAGCCAGAGTTCGATAACCTCGCCTTGCTCGATGGACGAGGGGACCAGCACTTCGGCCGGAACGTAGGTTGCCTGGTCATAGAACTGGATCAAGAACTGCCTCAGGATCTCCCCCTCGGAGATTCCCTCCGTGCCGTCCAGCACGAAGTACTCTCGCCCGATCAGGCGGCCCTCTCGGACGAGGAAAACCTGCACACAGGCCTCATTCTCCGCTCTGGCCAGGGCAACGACGTCGGCGTCCAGTCGCTCGGGCGTGATCACCTTCTGCTTCTCGATTACCCGGCTGATGGCATCCAATTGGTCGCGCAGGCCTGCCGCCTGCTCAAACCGCAATTCCTCGGACTGCCGCGCCATTTCTGTCTTAAGGCGGTTGACGATTGATTCCGTTTCACCTTGGAGAAAACGGCAAAGATCGTCGATCGTCTGGCGGTATTGAGGTTGCCCGATCGCTCCAATGCAGGGAGCGCTGCACAAATGCAGGTCATACCACAGGCAGGCGCGCTTGTCCTGTCCGGTAATTACCCGATCGCAGGTCAGGTAGGGAAAGATCTTGCGCAGCAAATCCAAAGTCTGGTGAACCGCCCAAACGCTGGTGTACGGTCCGAAGTAGCGGCCGCCATCGTTTTCCAGCTGGCGCGTAAGCGTCACCTTCGGATATGGATCGGCCCAGTGAACCTTGATGTACGGATACCGCTTGTCGTCTTTGAGCCGGACGTTGTACTTGGGACGGTAGCGCTTGATCAGGTTCATCTCGAGGATCAAGGCCTCCAGTTCCGAGGCCACCACAATCCATTCCAAGTCCGTGATCTGACGTACCAGTTGCGTGGTCCGAGGGGTGAGATCGGCGCCGGGGTGAAAATAGGATCGCACACGACTCCGCAGATTCACCGCCTTGCCTACATAAATGACCTTGGCGGCAGAATCCTTCATCAGGTAGCACCCGGGCCTTTGCGGGAGGCTGTCCAAGACTGCTTTCAGATGGGGGGAAAGGTCCATCAGCGTGTGTGCCTAACCATCCCCTTACGGGGAGGGGCCTCTTTTCGAAGAGATTCTAACACGCCGAGCCCGCGATTCTGGGAAGACCGGTGCGGCTGGCTTCGACCTCCCCGATTCTGCCTTGAGGCCCTGTGGTCGCGACACGGTTCGAGATGGATCCACGATCGATTCTCTCTTGCAATCAGGGGACGGCTGGAGGATGCGGGTGCCTGCCTCCGGAGGCCAACGCGGCTTGCCGAGGAAAGCCGGCCGCTCCGCGGAGCGGCATCCTGAGGCTGGGCGAAGACAGCCGGGGAAGCCCGCCCGTGCAGGTGCGAAAGCGGCGGTCTTGCCTCCGCATGGGCTGAGCGCGTTCTTCCCCATGTACTCGGGGGCGAAGGGTTGATGGCGAAGATCAACGAAGCACTTCAGGGAGGGCACGGCTGCGTCCAGCGGTCGACCCTTGTAATCGTTGCTCATGGAGCCTTCGGCGCAAGCGCCGGGCTCTCTCAAACCTGCTCCGGCCCGCTCGCAAGGGGCACCATCCCAGGCGATTTCATTCCCCTCGGGATGAGGTTCCTGACAATTCTCTTCGGGGCAATCTGGTCATCAAAAACCCGGACTCTCATGACCTGCGGGGTCCGTACCAGGATGGGGCCCAGCCGGGCTGGAGGGGAAACCCTCGATCTAGGAGGCGGCGGGTGCGGAAACAAGCTCGTCGAGGCGGAGGCTGATCACCTGGCTGGAGGAATCAGGGGCCATGCTCACGCCATAAATCACCTGCGAGGCCTGGACCGTGTTTCGGTTGTGCGTGATGACCACAAACTGAGTGTGTTGGCTCAGTTCTTCCAGCAGCATGCGGAATCGCCCTACGTTTGACTCGTCGAGCATGGCATCCACCTCATCCAGGACGCAGAACGGGGTCGGAGAGACTTTCAGCAGGGAGAAAATCAGGGCCACCGCAGTCAGGCTTCTTTCCCCACCTGAGAGTAAGGCGAGGGTCTGCGTGCGCCGTCCGGGAAGTCGGGCAAGAATATCAATGCCACTTTCATTGGGATTGTCCGCGTTGGTGAGCAAAAGCTTGGCGGAGCCGCCGCCAAACAGGCGCGCAAAGGTCTGTGGGAACTCCTCGGCTACGGCCTCAAAGGTTCTCTGAAAGGCATCTTGCATTAGTTGGTCCAGTTCGGAAACCACCTCTCGCAGTTGGCGGTCCGCCAGCTGGAGATCCGAGGTCTGGGCGGTGAGGAACTCGAAACGATCCCGCACCTCTTGAAACTCTGCGGGCGCTTCGGGATTGATCGCGCCCATGCGGCGCAGGTGTGCACGCCCACGGTTCACCAAATCTTCTAGATCTTCCGGAAGGGTTTCAATCCGCGGTAGCCGTTCAACCAGTTCGGAGAAAGGCAGGGGCGTCGGGCCGGTGACCTCGTTGACATAGTCAAACTCCACGAGGCCGAAATCGTCCTCAATCCTGTGCCGCAGGCCCTCGACCTCCTCCTGTTTCCTTGCCAGCGTTACCTGGGCCTCCGTGTAGTTGCGCTCCACAGAGTGAAGCCGGGCTCTCAATTCGGCCTCGGCGGTCTCGGCTTCCGCCAATTTCTGCTCGCGGTCGACAAGCTGCGCCTGAGCCTGTTCGATCAGGCTCTGCGTCCGCCGCGTGGACTCGGTCAGCTCGCTGTCCTCCTGTTGGAACGTCGCCAGAGAGGAAACCAAGGCTTCGCGTCCTCCCGTGAGGTCCGCCAGGTGCTGCTGTCGTTCCAGCACGGCCTGGGCCGCACGGTCGAGTGCAGCGGAGGCCTCGGATTCTCGCGCCGCCAAATCTGCCAGGGACTGCGTCACCAGGGCGGCTTGAGTGCGCCAATGCAAAACCTCCCGACTTGCCTCTTCTGGGGTTTCTTCCTCCTGCGGGACCTGTCCGGATGAGGTTGTGGCGTTCGATCCCCTCAGACGAGTGAGGAAATCCTGCTGCTCCATGGCGAACCGCGTGGCCTCCGAATCTTCCCGGGCTAAGTCGGCCTCCAGGTCCTGGCACTGCTGCCGACGCCAGCCAAGCTCCTGTTGGAGTTGGTGCCATCTAGTGCGGGTTAATTCCAGTCCGGCCCGTTGCCTCTCCTCTTCGTTGCGGAGCTCAAGCAGGTTTTGGGATTCGAGGCGTGCGCGTTCTTGAAGCGACTGGAGCCGCCGCTGGTCTTCTTCAACCACTTCGCTCGCCCGGGAAATTTGTATCTGCAGGGCGCCCAGCTGGTCCTGGAGCTCACGCTGCTCCTTCGCTCGACCAAGCGACAAGGATCGGTTGCCGCGCCCGGCCGTCACGAGCCCGCCGGGATAGAAAACTTCGCCTTTCAGGGTAACCACCCGCCCTCCTGGCGGGAGGGAGGGCGCTATCCGGCGCGCGGCCCGGCGGGATCGGACGATCAGTGTCTGTCCCAGGAGTAAATCCACAACCGGGCGGATCCTCGCCGGCGCCTCGATCTGTTTGGAGGCAACACCCAGAACCTCCTCGTCGGCCGGACTCCCGCTCGGTGCGGGAGGTGCAATACTGGTCAGGGAGACGAGGGAGGCCCGTCCAGAGTTCTCCAGGCTCAGCAGATCGATGGCTTCTTCGAGAGCGCTATCCCCATCCAGAATGAGCGTGTCAAGGGCCTCTCCTAAGGCCGCCGAGATGGCTAGCTCGATCTCGGCTGGGATTTGGAGCAACGACCCCAAGGCGGAAGTGGCCCCGGAAATCCGTCCTTCTCGAGCCGCCGAGAGGATCGCGCGCACTCCTTGGTCATAGCCGAGCAGCTCGCCCTCTGCCTGGAGCAAGGCGGCAGACCTTGCCTTGAGTTGCTGGTCCGGGACTGTGAGCTCGGCCAAGTCCTCTTTCAGGCGATAGAGTTCCTCTTGCAGGCGCGGGATAGCCTCCTGGGTCTGAGTGAGTTGCTCCTGGGCCGCCGACGCACGGCCGGCACTGCCCTGCCATTGGTTTTGGGCCGCTTCTTGGCTCTGAGTGAGCGTTTCGGCTTGGCGCGAGAGCTCCTTAGCGTCTCCCTCTACTTCTGCCAGTTGTGTCCTGAGCTGAGCCTTGCGCGCCTCGGTTTGCGAAATCAGGGCCTCGGCTCGCGCCAAGGAGTTTTCCCATACCCGAACGGAAGCCTCCAGCGAAGCTTGCTCCTGGAGGTGCTCCTGCCGCCGCTTCTCTCGTTCTGCCCACTGGGTCTCGACCTGCTGCAACCGCCGGGTGACCTCGGCTGATTCCTTCTCAAACCGGGTGCGCTCGGCTTGCACGGTCGCCTGGCGTTGCTCTTCGGCAAGACGCACAGCTCGAACATTCTCTAATTGAGCGCGCGCTTCCTCGATCGATTGGTCCAACGATCGCATCCGTTCCTGACCCACCGCCAGCTCACGGGCCAAGACCTCGCGTCTCTCGCGGCAAGGTGCCACCTCCAGATTCCAGGCGTTCAATTGCGCCCGCAAGGAGCCGAGCCGGGACCGGAGTTCGAGCAGGCGCTCGTCTCCGCGGCGTTCCTCCTCCTGAAGAGTCTGCAACTCGTGGGCGGCGATGTCGGCACTCTGATGCACCCGACGGACCTCTTCTTGGGCGGTGTGCCAGTGGTATCCGTACCAAGTCCGGAGCAGGTCTCGAAAGTCGTTGCGAACCGTAACGTGTTCCGAGGCGCGTTTAGCCTGACGCTCGAGGCTGTGAAGTCGCGGTTGCAGCTCGGCAAGAATGTCCTGGACTCGCTCGAGGTTATGTTGTGTGCTCTCCAGGCGGCGAACAGCCTCCTCCTTTCGCGACCGATAGAGGGCGATTCCCGCGGCTTCTTCGAACAGGGCCCTTCGCTCCTCAGGCTTGAGCGCCAGAGCCGCATCGACAAGCCCCTGGCCGATAATCGTGTAGGTCCGTTCTGCGAGCCCGCATTGGGCCAAAAGCTCGTCTATGTCCTTGAGGCGAACCCGTTGGTCGTTGAGCAGGTATTCGTTATTGCCGTCCCGGTAGGCCACGCGAGCAATGCTCACTTCGCTGTAATCGATGGCAAGGCCTCCGTCGGAGTTATCAAAGGTGATCACCGCCGAAGCCATCCCGGCCCGAGGCCTTTGCTCACTGCCAACGAAGATCATGTCCTCGGTCTTCTTGGCGCGGAGAAGGGTGTAACTCTGCTCGCCCAGCACCCAGCGGATCGCATCAGCGATGTTTGACTTCCCGCTGCCGTTGGGACCGACAATGGAAGTGATCCCCTCCGCGAACTCAAACCGAGTCTTGGAGGCGAAGGTCTTATAGCCGTGGAGTTCGAGCGATTTGAGTCGGGGCATCCCGGATTGCGCCGAGGGACATGGAACGCCCCGCCACTGGCGGGGTCGACAACGAATTATAGCACGGTCGCTCGATCCGTCCGCACGAAAATGTGGGAGGGTTTTGGCATCCGGTTCCTGCCGGGAGAGGTTGGTGCCGAATCCGTTAAGTGTTTTCTTCCCATGATCTCTTGTCCGCTCAAAACCCGCCTGAGCAACAGTCGAGGATGTCCGGACCGGCTGAGTCGAGAGGCCGCGGGCGGACGGATGAGGAGTTCGAGGGCGATAGAGTACAACGGCGGGGAGCCAGGAAATATCTTGGTCAGGCGCGTGTGCCCGGCCCACCCTGAGAGGGGCGCAGGCCCCGAAATGGGGCTCATCCTCAGGGGGCAAGAGCCTCCCAGTATCTGGGCTAGCAGCGGATGGGCCGCTAGGAGGAGGCCATCCGTGCCCACGTGACCCGGCGGGAACGCACCGTGGTGTTGACCCGCGAGTTTCGGCCTCTTGGCCCGCCCCAGCCGAGGTGGGCTGGAATGCTCGGCCAAGATCTGGGTTGTCCCGTCTTTTCCCTCGCTTCCCGGTTGCGCGCTGGAAACGGGTTCTAAGAACCTGCTGGAGCATTCAAGGCTGAATCGGGCGGGTTTTTCCGCTCCTGGGCCTCGTGGCGCAGTGCCCCAGGGATCCCCACGGTTCCCCACGTATAATTCTGGGTGATCGCAAGCAGGCCGATTCCCGGACGGAGGGGAGGCCGTGTTCTAGATGCAGGTCTATGGAGCCGGGTTACTTTGGTGCGCCCTGGCGCTTTCCTGGCCGGTCTTTCAGTCGCTGGGAAGCGACCTGATCTGGCCGCGAGCAATGCCTCCCTGGCTGGAACGGCTGCACCTTGCCTCCTGGCTCGGGAGCGTGGGCCTTCCATACTTGGCCTTGCTCAGCGGTGCCGTCTCGGTTCGAGATTATGGATTGAATCTGGGAGAACCGTCTTCGTGGATCCCTCATACGGTGGTGGCTTTGTTGCTGGGGTTGCTTCTGGCCTTGGTGTCCATTCGATTCCCGGGTGGCGAGGAGAGGCTCACGATTCTGGAAGAGCCGAGGTGGGCTTTGTACCGAGCCCTGGGCTGGGCTTGGACTGGATCCCTGGGACTGGCGCTGGCCGTGGCGGTAGCGGGTGCCGTTCTGGAGCGATTGCTGGAACGGATCAGGAGGCAAGGCGGCCTTCAGGTTACCTCGCTAGACCGAGGCTGGCTGTTTCGTGTAATTTACTCCAACCTTGTCTTTGGCCTGACCACGAGCTTCTGGCTGATTCTGCTCGGCCGTATTGGCAATGAAGTTTTGCAGAGGACGGAGGGCTTCCGTCTTTTCGCGAGGGGCGGCCAGAATCTGTCAAAGTCCTAGATCGCCCAGGGAAGGTGTCATCCTTGTGAATCATCCCCTGGAACCAGGAGGGTAAGTGATGCCTACGGCGGGACAGATCTACTACACAGCCTCGGCCCCCTCATTTTACCCGCGCCGGAAAGGGCCTCCCCTAATCCTTCTCCACGGGGCGGGAGGCACTCACCTTCATTGGCCGCCACAGTTGCGACATCTAAAGGAGGCGCAGGTCTATGCGATCGACCTGCCTGGACATGGTCACTCCGAAGGCGTCGGGCGGCAAAGCGTTCCGGCCTACGCCGAGGCCGTCGTCGAATGGATGGAGGAGTGCACTCTCGAGGAAGCGGTTCTAGCGGGCAGTTCCATGGGAGGAGCTATTGCGCTCCGTATCGCGCTGACGAGGCCGGAGAAGGTGGCGGGGCTGGTGCTGGTCGGAACGGGGGCGCGCCTACGGGTCTCCGAGGAAATCCTGGAAGGGACAGGTCAGGAGAGTACCTTCCCACGGACCGTGGATCAGATCATCAACTGGTCTTACTCGAGCGAAACGCCAAAAAGGCTGAAGGAGCTGGCCGGCCGCCGGATGAAGCAGACCCGCTTCACGGTGTTGCACGGAGACTTTCTGGCCTGTGATAGGTTTGATGTGATCTCCATGTTGGACAAGATCCGGAAGCCGGCTCTCATCATTTGCGGTCAGGACGACCGCATGACCCCGATAAAATACAGTCGATTCCTGGCCGAAAAGCTGGCCGGTGCCGAACTCATCGAGGTGCCCCAGGCCGGACACATGGTCATGTTGGAGCAACCAGTCCGTGTGACGGAATCGATCAGCGCGTTTCTGCGCAAGCGATGGGGTTCGCTAGCGGACGCGGGTTGAGGGGGCGCGGGTCTGTTTTGGGATCCTATCCGCCCTCAGGATTGCCTCCCTCCGTGGAGGAGGCCTCTGACTTCGTCCGAAAAGGGCCGGCCCCCGCGCTTGGGACCCAATAAAGGGTGCACCAAGTTTGATCCCGGGGCGAGACAACTTAGATGCCAGATGCGCAAACCTCCTCTTTCAGCATTTACCTAAACGCCCCTCCCGAGTTCGTGTTTGATTACCTGGCGGATATTCGGAACATGGGGGAGTGGTCGCCGGGAGCCGACAAGGTCGAAACGGATTCTCCCAACGCTGTTGGGTTGGGGACGCGATTTCGCCTGAGCTGGGGGGCGGGGGTTGGGAGGGGGAGCATTCATGAGGTCGTGATCACTGAGTGCCAGCGCCCCTCGCATCTGGTCTTCATCATCCAGGATGAGTACTTTGAGGATATCACACAGGAATTCTCGCTTAAGCTACTGGAAGGCGGGACGCTTGTGCAGCGCCGCGTGTCCACCTCGATGAACCTCGCCCATGCACTCTTGGCCCGAATCCTGATCGGTCCGCTAGTCCAACCTCTCTACGAGAACTCTCTGCGTTTGCTCAAACAGACAGTGGAGGCAAGAGCCCGACAGGAGAATCGCCGGTTGCGCTAGGCGGAGGTGCCGGCTCCCCCGTGGAGAAAGGCACCAAGGGCGGGCAGGAGTGCGTGAAAAGCTTGGGCTCGATGGCTGATCCGGTTCTTTTGCTCCAAGCTGAGCTGGGCGAAGGTTCGGTCTTCCCCGCGGACTTGGAAAATCGGGTCGTAGCCGAACCCGGATGTCCCGCGAGGAACAGGGACGATCTCGCCCCAGCACGTCCCTCGTGCGATGGCAGGGTCTCGACCCGGTTCGACCAGGGCAATCACGCATTGAAATCGAGCGATCCAGGGTTGCGGGTAGCGGCGCAACTGCTCCAGAAGGTATCCCCTTCGGCCCGGATCGTCGGCATTGGGGCCCGCGTAGCGAGCAGAGCGAATCCCCGGCTCCCCTCCGAGGAGATCCACCTCCAGCCCGGTGTCGTCTGCCAGGGTAAGCAATCCGGAGACCGAAGCGAAGGCAAGAGCTTTCTTGGTGGCGTTCTCCTCGTAGCTTTCTCCATCCTCTGGCACCTCCAGGCTCAGCCCGAGCTGATCCAGAGAGCAAAGGCAGGCGGGGACCCGCGCAAGCAAACTCCGGTACTCGCGTAGTTTTCCTGGGTTTGTCGTCGCAATCAAGAGATCTCGTTTCATGAAGGCCCCGATATTGACCGTGGATTCTGTTGGCGGAAGGAAAAACAGAGAAGGGTCACCCGAGAACAACGGGAGAACAGCAGGTTCGGGTTCTTTTTCTGGAGAAATGGGTCGCGGGTTTCAGTGATAGAATGCGCACCGCCTCCTTCCCGACGGCAATGACACCCCGGGTGCGCAATCATCTCGAATCGATCCGAGGCCGCCTCCGACTCCCGAATGAAAAACTGGCGATTCTGGCTTGGGGTACTGATCAGCATTGGGTTCCTCTACTTCCCTTTGCGAAGCCTGAAACTGGACCAGGTCTGGCAGGTCCTGAAAACGGCGGCCTACATTTGGCTCCTTCCCGCCGTTGCGGTGTACTTCCTGGCGGTGGCCGGCCGGACATTGCGATGGCATTATCTCCTCCGGCCCCTGAAGACCATTTCCCCGGTCAAGCTGTTCCCCATTGTAACCATTGGTTATATGGGGAACAACATTTACCCAGCACGGGCAGGCGAATTGTTGAGGGCCTACGTTCTGAGAAGGGACTCGGGTGTGCCGATCAGCGCATCGCTGGCCACGATACTGGTAGAAAGGGTCTTCGACGGGGTCGTGATGCTCATGTTTGTGTTTGTCAACCTTCCGTCACTCGCCGGGATGACGGGGAACTCAGGTCTGGCAGGGAGTATCCGCGATGTGGCCGTATTCGGTGCGGCGGCATTCCTGGGGGCGCTGGTCATTTTCCTGCTGGCGGCCATGTATCCAGGGACAACAGGTCGGATCTTGCGGGCCCTCCTGCAAAAAGTCCTGCCGCGCCGGTGGAGGGAGCCGGTGGAGCCTCTGGTGGAAAAGTTCTTGGCTGGCTTCGCCTCCTTGAGGTCCCCCCGTGAAGCCGTGGGGGTCTTTGTTACCTCGGTGATTATTTGGCTTTTGGAAACTGGCAAGTACTACCTCGTGATGCAGGCCTTTAGCTTCCGGGTCAGCTTTTTCGCCTTGATGTTGATGAATGGCGTAGTGAACCTGGCAACCACTCTCCCCTCGGCTCCGGGCTATATCGGGACCTTCGATGCCCCGGGAATCGCCGTCCTTGAGGCTTTTGGAGTTCCCTCGGCCCCAGCGGTCGGGTACACCCTGGTGCTGCACGCGGCGCTCTGGCTTCCGATCACGGTCCTGGGGGCTTGGTTTATGGTGCGCAAGAGCGTGAGTTTGGAAAAGGTCAGAGAGGAAGCCAGCCAGGAGAGCGTGGCCTCTGCGTCCGCCAGCGGCACCGCGCTGCCGACAAGGAAACGAGATGAGTGAGCCCGGAGGCTGCGCTGCGTGGAGGATAGGGGCCAATCCCAGGATCTCAAGGAGGGCCTGACTCGCGTAGGAGGTTGGCCCAGATCCAAGCGTGCTCAGTCTCGCGGCAGGCGGATTCCCGCCGGTCAGCAAGCCCGCCCGACCCGGAGGGAATTCGGCCAGCCTAATAGGAAAATGGCCAATGGCCGAAGTCCTCGGCGCGTTCCGCCGGTTCCCCTCTTGGTCAGAATCCGAATGATATAATCCTCGCAATGGAAGGCCGTTCCACGTGGGCTCGCGCGCTGGACAAGACGAGGCGATCCGCTTTTGGCCGCGTCGTTTCGCTCCTGGGGGGTAGCGAAATCAGCTCCTCCTCCTGGGATCAAGTGGAAGAGTCGCTCCTCGAGGCGGACCTGGGCCCGCATCTGGCGCGGAAGATCAGCACACAACTGAAAAAGACAATCCAAGAGGAGGGGCTGCTCCGCCGGGAGGATCTGCGCCGCAGCCTCCAGGATCTGCTCCTTCAAGGGATGCCTCCGACGAAAGAATGGGAACCTGTTACCCTTCCTACCATTGTTCTTCTTGTCGGTGTCAACGGCTCCGGGAAGACGACCACAGTGGCGAAGCTCGCTTGGCACTGGAAGCAGAGAGGGAAGAAAGTGCTTTTAGCTGCCGCCGATACCTACCGCGCAGCGGCCAGAGATCAGCTGGAGGTATGGGCGGAAAGGGTCGGGGAAGAGGTAATCTCTGGGCGTCCGGGGACTGATCCCGCGGCGGTGGCGCATGATTCCGCAGTTGCCGCCCTGGCGCGGGGCGTGGATCTTCTGCTGGTGGACACTGCTGGTCGGCTTCACACTCGCTACAATCTGATGGAAGAATTGAAGAAGATCCGCCGGGTCCTGGGCAAGGTCGTGGCGGGGGCCCCGCAGGAGACCTGGCTGGTTGTGGATGCCACGACAGGGCAGAATGGCTTGGCGCAGGCTCATGCCTTCCAGGAGGCCGTTGGCGTTTCGGGGGCCATTCTGGCCAAGCTGGACGGGTCGGCACGAGGCGGTGTGGCCTTCGCCATCCAATCTGAATTGAAGATTCCGATTCGATATGTCGGGCTGGGAGAAGGCCTGGAGGATCTGCAGCCATTCGCCTCTGAATTGTTTGTAGAAGGCCTTCTCGAGCCTCAAGCGGCTATTTCCTGAACGTGCTGACGGGCGGCTGGGCTCGGGCCGCCGGTCTTGGCCGGGCCCCGCGCCAGGAGGAAACCTCGACCCATGGATGACCTGTTGGAGCGCTTGAACACCCAGCAAGAGAGGTTGCAGAACCTATTGGTGCGCCTTTGACCTGCCCACTAAGGAAGCCGACCTCACCAAGCTAGAAAATCAAGTCTCATCCCCGTCCCTGTGGTCGGACCCCGACAGAGCCAAACAACTGATGCGGGATCTCGCCCGCTTGCGTGAGCACGTTCAAAGCTGGCGCGGGATTGAGCGCCGGCTCGTGGAGGCACGGGAACTGGTCCAGTTGGGCGACGAGGGATTGCAGGCCGAACTGGCCGCCGAGGTGGCCGCCCTGGAAGAGGAAATTGGGCGAAGAGAGCTGGAGGCGATGCTCTCGGGAAAGTATGACTCGAGCAATGCCGTGCTGGCCATCCATGCGGGAGCCGGGGGGACGGACGCCCAGGACTGGACCTCGATGTTGCGGCGCATGTATCTGCGCTGGGCGGAGTCCCATCACTATGAGGTTGAGGTCTTGGATGAGACTGAGGGGGAGGAAGCGGGAACCAAGAGCGTGACTCTGGCGGTGGACGGCGCCAGTGCCTACGGCTACCTGCGCTCGGAAAGAGGCGTCCACCGCTTGGTGCGGCTCTCGCCTTTCGACGCTGCCAGCCGGCGGCACACCTCTTTTGCGTTGGTGGAGGTTTATCCCCAGGTGAAAGAGGCCACCGAGGTTGAGATCCCTCCGACGGACTTGCGGATTGAAACCTATCGCGCCTCCAGCGCGGGCGGTCAGAACGTGCAAAAGAACGAAACGGCGATCCGCATCACGCACCTGCCGACGGGCATCGTGGTGACCTGCCAAAACGAGCGCTCGCAAACCCAGAATCGAGAGAATGCGTTGCGGGTGTTGCGGGCCCGCCTGCTGGATCTTCAGCGGGAGGAACAGGAACGTGAGCTGGCCGCAATCAAGGGAGAGCACGTCAAGGCCGAATGGGGGAACCAGATTCGATCCTACGTGCTGCACCCCTACCAGATGGTTAAGGATCACCGGACCGGGTACGAGGCGAGCGATACCTCCGCTGTGCTCGATGGGGAAATTGACCCTCTGATTGAGTCGTACCTGCGCTTCACGATCCGCCCCGAGGCCCCGCTTTCCGGCGCGGGTGGCCCGGTCAGCGAGGAGTGAGCCGGGGGGCTCGCGTGAGAGGCCCGCGATCTGCACGCTTGAGGCCCGCGCTCATTTCCCCTCGGGTCCTGCGCCCTTCGCTCATGGTGAAATCAGGGCGTTCACCGCAGCCTGCAGGACGACGTCCTGATTGGACAGGACCGCATTGGCATTCACCGGGACCTTGACGGTGGGCACGACTCCCATCCCTTCCAGAAAGAGCGTTCCATTCGGATTCACAAAGCGCCCGGTGGGAATTTGTAGGGAGATCCCCTCGGGCAACTCAACTTGCCCACGCGCCACTTCGGCTTCGGTTCCGGCGGTAGGATACTGACCCACCATGATCACGCCCGGTACCTTGCTCAACCCGTAGGCTTCCAGCTCGCAGGCACTGTAGCAAAACTGGTCGACCAAGACGGCCAGGTGCTGAACCCGAAACTGGGTCTGGTTCGGGAAAATGATGTCCGGGGGTTCTTCGGCTTCGAACTTGTCCGTTTTTGCGCTGAAGTACTCCAGCTGTCCCTCGGTGATCTGGCGGTTGGTAAGATACCCCGCCAGCCCCAGGGGCGATCCTCCGGGATTGGCCCGCAAATCAATTACTACGTCTGATACCTGGTTGTCGCCAAAGGTTTGCAAGGCGTGGGTGAAAAGCCGGTAGATCAACCCTAGATCATCGTCGAAGGTGTTCATCTGGATGTAGCCGATATCCGGTGAGTCCGGCCCGGTGCTGTAGATCGCGTAGTCCACGGGCATCGCGCTGGGCTGGTAGTTCCAGTCCAGGTCTGTGGCATCGAAACTGTCGCTCTCTTGAATCGCGCTGAGGGTGACCGTCTCGGGGTTCTTTCCAGGGTTGGCAAACTCAACTTGGGCCGAAGTCCCTACAGGGGCGCGGAGGAGATATCTTGCCTGTTGGTACCGCAGCCCATAGCTCGTCGAAAAAGGGCCATCGAGAGGCTGGACCTGCCCGATGGCTTCTCCGATTGGCTTGCCGTTGAACTGCAGGATCTGCGCACCAATCTGCATCCCCGCCTGGGCCGCGGGCCCTCCACTGGTCAGATACACTGCAATCACCTGGCCGTTGTTCAGCTCGCGGATCGCGAAGCCATAGCCCGAGGAGGTACTCTCCTGGTCCAGCTGGTCGATCAAATCGCCGGATAGCCCCGTGTGGCCGTCGTGAAAGGCCAGGGTGAATTTCTTCATGGCCAGCGCAAACTGGCTCGGGTCGTGCGTGCTCTCTGCCGTCGCCACGAGCGGCTCAATCTGGTTATACAAGGCATCCCAGTCGAGTTGCTTTTCGGGGATCCCGTTGAAGGCGTACTCCGTCCGCGCGAAGTCCACCGTCTGGCGAAAGGCCTGGGTGTAGGAAAGTTTTGTAAAGTCCTTGATGGCCACGTCCTTCGGCTCATATAGGGTCAGATCTGGCCTTGACTCCTGGCTCACTTTGAACGGCTCCTGGCTCAGATCCACGATGGAATACCCCGCCGGGATTGGTCCCACCGGATCATCTGTGGTGAACAGTTTTCCGTCCGGACCAAACCCGGTGGGGAAGTCCTCATGATTGTCGGGGGACCAGACCACCAGTTTGCCGCCGGTAACCTCATCGTGATTCTGAGGGTCCGTGATCACCGAGGCCAAGTAGTCTGGCCAGCCGCGTGACACATCATCTCCCTCGGCATACGGTCCCCCCGTGACATTCGGCCAATAGGCGACTGCCCAGACCTGGACTCCCGGCCCTGGCCGGACCCCATGACTCACATTGACCAGCGTTCCCAAGGGCTGTTCGGGCAACAAGAGGTGATAGGTCCCGTGCTTGGCGCCCTCGTCAATTTGGAGGAATCCCAGGACTTGCGAGTCCACAGGGATGACCCACTCTTGGTTGCGCGTGACGAACCCATACATGTCGACTAATGCGACCGCGTGCTCGACATAGTATCTGGTGAGAATGTCATTTGTGTAGTCGAAGTTGCCTGTGATTTCGACCGGCTGGGGACCCGCAACGGTGGGTGCCGGAGAATTGGTCAGCGTGGGGCTCGCTGTCACCGGAGAGGAGAGCAGTGAGGTCTGGCAAGCCAAAGTCAGGGCACTCATGGCCACGACGGCGATGCGAAGCCATTTCGGAATCCTTTTCATCGACCCTCCTTGGGCCGTTGCGGGAGCCCAGGATCGCGGGCGGAGGCGGGCTCTCCCTGTGCGAATCCGCCTGCTGCTACCCCCTGGTTGCCGCGGATGGGGGCGCAAGCTCAACTACGGGCTGCGGCGGAGAGCTATTTTGCCTCTGAGATTAATGAGGCCGATACTTCCCACTATTAACGCTGACCCTCCCAGGAGCCTCCAGTCCGCTGTCTCGTGAAGGAAGAGAATCCCCAGTACGAGTCCGACGACGGGAAAAACGTATGTCACGACTGTCGCCCTCGTTGGGCCCCAGGCGTGGATAAGGTAGTAATACAGGAGGTAAGCAAGACACGAACCCAACAGGCCAAGCCAGGCCAGGGCGAGCCAAGTGATTGGCAGCGTAGGGAGTCGCACAGGGGCCTCCACCACAGGAAGGAGCAACCACACCGCCGCATCCGCGGCGACCAACGGAAGAAAGGCATGGACGATCGGAGAAACCCCGCGGAAGTGGGAACGTGCGAAGACGGCGCTCCCGGCATAGAACACGGCGGCCAGAAGGACGGCTCCCTGGGCGAGCCAAGAGGCTCGCAGAGTCGCGGCTCCCAGATCTCGACTCAGCAACACGATAACCCCCGCGAAGCCCACAGCTAGACCCGCAGCCCGCGCCACTGTGATGCGATCATCGGGCAAGAAGAGATGAGCGATGACGATGGTGAAGAGAGGAGTGGTCCCGTTGAGAACAGCGGCCAAAGCCGAGGGGATACGTTCCTCCCCCCAGGAGATGAGCACGAAGGGAATGGCCGTGTTGACAATGCCCAGCAGCGCCAGCAGCCCCCAGGTGAGTCTGTCGCGGGGCAGGGAGGGTCGCTTCCAGAGAACCACGAGGGCCAGCCCAAGGACCCCAAAGAGAAGCCTGAAGCTTACCAGGGTGACTGGTCCAATTGCCTGGACGGCGATCCGGATCCACAGAAAGGAACTTCCCCAAATCAGGCCGAGAAGCCAAAAGGCTCCCCATTGCTTCACAGGCTCTGTCCTCTCTCACCCGCTCAAGTCAGGGAAGGCTGCCCGGCCCTGCGGTGGCGAGTCTGCCCACCCGAGGTTGGACGGCCGTGCGAGGGCGCCCTCCCCCGGATCAAGGCTGCACCCTCCAGCCGTAGCAGGCGCCGCTTGAAGTTGACGCCGCCTGGGGCGCTGTACCCGCCCAGCGACCCGTCGGCGGCTAGGACACGGTGGCAGGGGATGACAAGAGGTAAGGGGTTGGATCCCAGCGCCTGCCCGACGGCTCGAGCTGCGCCCCTGTGCCCGGCCCACTGCGCAATTTCCCCATAGGTCTTGGTCTGTCCGTAGGAGATCCGGCAGGTCGTCTTCAAGACCTGTCTCTGAAACGGTGACATCCTTCTCCAGTCGATGGGCAGGGTGAACCTCTTGCGACGACCGGCTAAGTACTCCTGCAGTTGGTCGGCATAGGGTCGGACGGCGGCCCGGTCCCTTCTGGGGGTATCTTGGCCAGGGCCCCGGGCCAGGTCGAGAAAACTATCCAGAGGCCCTCCGAGCCCGATGAGGACAAGCCCGTGCTGAGAGACTGCCACGTGAAGGCGACCCATTCTGGTGGTGAGGCTGTCAAAGACGATTTCGGTCTGGGCTCTCATCTCTTCTCCGATTCGCAACAGGCGCATTATAAATCCAGGAACCCCGCATGCTATAATGACCAGGCGGTTCTTCGAACGGGAGCTTTGCTTGGTTCTCCATCTCTCCGTGGAACAAACCATCGGGCTCGCTACGGCATTGCTGGGGGCAGGCGCCCTTTTGGCTCTGCTCGCAGGCCTCCGAAGCCTGGTGCGAGCGCCGCGTCAGGCTTTCTATCTGCTGAGGCGGGAGGCCTTCCAGGCCGGATGGAGGCTGATCATTTTGGCTGCCGGGTTTGCCGGGTTGGCGGGGATTGTCCGCGCCTTTGGCATTCCGACGGCTTTTCACTATGTAGTTCCCACACCCACGATTACGCTGACGCCCAGCCTGACTCTCCCTCCGACCATCACGCTCACCCCTACCATCACGCCGACGCCGACCTCAACCCGTGTTCCCACAGGAACCGTACGGCCGGAACCGACGGACACCCTTGCCCCAACTCCCACACCACGCCTTCCCCCCTCCGTTGCGCAGAGCTTTTCTGTCCTGGTGACGCCGGAGCCGGACGCCGTGATTGGCCCCGTGACGGTGGCCAAGTATTTCACCCCTGACTATCGGCCTTTCAATCCGAGCGACGTCTTCATCAATCCCGTCAGCCACCTCTACGCATTCTTCACCTACGCCCACATGAACTTCGGCGTCCAGTGGACCGCAGTCTGGTACCGCGACCAGGTGGTGGTTTACTACGAGAGTCATCCCTGGGATGGCGGTGCGGCGGGCAATGGATTCACCGACTGGAACGTCGCGCCCGGGTTCTTTCCGCCAGGCAGCTACGGGATTCAGATCTTTGTAGGGAGCGAATGGGAATCCAGTGGCCGATTCATGGTGGTGGGCAATCCTCCGACAGACACCCCTACGTCTACCCTCACGCCCACGCCTACTCTTTCAGCGACCCCGCCCCCCCCGCTTCCGCGAATGCCCACCCTTACCCCAGTGCCGTCGGAAACGCGCATGCCGACCGCAACGGAATGGACCCCCCCTCCGACCTCCACGGCCCATGCTACGGTGATCCCTGTGCCGTCGGATACCCGCTGGCCGACCGCAACGACCCCAGGCTGAGGCGCAAAGAACCCTGCGCCAGTGATCGGCACGTCCTTCCGGGCAGATGTTGGAGAACGCCCCCGTTCACGGGAGCGGCGCAAGAAGGAGGCTGGCTATTTGGCTACTTGCTGAGTTCAATCGCCAGGGAGCCTGCCGTTGCCGCGTTGTTCTCGAGAAGCGCCAGATTCGCCGCGAGGCTTTTCCCCCTCGTCTCGCGCGCGATGCTCGCGAGCAGGAAGGGTGTGACCTGATTGCCGCGAATGCCCTGCGAGGAGGCCTGCTGCAGAGCGCGTTCGATCGCCGCTTCCACTTCCGCAGAGGGCAGGGCCACGTCGGCCGGGCAGGGGACGGCCAGAAGGACCGCGCCGCTGTGCGGTACTTTCCAGTGGGCGCGCATGATCTTAGCGGCTTCTTCCAGGCTTCCAACCTCCCAGCCGATGGATTGACCGGACTCACGGGAAAAGAAAGCAGGGAATTCCCTGGTCTGGAACCCCAGCACCGGGATTCCATAGGTTTCCAGCCACTCCAAGGTAGCCGGTATGTTGAGAATCGATTTGACGCCCGAACAAACTACGGCGACCGGGGCCCTTGCAAGCTCGGGAAGATCAGGCGATACATCCTGGCCATCCCGATGGATCCCTCCAATTCCACCCGTGGCGAAGACTCTTAGCCCCGCGGCCTCTGCGGCGATCAGCGTCGAGGCCACCGTCGTCCCACCGTTGAGCCGATTTGTGTTGGCCCAGCCTAGGTCGCGCCGGCTGACCTTGATCGCACCCCGGTCGGCGGCCAAGGCGGAGAGTTGTGGCAGCGACAAACCCACAACCAGTTCCCCTTGCAGTACGCCGACGGTCGCAGGCACGGCTCCCCGCTGGCGGATGGCCTCCTGGCAGCGCAAAGCGATCTCCAGATTCTGGGGTTCTGGAAGTCCATGGGTCACGACGGCCGTCTCCAGGGCCACGGCGGGCAGATGGGAATCGACGGCCTGGCGAACTTCCGGATTGATCCGCAGGTAGGATAACGCCATTTCCTCACCTCTTCCCGTCAAAGCACAAGTTGGTCGTACAGTTTTTCCAAGGAAAGGTCAGAGGCCACTGTGGAGTGTGATCGGAGTGTGAGCGACGCAGAAGAGATCCCCAGGCGGACCGATTCGTGGAGAGGCATCTCGTTGAGCAAACCGAAGATCACAGCAGCGGTCAGGGCGTCGCCCGCGCCGGTTGGATCAATGATCTGAGTCCGCAGGGCAGGGATGTGACCATGATCCACATCGCTTGCGTAGGCCACCCCAAACTCGGCGAGAGTTATGAGAGCGATGCGCACCCCTTTGGCCACCAGCTTGCGAGCCGCCATCACGGCCAAGGAGGGATCCTCCGCAGGAATACGCTCTCCCAGGAGGACCTCAGCCTCCGCTGCATTGGGCGTGATTAAGAAGAAATTATGAAGTTGCGGCTGCAGACGGGGGGCGAGCGCCCTGGAGGTTGGATCGGCACAGATCGGAATCTTAAATCGCTGGGCGAGGCGGATGGCGACCCGCAGAACGGGAGGGGGTAAATTTCCATCCAGAAAGACCAGCGACGACTGCTCGAAAAGATCCTCCCGTTGCTCCAGGACGTCTGGAGTCAGCGCCTCCAGGACACGCATGTCATCAAGAGCCAGGTGCAATCGACCTTCCGGATCGATCATGGCGAGGTAGGATCCGGTCGGTTGATCGGGGATTCTCAGAATCCCCGAGACTCCCACCCCGGTTGCGGCTAATTCCTCACACAGCCGGTCGCCCAGGAAATCCTTTCCTACTGCGCTGAGCAGGTTGGAGGGTTGACCTAACCGGACTAGGTTCTCTGCAACATTCCGCGCGACCCCTCCAAACGCCAATCGGATCCTGGCAGGGTTCGAGGTTCCCGGTTGCAGGGAGCTGGCAAGATGGCCGACCATATCGATCCCGGCGGCCCCAATGGACAACACGGGGAGATCCCTACTGGCCGTCAGCATCTTTCCTCGGAGAGACCTTCTCTGCCACGGACTTCAGTTTTTCCCTGGTAAGCTGCGCGGACAACCGCTGTCTCGCGTCCTTGCCGTCTCCAGATGACCCAGAAAAGGGAAGCACTTGTCCGCAGTGAGCGGGCACTGATAATACACGAGAATTCCTAACCCGGGTGCTTTTCTCGGTCCCTGGCGCCTGCCCCGCGGGCCAACCCTGTCGTGGCTCAAGATCCGCTGGCAAAGCGAACCAAGGTGCAGCCATAGCCTGGTGTCTCGCTGGGGTCGGGCCTCTTTCCTTCCAGAACGGCCGCGATGGCGCGATCCACATAGTTGATGTGCGGAACGCGCTGACGGAACGTCAGGTCGTCAAGCGCCCCGCGATAGCGGAGAATCCCCTTTGGGTCGGAAAGGAAGAAGAAGGGCGTCAGATCGGCGCCGTAGAGCTCGGCGATTCGGGCCCCGGGATCGAGCAAAACCGTCTCAATCTCCCGGGCCCGGGCCTCGTTTTGGATTTCTTCTTGGCTCTCGTCTGCGTTCGAGGCAATGGCGAGAACCACGACTTCCCTTGGCCATTCGCGTTTGCGCGAAAAGAGAACCTCGTCGGCCCGCTGGCATACTGGGCAACGAGCGGACCAAATGTAGGTGAGCAGGATCTTGCCGAGGTAGTCCGGACTGAAGTGGGGATGACCCTCCAGATCCAGCAACTCGAAGGAAGGCAAGGGCTCTCCTACGGTAACCACTGTGGAAGGTATCCTCCAACAATCAAGCGCCTGGGATTGCGGCCGTTCGACTGGATGGTCCAGATCTCAGGTGGCTGCGAAGGATCGGTTTCGTCGAAGCGTACGAAAAGAAGGGTGGAACTGTCGGGACTCCACAGGATCGAGGAGATGTTGTAGTCGGGGGCATAGGTGAACTGCTTTGGATCAGCGCCATCCGCTTCCATGATCCACAGCTGTCGGCCGGGGGTCCAGTGAAGCGGATCCAGGTACTTGCGTGCGAAGGCGATCTGCTCACCATCTTGGGACAGAGCCGGGGAGGTATCTTCAACAACGGGCGACTTCGACAGATCTTCGATCTGATTCGTCGCTACCGTCACGCGAATCAAATGGCTGTAGAACGCGGAGGCGGGGGTCGTTCCCGCGGAAGGAGTCGATGCTGGCGCGGGCTGAGCAGATCCTTGGGTCAGCTGGATCTCAGGGAAGGTAAGATATTTCCCATCCGGAGACCAAGCGCCAACCGATCCGGACGAATTGGGTATGTCGGTGCGCTTCCCGCGGAGATCATCGACGACGGTCATCGCCAGGGTTTGGTCATAGTAAGCGAGCCAGCCCTGGGGGCCCCAGGCCGGGGTATGTGCATCGTGATCGACTTCCGATACGGCAGTGTTCTGTCGCGTTGCCACGTTCAGGATCCATACCCGGGCATTCTTAGGTGTCGTGATGCCCCCGGCACTTTGGGCCAGCTCGGCCCGTTGGTAAGCTATCTGAGTCCCATCCTGTGAAATGGCGGGGTAGCGGCACACCTCTCCATGACAGTCGAGGAGCATTTGGGGGGATGATCCGTTCAGGTCGAGTAGGTAGAGATCGGAGCCTCCGTTGGCTGGCCCGGCGGCGTAGACGATAAAATCTCCTGTTGGGCTTACGGCGAATTCGTTGATGAACAATGCAGTTTGCAGAAGGGTCCTGCCGGAACCGGCCTGGAGCGGCAAGAGCAAGAGCTGGGACCCCTTAGCGTTGCGGGTCAGATACACGACCCGAAGCGAGGGAGAAGTGAACGACCAGCGCACGGGGAGAAGAAGGGGCAGTCCATTCTGCGCTCGAGCCCCCGCCTGAAGAGTAACCTCCACAGTCCGCCCGGCGGGCCAAGGCTGAGCAGGGAGAAGCCGGAGGGTCTGCCCCTCCCATTCCTCCGATCCCAGCACCTGGGGGTCGGTGTGCAGGTGGGACTCGACACTCGCCCGATTCATCGCTGTGCTGAAGGCAATCGTCACGGGCGAGTAACTGCCGGCTTCTTGTGAGCGGCTGGGTTGAACCGCCAGCACTCTCGGGCAGGACAGCAAGACGACAGCGCAAAGGACGACGGCCAAGCCAATCGCTCCCAGGACCAGCGGGCTTGGACCCCTCCTTTGATGAAAGCTCAACTTGCTCGGGCGGGGCATCGAACTTCTCTCCCGCATCATTATAATCATCCGCGTTGCCTGGATCTTTCTCGGTCGGCCTGGTCTGTAGCCAATTCGCATAGCCCGTCAGGTTTGTGCGGCTTGGGATGGTCCCCGAGGCTGGATCGCTGAAGGACCTATCCCTGCCCACCGCCCGGGAAACGTGCCGCGGTCTGTGGGGGATGGGGCAGGCGCTGCCTAGGTATGATGCCAACCGAAAGCTGGGGGGTGTATCGAAGGTTCCTTGCGGATGGGCCCCGCCCCAAGGCGGATTTATGGAAAGGACCTGGGCCCGAGGCAATGATCCGGGCCTTGCCCGGAGTGAATCATTCGCGGCTTGCTGACCTCTCGGTCCACCTGGGAAAGTAAGGTGGGGCGGACGGGCCAGGGGGTCAGCCCGAAGGTAGGAACGAAGCCTCAGGAATTGGAGGCGGGGGATGTCCCTTGCATGCCGCGGGCAGGGGGAATAAGAGGTCAGGAACTTGGAGCCGTTAAGGAAGACTGAGGCCTCTCCCGGACGGGTGATTCCAGGCTGCCCTCGGAGATCTTTTCAAGCTGGTCTCGATTTGATAAACTGATGCATGGGTGCAGGCTACCTCAGGGGGACGGTGCGGCTACCCTTGCCTTCCCCTGGAGGATCGTGTCGTCGCGCAAGGAGTGAAAGTCTCCGCCGCGCGGAAGAAGCGAATCAGGATGCTGAAGGATAGAACCGATCTGCGCAACATTGCGATCATTGCACACGTTGACCACGGAAAGACCACCCTGGTGGATGGCCTTCTTCGTCAGGCGCGAGTGTTTCGTGAGAACCAACAGGTGGTTGAGCGCGTAATGGACTCTATTGATCTGGAACGGGAGCGTGGGATAACGATCTTGGCCAAGAACACAGCGCTTACGGTCTGGGATCCCCAATCAGGTCAGCAAGTGAAGATCAACATTGTGGACACCCCCGGCCATGCTGACTTCGGGGGCGAGGTGGAGAGAGTCATCAACATGGTGGACGGCGTGTTGCTTCTGGTGGACGCCGCCGAAGGGCCTATGCCCCAGACTCGCTTCGTGCTCAGACAGGCTCTGGAAAGAGGTCTGCCGGCGATCGTCGTGATCAACAAAGTAGATCGGCGGGATGCCGATGTGGCCGATTCTCTAAATCGCACCTTCGACCTTTTTGTCGAGCTTGGAGCCACGGATGAGCAGGCCGAATTCGAGGTCGTCTACACCAATGCGGTCACAGGCCAGGCGGGGTTGACGCCTCAGTTGGGCGCAGACCTCGGGCCCCTGTTTCAAGCAATCTTGCGCCGGATTCCCCCGCCGCGGGTTGATCAGGACGCGCCCCTGCAACTCCTGGTAACAAGCCTGGGCTATGACAACTATCGAGGAGTGACCGCCTTGGGCAGAATTCATGCTGGAAAGATTCGTGCCGGCCAACCCATGGCGAGACTGACGCTGCAGGGGACCACAAGGCTGGAGCGAGCGCGCTATCTCTATGTCCACCAGGGCCTCGAGCGAGTCGAGGTCGACCAGGCCGAGGCAGGGGAGATTGTTGCCATCGCGGGTTTGGAGGAGATCGCGATTGGCGAAACTCTGGCCGATCCCGAATCGCCGGTCGCACTGCCGGCAATTCGAGTGGAAGAGCCGACCGTGCGGATGACGTTTGGAGTGAACTCGTCCCCCTTCGCTGGCAAGGAAGGACGCTGGGGAACTTCGCGGAAGCTACGCGAGCGGCTGTTTGAGGAACTGCGCCACAATGTGGCTTTGCGGGTCGAGGAAACCGAAAGCCCAGACACGTTCATGGTCTCCGGAAGGGGAGAGCTTCATCTGGCCATCCTGATTGAGACCGTGAGGCGGGAGGGATACGAATTTGAGGTCTCGCGTCCTGAGGTGATCCTCAAAACGAGTGAGACGGGCGAAGTGCTCGAGCCGTTTGAAGAAGCACACATCGAGACGAGCCCTGAAACGCTGGGGGCCGTGGTTGAGATGCTGGGCGCCCGTCGGGGCCAAATGCTTGACATGGTGGATACCAAGAAGAACAGCGTTCGGCTGACTTATCTTGTTCCCACTCGAGGCCTGCTGGGGTTTCGCTACCAGTTCCTCAATGCGACCCGCGGCCTGGGTACGCTCCATACCATTTTCCGCGAATACGGCCCGATGGCCGGTCCAATGGCCTCTCGGGCGAACGGCTCCCTGGTTGCCTGGGAGGCGGGAATGACAACAACGTTCGGGCTGAGAAACGCGGAGGAGCGGGGAGTCCTCTTTTGCGGGCCGGGAGTCGACGTCTATGAGGGGATGGTGGTGGGAGAACAGCCGCGCCCAGGGGACCTGGCTGTCAACGTTGTTAAGAAGAAACACCTCACCAATATTCGATCCTCCAACAAGGATGTCGAGGCCCGGCTGAGCCCTGCAAAGCAGATGAGCTTGGATGAGGCGCTCGAGTTTCTGGCCGAAGACGAATTGCTGGAGGTCACGCCTCGGGCGTACAGGATTCGCAAGCGGGTCCTTGACACGCGGGAACGGGGCAAGCAGACCAAGCGGGCCAAAGAGGCATTGGTTGAGTGAGCCCTTCGCTTCGAAGGCGCTTGAGGAGATCGTGAGGCCCCCGGTCCATCCCGACCAATTCTTTCCTCTGGACCGAACCCGCTTCGATGGCTTCCCGATATCCAGAGGGTTCACCTCGGGCTTCGGGCGACCACAGGGGGATCGGCGGCTTCACCTGTAGAAGATACGCCTCGCACTGATGTGCAGGAATTGCTCTGCCCTCGTCGTGAGTCCAGTCCCGGGGTTCGATTGACAAAGCTGTTCGAGTGAGGGATCGAGTCGGCCGTGGCGGTTCCAGCGAAGGGCCTCTGGGAGGCGTAACTTGTCGCTCGGCCGCTGTTGCAGGTTTGGACCCCAAAGGGTCGATCTGGGCGGACGGGTCCTGGGCGCTGTGGACGGTGCCCCTGATGGCTATTTGGGTTATGGGGCTGACCTGATCTCAGCCAGGCGGAGCCAGGAGGCGTCTGGTCCGTGCGTGATGGGCAACAAGCGCACGTGGGTCCGGGACGACAGCCCGGGCGCTGCCGGCATGGCGCTGTTCCGCCAGATTGGAAAGGGTGCCGAGCCCAGTCCCATTTCGACGCAGCTCTGGACTCGGTGTCGAATTGTTCCGCCCCAGGCCCGGGGCGATGTCCGCCACGCAACGGCCTCCCCGCGTCCTTTGCCGAATGCTGACCGTTCCTCCGTCGTCCAAGGCGCGCATTTGTCCGGACAGCGCGATGGTCTCAATAGGTTGCCCTTGGAATGTGAACGTTTGGGGCAACAAGGCCTCAGTTGCCTGTGCTATAATCAAATTGGCTAAAACCCCAAGCTCTGCCTCAATTGATCGGCGGTGCCTCACCCATGACCTTCGCTCATCTGCATGTGCATTCTGAATACTCGTTGCTGGATGGGCTGGGGAAGGTGAATCGACTTGTGGCGCGGGCGAAGGAGCTCAACATGCCCGCGCTTGCGTTAACTGATCATGGCACGCTTTTTGGGGTGATTGAGTTCTATCACACAGCCAAGGCGGCCGGGATCCGCCCGATCATCGGGGTGGAGGCATACCTCGCCTCCCGCAGCATGATGGAGAAAGACGCCCGGCTGGACCGCGAGCCGTTTCACCTGTTGCTCCTGGCCGAAAACGATGCCGGGTACCACAATCTCCTGCAAATCGCCACGGCGGCCCAGTTGCAGGGGTTTTACTACCGTCCCCGCATTGACCACGAATACCTGGCATCTCATTCCGAGGGATTGATCTGCACCTCAGGATGTCTGGCGGCGGAGATACCGCGGGCAATCGCGGAAGGACGCGAGACAGAGGCCAAGCGGCTGCTGGACTGGTACTTCGGAGTTTTCGGTCGGGACCATTTCTACTTGGAACTGCAACGTCACGAGATCCCGGAGCTGGATGTTGTTAATCGACGTCTCCTGGAGTTGGCCCCGCGATTCGGAGCCCGGCTGGTAGCCACGAACGATGTCCACTATGTCCTGGCGGAGGACAGCGTAGCACACGACATCCTGCTCTGCATCCAGACGGGATCATTGGTGAGTGATCCGAATCGCATGCGCATGTCCGACGCCAGCTATTATCTGCGCAGCCCGGAGGAGATGAGGTCCCTTTTTGCAGAGGTTCCAGAGGCTTTGAGTAACACGCTGGAGATTGCGGAGCGGTGTGATGTCGATTTGGATTTCAAAGGCTATCACCTGCCCAGTTTTCCGCTGCCGCCGGACCAGTCCGCGCAAGACTACTTGATGGCCCTCTGCGAGGAAGGATTGCAGCAGCGATACGGCGAGAAATCTGGCGACCCCTCGGTCCGAGAACGGCTCCGGCATGAACTCGAAGTGATCCACGCGATGAATTTTGATACCTACTTTCTCATCGTGTGGGATCTCTGTCGGTTCGCGCGCGAGCAAGGGATCTGGTACAACGCTCGAGGCTCCGCGGCCGGATCCCTCGTCGCTTTCGCCCTCGGGATCACTTTGGTTGATCCCCTGGATCAGGGGCTCCTCTTTGAGCGTTTCCTCAACCCAGGTCGCGTGAGCATGCCGGACATTGATCTGGATTTCCAGGACGACCTGCGAGCTCGCGTGCTGGAGTACGCTGTGGAACGGTATGGTCGCGACCGGGTCGCTCAAATCATTACCTTCGGCACGATGGCGGCCCGGGCCGCCGTGCGAGATGTCGGTCGCGTGCTGGACATTCCCCTTTCCGAGGTCGATCGGGTCGCCAAGCTGATTCCCTATGTTCCAGGGAAGCCGGTTACCCTCCGGGAGGCCTTGGCGGACATAGGCCCCCTGAAGGAGGTCTACGAGAGTACCGACTACATCCGCAACTTGATCGACACAGCGGTGAAGCTCGAGGGCGTGATTCGCAATGCGGGGACCCACGCCGCGGGAGTGGTGATCACGGACCGGCCCTTGATTGAGTACCTGCCGCTTCACCGACCGACCCACGGTACTCTCGAAGACAATCCGGTCGGGGTGGTGACCCAGTTCGAGATGCAGGTCTTGGAGGAACTGGGATTGCTCAAGGTGGACTTTCTTGGGTTGGCGACGCTCACGGTGATGCAGCGCGCCTGTGAGTTAATTAGTGAGCGCCGGGGTATCGATCTGAACCTGGAGAACCTCCCGGTGGACGATCCGGCGATCTACGAGCTGTTGGGACGAGGGGATGTGGCCGGAGTGTTTCAGGTGGAGGGCTCCGGAATGCGGCGTTACCTCATGGAGATGCAACCAAAGGGGCTGGCCAATGTCATCGCCATGATCGCCCTTTACCGCCCCGGTCCGATCGATTTCATCCCCACCTATATTCGTCGGATGCACGGAGAGGAAACTGTCGAATATCGGCATCCGGATCTCGAACCCATTTTGCGTGAAACGTACGGCATTCCGATCTACCAGGAACAGTTGATGCGAGCGGCCATCCAGCTGGCCGGGTACACGGCGAGCGAGGCAGATGATCTGCGCAGGGCAGTCGCCAAGAAAAAGGCTGGGGCCCTCCAGGCGCATCGCAAGCGCTTCGTCGAGGGGTGCGGGAACAGAGGAATCGACCATAGGACCGCCGAAGCCATTTACGACGATTGGGAGGGTTTCGCGCGCTACGGTTTCAACAAGGCTCACGCGGCCGATTATGGGGTAATTTGCGCCAAGACGGCCTACCTCAAGGCCCAGTTCCCGGTCGAATTCATGACGGCCTTGCTGAGCGTCACGAAGGCCGAGACGGAAAAAGTTGCGCTGTATATTGCCGATGCCCGCCACCTGGGGATCGAAGTGCGGCCGCCGGACATTAACTTCAGCCAATGGGACTTTGCGATCGAGGACCTGCCCGCCGGCGGCACTGCCATTCGCTATGGTTTGGGGGCCATCAAGAACGTGGGTGAAGCGGCCATCCAGGGCCTGATCGAGGCTCGGAGTCAGGGTGGGCCCTTCCGCAACCTGGACGACTTCGTTCGACGGATCGACTTGCGCAAGGTCGGTCGCCGGGCCCTCGAGTCCCTGGCCAAAGTCGGCGCGCTGGATGCCCTCGGCAATCGAGTGTCAATCTTGGACGCGATGGACCGGCTGCTCTCGGCCTCGGCGCAGCAGTTTCGCGCGGCCGACGTGGGACAGCTGAGCCTGTTTGCAGGGTCAACGGCTGGGTCGATCGATGTCATTCAGCTTGCTGCTCCTGCTCAGCCCGTTCCCCAGCGGACCCTGCTTGAATGGGAGCGAGAGCTGCTCGGACTGTATGTCAGCGACCACCCTCTCTCCCCCTACTTGGCCGACCTGCAGCGGATCGTCACCCACTTCAGCGGCGAATGGGGGGAAGAACTGGCCGGCCAGCCGGTGCGGGTGGCTGGTTTGGTTACGCAGATGCGTGCGCATCAGACCCGCAACGGCCACGCCATGGGTTTTGTCTCCGTAGAAGACATTCAGGGGGTTATGGAGGTCACCGTTTTCCCCTCCCTCTGGTCCAAGGTCAAGGACTGGTTGCACCCAGACCTGATCGTGGTCGTGGAGGGCAAGGCCGAAGCCGGCGGCTCGACGCCGCGCGTGCTGGCCGACAAGATCACCACAGACCTGAAGGCCACAGAACCGACGAAACGGACGGCGGCTGGACTGACGAAAACAGACCTGCCGGCTCAGCCACAGACTGCAGAATCCTGTCCGACGGATCAAATTGAGGCTGGGGGTTTGGCTTCGACCGATGCCTCTCCGGTCGGTTCCTTCGCCGACGAGCCTTTGGAAGTGGTCTCGAGCCCGGATCTCTTTCTGGAGGACGGCTCCTTGGGGGACATGCCCAAGTCGGTCGTTGCTCCTGCCGTTCCGGTGACGGTTGCGGCAGGCGGAGACCTGTCCGCGGCGTCATCCTCCCTCGAGGGTCTCCCCCTGCCTGTTCCCCACGACCCCATGACGCTGGCCGCCGTGCTGAGGGAAAAGGCCAAGAACCCTTTGGGACTAGCTCACAGCTTGCCGCCCGGACCATTGCTGGTGACCGTTTCGCTCTGCGAGAGCGGCGACCGAAACAGGGATGTCCGGCGCATGCGAGCTGTTCATGGGCTTCTAGCGAGTTATCCCGGTCAAGACCGGTTCTCTTTCCGCGTGATCGAAGGAAGCCGCACCTGGGTTTTGGAGTTCCCGAACGACACGACCGGCTACTGTGAGGAATTGGAAGTCCGTTTGCTAAAACTCCTCGGCCCGGGGGCCATTGATGTTCGGCCCTGGCGCGTCCAGTAGTGGCCTAGTCGCGACCCCTCAGCCTGGAATTTGACCGATCGCAGTTCCGGCGGCCAGGTTTCCCCCCGGTTGAACGCTCGCCTTGTGCTGGCCCAGGAGAAGAGATCTCACCCAGAATAAATGAGCGAGGGGCCAGGGGTATAATCGCTGCGAGGACCGAGCCTTGACCGGTCCAGGCTGCGATCGGATGAGACGTCCTCATCTCACCCAGTTGGGAGGCTCGAGATGCGAATCGGAATCCTCACCGGGGGCGGGGATGTCCCCGGCTTGAATCCCTGCATCAAGACAGTGGTCCTGCGCGCTCAAGAGAATGGCTGGGAGGTCCTTGGGATTCGAGGAGGGTGGAGAGGGCTGCTCAACTACAATCCTGCAAAGGGGGAATCTGGAAACCAGGAGTGGGTGTCCGCCGCAACCAGCCAAACGGTTCGGACGGTTGATCGGACGGGCGGAACCTACCTACACACTTCCCGAACCAACCCCCAGAAAGTCCGACCCAAAGAACTCCCGCGATTCTTGGAGGCGAAATATCTATTCCAAGATGGGCAGAAAGACGTGGACTGCACCTCCCATGTACTGCAAGTGCTGGAGCGGCTGGGGATTGATGCCTTGGTTCCGATTGGCGGCGACGACACTCTTTCCTACGCAGTGCGGCTCCATCGTGAGGGGGTTCGCATTGTGGCCGTCCCGAAAACCATGGATAACGACGTCTTCGGCACGGACTATTGCATCGGTTTCAGCACTGCGGTCACCCGGGCGGTGGAGTTTATTCATGCCTTGCGCACCCCGGCCGGGAGCCACGAGCGCATCGCCGTGGTTGAGGTTTTCGGGCGCAACAGCGGGGAGACGTCCCTGATTGCAGCCCATTTGGCGGCAGCGGATCGGGCGTTGATCAGCGAAGTTCCCGCGGATATTAACCGTTTGGCCCAACTGCTGGGCGAAGATCGCCAGAGGAATCCCAGCCGCTATGCCATGCTCGTTGTATCGGAAGGGGCTAGCTTGACCGGAGGCGGAATTGTCGAGCGCGGCCAGGCGGATGCCTATGGCCACAAGAAGCTCGGCGGTATCGGCCAGCAGGTAGCGGAAGCCATCACGAGCATTTCGGGAATCGATTGCTTGGTTCAGGAAGTGGCCTACCTTATGAGGGCCGGTGCTCCGGACTCGCTGGATCGAATGGTCGCCACCTCCTTTGGGAACTTGGCCATCGAGGAGATCCAGAAGGGCGAGTTCGGGCGAATGGTGGCCCTGCAGAAAGGGGTCTATGCCACCGTGCCCGTCGAGACTTGTACTCAGGGGGTCAAGAGGGTCGATGTGGAGCAGTTCTACGACTCCGACCAATATCGCCCTCGCGTCGAGCATATCTTGGGCAAACCAGTGTTTCTCTACTAGGGGGGACGGGTCGAGTAGCCGACCTGGAGAGAGGCGTTCGGGTCGCATAGGGGAAAAGAAGCTGGCCATGGAGGAAACGCCCAAGCTGAACAAACCACCTTCAGGACAGAGCCGGGCAACTCAACCGCCTCCAGAGAATCCCAAGACAGAGCATGTCCCCAAAATCCTCCGAGTTGCCCTTGTCCTGGGAGCGCTGTTGGGTGTGTGGCTCGTGGTGGAAGGACTGTACGCCAGGCTTTTTGGCCAGCTTCCAGAGGTTTCAACACATTTTGAGCTATGGGCCTCACTCTTGATCCGCTGGAAAATAGATCCGGCAAGGTTGGGTTGGCCTCTGGTGGTGGTCGGAACAACTTGGTGGGGGTCCCTGGCCGGGGTTTGGATTCGCCACCGCTGGGGATGGCCTTTCGCCATGATCCTGGGCCTCATTTCATTGTTCTTTCTTGGGCCCAGCACACTGATCGCCGCTTGTCTCCTGGCCATCCTTCTGCTTCCCGACGTCAGGGCTTGGAGGTCTTTCGCCTAAAGGGGTGGGTGGGCCTGCTTCTGCTGGGCGCGTTGCTGCCTGGTTGCGCCGGAGGAAACCTGCCCACTGCACGTCCTTCCCCTGCCCCGAAGGCAAGCCCCGCCCCCATTTCTGTTACAGCCATAATGAAACCGTCGGCCGTCCCGCTGGCCACCGGGGAGGCTGTACCCTCAGGTCCAGCGGTTGCCTCCCCCTTGTATCTCACCCCGGAGCCCCCTCCAGTCTTCTCTACCTCTATCCTCCAGAAAGGAGTCGTTCCACAAACCTACCTGCAGAGTGAGTGCGCCTACCTCCAGGAGCAGTGGGACCCAAACCGCAGTGCACCTGGCACGATTGTGGTTCCGGTCTTCTTTCACGGCGTGAGTCCACAGGGAGACCCAAAGTCGAACACAACCTCTTTGGCAGACCTGCAAGCCGCGCTGTGGACGGCCAAGCAGCTGGGATATGAGATGATCACCTCTCAGCAGTTGGCCGCCTTCCTCTACTCCAATGCGAGAATCCCCTTTCGATCGATGATCTGGATTGTCGATGATCACAACATCGGCACCTTGGAGAATCAAATGGTGCCGATTGCGCGCCAAAACGGTTGGGTGATTACGTCGGCCTGGGAAATTGCCTCAACAACGCCGGAACTCTGGACGAGGATCGAGAAACTCAGTGCCACAGGACTGGTCGACGTGGAGGCTCACGGCTACATCCACAACATTCCGATTTCTTCTGCGAGTTCGGAAGCCTACTTGGAGGGAGAGATCTACAAACCCATCCCCATCCTCGAACAGCATTTTGGCCATCGACCGGTGGCATTGATCTGGCCAGGGAGCGGCTTTACTCCCCACGCCGCCGCCGTGGCCCGCCAAGCCGGCTACGAACTGGCTTTCACCTCCTACGCCCGCGGGCCGCTCATGTTCGATTGGATCCCTCTCGGCGGGTGGGAGCGCACGGTGGGCGACCCGCTCATGGTCTTGCCTCGAGAGTGGGGATCGTCCGGCCTCGCTGGCCAGCTGGACAAGTATGCCCAATTGGGGGAGCAAGCCGCGGGCCAGGCGAGCAAGAGCTATCCTGAGGAGGCCCGCTACTACCGCGAAGCCTGCGGCGGGGAACTTTTTCCCCCCGCCACACCTCAACCCCAGCGGACGCAAACCCCGTAGACCCTCCCGACCGGACAACCGCGCTTCGCATCATTCAGGCTTTTGAGGGCGATGACCGGGGGTAGCCCGCAACATCCAGGAGCCATGGAAGCTGTCCCGCACCTCCATCCTTGCCTTCAACGCGGCCGCCTTCGGCAGCCTCACGGTTCTCGTCCGATCCCAAAGAGGACCGCTCTGTTCGTCTCGAGAACCCTCTCGATTTCCCCCTCAAGAGGTCGCTCCTGGGAGCCTTGTGGCTGTGGTTCTCCCGCTCCTTAGGGGCTCGCGGCTGCCGGCACGGGACCAGGGCATGGAGTACCCGGATCCGGACCCCCTTCCAGCGGCGGTTCCGCGTGCTTGACCCCGGAATGGGTGTCCTCCCACTGTATCGTGGGGTGAGGGCTGAGTTGAACCCAAGGGGCCGACTGGCTTCTCTTGCGTTCCTCCTGATCGGGGGGAATAGCGCTATTACCGCCGGCAGGGATTCTTGGGCTGGCTTGCGGATTGGGGGGAGTCTCTTATAATTATTGTCCGGGTTTAAACTCGGGCCCGGTCTGTGACGGGAAGGAGTACAACGATGTCGGATCTTGTCTCGAAGGCAAAGGAAGGCCGAGGCTCGCTCGAAAAGATTGCTGCCGCAATCCCCGGATTTAGCGGGTATATGGAACGCGCCACGCGCCGCGACGCGGACAGACTTCTGCGCCAGACGGTGGCAGCGGGTTTTGAGCAGCAATGGTCCCGGGTTTCGGAGATCCAGAGGCAGCTCGCGGCCTCCAAGCTGATTGAGCTTGTGGGGAGTCTGGAGGCAGCCGCACTGAAGCTGCGCATCCTGACCGACCGCATACGCACCGCCTCCTACGGGTACGCCGGGTTCTTCGATATCATCAAGATCAACGAGGCCCAGCTGGCACAGCTATACCAGTTTGACAACAGTCTGCTGGACTTGGTCAAGCAGGTGACCGCGGCGGTCGACAATGTGGAGTCATCGGTGGGCAGTGACGGACTGCCTGCTGCGATTCGTAATCTGACCGGGTTGGCGCAGACCGGCGTCGACACCTTTGCAGGCCGAAGTGAGGTCCTCACTTCGGCTGGGCAGTAGCCCGGTTCTCCCTTCAGCTGGGGCGCGGGTTGCGACTCCGAGCTGGAGACGGTGCGACAGCACCCATAGGCGGGCTGGGTTTCACGGAGAGAGCAAACCATGGCGAGAATATTCGATGTTATTGAGTATCCAGATGAAATGCAAAACGAAATCGTACACCGGATTCCGGACACCGGGTTTGGGGACTTTCGAATCGGATCGCAGGTCATTGTCCGGGAGGCCCAGGCTGCGGTGTTCTTCCGCGATGGCAAAGCACTGGACGTCTTTAGCGCAGGGCGCCACACCATTTCGACCGCCAATATCCCCCTGGTCGTCGGCTTGATTGGTCGCGCCTTCAATGACCGGACTCCTTTCACCGCCGAGGTGTACTTCGTCTCGATCAAGGAGTTCGCGGATCAGAAGTGGGGGACACCGCAACCCATCATCGTTCGCAACCCGGGGATGGGTTTGGGGGTCGCCCTGCTCCAGAGTTTCGGCACCTACTCCTTCCAGGTTTCTAATCCTCAGCAGTTCGTGGCTCAGATTGTGGGTACGGTCGGGACCTATGACACCTCGGCCATTCAGGACCGGCTGCGGGCCATGCTGCTCTCCAAGCTCCAGGAAATGCTGGGATCCACGGCGGCGCAGAAAGCTGTGCCGGAGCTGATCGCTCTGACGGAAGAGCTGGGAGCCTCGGTTCGCGCCAAAGCTCAGGATGACTTCCAGGCGCTGGGACTGACGCTGAAGTCTTTTTACATCGAGAACCTGAAAGCCTCGGAGAAGTCGGCTGAGGACCTGCGGTCGATGGGTTTGCTGGACATGGCGACCTACACGCAGCTCCAGGCGGCCGACGCGATGCGGGAAGCCGCTCGCAACCCTCAGGGCGGCGCGGGGTTGACGGCAGGAATTGGAGCTGGCGTCGGCCTGGGTCAGGCGATGAGCCAGGCACTCCAGGGAGCCGCGAGCGCACCGGCCGGCGGACAACCCGGGACGATGCTGGATGTCATGACCGTCTCAGACGCCGCTGCTGCCCTGAAAGTGAGTGAAGAGGACGTGCTCGGCTTGATCAACAGTGGCGACCTGAAGGCCAAGAAGATTGGGACGACCTTTCGCATCAGCCGCACCGCTTTGCAGGAATACCTCTCCAAGTAGTCGGCCGTCCCCTCTGGCATCCCGGGGGAGGAAGAGGCTGGCCCGAGGGGCGTCGGCCGCTTGACCGGCACCCAGCCTGGCGGCGGAAGCGCTCCGGTTGCGGCGAAGCAAGCGCGAATAAAGAAGAGGGAGGGGCGACAGACCTCGCCCCTCCCTCCTTTTCAACCCGCCGGGCAAGCCTAGTGCTTGATGGACGTCACAACCCGATCCAGTTGGCTGGCGTTCAGCCCCACCCCTTTTGGCAAATGGCGAAGGTACTCCTTCAGCTTCTGCCCATAAAGCACAGGCACAGGAGCGGAATCTGCATCGACGGCGCTCTGTTCGTTGGTAAAGACGATGATGGGCTGGACCGGAGGGGGTTCGTCCCCCTGCAGGAGACGCTTCAACCGCTCCTGGAGCGACTGCGCCTCCGCTTGGCCTTCCAGGGTCGGATTTCCGAGGCTCTCCTGGGCAAAGAACTTGCGGAACCAGGACACCCCGGAGTGATGCCAGCGTTTGCCATCGTAGCTCACCTGCCCTCCTTGGAACTTGGGCACGAGAGCGAAGACGCCGGCAGGGGAGAAGAGCGCGTGTCCGCTGCCCAGATAGTAGTGGACAATGAGGTACTGGTCATCCAGCCCCTTTAGGGCCGCGTCGAGTGCTTGGTCCGGGCGGGGAGTCCGGCCGTAACGGTTGGTAAAGTAGATTCCGATGTTGGCCAAAACGAATCCCGACATTAAGGCAGCCAGGGAGAGATCGGCCCTCTGAGGCTGAAGGAAAGTGACCGCCATGCCTCCTACGAGAATAAGCAACCCTCCCAGATGAGCGCCAAGGCCGATACGGCTGTTTCGTTTGATCAGGGATTCGTTGGTGATCCGCTTCACGATGTCTCCCATTTGCGCAAGACTAAGCAGGCGTTCTGACCACCCAGGCCGAACGAGTTGGAAAGCGCGACATGAATATCGGCCGACCGCGCTACGTTGGGGACGTAGTCGAGATCGCAGACCGGGTCCGGGATGACCGAATTAATGGTGGGGTGAATCTGGCCTGCCTGGAGGGACAAGGCGCAGACAATCGCCTCGATGGCCCCGGAAGCTCCCAGAGCATGACCAATCATAGACTTGGTCGAACTGATCGGGATGGAATAAGCGCGCTGTCCGAATAACCGCTTAATGGCCAGCGTTTCCATGGCGTCGTTGGCCTCGGTGGAGGTGCCGTGAGCGTTGATGTAATCGACCTCTTGCGGCGCAACGGAAGCGTTCTCCAGGGCCCAGCGCATGGTGCGAAGTGCTCCCTCGCCGCTGGGTTCCGGTGACGCCACGTGATAGGCGTCGGAGGAGGAAGCATGCCCGAGCAGCTCGGCATAGATGTGCACCCCTCGCTGCAGGGCGTGCTCCAGGCTCTCGAGAACGAGGGTCGCCGCTCCCTCGGAGAATACGAAGCCTTCGCGATCGCGGTCGAATGGACGGGAGGCCTCGCTGGCCCGGTCATTAAAGTGGATGGGCAAAGCGCGGAGGGAGGCAAATCCCCCGATGGTGAAATCACAGATGATGCCCTCCGCGCCGCCGCAGAAGGCCACATCCGCCCGATCCCGCCGGATCATTTCCAGTCCCTCTCCGATCGTTTGAGTCCCAGTCGCACAGGAGGTGCTCAGGGTGAGATTCGGTCCCCGAGCGCCCAGCAGGTGTGCGATGTGAAAGGTGGAACTGTTCGGGAGCACCGCGGGCACAGAAAAGGGGTTGATGCGATCGTAACCTCGCCGGCGCATGGTCTGGATCTCTTGATCGAGACGGTCGATGGCCCCGATCGCGGTTCCATAAACCAGCGCCACGCGTTCGGGATCGGCCAGCGGCAGCCCCAGATCCGAGTCGCGAAGCGCCTCCTGCGCCGAGACCAGCGCCAGCTGGCTGACGCGCGCCATCCTGCGCGCCTGCTTGGCTTCCATGTACGCGGTGGGGTCGAAGCCTTTGACCTCCCCTGCAATCTGGCAGGGAAGGTCCCGTGGATCGAACTGGGTGATTCGGGTAATTCCTGAGCGGCCAGCGAGCAGGCCTTCCCAAAGGTCGCTCACGGAGAGACCCAGTGGCGTGATGGCGCCCAGTCCAGTGATCACGGTGCGCTTGTTGGAAGACTGATTCATGGCTGGTCCGACAAGCCTGTCCCTCGGGGACCTAGGCCGGGGAGGGAAGGCGCTGGCCGATCTCCGCGCGGATCGAATTCAGGACGTCCGCCTCGACGGCCCGCTTGGCCAGCCGCACGGCGTTCTCGATGGCCAGCGCGTTGGAGCGCCCGTGTCCGACAAAGATGAGTCCGTCGATGCCGAGCAGAGGTGCGGCTCCTTCCTCGGTCGGGTCGAGCAGCTTCGCCACAGACCGAAGCGTCGGCCGCACCAACAGGCCTCCCAGCTTGCCCAGGAGGGAGGCCGATTGAATCCTATCGCGCATTGTTTCGAGAATCAAGGAGGCCACCGCTTCGGAGGCCTTCAGCAGGATATTCCCGGTGAACCCATCCGTCACGACCACATCGGCCGTTCCGGCCATCAATTCCTTGGGCTCCACATTGCCCAGGTAGTTTAGGCCGCTCACCAGAAGTTGCTTGTGACTCTCACGGACCAGGGCATCCCCTTTCCCCGCCTCTTCCCCATTGGAGAGCAGAGCCACCCGAGGATTCTTCACCCCGCGTACTCGTTCGGCATACACTGCTCCCATCACAGCAAATTGGACCACGTTCTCCGGTTTGCAGTCTGGGTTGGCTCCGATGTCGAGCACGACGCATTTGCCCAAACGAGTCGGGAAAACTGTTGCCAGAGCAGGCCGTTCCACGCCGGCCAGCGTGCCGATGCGAAAATAGGCTGTTGCGGCGGCCGCCCCCGTGTTTCCGGCCGTCACGAAGGCTTGGGCCTCCCCGCGCTTGACTAGGTCCATGCCCACCGCCATCGAAGTGCGCGGTTCTTTGCGTTTCGCCTTGAGCGCCAGGGCCAACCCCTTGTCCTCCATCGTCAGCATTTCGGGTGAGTGCACGACGCGGATCGGGAGGCCCTGGGTCTCCAGCGGCTCGAGCACTGTGCGGATTTGAGACTCGTCGCCTACCAGGATGATCTCGATCCCGTACTTGCGGGCCGCAGCCACAGCCCCTTCGACATCCGGCTGGGGATAGTGATCCGATCCCATCGCGTCCACGGCTATCTTCATTGGCACGACCTTCCCGGTTATTGCCGCGAGGCCACAGCAGGATTTCGAAACCGCTTGGGCGGCAGCGGCTGAGTATCGAGGCTTGCTTTCTCACCTTCGGGCCGGCAGTTCGCTTCCCTCCGCCGGGTAGTTTAAGTTGACACGACGAGTGCCCCAGTTATAATCGAGATTGATCTGTCCTGCGCTGGTGCTGGAACTGGCAGACAGGCATGGTTGAGGGCCATGTGCCGAAAGGCGTGGGGGTTCAACTCCCCCCCAGCGCACAGTCCGCCGCCAGCGAAGGCGGCGGATTTTTCTGATTGTCGCTGGGGGCAGTCGCGCCCCCTCTCGGTCCCTTGCGGGCGGCAGGAATTTGTGCCGGCCTGATCTGCCCCACCTCGCCGAGTCCCGGTCACGATCCCAGTCCGCGGGGTCGCTGGCCCAGCCCCGAGAAGGCTAGATCTTGTCTAGATCGCCGGGTCGTCCCCAATACCGGCCTAGCGGAACCGACCGCATGTCAGATCAAGACCTTGCTGAGGAACGCCCTCGTGCGCTCGTGCTGGGGTGAATTGAAGATCTGATCGGGTGTCCCCCGCTCCAGGATCTGGCCCTCATCGATGAAGATGACGCGCCGGGCCGCCGCCTTGGCAAAGCCGATTTCATGGGACACGACGATCATGGTCATCTCCTGCGCCAACTCTTTCATCACGTCCAGGACCTCTCCGATCATTTCGGGATCCAAGGCGGAGGTCGGCTCATCGAACAGCATCAGGCTGGGTCGCATGGCCAGAGCTCGGGCGATGGCCACTCGCTGTTGCTGCCCGCCGGAAAGCTGATTGGGGTAGCTGTCCCGCTTGCTGGCCAAGCCCACACGGGCCAGGAGGCGCTCGCCTTCGGCCTTGGCCTGCGCCAGAGGGGTTTGCCGCACTCGGAGCGGGGCTTCGAGAATGTTTTCCAGCGCCGTCATGTGGGGAAACAGGTTGAAGCGCTGGAAGACCATTCCGATTTCGGCCCGCTGGCGGGCGATGTTGTTCTCGCTGTCCTCTATGAGCTTGCCATTGCGCTCCGAGTACCCGTTCAGGTGGCCATTGACGTAGATGTGCCCGCTGTTGATTTTCTCCAGGTGATTGATGCAACGCAAGAAGGTGCTCTTGCCTGACCCGGAGGGGCCAATAATCACGACCGTCTCGTTCTTTTGCACTTCCAGATTGATGTCCTTTAGGACGTGCAATGAGCCGAAGTACTTGTTAACCGCCTCAGCCTTCACCACGCTGGAAAGGGCTGCTGGATTGGCGGTGGGGGGCTGCCCAGGAATGGTCATTAGCGCACTCCTTTGCCAGCGCCGCTGAACAGCCGCTGCATCATGCTCGGCCCGCGTTCGACGCCTTTGCGTTCGCCGAGGCCGGCCTCGATGCGGGCTTGGATTAAGGACCATACGGTGGTTAGGAACAGGTAGTATAGGGAAGCGGCGATGAATAGCTCAAAGGGCTTGAAAATCCGCGCGTTGACTTGCGTATAGGCGTAAAAAAGCTCCCCGGCGGAGATGACCTGCATCAGCGAGGTCGTCTTCATCATGTTGTTGAATTCGTTCCCGAGCGGAGGAATGATCACCTTCGCTGCCTGGGGCAGGATGATGCGGCTCATGGCTAGGCGGTAATTCATCCCCAGGCTCTTGGCTGCCTCCATCTGCCCCGGGTCGATCGACTCGATTCCGGCGCGGATGATCTCCTCCATGTAGGCCCCTTCGTTAATCGCCAGAGCCAATGTCCCCGCCTGGATGGCGCCGCTAACGGCAATCATACCGAGGCTGATGGTTGGGAAGTTGTAGATGTGCGTGACGCCGAAGCCGAAAAACAGAAGGGACATCTGGACCAGAAGGGGGGTGCCTCGGAAGTACCAGATGTAAGCCTCGGATAGCCAACGCAAAGGCACCAAGCGCGACATCTTTCCGAGGGCGGCGATCAGGCCGAAGATGACGCCCAGGACCTGAGCAATCACACTGACGACGACCGTGACGATCAGGCCGGTGCGGATCAGAGGATTCTGCAGGGCAGTCGGGGGCCAAGTATATTGAAGGAACACTTTCCAATCAAAGAAGTACATCAGATCGTCTCCGGGGCGAGGACGTCACCGGTTTGCAGTCGACGAGGAATTTCCCTGGCCTGCACAGGTCGCGGCTCCGCCATAATATAGAGGAGTGGGCCAGCTCCGACACTGTGTCTCGGCCGGCCCACGCCCAGCAGCTTCTCACCCGCGTTTCCGATGCGAGTCTGCGCCTATGGGGAAACTGCTCCGTTGGTCAGGTTCCATTTCGCCAAGATCTTAGTGTATGTGCCGTCCTGCATCATGCTGTCGAGCGCGGCCTTAACGGCCTGTCCCACAGGGGTCAAAGGAGCGTTGGTGCAGTCGGACTGGGCGCACGGCACGCTGATTCCCTCCACGGCGGGCGAGAGAACCTGACCCACCAGCTGGAACTCGGTCGGGTTCTGCACGGTGTAGTAGGCCGCTACGGGCGAGTCAGCGAAGTAGACGGCAACCTTTCCGGTCTGGAGCTGTTGTAGCGCGTCGGTATCCTTTTCGGCCAGGACCACGGTGATGGGGGCCTTGCCCGCTTTGGTGCAGGCCTGAGTCATGCCGCCCGTCGTCGCGTACGTACCCGTTCCCTGCAGGTAGTCGGCTTCCGTGGTTCCGCTTTCCGCCGCTGCCGACTTTCCACAAAGATCCATCGGCCCGCTGATATTCTGGGGATTGCCCTTCTGAGCCACGAAGGACTGGCCGGCCTGGAAGTACGGGATCAGGCTGACCTGCTTGTTGCGGTCGGGTGTGATGTTCTGGGCCGAAATGATGATGTCACACTTTCCCGACGTGACCGCCTCAATGATTGTGTCAAACATGCTGTTGACAAACTGAACCTGTAGGCCTAGCCGGTTGGCGATCTCCGTGCCGATCTCAACATCGAGTCCCTGAGGGTTCCCGTTATCGTCGAAGAATTCCTGCGGTGGGTAAGGGAAGTCCGTGCAGATCAATAGCTTGCCCTTCTGTGCGAGAACTCCGGCAGGAACGCTCGCCACGGGAGTGGGGGCCAGGGTAGCCGTCGGCACTGGGACGGGGGTGGACGTGACCTCGATGACGATCGGAGTCGGAGGAATCTGTGTTGGGGCAGACGAGGCTGGCGTGACAGCAGGCGCGCATGACGCGGCGACCAAGCTTATTAGGGTTATGCCGATTACGATGAACAACGGCTGACGTTTCACTTCTTTCCTCCCAGGTGATTGAGTTTAGAACCCGTGCCGTACCCAAGGAACAGCGGGACCGTCCCGATACAATCACCTCCTTAGCTTGTCTCGCCTCACTGGATTAATTTTGCGGATTATAGCACAGGAAAGGCGATTTGCCTCCACTTTTTTCGAGGAATTTGCTACTCGGAGGTTGTTCCTGTCTGGCGGGTCAGGCAGGCGCGAAGTTGCTCAACATGCATCACGTCGTGTTGGGCTACGAACTTGACTTGCTCGGCCATCGTGGTGGGGCCGAACACGGCATGCCGCCCAGAGCGAAGCCAGGATTCAGCGGACAGCGGCCGGAGCCTGGCCACGGTCTCCTCCCGGGAACGGGTAAACTCATTCAGGGCCGCCGGGCCGTCCTGCGAACGGTAGTCACGCTCCTCGGCCCAGAGGTCCGATTCCACCGCCGGGAGGTAGGGATCCTGCCCCTCCAGCAAACGGTCGATGCGGGGCTGGGTGATCTCCCGTTCCACATCCCGTAGGTGACAGGCAATTTCGGTCGGGCCCCAACCCTCCTCGAGGGAAGGAGTCTGCCAAGCCTCCACTTGGCCGAACTGGTCAAGCAGGACCGACAGGTTCCCGCACAGCCGGCAGGGTAGGGCGGTCGGATCGGCGGTGTGGGGTTCGCCGAGTTCATCGTCGGGCGAGGAAAGAGCCTGCGAAAGGACCAGAAGCGGGCCAGCCACAGAATGCCCGTTCCCACTCACCGCCGTCTCTTCCTGGACCATGAATGTAGCCACGCCTAGTCGAGCCGCAGGCTCGATATCCCGCTCTCGGTCGTCTCCGACCACCAGGGCTTCTTCCGGGTTGCAGAGCAGCTGCGCCAAGACCTCGGCAAAGTACTCGGGATGAGGCTTGGCGAAATGGGCGGTTTCGTAGGAAGTGATGAGATCGAAGGGGAATTCCTGCAGTTCGAAACCTGCCCACAGCAGACGCTGTTCCACTGCGGTTCTGGGGAAAACCGGATTGGTGGCGATCCCCACCCTCCACTTGCGCTCAAAGACCGCCCGCACCAGTGGCACGGCCTCCGGCCGAGGCGTCGTCAAGGATCGCAGCTGGGGAAAGCGCGTGGTGTAGAAAGAGTCGATCTGGGCCTGCAGGGACTCGGGCTTCCGGCCCAGGGTGGGAAAAAAAACGGAGTTAAACACCTCGCGTAGCGTTTTCTTCGGGTTGTCGTTGGCGATCATGGCTTGCGTTCCGGCGAGCAAGGCGTGGATGAGCCGGCCGGAGTCCACCTCCCCGCCCATATGCTTGCCTAAAGCCGCGAGGTAATTGGGGAGGAAACTCTCCATGTCATTGGAGAGCAAGGTGTCGTCGAGGTCAAAGAGGACCGTGGAAATCATTCGCGTTTTCCGGCGGGAGGCGAAAATCCGGGAGATAGAGATGACACTCGCCACATCCAATGTGCGGCTCAGGGACCGGACGGCCTGTCAGGCTGCAGTGAGCGCCAAGGCGCATGCGAGTTCTTAGGCCAAACCATGCGCGATGCACCTGGCCCGAAAGAACCAGATGGGGGCAGGCATTGGCCAGAAGGACGCCCGGCACCGGGCAGCGGAAGCAAACCGAGGGGCTCCACTCATGGGCCTGGGCAGGCGCAAGGAGTCGGCACTCCTTGGTCTCTCGGCCGCGGAAGTAGTCCTCGTAGTAGTACTGGCATTCTTTCCCCGCCGGAGTACGCACGGTTTGATTATAACTCGCCCTTTTTCTAGAACTTGAGGCGGCCGATGGAGGGACCCCCAACGCTGCCTTTCACGGCAGCCAGCATGGCCTCCAAGAATCTCCAGAAACCTCCCGGAGCCGTGCAGCCCCGCCCTTTCCTGCAGGCGAGCGCCCTCCTGGCGACCCCAAAAGGGTTCGCGACTGGGCCCAGAGCGCGGCGGGCCGTCCGAGACCTCTTGACAAGAGTGAATCCTCCAAAGGGTCGCCAACCGCAGACGTACCAGGGGCTCAATCACGCGAGGGCCTAAGATGCCTGGCCGTACCATCGGGCCCTCAGGGGGGTTGAGGACCATGGGGGGGCGTGGCGGAAGGTTGCCTCCCGGGACTGGAGGCGCGAAATCCGGCCTCGAGTGGGCAATGAAGTCGCAGGGTTATCGAGGGCGGGAGCGAACCACTTCCGGCCGACCCTGGGAAGCGGGCTGGGTCGCGGTTGCTCTCAGGGGTGCGTCGATTTCCTCCAGCGGGTCGGTCTTGGCAGCGCGATGGCAAAGATGCGGTGCCTGGTCGGGGAACAAGGCTTCCCGTCGCGGCGAAGGGCATGGTGACCCTGGCGAAGCGACCGAAGCACTCCGCAGTTCACTTCATGGTCACGTCCGCTTCCTGGGTGGCCTTGTCGAAAGGCAGATTTGCGGGGGCCCCCAAGGAGCGGCTTTTCCGCGCGAACGGCACCAGCGTGAGAAGGCCGGAGCGAGCGATCCCGGACGATGCCCGTGAATGAAGCAACTCCAGCCGCCAGTTGGCGCGGGCTCGGCGTTCCCGGCAAATCTGGCGGCACCTCGGCAGGGCCACACGGCGCTAAGATGGTTGTGGTGTCCAGAGGACGCTTAGGCCCGTGAGCCCGGAGTTTCACATCGCCGGGAAAACCACTGGTCAGCTCACGACTACGGCCCTGAAGGGAGAGGTTGATATGCCAGAGACATGGGACGCCATTATTATTGGGGCCGGTGTGGCGGGCGCGAGCATTGCCTATCACTTATCCCTGCGGGGGCTCAAGCCTCTGCTGATCGAGGCCGAGCATGTCGCGGCCGGTGCCACAGGACGGTCGAGCGGATTGGTGCGGATGCATTACGACGTGGAGGAGGAAGCGAGGCTGGCGTGGGCAAGTTTTGCCTACTTTTCGCGGTGGGCAGAACGAGTAGGCGGACAATGTGGCTTCACGCGCACAGGCTTCTTGCAAATTGTTCCTCCCGAACATAATGAGTCCCTGCGAGCGAATGTGGCCATGCACCAGCGGATCGGTATCCCCACCAAGGTCCTCACCGCTGAAGAGGTCAGAGATCTGGTCCCATCGTTTTCCACGGAGGATTTCGAACTCGCGGCCTATGAGCCCGAATCCGGCTATGCGGATCCGGCGGCCACCACCGCTTCCCTGGTTGAGGCAGCCCGAGGACTGGGGACGCGCTTGATCCAAGGTTGCAAGGTGGTCGGGATCCGGATCCATGGGGGAAGAGTGATTGGAGTGAACAGCAATCTGGGCGAGCACGATGCGCCGGTCGTCGTGAACTCAGCAGGCCCGTGGGCCGGTGAAGTGGCAAGGCTGGCTGGCGTCAGCCTACCCCTGGACACGTGGACCCACGATGTGATGCTGGTCCGGCGGCCGCCCTTGGTCGCATCTCATCCGGCCGTGATCGACGATGTCCTGACCATGTACTTTCGGGTGGAAACGGGGGGCCTGACCCTGCTAGCCCTGGAAGACTGCAACCGTTTCGGTGATCCGCCGGGCCGGCCCTTGGAGGGGGTTTCGCAAGGTTTTGTGGAACGAGCCATCGAACGGATTTGTCGCCGCATTCCGGGGATGGAAGCCGCAACTGTCCACTCAACCTACAGCGGACGAGACGGTCTGTCGCCGGACCAACACCCAATGCTCGGGCCCAGCGGGCCGCAGGGTTTCTACCTCGCCTGCGGATTCAGCGGAACAGGGTTCAAGTTGGGTCCAGCTGTTGGAACCTGCATGGCAGAATTGATCCTCGATGGCCGGGCGTCGACCGTTGACATCTCGATCTTTTCGCCCGATCGATTCGCCCAGGGAAGGACCATTCAATCAGACCATCCCTACGGCCCCATTTGGACACGCTGAGGGCGCCATTTCGCCCAGGCGGAGAGGATCACAGGCCATCCGGTTGAAACCAGGCCAAGGATCCAAGGGGGAGCACCAAGGGAGGATCCGGCGAGCCGGTTACGGACGAGTTGGAAGGCTGGACCAAGGGGTCATCGGGCGGTTCGGCTGGAGGAGAAAAACCGGATGGCGACCGTTGGCCGCCTTCCCTTTTGATGCCGGCCGGTAGTCCTCAATGGGTGTCCCGCCGGGGCCATGGGTCAGACTTCTTCTTGTGCGGAATACGCCCCCGAAACTAGCGAAGAGGAGCCTCAGCCTGGGCACAGGGCCGTTCTTATTCGCTCAAGTGCCTGTTAAACCCGCGTGAGGTAATTGCCATTGCGGGTATCCACGCGAATGATGTCGCCGGCGTTCACGAAGAGTGGAACGGAGACCTTCAGGCCGGTTTCGGTAGTCACCAGCTTGGTCGCCCCGGTGGCCGTGTCGCCCTTGACGGCAACCTCGGCCTGTGTCACGCGCAAATCCACGGAGGCGGGCAGGTCTACATCGATAGCCTCCCCGTTGTATTGCGTGAGTTTTACCTCCAGCCCTTCTTTCATGAAGCCCGTGGAGTCCCCAATGACGGCGCGGGGAATCTGCGACTGCTCGTAGTTCTCGCTGTCCATGAAATGGAAGAAGTTCTCATCGGCGTAAAGGAATTGGACCTGATGGTGATCCAGGCGGATGTCCTGCACCCGGTCGCCCGATTGAAAGGTCTTCTCAAGCACGGCGCCTGAGCGGAGGTCTCGGACGCGGGTGCGAATGGAGGCGTTGCCACGTCCTGGCTTGTTGTGGGAGTACTCCAGGACTTGGTAAAGATGCTGATCCAGTTCGAAAGTGACACCCTTGCGAAGCTCGTTGACGTCGATCATGGTGTGCGCTGAAGTCCTTTCCTAAGATGACACGCGAATTATATCAGGCCGACTCGCGGGGGCTGGACGCCGGCGCCTCAGCCGATGGGATAATGCATGGGCCGGCCTCCGAGAACATGAAGATGCAGGTGGGGGATGATCTGGCCCGAGTCCGGCCCCGTGTTGATAATCACCCGGTACCCGCTTTCGGCCACGCCTTCTCTGCGGGCGACTTCGCCGGCGGTCCACAGGAGCTTTCCTCCGAGGGCAAGATCATCGGAGGAGAGATTGTCCAGGCTGGCCAAGTGCTTATTCGGGATCACGAGGATGTGCGTGGGCGCCACCTGCCGCAGGTCGCGGAAGGCGGTCACCCATTCATCCTGGTAGACAATTTCCGCCGGCGCGGAACGCGCCGCAATCCTGCAAAAGACGCAATGGTTTTGAGCGCTCATCGTTCGAACCCCTCCAAGGACGGCCTCGTGGGCCAAGCCGGTCCGCCCGCGTCACGCTAGGAGTTGCCCAAAAAGCCCCTCCGTCGTGAAGGAGACCAGCCGCACGCGGGTGATGCGATTCACCAGGGGCTGTTGGCTAATGGCCTCGACGCGCAGGAAATTCCCCGTGAGGCCCCTCCAACGCCATCCCCCGGGTCCCAGATGAGGGGAACTTTCCCACAAGGCTTGCACCTCCCGGCCGATGAACTGCGAGCGGAACTCAAGAGAACTTGCCTCCGCCACCTGACGGACCCGCGCTGCCCGCCGGCGCTTGTCAGCTTCGGGTATTTGGCAATCCATGCGCGAGGCGGAGGTGGCGGGCCGAGGGGAGAAAGGAAACACATGCAGCCTTGCGAAGCCCAGGCTTTGAATGAAGCCCAGGCTTTGCTCGAAGTCCTCCTCAGTTTCCCCCGGGAATCCCACAATGATTTCAGAGGTCAGCCCCACATCCGGGATAGCACTTCGTGCCCGCATCACCAGCTCCCGGAAGGCGGTGGGCGTGGTCGGTCGCCCCATGCGCTGCAACGTTCGTGCACAGCCCGATTGGAGGGGCAGGTGCAGGTGAGGGCAAAGTCGCGAATTTTTCCAAAGGTCGAAGAGATCCGGCGACACGTGCCAGGGCTCCAACGAGGAGAGTCGGATGCGAGGCAGGTCGGTTTCTGACAGGAGGGACACAAGAAGAGTCCTCAGGCCATTTTGGTCCTCGCTACCGCGACCATAAGAGGCCAGTGCCAATCCGGTGAGAACGATTTCCTGGACGCCTGCCGATTGGGCCGCCTGGGCCTCGCGCACGATCGCAGCCAGTGGTCGGCTACGGTTGGAACCGCGGGCCTGGCGTGCCAAGCAGAAGGCGCAGTGGCTGTCGCATCCATCCTGGATCTTCAGGAAGGCCCGTGTCCGGTGGCGGGTGCCGGGGAGGGGCTCCCGCAGAGGGGAATCCGTACCCACCGGATCTGCCGGCCGCGAGCCCATCCCGATGTGGTCCAGCAAACCGTCCTTCCGCTCGTTGGGTATGACCCAGGCAACCCCCGGCAGAGAGGCCGCTTCCCGGGGGGCCACGGTTGCCCAGCATCCCGTGAGCACGATACGAGCATCGGCCCGCGCCGAATGGATCTGGCGAACCTTCTGGCGGGAATCGCCCTCGGCCTCCCGTGTCACCGAACAGGTATTAATAACCGCTAGGTCCGCCAGTTGGGGTTGGGCAACCACTTCGTGGCCGCGGGACCGGAACTGGGCCGCGAGTTTTTCAATCTCCGCCTGGTTTAGTCGGCAACCCACCATATCCAGGAGCACGTTCATAGCTATCCGTCAGAAAGGAATCGAACGGCTGATGGCCTTGATTATATCGGGGAGGCCCAGGCCGGGCTGTTGTTGTTGGCCGGGCCGATGGCGCCAAGAGTCCTCCGGGCCCTAGGCATTTGGCTGGCAACGATCTGGTGGGGACAACGGCTAGGGGGAGAGCACGACAAACTGCGGGAACAGGATCTCGGCTCCCGGGTTGTCATCCGTTTCGCCACCCCCCTGGGGTCCCCTCAGATTGACCCAGAGCCGTGCGCCTCAACTACTCAGGAGCTAGGTGCGCGCCGGGAGCAGTGCGAGCATGGCAAGAAACAAGGTGGGAATGATGGGGTCTATACCTTTCAGACTGGGAGGGGTGGGCTGACCAGGGCGAACGGCCCCAATGTCCACTGCCTTTCGACTTCATGAGGCGACAGGGGGAAGGCCCGTTGTTTCCGTGATCTCAAGCTTACAATAGTGCAGCGAGTGAAACGAATCCTCGCGGAGGCAGGCCCCTCCCTGACGGGGGAATGTTCGCATTGTTGCGGCGTTTGAAAGGAGGATCGATGGCATCCCGCAGCGCTCTGGGCAACAGCGAAAGATTTCTGGCGTACATCCGTGAATGGCAGGCTGCCCTCCCGCCGCTCCCGATAGAAGAAGCGGTCCCGGATGCAGGCCGGGCCGCAATCTTCTCCGTGGATCTAGTCAGGGGGTTTTGCTACGAGGGACCCCTGGCCAGTCCCCGGGTGAAGGCCATCATCCCAGCGGTAACGGAGCTTTTTCGTTTGGCGTGGGGGCGGGGGGTCCGCAATTTCGTTCTTATCCAGGAAGGGCATGAGCCCGATGCGAGGGAGTTCGATCAGTACGGCCGTCACTGCGTGAGAGGGACCTTCGAAGCAGAGACTGTCCCGGAGATCCGCGCATTGCCATTTCACAATCAAATGCAGATCGTGCTGAAGAATTCCATAAGCAGTTTCTCCGGGACCTCACTTGGCTCATGGTTGGGAGACCACCCCGAGGTGGATACGTTGGTCGCCGTGGGCGATTGCACCGACCTGTGCACCTATCAGCTGGCCATGCACATGCAAGTTTACGCAAACGCCCATCAACGACGCCGCCGGGTGATCGTCCCATCGGACTGTGTTGACACCTATGATCTTCCCGTCGAGGCCGCCGCGAGCGCTGGGACTTTCCCGCATGACGGGGATCTCCTGAACCTGGTGTTCCTTTACCACATGGCTTTGAACGGGATCGAGGTCGTGGGTCACATTGGCGCCTGAGTCAAGAACCTTCGGAAAACCGGTCTGCCTTTGATCTCAGCGGGGCAATGAGGAGAGAAGCAATGACCATTTTCGACCGCCGACGATTGACGGATGAGACCTTCCAGCTGGACACTGATCGCATGCGGCGAGGCTGGTACTCGGACAAGTACTTCGGGAACATCACCACGATGCTGACCCGGTTGGCGGAGAGGGGGTACAGATATCAGGGAGACCATCCCCGGATCAGTCTCGACCTGGCCAGAGAGGTCGAGGTCGGGGAAATGGAAGTGGAAATGCAGTGGTTCACTCGACGACCCGGGACGACGGTCGTGGCCGGAGTCGACAAGGCTCTGGCCATGTTGCGTCACGGCACGGGTTTCTGGCAGGGTCCCGAGTTCGTCGATACTTCGGATCGGCTTGAAGTATGGGCTGTGCATGATGGAGCCCTCATCCACTACCAAGGGGATCCTCTGGCGGTCGAGCCAGTCCTGCGGGTGCGGGGCCGATACCGGGACTTCGCACTGCTTGAAACCCCCACCCTGGGGATCCTGACAAGAGGCAGCCGTGTGGCGACCAATGTGTACGAAACCTTGATTGCCGCCCGCGGAAAACCCGTGCTTTTCTTCCCCGCCCGGTTTGACCTTCATGAAGTCCAGGCGGCGGACGGATACGCCTACAACGTCGCGGTTCAGCGTTTCAATCTCGACTACGGAGGGGGGCTTGGCCCATTCATTTCCACCGACGCGCAAGGCGACTGGTGGGGAGGGGCAGGCGGGGGGACGGTCGCCCACGCCGCGCTGGCCTGCTTTTTGGGAGATACCGCGGAGGCCATGCTTGCCTTTGCCGCCATCATTTCCCCCGAGATCCCACGCATCGCCCTGGTGGATTTCAACAATGACTCGGTCGACGACTCCCTGCGAACTCTCAAGCAAATGTTCAGAAAGTATCGCGAGCTCTCGGACGCGGGTCAGGCGGCGGAAGCCAAGCGTTATCTTCTCTATGGGGTGCGATTGGACACCTCGGGCAGCATCCGCGATGTGAGTGTTCCTGCGCTCGGCGACCCCAGCCTTGACTTCGGGGTTACGCCTCGGCTGGTCTTCGCCGTGCGCCAAGCCCTTGACACGGCCTGGGAACAGTGGGATTTGCCCTTGCGTTGGCGGGATAGGGCCCGGGAGTACTGCCGCACGGTCCGCATCGTGGTTTCCGGAGGCTTCAACCTGGAGAGGATTGCCAGGTTTGAACAATTCGGTGTGCCCGTTGATATTTACGGAGTGGGGTCCTCCCTTTTTGATAACCATGGCCGGACCGTCACGGATTTCACCGCCGATGTGGTTCGGGTTCGAGTTGGAAAGAATTGGATTGACTTGGCCAAGGTGGGGAGAGGTCCCAATGAAAACCCGGATCTGGAGCGCGTATGGTAAGTTCCCGCTCCGATCGTTGAGGCTCTTTCTTGCGGGCTTGCCACGGGTGGCGTCAGGCCGCCCTTGACAGCTTGAACCAAAGAAGAAGGAACCGCCTTCTGGTGATCCCTGCTCGAGCCGGCCTCTTCCCGCCGCGTGAAGGCAACCACCTGAAAGCCGCCGCATGCCGGGTCAGGGCGGATCATCGTCTGTACACCAGGGGGTGATTGCCTAGGAGGACAAGCTGCGCGTCGATCTTGGACGCCGCCAGCAGATCGCTTGCAAATAGGCTAGTTTCCTAGGCCCCCGGGTGGAGGATGGGTTCCCTGCAGCACGAGGACGCGCAACCCTATCTTCGTCAAGTCTGGCGTAGCGGTTTAGGCCCTTGGCCAAGTCCTGCAGGGGTTACTAGATGGAGGGGTGTGGAGATTTGCTCAGGCGGCTATGGATGGAGGCGCAGGTCCCCCATTTTTTGCATTGTGTAGGCCCTTTGGGCAGGGTCGGCGGTTCTTCTCATTCGTCGCGTGCGATGTTGTGTATCGTGTGCTGCGGTCCCATAATAGATGCTCTCGCTGCCTACCACGCATGGTCGAGGTCGTCAGGCGTTATCCCAGAGGTTTGCCCTATGTCCAGCACTCTCTCATCCAGAATACCAGACGCCGATGTGCTACTTGAACTTTCCCTCGAGGAACTTGGCGGGGAATGCCTCCGACTCCTCAACTCTTTGCCCCCCCGATGAAAGCAGGGCCCTCCTCAACCTCAACCCCTTCTGCAATCAGGCGCACACGGGTTATCCCGACAATGCGATTACCAACATAGAGAGGGCACTAATGGAGGCGTGGCAGTGGCTGAAATCAGAAAACCTGATCGCCGATGTCCCGGGCTCACAAGGGGGATGCCACTTCATCTCAAGGCGCGGTCGGTCCCTAAAGACCAAAGATGATTTTAAAGCATTCACCAAGGCGAACCTCTTGCCAAGACGCTTCCTGCATCCGGAAATTGCGACAAAGGCAAGGGCTCCCTTCGTGCGAGGCGAATACGACACCGCAGTCTTTCTCGCATTCAAGGAGGTGGAAATGGCTGTGCGCAAGGCTGGCGATTTCCTCCAATCTGACGTCGGCGTCCCACTTATGCGACGAGCGTTTGACAAAGAAAATGGCCCCCTCCGAGATACCTCCCTTCCCGAGCCCGAAAGAGAGGCTATGGCGCACCTATTCGCGGAGGCAATCGCCCTTTACAAGAATGCCCAGAGCCCTCGCAACGTGGATACCTACGATCCTTCGACCGCAGCATCTCTTGTGCTCGTGGCCAACCACCTTCTAACAATTGTGGCGCCACCAAATTGACTCGCTACTCCGGGGGCCTCGGGGGAACTCGCACGCTGGAATTGCAAAGCACGTACACACCAAAGCACGATCTTGGGTCGCGAGGAGGGGACCATGAAGAACGCAATCCTGATCGTGGTCGTTATCGCGCTGTTGGCAAGCCTGGCAGTCAATGGTGGGCTGTACTTGAACAACGCCAGCCAAGGCAAGGAAATCCAGAGGTGGCAGGCGCAGAACAGGAGTCTGTCTTCCGGCGTGGCCACGGAGACTACTCAAGGGAACCAGGCCATTGCTTACGTAGCGGAAGACAATAACACGATATCTGCCCTGCAGGGGTCAGTAGGGCAGAAAGACGATTCAATCGCCTCGCTACAGTCCCAGCTCACTAACCTGCGAGCGACTGACGCGAATATGCTGTCTCAACTTAGCAACGTCATGTGTTCGGCAACCATCCCGGCATCTGATGTGATCGGCCTCTCTACCAACCAAGCCCTAATCGAGCCAGTCACCAAGGCGCTTGAGCAGCAGAGCGGTCTTGAGTCCACGAGGACCGAGTTTGAGGTAGTCTGGAATTACAGCAAGACAGCGATCTTCACGGTTACTTTACACAGAACGGGGCGCAGGTCACCGGTAAGGTGGTTGTGGTTTGGAATGATTCCGCTGGCGTTGTGGACGCCAATTTCAACATGAGCGCTGGCTGTGAGTTCTACGTTCCGGGGACATGAGGAGGAGCCATGAGACGCTCAGTTCTCGGCATTACAAGTCTGCTCGTCGTGTTGGTCTTGGCAACGACGGCATGCTCGGGTATCACCGCACCCCGGCCCACCGGCACGCCCGTACTGACGGCCAAGTTCGCGAGTGTAGAGGACACCGACACGCCCGCGCCTACGGCCACGTCCGCGAGTGTACTGGCAAACGAACCGCCCGCGTGGTCAGCCAGGTTCGCGAGGGTAGTGAACACGGTCACGTCCTTGGGATTCCACGAGGCATCTTGTGATCCTTCCATAACGCTCCCGTGCCGCAAATTCACAAACCAGACCCTAGGCATGGGGTTTGAGCTATGGTCGGATGGCGACTTTGGAGTGAGGATGACTCTCAGCAATGGACAGATCACTGCTGCTCAGGCAAACGCCTGTGTCCCTATTTTCCGGGCCATTGGACTAGGAGACACAGAGACAAATTGGATCAAAAGCCACATGCAAGCTGCCAATAGCTCGCCTCAAAGTCAGGATTTTGATACCGTCTGGGTACAACTGAACGTGGACAGGAGTGGGCCACCCACTCTTGTGATAGAGACCGATCCCGAATGAGGTGGGTCGTCTCACTTCCTCGGTTGCCGCTTGAAGGTGAGGGTGGTGGGATAGGAGGGGAACGCGCACGCCGGAGCTGCAATGCGAGTAGACGTTACGTCACGGGCTTGTGTTGCGAGGAGGAACCATGAAACGCTCAGTTCTCACTTTCGCAAGTTTGGTCGTGGGCACCTTCTTCGGGCTCTTGCGGTTGGGTGCGGTCGCGCCTCGCATCGGCATGTTCGAGGCGTAGCCGCTGTTCACCATCCAGGTCGCGAAGATGATGATGTTGGTCCGATGGGGTGCGGACGCTCGCGTCGGTCAAGGGCCAGGGCGTCCCATCGGAGTGCGTGCGCCCGTCCCCCTCGCTGTATTCGATCAGGTGATCGACGCACTGCTGGTGGCCGATTTCATCCGGCCTGTCGATCCCGCGCTTGTCGTACAGCCAGAAAATCCACTTGAGGATGTGCATCCGGTAGCCTTTGAGGCTCGTCGGGGTGAGGTGATTCAGCTTGGCCGTCTCTCGATAGAACAGAGGGAACAACTCGGCCAGCGTCGAGGGCGGCTCCTAGATTTGGATCGCGGTTTCAACTCTCTTGGGCATTCTGCTCGTAGTGTACACGGTTACCCTCCTCGTGGGTCATAAACCGTGGGTGCCCCTTGGGTCTATCCGTGATACACTGCGCACCGCTTTCTGGAAAAAGGGATGAGATAGAACCGACGGTTTGGCATCGGCACTCGCAGCCAAAGTCCCTGTCGGAGTGACAGACTGCCCTTGCCGCCCGCTGTCGCCCTGCGACGGCCTTAGCTTCTCTTTTGGGGAGAAGCCTTTGTTTGGAGAGCGGGCTGGCAAGGAGGCCTATGGTGCATGCAAAGCAGCCGCACAGGACGCAGGCGAGGGCAACTATCGCGGCGTTCACGGCGGCGTGTCTGCTCCTTTCCTCTTGCGGCGGGGTGCCGGAGGGGATTCTTTCAAGCCCGGGACCCAGCCCTTATCCCTTCCCCACCAGCTCGCCTTCCCCCCGTTTCCCAGTCACCTTCCTGGTCCATGCTCCTGCCGGAACCTCTTCGGGGGCCCAGGTTGATCTCGATGTGCTGGATGAGGTGACGGGGCTTTCCCTCAACACCCAGGATTACCCGATGAAGCCTCTCGGGAGCAGCATTTGGCAAGTGACGGTGGGGCTGCCTCGAGGTGACTTGCTGTTCTACCGCTACAGCCTGCGGACATCGTCCGAGGTCCCCGAGGCGCTCGCGACAGGGGCCCAGCTGGACTACCGTGTGTATTATGCCGGCGGTCCAGGGCAAGTGGAGGACCAGGTCTCTGCCTGGGTGGGTGGTCCGCTCCCAGGTACGAGCGGTGTGATCCGTGGTTTGGTCCGCGATGCCACGACCGGCTTGGCGGTCCCTGGAATCATCGTGACAGCGGCGGGCCTGCGAACCTTCACGGACGGTAGTGGCTCATACGCCTTGGACGGGGTTCCGGCGGGGAAGCACATGCTTGTGGCATTCGATCCGGACGGGGCTTACCGTCCTTACGAGCAGGAGGCAGTCGTCGCCAATGGGGAACCGACGCCGGCCCGCCTTGTTCTGGTCCCGCTTCCTCGGGTAAGTGTCACTTTCCACGTCTTCCTGCCGACGGGGACTCCCAAGGGCGCCCCAGTCCGGCTGGTTGGGAATCTGCTGGCGCTTGGGAATACCTTCGAGCCAGGTCCGGCGGGTTTGATGATCGAGCCTGCTCGGGCGCCGGTGCTCACGGTCCTTCCGGATGGTTCCTGCGTAGGGGTTCTCTCCCTGCCGGTCGGCTTTCATTTGAGGTACAAGGTCACTTTGGGGGATGGGTTTTGGAACGCCGAACACAGCTCCAGTGGCCTGATGCTTGTGCGGGAATTGGATGTCCCGAGTAGCAACCTGCTGGTCAATGTCGGGGTGGCTTCATGGGGGTCCGATCCCCAGCAGGCCGTGACGTTTCATGTCAATGTGACCCCCGGGCTGCCTGCGACGGAATGGGTCGCCCTTCAATTGAGCCCCTTTCCCGGGGTCTGGATGACCCCGCTGCCCATGTGGCCGTCGGGCCCGCATCTCTGGACCTACGAGCTCATGAGCCCATTGGGATGGCCTGGAAACATTGCCTATCGTTACTGTCGGAATGGGGACTGCGGAGTCGCGGATGAAGCCGACGAGGCCGGAGTCAATCCGAAGGGTCGCCAGCTGGCCCCCGCACCCCTGCCGCAGACGCTGGAGGACACAATGTCCTCCTGGGTAGGTTGGAGCGGAGCAGCCGTTTCGCCGCTGGCCCCGCCACTGGTTTCCGCCCGCCCTGACTTCCGGACCGGTGTCATCTTCTCGCCCGGGAATTGGTCGCCTCCCTACGAACCGACACTCGAGGACCTGGCCCGCCTCCATCCGCAGTGGCTCCTGCTCAGCCCCACTTGGTTCCTGGGTTCCGCCAACCCGCTTCCGGAGATTGATTACCTCCCGCAGGACGGTTCTTCATTAAGGCAGGAGTTGCTCGACCAGATCGCAGCGGCCCGGGCGGCAGGACTGCAAGTTGGCCTAGCCCCAGCGCTTCTGCCGATCTCCGGAACCTCAGCCGCTTGGTGGGCTTCGGGCGGCCGGGGGACAGACTGGTGGAACGCCTGGTTTTCTGCGTACGGCAACTTCCTGATCTTCAATGCTGACCTCGCGCAGGAGGCAGGAGTCCAAGAACTGGTTGTGGCCCCAGCCGATATGCTTCCCTCACAACCGGGCACGGTCGGAGCACCGGCCGATGCCGACGCGCGCTGGCGAGCTCTCATTGGTGACGTTCGCGCTCATTTCTCAGGGCGGATCGGGGTTGAGCTGTTGCTGACCGACCATCTGCAAACGGTCCCGACGTTTCTGGGCGATGTGGACGACATCTACATCCAAGTGCGAGCTCCACTGGCTCCTGGGGATGATGCCAGCACGACGGAAATGACCAGCGCCGCCGGATCGGTCATTGACAACAACTTGTCCACGCTGCGGACCACGGGCAAACCCCTGTTGCTCGAGGCGGCGTTCGCCTCCGCCAACGGGGGCGCCTCGGGATGTCCCCGAGATCGTGGGGGCAATTGCCTTGCACTCGAGGCGCTCGTTCCTGGGTCGCCGCTTGCCCTGGCAACGCCTGTCAACCTTGATCTTCAGGCGCGTGCCGTGCAGGCCCTGCTGGTAGCGGCGGCCAGCCGCAGTTGGATTGGCGGCTTTCTGACCTGGGACTATTATCCTGCGGTGGGCTTGCAAGATGGATCTGCTTCGGTGCACGGCAAGCCGGCTGAGGCAGTTCTCAGCGCCGCCTTTCAGATGCTGAGGTGAACGGTTCGCCGGCTGTCTTGAGGCCATGTTCCGGAGCAATCGCGAGCCCCCCGTGCAGGCGGAAACACGGTCCGTCGCTGAGGGCCTGGCGGGGAGATAGATCCTGAATCTCCAGGCGGCGCTAGGGGGCACTTGTCTTGAGGAGAGGGTTCGACAGGAGTTGCTCCGTCGCTGTGGCAGGAGCCTGTCTTTCTTGAGGCACTACTTTGTCGGGAGAGACCGTCATGGAAATCCTGGAAGAAGGCCAAGGACAGCTGGTGGGGTGGCACGACCCGGATGAGAACCGGGAATGGGTTCTTAGCCACAAACCTCGCGATCTACGCGACAAGCGCATGCCCGTTCATGAGGCCATCGCTCGCTTCCTGCAGGATGGCGATTACTTGGCGATCGGGGGATTCGGCCACATCCGCGTGCCTATGGCTCTGATCTATGAGATCATCCGCCAGAAAAAGCGGAACCTCATCCTGGCCGGGAAGACGGCCGTCCATGACGCCGATCTCATGATCGGGGCGGGCTGTGTGAATCGAGTCGAAGTGGCCTACACCTTTGGCCACGAGCTGAGGGGCTTGTCGCCAGCTGGCCGGCGCGCTGTGGAGACCGGCCAGTGCCAGGTGGTGTCGGAGATCTCGAATGCCGGATATCAATGGCGCTTTCTGGCTGGCATGATGGGGGTCCCTTTTGTTCCCGCTCGCGACCTGCTGGGCACAGATACCCTGAAGAAGAGTGCCTGCAAGGTCGTTCAGGATCCGTGGAGCGGCAAGCCGGTGTGTCTGATCCCGGCGGCCTATCCGGATGTGGCCATGTTCCACGTGCCTCGCTGCGATATGTACGGCAATGCCCAGATTGACGGCATCCTGGTGATGGATTTTGAGCTGGCTCGGGCGGCACGGCGCGTGATCCTGACGACGGAGGAAATCGTGCCCACCGAGGTCATCCGCAGCAATCCCGGCCTGACCGTCATCCCCTTCTTCTTGGTGGACGCGGTCTGCGAGGTTCCCTTTGGAGCTCATCCGACCCTGATGCCCTACCGGTACTACTTTGATGAGGACCACATCGGGGAGTGGCTCAGTTCGGCCCGAACCCCCGAGGGGGCTGCCGCCTATCTCGACAAGTATGTTCATGGGGTGAAGGATTTCGACGAGTACCTTGACCTCATTGGAGGGACGCGACGCCTCACCTATCTGAAGCAAGTGGAAGAGATGCGCGCGCCGCTTTCCGCGCCCTGGCTGCGAAGGAAGTGAGGGAACCCCATGACAGACGAGTACGGGATACTTTCCCCAATGGAACTCATGGCCTGCGCGGCCGCTCACACTCTGAGCGACGGCTGCTCGGTCCTGGTGGGCACCGGCCTGCCGATGATCGCCGCGATTCTGGCCCAGAGGACTCACGCCAAGAATCTTCTTATCATCTTTGAAGCAGGAGGCATTGGGCCCCAGATTCCCATGCTCCCTATCTCGGTTGGGGATTCCCGCACTTTCTACCGCGCTGTGGCCGCTTCCAGCATGCACAGCGTGATGAGCGCCTGCCAGTCTGGCTATGTCGACTTTGGGTTTCTCGGGGCGGCAATGATGGACCCCTTTGGGAATCTGAACACGACGGTGATCGGGGAGTGGGAGCATCCCCAGGTGCGTCTTCCCGGCAGCGGAGGGGCGAACGATGTTGGCTCGCTCTGCCAGCGGACGGTCATCATTATTCGCCAGGATGCCCGGCGATTTGTCGAGAAGGTCGATTTCATTACCACACCCGGGTACCTGGACGGCCCCGGGGCCCGGGAACGAGTCGGCTTGCCCAAGGGTACCGGACCCTTCCGGGTAATCACGCAATTGGCCGTGTATGACTTTGACGAACAGACCAAGCGCCTCCGGTTGCTGGCGATTCACCCGGGCGTCACCGTGGAACAAGTCCAGGAGAACTCCTCCTTCGAGATCCTCATCCCGGCGGAGGTGAGGGTTTCCGAGCCCCCCAGCCTGGAGGAGCGGCGACTCCTCAGGGAGATCGATCCCCTCGGCATGGTGATCGGGAAGTAGTGCCCTGCTGGGCCCTCCCCGGAATAAGGTTTTGGTCCTGACCCGTGAGAACAACGGCCATCCCTACAATCCAGCTTGGCCTGCCCCTTCTTTGGGATTGAAGCGCCCAAGAGTTGCTCGAGGGAGCCCTTGAGTTTTGCACCCGACTTTTGGTGCAACTGCGGAGGGAGCCGGGGTGCTGGATGCCTCGGGAGGGGTCAGCGGGCTGGACTATCCTGCCAACGTGAAAGTTGGGTGCCACAGGGTGCCCCCGAACCACTTCTCCGCCAGTTTCGGTTGGGTACAGGGCACGGTCGGCGCAGCCGACCTCTGGTCTTGGATCTCAGAGAACGTTGGAGACGGCCTCTGGTCGAGCCCTGATCCTGTGAGTTCGCCCCTGGTGACTGGGCAACCTCAGTCGCCTTGACAAGGCTTGGGCAGCATATTTTGGGTGAAAGCTGTCGTATTGCGAATACCTTTGTTCTCGCGGCCGGGGCGGGGAAGGCGGAGACCCGAACGAAAGGTGATTTCGTGAATGTCTCAAGCGAGGGCTTGCTTGTTGCGCTGGACCCGAAAGCCCGATTCTCTTGTACGGCAATCTTCTGCAAAGTTGACTTCCTCGACGGGGTGGCTGGGGCCCTGGAAAGGGCGTCCGTGCGGGGAATGAAGAGGATTCCTGACTTCGCGAGTATGGAGTCGTAAATGTGACTATAATATGTGAGGGTGTATACGGTTAGGATATCACTGGGCCAATTTAGCAATTTCTTCATCTCGGGGTCGGGCGAACGGAGGCTGCAAGGTCGAAGGGACTTCTGGCAAGTGCCAGGTGGCAAGGTTTCTGGAAGCTGTCGAATGGGGGTGCCCTGGAGCGGTCCGAAGCCGTGATTACGCGCTCGGGGCTCCTGAGGCTGGGCTACCAGAATCAAGAGAAAGCTCTTGGACACCGGTCCTGAGTCGGTGCTTGGCGCTTGGAGATTGGCCCGGGGGGGAGCGGGTAGCGGTCGGTCGGGGTTGCGTTTTATGAGCAATAGATTAACAATGGAAGTTTGAGGGGTCCAGGGTAGTCATCAAGTCCTAGCGGGTTGTGCGAAGCGGGAATCGCCCTGGTTCTCAGAAGATCACGCAAGTGGCTGCAAGAAGACTGCCTGCACGCGCCAGGGCAGGCATCGGAGTCCTTTCTAGCCGAAGCTTTTGCATGGGGCGAGTTGCCCGAGGAGCCTGCCTTACTCCCGCGCCAAGGGGCGTCGCACCACGAGAAGATCCCGCTAGGGGCTCAGGCTGGACATGATTCTTGGAGGCGAGGAGGTGATGCCGAAGTATTGGATGAGAAGCGCGTAAGGCTTGCAAGGGGCGCGGATGGAACCGGCGGATCCTGCCGAGCGAATGACAAGGGATCATCCGAACCCACCGTGGTTGTCTTAAAAGCGTTTCTAACCAGTAGGAGATAAAAGAGATGTCACCCAGAAACCGCACATCTGTTGTCCTATGCACTTTGGCCGTCTTGATGCTAGTGCTGGGCGCCTGTGCGCCGGCGGCCACACCCGCTCCGGCTCCGACCAGTGCGCCGGCGGCCACAATGGCCCCGGCGGCCACAATGGCTCCGGCTCCGACCACTGCGCCAGCATCGGGCGGTAAGATTGCCTTGCTTCTCCCCGAGACCAAGACGACACGGTACGAAGCCGCGGATCGCCCTGACTTTGTCGCCAAGTTCATGTCCCTGTGTCCCACTTGTACCATCATCTACGATAACGCTAACCAGGATGCCAATGCGCAGGCCTCTCAGCTCGAGGCCGCTCTGACCGATGGCGCCAAGGTCGTCGTCTTGGACCCGGTCGACTCGGCGGCAGCGGGAGCACTAGCGGACAAGGCCAAGGCTCAAGGCGTCCCGGTCATTGCGTACGACCGCCTGATTCTGAACTCCACCGGTGTCAACTACTACATTTCCTTCGACAATGTAAAGGTGGGCCAACTTCAGGCCCAGAATTTGATAGACGCCCTCAATGCGGAGGGGAAGACCAATCCCACGATCGTCATGATTAACGGCTCGCCGACGGACAACAACGCCAAGCTCTTCAAGCAGGGTGCCCATAGCGTTTTTGATCCGCTGGTGGCGGCCGGCAAGCTGACGATCGCCAAGGAATATGACACTCCGGATTGGAGCCCGGACGAGGCCCAGACCGAGATGCAACAGGCGCTCACGGCCCTGAGCAACAAGGTTGACGGCGTCTATTGCGCCAATGACGGCACAGCAGGTGGTGCCATTGCGGCGATGAAGACGGCTGGCCTCAGCCCGCTTCCGCCATCAACCGGTCAGGATGCGGAACTGGCTGGCATTCAGCGCATTCTGGTGGGGGACCAGTACATGACCGTGTACAAGGCGATCAAGCCGGAGGCCGAAGCTGCGGCGGAGCTGGCTTATGATCTGCTGAGCAACACCACCGTGCCCTCCTCCATGGTCACGGGCACAACCCCCAACAGCGTGATGAGCGTTCCCTCCGTTCTGCTCGTCCCCGTGGCGGTGACCAAGGCCAATGTTGAAACCACGGTCGTGGCAGACGGTTTCTATACCGTGAGCCAGATCTGCACGTCCGACTTCGCGGCCGCCTGCACGGCAAACGGTGTGAAGTAGTAAGATTCGACTCTGACAGAAGCGGTAGCCAGAAGCAACTGGGGCAAGCCCCAGTTGCTTCTGGGAACGGTGCAGGAGGCGGAGGATGGCATCCGAGAGAAAGCCCATCTTGGAAGCGCGTGGCATCAGCAAACGCTTCGGGGCAGTGCAGGCCTTGGAGGATGTCGATTTTGAGGTTTACCCGGGGGACGTCGTCGGCCTGGTGGGCGATAATGGCGCCGGCAAGTCCACCCTGATTAAGGTGATTGCCGGCGTCTATCACGGGGACGAGGGCCGGATCTTCTTTGAGGGACGGGAAGTCAATGTGAGCGGTCCCGGGGACGCTACCGCGCTCGGGATCGAGACCGTCTACCAGGACCTGGCCCTATGTGACAACCTGGATGTGTCGGCGAACCTTTTCCTGGGGCGCGAGAGGACTCGCTCGATCATCCCCCACCTGCTGCAGGTCATCGACGAAACCGCCATGGAGCACGAGGCCGAGCGGATCGTGGGTGAGCTGCACGTTGTGATTCCGTCCGTCAGGTCCAAGGTGGCCACTCTTTCGGGCGGCCAGCGGCAGTCCGCCGCGGTCTCGCGGGCAGTCATGTGGAACTCCAAGGTCGTGATCCTGGACGAGCCAACCGCCGCCCTCGGCGTGGAGCAGACGCGGCAGGTCAAGGACCTGATCCGCCGACTCCGGGACCGCGGCCTGGGAGTGGTCGTGATCAGCCATAATCTGGCCGATGTATTCGATGTCTGCGATCGGATTATCGTCCTTCGTCTCGGCCGGCGGGTGTCAACCTTTGACACCCATGCGACGAATGCCGAGCATGTGGTGGCGGCCATCACCGGAGCGGAGTTCGGCCCGACAGACGTCGGAAAACCCGAGGGCCGCGAGGCCGTGTAGGGCGCGTTGCGCCCCAGGACATCTCCAATGAAGTCTGCCAACAAGGAATCCCCAAGTCAGGCCGCCATTCCCGCAGGGTCGGGGGAGCAGCCAGCCTCGCTCATCGCCCGGCTGACCGGGTCTCTGGCCGAGGTGGACATCGGCTCGTTCCCTGTGATTCTCGGACTCATCCTGATTGCCATCGTCTTCCAGATCGCAAATTCCCATTTCCTCAGCCCGCTCAATCTGGCCAACCTGATGGTCCAGATCTGCTCGGTGGGGACCATGTCGGTCGGCGTCGTGCTCGTGCTCCTGATTGGGGAAATCGATCTTTCGATCGGCGCGGTGAGCGGCTTTTGCGGGAGCGTCATGGCCGTCCTGTCGGTCAAGAGCGGAATGCCCGCGCCGGTGGCGATCGGAGCGGGGGTCCTGACCGGGGTGGTGATCGGGCTATTCCAGGGATTCTGGATTGCCAAGATGCACGTGCCGTCCTTTGTGGTCACTCTGGCCGGCTTTTTGGGATGGCAAGGGGCCTTGCTGTACACCCTGGGGAGCACTGGAACGGTGGATCTGGCCGATCCGTGGCTCATCGGGCTGGTCAACGCCCGCCTCCCGGTGTGGCTGGGTTGGCTGGTCGCAGTTCTCTTCATCGCGGTGTATGTCTTTTCCGGCCTTAGCGACCAGCGCCGGCGGATTCGCGCCGGCCTGAAGACGACCTCTTCCAACTGGATGATCGCCCGCCTGGCTCTGGTCGCCGCGGGGGTTTTGGCCGCGGTCGGAATCATGAATGTGGACCGCAGCTTCACCAGGGTTCCCATACAGGGTGTCCCGCTGGGAGTCTTGGTTTTCTTGGGCTTTATTATCCTGTTCGATTTCATTACCCGCCAGACACGATTCGGTCGCTCCATCTTTGCGGTGGGCGGAAACCCGGAGGCTGCCCGTCGAGCTGGGATCAACGTGGACCGCATTCGCATCCTGGTCTTCACCTTGGCCTCGACCTTGGCTGCTTGTGGGGGGATCCTGGCCGGGTCCCGCTTGCTGGCCGTCAATCAGTCTTCCGGTGGTGGTGATATCCTGCTCGATTCCATCGCGGCTGCCGTGATCGGAGGGACCAGCCTGTTTGGGGGAAGGGGGACTACTTGGGCGGCCCTGCTCGGCGCTCTGGTCATCGGCTCGATTTCCAACGGGATGGACCTGCTTGCCCTTTCCTCTTACATCAAGTTCATGGTGACCGGCGTGGTGCTGTTGTTGGCTGTAACCCTGGATGCCTATGCTCGCTCGCAACGGGAAAAGAGCGGGCGCTGATCAGTTCGGTCCAGGGGAAGAGCGACAGAAGCATGGGGCACCATTGGCTGCCTTGCGCAGGATGGGACCGATGCCGGTCGGCCGTTTCTTGTGGCTGGGCTTGCTTTGCCGTGACGAACCTCGGGCTCTGTGGCTCAGCGGCATAGAGGGTGCGGGACCTGACCTACACAAGCGTGGGTTTGGTCTTACCAAACGGGGGCGCATCACTCCCGGTGTCTCATGCTTACCGCTTCGCATGCCTCCCTCTCCCTGTGACATTCAACATATGACGGGCTCCGGCCAGGACCTATTGAGGATTGCATAATATAGGTACACTAATCGAGTAGGCGCGCTTGCTCCCAAAAGGCTGTGATGAGTGTTGGGCGTCGGCGCATCCGCCGGAGAGCTGCCCGGGCATGATAGCCAAGTGCTGCGTAGTCCCGCGGACAAAGGTTCGGGAGTTCATGGTTCTTCCAATGCCCCCACAAGAACTCTACTGGGTTCAACTCGGGCGCATAGGCCGGGAGCCACTCGATCGCAATCCGACCCGTCTGCTGCTCGAGGTATTCCCTCACCAGGTGACTGCGATGACATGGCAAACCGTCCCAGACGATCATCACCTTGCCTCGCAAGTGGCGAGAAAGGTGCTTGAGGAAGTCGACCACTTGTGGCCCCCGCACCGCCCCAGGGTAGAGCCGGAAGTAGAAATTCCAGAAGGTGATGCCTGCGATGGCCGAGAGCGTTTTCCAATTGAAGTGATATTGGAGAACCGGCGTGTGGCCCCTCGGTGCCCAGGTTCGCACCCGATTCGGCCGTTCGCTGAGCCCGCTCTCGTCGATAAAGACTATGGTTTTGCCTTGGCGCGCCGCGTTTTTTTTAGCAACGGCCAGCGCTCATCCTTCCAGCGTTGGATGGCTTTCTCATCCCGTTCCAGCGCTCGCCCGCTCGGCCGTTGCGCAGTCCACCCCATTTGCCTCAGAATGCGCCAGACATGACTCGGGTGGTAATGGACCCCACACTCTCGCTCGATCAACTTCCCTACGCGTTGGGCGGTCCACAACCCGGTCACGTACCCCTGGGCTTCCGGGCCCTGTTTCAGCTTCCGCTCGATGCGCCGCAGATCGGCCGAACTCAGGCGAGGCTTGCGACCCGAACGTCCCGCCTTCTTCAGACTGGCCAGGCCTCCTGTGGCCAGCTGTTTGGCCCAGCGGCTCACCGACTGCCGATGAACTCCAACTCTCCGGGCGACTTCCGACTGTCTCACTCCCTGACGCAGGAGCCGCGCAGCCTGCAGTCGTCTCTGCTCCAGGACTTCCAACACTTCCGCGTCCCGCTTGACTCCTCGTGGGTTTCCCATGAGCCCACTTTACCACAAAAACGACCAAATGTCACTACATTACGAGGAACTCAGTAGAATAGGGAGTGGCCATACTACGCGCCTTTCTCGGTCTTCTCGTCTCTGGCAATGTCCCTCAGGTCTCTCAACAACAAGAAGAGGAGAAAGGGGATGGCCTCGGGGTGGCGCGAGCGCGGCAGGCCCGGCAAACGACTCAGCCGCGCCCTGAGTCCGGACGCTGGGCCTGCGCCAGGAGATGCGGGGAGCCGCATCCCATCGGGGCAAGAATGGTCTAGCGAGAGAGGGCTCCTTCCTCTTCCATTCCCCAGCGACCGATCAAACGAGGATGCCATGGATTTCGAACTCAGCGACGAGCAACGGATGTGGCGAGAGACGATCCGGGATTTCTGCGATAAGGAGGTCAGCCCGCGGGCAAGGCAAGTGGACGAAACGGGCGAGTTCAACTGGGAAGCGGTCCATAAGATGGGGCCGCTGGGGCTGCTGGGCCTGAACATCCCGGAGGAATTTGGCGGGCCCGGCGTGGACGCGATTTGCGCAGCCATCGCCGTCGAAGAGCTCGGCCGGGCTTGCGGCAGTACCGCCCTGGCGATTGCAGCGCACAACAGCCTCGGATGCGGTCCCCTGGCCTTGTTCGGCACGCAGGCGCAAAAAAAGCGCTGGTTGCCGCGACTCGCCCGTGGAGAGGGGAGGCTCGCTGCCCTGGCGCTGACGGAGCCCGGGGCAGGATCCGATCTTCTTGGAGGCGTGCAGACCCGAGCGCGGCGTGAGGGCGATGGATGGGTCATCCGCGGGTCGAAGATGTGGTGCACCAATGCCAGTGTTGCCGACCTCATCGTCACGCTGGTTCGGACGGATCCGGGCGGGGGTTCGCATTCGCTGAGTATGATCGTTGTCCCCACGGAAGTGCCGGGATTGACGATTGGTCCCGCCGAGAAGAAGATGGGGCTACATGGTTCTCCCACCCACGCGGTGACGTACGAGGACGTTCGGGTACCGGTCGATTATCTGTTGGGCGAGGAGGGCCATGGCCTGCAGATGGCCCTGGCGATCCTGGACGGCGGGCGGATCGGGATCGGCGCGCTGGCTGTCGGTCTGGCTCAGGCAGCTTTTGAACAAGCGATCCGCTATGCCAAGGAGCGGAGCACCTTTGGAGTGCCGATCAGTTCCCATCAAGCCATCCAGTGGATGCTCGCCGATGCGGCCACGGAGATTGAAGCTGCCCGAGGAATGATCCTGCGCGCGGCTTGGTTCAAGCAAACGGGAAAGCCGTTCACCTTGCAGGCGGCGATGGCCAAGCTCTTCGCGACGGAAATGGCTGAGCGGGTTTGTCGAAACGCTATTCAGGTGCACGGAGGCTACGGGTACTCGGCAGAGTACCCCGTAGAGCGCATCTACCGCGATGCGCGCCTGATGACGATCGGGGAAGGCACCAGCGAGGTCCAGCGCATGGTGATTGCCAAGCGCATCCTGGCCTAGAGGGCTTCGCCGGGGCGTTGAGGACCCACGCTGGCCTCCGGGGCCGTCCGGCGACAAGCTGGGGGCTCTCGTCAGCCAGACGGAGGCCGCCCATCGAGAGCTGAGGCTTCCAGCGAAGGAGACTTGACAGCCCGGAAAAGGCTCAAGGAAGGGCAGCTGCGCCAGTCGTTCCGAGCTACCGTTCTTCCTCTATCCGGCCGAACTCTCCCCTCGGCCTAGGCTGTCACGCCCTCGAAGAGATCGTGCTCGCGCGAGCGCGGAGGCTCGGCAGGGATGGCCCGCATGAAGGTTTCTTCCGCCGCCAGGAGCCGTTGCAGCCCGGACAGCGGGCCCAGCAGCCGTCCGCCTCCCTGACTGGAATGGCAGGCGGACGCCTCGTCCTTGACTTTGAGCACACTGCGTATGGAAATCGAAGCATGGATCGGGAATTCCACGCCAGCGAAGGAAGTCAGGTCGATGTCCTGGTTGTGCCCAAACTTGCGGGGATCCCGGCCGAAGAGGGGGAGGACCCGAACCGCAAACCGAAAGAGTCGCCTCGACATGGTGTGGAAGTAAAGCTTCTGTGGCGAGTAAGCCGGAAGACCATCCAGCTCCACTGAAGGATCTCCTGCCATCGGGAAGGCCTCCACGGTCGCATTGTGAATCGCGATGTGGTCCGGGTGGCGATAGCCTCCGATGGGATCGAAGGTGATGACCACCTGAGGCCGAATCTGGCGCATGAGGGCGGCAACCTTTCGGGCGACCTGAATCGTAGGCTGCGCTGCCAACGCTTCGGGGTTCCGGTTGTCGGGTGATCCGGTCATCCCTGAATCGCGGTAGTTCAGGAAATGGACATCCCTCAATCCCAGAACCTCGGCGGCGCAGCGCAGCTCTGCCCTGCGCATCTCCCCCGGGGATTGGAATCCGCGCAGGTCCGGCGGTGCGATGCCCACTTCGCCTGAGGTGGCGCAGATCAGGTGAACCTCGACTCCTTGGCGGGCGTAATAGGCGAGCGTCCCGCCGGTACCAAATGTCTCGTCATCTGGGTGAGCCAGTACGGCCAGCAGTCGCAGTCCCTGCCGGTGCGTAGAGGCATGGCTGGGCTCCCTCACTTTGCGCACCTCTTTCCACTTGCCTTCTCGCGCGTTCCGCGATGACCGCGGGGAGATTTTACCGCAGCTTGAAGAGCAGAACGGTTCCGGTTTTGGGGCGAGAGCCGATCGCCCCTCGGAAACAGGGGAGGGAGGTAGCGAGTTTCGCCGCGGTGTGCCGAAAACGCCCCCTCGCTCGGCCAAGGGAAGAGTGCCCGGGGTGAAATCGCTCGCGCGCATGCCGGAAAGGGACGGTCCCCACCGTCAAGCGTCCTCATGTGCGCCGACTGGGGCCTACGGCCATCCCTGGGCCCTCCAAGCGGATCGTAGTCAACGGTCCCGGGAACACACGTCTCAGGCCGGCGGCCCGCGCCGCTTGGCGAGCCAGATCTATTTCTTCCGGGAGCGGACGGCGGCCGAGGGTGCCGCTCCTCTTTGTCCCCTTGGCCGGGCTATAGTCATCCAGGAGACAGAGAAAGGTGTCGGGCGAGATCTGATGCGAAAGAAAGCGCGCGACCCGGGCCGTCCCGGCCACTTGGTCGGGCAGCACCCAGTGGCGGACCAGCAGCCCGCGCAGGGCCAGACCTTCCGAGCTGAACAGAAGATCCCCGACTTGGCGATGCATCTCTTTCACCGCCAGTCGATTGACCGGTGGGTAATCCCGCAGCTTTAAGTAGCGCCTCGCTTCGCGCACATTTCCAACCAACATGTCCGTCGCAAAGACATCGACAACGCCGTCCAGCAGATGCAGCGCTTCACACGACTCATATCCCTGCGTGTTGTAAATCAGGGGCACATGCAATCCGCCCTCGACCGCAAGAGCCAAAGCTTGCAGGACCTGGGCAATGACAAACGTGGGAGGAAAGAGATTGATGTTGTGGCACCCCAGTGCTTGCAATTCGAGAAGGACTCTTGCCAGCTCGGCCGTCTCCACCTCTTTCCCCGTTTCGGGGGCAGAGGTCCGGACGCTCATCCGGCCAGCGATCGGCTCGCCGGGGCGAGGCCGTTCGGTCGTCGAACGGAAGGCCAAAGGCGGGCCTTCGAAAAGGACCAGCCCGGAACCGCGCCAACCGGCCAAGGGGGGAAGTTCTCCGAAATCCGGGATAAAGGAGATCAGGCGTGCCTTGGCCGCGATTCCACAAGCCCCCGGGTTTCGGTTGCGATTGGCATGGCAGGCATAGGGGCAAAGGTCACAGTGCGCGATTCGCGCCTGGGCTTGCCCCGCGCGACGCCGAAGTTCCCCTCGCCCCAGCTGCTGCAAGTAGATCGGAGTGTATTGGAACTCGCGCATCGCAAACCCCGCGAAGTCCCCCCAGGCGCTCAGGCTGAGAGGTCTCCGGCCATTTCAAATCGGAGGATCGTCGAGTTCGGGCGCCGAACTCCTGGGCCGTTTCGCCGTTTCTTCGCACTTGGCCGGCACGGATCCGATGCGGGCGCCGGGGGAACCGACCGCAGGGCGAGGCGAAACCCGGAAGGGGCCCAGGAGGCAGGAAGCCGGCGATCGAGGTGCAGGGCTGGACGCATTCTCGAGCCTATCCGATTGGGTACACTACCCTTTGCAGGAACTGGAGAAAGGGAGTGGGATACACGCCGAGCACCATGACAATGCCCGCAAGCACCACCAGGGCAATTCCCTCACCGCGGGAAAGCAGGCGAACCGGCAGGGACCGCAGCGGCTCTTCGGACGGCCGGCGAAAGAGAACCAAGGCGACCCGCAGGTAATAGAAAACCCCTACCACGCTTGCGATCACGAGCAGGATGAGAAGGAACCAGAGCGAGGCCTCCATCCCGGCGGTGACGATGTAAAACTTCATCAGCAGGCCGGCGGTCGGCGGCACGCCCGCCAAGGCGACGAGGGACATGGTCAAGAGGATGGCCAGCCCGGGCCGGCGATAGAACAGCCCGCGATACTCCTCCAGATCCTCTACCTCGTGTTCAGGGCTCGAGAGCGCGCCGACCACCCCGAAGGCACTCAGGGTGATGGCAAAGTAGGCAGTCAAGTAGAAGGCCACGGCAGGTCGAGCGGATGGGCCGAGCGCAAGAAAAGGAATCAGAAGGTAGCCAAGGTGAGCGATTGACGAGTACGCCAGAATCCGTTTCAGATTGCTTTGCACCAAGGCCAAGAGGTTTCCAGCGAGCATGGACGCGATGCAGAGGACTGCGAACATCCACCATAGCGATCGATCGCTGTGAATGGCCGCTTGCCCGAAGAGCCTCAGAAACAGCACAAAGAGGCTTCCCTTCGACACCGTGGCGATAAACCCGCTCACCGGAGCCGGGGCCCCCTGGTACACGTCCGGCGTCCAAACGTGAAAGGGAACCAGCGCAAGCTCGAATCCGACCCCGACTGCCAACAGTCCGTACCCCGTCAGAAGAAAGAGATGGGAGGATCCGGGGGAGGAGCTGGCCAGCATGAGCCCGGAGAATTCCAGGGTGCCGAGTTGGTCGTAGAGGAAGGCCATTCCAAGAAGCAGGAAGGCGGAGGCGGCGGCAGACAGAATCAGATACTTGAATCCCGCCTCGAGGCGGGCACGGCCCGCTTTGGGATAGCAGATCATCACGTACAAGGGAACGCTCAGGAGTTCCAGCCCGAGAAAGAAGGTTGCGAAATGGCTGCTGACCACCAGGACAGCTGCGCCCAGAGTGGCCAGAAGAAGCAGGACGTAGTATTCCTCCGCATTCCCGTGGCCTCCCCTCAGGTACCCGAAAGAAAGCACGGCAACGATCAGCCCGCCGGCCAGCATCAACCCAAGGAAGTAGAGTGCATACGGGTCGACAAGGACCAGGGAAGTTACTTTCGCCGGCAGGGTTCGAGCCACGAAGGGCAAGCTACCCAGGGCCACCAGGTAAATCAAGAGGGTGAGCACCCAAGTGAGGGCATGATGACGATAAAAGGCGGCCTGCAACATCACAACCACGGCCCCAAGGCCAAGGATGAGCAGTGGGAGAATGGGAATGAGGGCCGATAGGGTCATGACTGCGCGTTTCCCCTCACGCTCCGTGCGCAAGAACCACGGGCGGCATTCGCCCTGCACCGATGCTCGGCCGGGACCGGTCCATAGATTCAGCCTCTGAGGTCGCTAGCCGCATCGATATCCAGGGTGTGGAACCGATGCTGGAATTGAATCAGCAGGGCGAGCCCGACCGACAGTTCAGCGGCCGCCACGGTCAGGATGAAGATGAACATCACCTGGCCGTCGGCCTGGGCCCAGCGAGAGCCAGCGACGACAAAGGCCAAGCCGGCGGCGTTGAGCATGATCTCGAGGGACAGCAAGATGAAAAAAAGGTTCCGCCGGATGATGACTCCCAGCACACCCAAGCCAAAGAGGATGCCCGCGAGAACCATACCATACAGTGTGGGAACGGTGGTCATGGTGCCGCTTCCTCCCTCCGTGCCTCAGTCTGGCTCGCGCCTGCCCGCGTGAAAGGCGGCGACGAGGCCGGCCATAAGAACGAACGAGGCAAGCTCCACACCCAAGAGATACGGACCCAGAAGGGTGAGGCTAACCCCCAGGGGGGTAATGATCTGCGCTGGGGGGGCGGCCAGAACTTCGTGGAGGGTCACATAGGCCAGCTCGGCGATCAGGATCACGGCCAGAACGGCGGGGCCGCCCCAATTGGCAGGCTGGAGCCAGAGGCGTTCCTGCTCGGTGGCCTCCGGACCGACATTGAGCAGCATCACCACGAAGACGAACAGGACCATAATGGCCCCGGCATAGATGATTACCTCGAGGACGGCCGCAAAAGGAGCGCCCAGCGTAAAGAAGGAAAGAGCCACGGCCAGGAGAGAAACGATCATGTACAAAAGCGCGTGGATGGCGTTCAGGCGGGAAATGGCCAGAACGGTCGACAGGATCGCCACGGCACCGGCCAGGTAGAAGATCACGTTCATCCCACCTTCCTCCTTCGGCGAGCTCGGTGAGCCTTTATGGCAGCAGGGCGCGCAGGTCCACGGGCCGGTCCTCGTTTTCCGCCTCGCCTTTGTCCTTCCCCGCAACCTTTAGCCCCGACACCCCGTAGAAGTTGTATCCGGGGTATTTCCCCGGCCCGTCAATGAGAAGATCTTCCTTTTCATAGACCAAATGTTGCCGATCCGGCTCACACATTTCAAAGTCAGGAGTGAGTTGAATGGCATCGGTCGGACACGCTTCCTCACAGTACCCGCAGAAGATGCACCGGGAAAAATTGATCCGGAAGAACTCGGGATAGCGGCGTCCGCTCTCGTCCTGCGTGGCCTGCAGGGAAATGCAGCCGACTGGGCAGGCGACGGCGCACAGATAGCACGCCACGCAGCGCTCTTGCCCGTCGGGGCTCCGAGACAGAATGATTCGGCCCCTCCAGCGTGGTGGCAGGTACGCCTTTTTCTCAGGGTAAGGAATCGTAACCTTGCGCCGAAACAGGTGCAGGAACACATTCCAAATGGTTACCAGGGAACTCAGCATGATCCGTTCCCTACCCGGCGGCCAACAAGACAGCTCCCGTCACCAGCAGGTTCAGCAAGCTGAGGGGAAGCAGGAGCTTCCAGCCGAGAGCCATGAGTTGATCATAACGAGGCCGGGGCAGAGAGCCCCGGATGACGATCAGGGCGCAAATGACCAGGAAGGTCTTCAGTGCAAACCAAAGGATCGGGGGCAAAAACGGCCCCTGCCATCCTCCGAAGAACAAAGTCACGATCATCACGGAGGTCAACGTCAGCCCGAGGTACTCGGCCACGTAGAACATCCCAAACTTCATGCCCGAGTACTCGGAATGATACCCGGCTACCAGTTCACTGTCGGCCTCCGGGAGATCGAACGGCAACCGTCGCGACTCGGCCAGGGCCGCAATCGTGAACACCACAAAGCCGATGACCTGGGGGATCACGAACCAGACGCGTCCTTGTGCTTCCACAATCGAATCCAGGCTGAAGGATCCGGCCAGCATCACCACTCCCATCAGCGAGAGCCCCATGAAGACCTCATAGCTCACCATTTGAGCTGCGGCGCGCATTCCCCCCAGGAGGGAATACTTGTTGTTCGAGGCCCATCCTGCGAGCACAATGCCGTACACCCCGAGAGAGGACATCGCCAAGAAGAACAAGAGGCCAATATTGAGGTCGGCCACGCCGATCCCCGGGGCCAGCGGGACGATCGCGAACGAGGCCAGCACGCTCGCTGTGACGATTGCCGGGGCCAGCACGAAGACCGGCCGGTCTGCAAAGGGCGGGATCCAGTCTTCCTTTGTGAAGATCTTGATCATGTCGGCCAAAACCTGCAGCAGTCCCAATGGGCCCACTCGGTTGGGGCCCAATCGATCTTGCAGGAGGGCCAATAGGCGCCGCTCCAACCAGATGAGACCGGCGGCCACAAGCAAGGCTGCGATGAGGACCCCGAAGACCACCAGCAGCCAGTGCACCGTTGGGCTCACGGCTGGTCCTCAGTCCGTACGGCTGCGGATAGGGACTCGATCGGCATGGGAATATTCAGCCCGGGGAGGCCGGGCAGCCCCACCGGAACCCCAACGTGGCCCGCAGGGAGGCTTTCCATCATCTTGGCCTGTGCCTCCAACTCAAAGCTCGCCGTTCGAAGCCGGATCAGGTCCCCCTCCTCGGCCCCGAGGGCCTTGGCATCGCCGGGGTTCAACCCCAGGTAGCGCTCGGGAGAGAGTTGCCGAATCCCCGGACTGAGCGCTGACATCTCCTCCGAACCAAAAAGGTGATACAGAGGAACGCAGGTCCAAGGAGCGCCGGATCCGTGGAAAGAAGGTGCCGGAGGATCGAAGTAGGCGTGGCCGGATCGAGAGGGCTCAATCAGCCGTTGGCCTGGATCTCCTCCGCGCAAAGGACCACCCACCTCGCTCTGGAACTTGTTCAGGGCATGCACTGAGTTCCAGCCCGGGCTCCAATAGCGAGCGATGAGAGTCGCAGGAGGTTTGCCCTTGAAACCCTCCATGCTGAAGGACATCGGGGTGTCTGGATCCTCCGGTGGCTTAGGCTCGCTGACGTTAAGATCGGCGTGCATGGAAGTCCGTCCACTGTAGCGATGCGGCTCGCGCGGGACCTTGGCTCCTGCAATCCGAAAATCCGCCCTCGGACCCAGTTCGCGGAGAGGGGCAAACGCCGGCAGCGCCTGGGAAAGCAGATCGGTTTCCTGATCAAAGCTCCACCCTCGGCTGCCCTCCTCCCCGGTGGCTTTGCGCTGGGCGGCGCGGAGCCAGCGCCAGCTTTCCTGGATCATACCCTCTGGCACAAACACCTTCAGGAAACGCTGGGCCCGGCCTTCGTTGTTGACCAACGTCCCGTCGCCCTCGGCGAAGGTGGCCGCCGGAAGAACCAGATCCGCCCTTTCGCTGGTGCGCGTTTCGAGGTGATCAATGACCACCACGCGTTTGGCGGATTGCAAGAAGGCCTCGACGGCCTTTGTCTCTCCTCGGCGGAACAAATCGTTCTCGACGATCACGAGCGTCTCCGCGGCGCCGTCGGCCACAAGGGCCTGGGCTTCGGCCATGGGGCGGGGGTTGAGGAGCGCCAAGCCCAGGCTGTTGGACTCGGGGAAGACCAACGCGACCTTGGCGGACCGGCCACGAGCGATCAACGCCCAAGCGACGTTCGCCGCAGCGCGAAGGATTTCCGCGCTTCCCGCGCTGACCCCGGAGATGACCACTGGCCTCTCGGCCTCGAGCAGGGACTGGGCGACCTTGTTCGCAAGATCGTGGAGAGGACTTGCCGTGCCCGCAAAGGCGGGCGCGTTTTCTTCAATGCAATGAGCGACGGAAAAGCCCAGGGCGGCAATCTCCAGCGGGCCAGCGGTTACCGTTTGCGTCGCGATCTCATCGAGTTTGGTCCCGGCATACGTCGCGAGAAAGAGCGGACTGCGGTTGTCTTGCGCGGCCTCACGTACTGCGGAATCATCCCAGAGGGGAATTTGCATCTTGGCCGCAATTCTCTTCCCTGTTTGGCGCACCGACTGTCGAACCGCAAGGCCCAGCATCGGGGCGGTATTAATGAGGTCCTCTCCAAGGACCAGGACTGCGTCGGACTCCTCCACTTCTCGCAGGGTGGCCGCGGCCGCTGGGCCTCGGCTGAGGATTTCCAGCGCAAGGGCCGTTAGATCGCTCTGTGTGTCCGAATCTCCGGAGAAGAATTGGTCAGCGCCGACCAGATCCCGCAGGGCGAAGTTACTCTCAAGGGAAGCCCGGGGGGAGCCGATGCCGATCACCCGGCTCCGGTCGCCCAGCCAGCGGGCGAAACACGCAAGCGCCTCCTCGCTGGCCAGGGACACGGTCCCTTTCCTGGTGTCGCCGCGCAGACGCGGCCCGCGGAGGCGACGATGGCTGTTCACGAACTCATACCCGAACCTGCCCCGGTCGCACAGGAAATATCCGTTCACTTCGTGGTGGTAGCGATTCAGGATCCGACGCAGGCTCCCGTAGCGCTCGCCGGCAATCGTGTTGCACCCAAGGCTGCATCCGGAGCACAGGGAGGGAGCCGTCTGCAAGTCCCACTTGCGTGTGTAATGTCGCTGCAAGGTCTTGTCGGTGAATACCCCCGTCGGACAGACCTCGACCAGGTTCCCGCTGAACTCGCTTTCGAGTGTTCCGTCCGAGGCGCGTCCAAAATACACATGATTGCGCAGGACAAAGACGCCAAAGTCCCTACCTCCGGCGTAGTCCTTGTAGAAACGGGTACACCGATAGCATTGAATGCAGCGATTCATCTCGTGGTTGACGAACGGGCCCAGAGCCTGGTTGTAGAAGGTGCGCTTCTTGCCTCGGTAGTGACGGTAGTTGTGCCCAGTCATGACCACCATATCCTGCAGATGGCATTCGCCTCCCTCGTCGCAAACGGGGCAGTCATGGGGATGGTTCACCATCATCGTCTCGGTGATGCTCTTTCGGAATTGTTGGGCCTCAGGACTGGCTATCGAAAGGCGGGTGCCGTCAAGGGCCGGGGTCATGCAGGCCATCACCAAGCGCCCGCGAGTGTCCTTCTCGTCGCGGAATTGTGTGACGGCGCACTGGCGGCAGGCCCCCACCGAGTTGAGGGCTGGATGCCAGCAGAAATAGGGCAAGTCAAACCCGAGCGAGAGCAAAGTTTGCAGGAGATTCTTGGTCGGATCGACCTCAAAAACCTTTCCGTCCACCTCGATCTTTGCCACCAGCTACCTCCAGGGGCAGCGCTTTTCGCGGATGTGTCTCTCGAAATCCTCACGGAAATACTTGAGCGCACTCTGCAATGGCTCGGCAGCGCCTGGGGCGAAGGCGCAGTAGGTGTTACCGGGAGCCAGAAAGCGGGTCAACGACTCAAGTTGTTCGAGGTCCTCCGGTCTTCCTTCGCCGGCCTCAATCCCGGTCAGAAGTTGCTCGATGTACTGCAATCCCCCCCAGCAGGGCGTGCACCAGCCGCACGACTCTTGAGCGAAAAAGTGTTCCAGGTTGAGGACCATCCCGACCGGGCAGGAGCGGTCGTCGAGGACGATCATGGTTCCGGTCCCCAGGCGACTGCCGGCCTGTTGGACAGAATCAAAATCCATCCTAACGTCCAGATGCGCGTTCGTGAGAAAGTCGGTGGAGGCTCCGCCTGGAAGAATCCCTCTCAGGCGGTAGCCCTCGCGCATCCCGCCCGCCTGTTCCTCCAGGATCTCTCGGATGGTCGTGCCGATGGGAAGCTCCCACAGGCCGGGCTTCTTCACTCTTCCGCTGGCACCATACAATTTTGTCCCGGTGTCGCGGGAGGTGGACAGCGTCTTGAACCAATCCGCGCCTTTGAGAATGATGTGCGGCAGGTTCGAGAGGGTCTCCACGTTGTTGACGATCGTTGGTTTTCCCCACACGCCGCTGACTTGAGGAAAGGGGGGCTTGGAGCGAGGGTTGGCTCGTTTCCCTTCCAAGGCATTGAGCAAGCCAGTCTCTTCGCCTGCCATGTATCTCCCTGCGCTCAGGTGCAGCCTCATTTCCAGATTGAACCCTGAGCCCAGGATTTTCTTTCCGAGATAACCGGCCTGATGGGCCTCCTGGATGGCAGCGCGCAGGGTTTGCTCTGCTTGCTTGTATTCCCACCGCAGGAAGATATACGCGACGTCGGCCTGAATGGCGTAGGCCCCGAGGATCAGGCCCTCCAGCAGCTGGTGGGGGTTTCCCTCGAGCAGCAGCCGATCTTTGAAGGTGCCCGGCTCCATCTCATCCGCGTTGGCAATCATGTACTTGGGCCGCGGGGCTTCCTCCCCGACGGGGACAAAACTCCACTTGGGACCGGTGGGAAACCCGGCACCGCCTCGCCCTCTCAAATTGGAGTCCTTGACGACCTGAGTCACCTCCTGGGGCGACATGTCATGCAAAGCCTTGCGCAAGGCCTGATAGCCGCTGGCTTTCTCATATTGGGCAAGGGTAAGAGCTCCGTCCGGGCGCAGGGTCCCTGTGAGTGGCCGTTCCTTCACGGCCTCCCCTCCCGGTATTTGGCAAGGACCGGATCGATATCGATGTCTTCCAGATCCCGGTACAGGTCGCCATCTACCATCATCGCGGGTCCGTGGTCACAGGTTCCCAGACAAACGGCGGGCAAGAGCGTAAACTGGCCGTCGGAGGTGGTCTCTCCCAACTCCACACCCAGGCTTTGAACGAGCCTCTGATGGAGTTGGTCGTAGCCAATGAGCCAGCAGCTCACACTGTCGCATACCCGAATCACATGTCGGCCCACCGGTTTGCGAAAGATCTGGTTGTAAAACGTGGCCACCGAGTCGAGTTCCGCAGGGGTCATCCCCAGGAGGGCGGCGACGTCCCGAAGCGCCAGGTCGTCGACCCACCCACGATGCTGCTGGACGATCCTGAGGGCGTCAAGGCATACCGCGCGCCGGTTTTCATAGTTCACGAACTCGGCCTGGATTTCCCTAGTTTCCTCGTCTGTCAGCATGAACCTTAATCCTCAAGAATTGCCGCAGGCGCCAACCCAGGGCCTCACCGGTCCACGTCGGCCAGGACGAAGTCGATACTTCCCAATATGGCCACCAGGTCAGGAAGTAATATGCCCCGGCTGAGCATTGGAATCATCTGCAAGTGCGCAAAGGAGGGCGTGCGGATCCGGGTTCGATAGGACTCGGTATTGCCGTCGCTGATGAGATAGTAGGCGTTCGCCCCTTTGGTGGCCTCCACCAATCCCGTGGCCTCGCCCGCAGGGATGACCGGTCCCCATGCCACGCTCAGGAAATGGGTGATAAGGGTCTCGATGTCATGCCTGGTTCGCTCCTTGCGCGGGGGAGTGGCCAGTGGGTGGTCCGACATATAGCTTCCCGCCGGCATGTTCTTCAAACATTGCTCGATGATGCGAAGGCTTTGGCGCATCTCTTCCACGCGCACGAGACCTCGATCATAGCAATCCCCGTGCACCCTCGTGGGGATCTCAAATTCAAATTGATCGTATCCCAGGTAGGGTCGCTTCTTGCGGAAATCCCATTCCAAACCGCAGGCGCGCAAGCCGGGGCCCGTCACTCCCCAATCAATCGCTTCTTCGCTGGTATAGCTCCCCACCCCCTGGGTGCGGGCTTTGAAGATCCTGTTCTGCATCACCATCTTGTCGTACTCTTTGAGACGAGGGGGGAAGTACTTGAGGAAATCGCTGACTAGCTGATCCCATCCCTTGGGGAGGTCCTGAGCGACGCCCCCGATGCGGGCCCACATTGGGTGCATCCGGCCCCCGCACACGGCTTCCACGATTCCGAAGAGCCGCTCGCGGTCGCTGAACATGTAGAACACGGGTGAAAGTTGCCCAACATCAGCGGCGAAGGTGCCGTACCAGACCAGGTGGCTGGAAATACGGAAAAGCTCCGCCATCATGATGCGGATCACTTTGGCCCGGTCGGGCACTTCGATTCCCGCCAGCTTCTCGACGGCCATGAGATAGGGCAGGTTATTCATAATCCCGCCCAGGTAATCTACCCGGTCCGTGTAGGGAATGTAGGTGTGCCACGACTGGCGTTCGCCCATCTTCTCGGCGCCCCGGTGATGAAACCCGATCTCGGGCACGGCGTCCACAATGAGCTCGCCGTCCAGCTGGAGCACAATCCGCAACACTCCATGAGTACCGGGATGCTGAGGGCCAAGGTTCAGAAACAGGAATTCGGAGTCCTGGGTTTGGCGCTTCAATCCCCATTGCTCGGGATGGAATTGGAGGGCTTCTTGCTCTTCTTCCTGTTTCTCGTCCGGAAGTTGGAAGGGGTCCATCTCCGTGGCGCGGGCCGGATGTTCCTTGCGCAGGGGGTGACCCTTCCACGTTCGCGGCATCAGGAGGCGCTCCAGGTGCGGATGCCCCTCGAAGGTGATGCCGAACATGTCCCACACCTCGCGTTCGTACCAGTTGGCGTTCGCCCAAAGATGGGAGATGCTCGGCAGGGCCGGGTACTCTCCATCAAGCGGCACCTTGATGCGCAGGTCCGCATTCCGATCGAACGACATCAGGTGATAAACCACGGTGAACAGGTTCTCTGGCTGTCCCTGGCGATGAACGCGGGTGCGCTCGTCAATGGCCGTCAGGTCGAATAGCACACGGAAGGGCTTCTGGATCTCCTGCTTCAGGAAGCCAAGCAATTCCGCCACTCTCGTCTTGGGAACCCAAAGTGTAGAAATGCCGTCTTGAGTATCCTGCTGAGCCAGCACGATGCCGGGGAACCGGCTCTCGATCTCCTGCCGAACAGTGAGGCGGGCCGGGTCGGTTCTTGCCAAGGAAGTGGAAGTCTCGGATTCGGTCATCGCTTGCAATTGGACCTCACCTCATGGGCACAGACCCGGGTGACCTCTCCCGTGGGTGTCGTCCCAAGCCGCATTCGGCGGGATCGTGGTCAACCCGTCGACCGCGCGCGTTCCCCGGGGGTCGCATAAGAACCCCCAGTTCGAGGCCGGGGTCCTGTAGGTGGCCAACCCAGGGGCTCCCTGTTCCATCTGGCCCACCAGGGCAAGCGGCTTGGCCCCATCTGGAAGCCTTTCAATGACCAAGGTTCTGAGGCTTGCTTGGGACTTCCGCCGGTTTCTTTCACATTCCACGGCTGCTAGACCTCATCTGGCGGCCGGAGTACAGTGACCTGCCTGCGCTTTTCGCGTTTCAAATCGCGCATCGATGGCCGAGGAGGCCGGACCACCCCTTGCGGGCCGACCACCCAGCTCAAGGGCCGTTTCTCCTTGCCGATCGCTTCGCTGAGCAACGTCAGGCCTTCGAGGAACGCATCAGGACGAGGAGGACATCCTGGGACATAGATGTCCACCGGCAGGATCTTGTCCACCCCTTGGATGACGCTGTAGATATCGTACATGCCCCCGGAATTTGCACAGGATCCCATCGAGATAACCCAGCGGGGCTCCATCATCTGTTCGTAGAGCCGCTTAATGATCGGCCCCATCTTGACAAAGGGGGTTCCGCCAATCACCATGACATCCGCCTCGCGAGGAGTTCCGCGGATAACCTCGGCCCCAAAGCGGGCGATGTCGTACTTGCTCATGAGGCTAGCGGCCATCTCCACGTAGCAGCAAGACAGGCCAAAGTTGAATGGCCAAGTCGAGTTCTTGCGTGCCCAGGCAATCAGATCCTGTACCCGGGCCAGGACCAAAACTTGGCTCAGAACGTTTTCGAGCGAGCCGCTCGGTCCGGCTTGGTGGGGTTCATCTGCCGGTTTGTTTGTCCACCAAGGCATCTTCTCCCATCCTTGAGAGGGGGGTTCCTCGCGAACCCTGATTCCGCTTACGCTTCGGCCCCCAGTCCAAGCCCCCCATCTTCCAGAAATAGGCAAGCGCGCAGAGCAAGATAACCACGAAGGCTACCATCTCGCCATACCCGACCCAACCCAGCTTGCGAGCGGCCAGGGACCAAGCGAAAATGAAGACGGCCTCCAGATCAAAGACGACGAAGGACACGGCAACCAGGTAGAACCTAATGGTGTAGGGGGTTCTCGCACTGCCAGACGACATGATTCCAGACTCGTAGGTTTCCCCGGTCTCGGGGTCGTTATGTCTCTCCCCCAGCAGCGCAGAGATGCCGACCATTCCGGCGACTACCGCGATGACAGCAATCAGATAAACGAGCAAGGGCCAAAGAGGCTGGATCGTCCCTTCAACAGCCATCTCGCCGATCTCCACAGGGTAGGGCCAGGGAATCTCGGGGCTCGGCCGAACAGCTCAAAGGGCGGTTGCGATTCAGATTCCGACGGTCGACGCCTGAGATCTTCCGGTCAGCTTCGGACTGATTCGAGTAGAGGCACCGAGAAGCCAATCCTCCTCCTGATGGCAGAAGCTTGCTTGTCGTTTCACGACACACCCCCCCGTGCTTTTTCGCCGTAGGATCCCCGCGCACCCTCGAGGGCAACATCGGGCTGCCCTTCCTTCCGATAAGGCGTCTCCCCCCAGCCGAGCGATTCGGAAATCGATTCCCAACCTGGGAAGCCACCACAATCCCACCAATAATGCCACAAAAGGTTCAGAATGTCACCTGGAGGTGGGTTGGCTCTTTCGAAACAGCCCGCGGGTATTCTGGTCGTCATTGACTAGTCACGCGATTGGATGGACCGGGATTGCTGTGCGTCGCGGCAAAGAAGGGAGGCGTGGCCCATACCTGTAGGCATGATCTGTTTGTCTTGGTCTCCAGAAAGGGTCGGGTTGACCCAGAGGGTGCCGTTCTCCTCAATGGCACTACCGGCGGTGCCCAGGCCGTTGGTCGAAGCAGCAAGATGCCCAAGGCCCGGATGGGCTGGTTCCCGCGACATATCGCTGGACGACCTGGGCACCCGTCTCACCGCCCCCGCACATCGGGCGCGGCACGGAAAGCCCGGCGTTTGTTTTCTCTTCGGCAATCGCGAGGAGGGGGGTGGAGGGCCAGGTTTCAGCAGGGTAGCTCTTCGTGGGTCGCTCGGTTCGTGTGGAGGTCGCCCGCTGGCAGCTCCGAATGGCCGCATCCGGGGGTTGCATTGCCTTCGGGTCTGGGAAGGAAGCAATTCTCCTGGGACAAGGAAGAAGAGCAAAGCCTTTCTTGTGCCCCAAGACAGGGACCTTTCCTCCTGGCCTTGGCCTGGGAGCCTAGATCCACGGCAGATTCAAGCATAATCGAGGTGTTGTACAATCAATATCGAATTATCAGAATCGAGGTTTTCTGTGGCACCAGGGGCCAGAGCTGGATTGAGTGCCGCTGGAGTCTTGCCCGGATTTGGGGCGGAGCATTCATGGCGCGGAGGCGACTCGAGTCAGGGGAAAAAACGGAAAAGGAATCGCTCTGCTTATTGGCCTCTTGAAGGAAGGTTCTCATGCGCAGCGGTTTTCGTCTAGGCAAGATCTTCGGGATAAGTATTGATGTCGATTGGAGCCTGCTGGTGATCGTTTTCCTGATTACCTGGAGTCTCTCCAGCGCCTTTGGCCAGGTCCACAGCGATTGGAGCGAGGGTTTGATTTGGAGCACAGCTTTCGTCGGGGCCGTGCTTTTCCTAGCGTCGATCCTGGCACATGAACTCGCCCATTCGCTGGTTGCCCGAACCCAAGGAGTTCCGGTCAAGAGCATCACTCTTTTTCTATTTGGGGGCGTGTCCAACATCCAGCGTGATCCGCCTTCCCCACGCGCGGAATTCCTCATCACCATCGTGGGGCCGGTGACGAGCATCCTGCTGGGCGTGGTTTTTTTTGTGCTGTCAGGTGTGCGCAGCGCGATCGGCTCGGTCGCCTTGGGCAATCCGTCCAGCTTCATCTCCAGCCTGGACCCCCTGTCAACCCTTCTGCTTTGGCTGGGGCCAGTCAACATCGCCCTGGGGATCTTCAACCTGGTGCCCGGTTTCCCCCTCGATGGGGGCCGAGTCCTGCGCTCTATCCTCTGGGCCGGGACCTCAAGCTTGCGCAAGTCGACTCGCTGGGCATCGTGGGTGGGGCAAGCCGTGGCTTGGCTCATGATCATTCTGGGGATATCGATGATCTTCGGGGTCGATGTCCCCTTGTTGGGCTCCGGGTTCCTGAACGGGTTGTGGCTGGCGTTCATCGGCTGGTTCCTGCACAACGCTTCGGTTCAGAGCTACCGGCAGGTGGTGATCCAGGATTTGCTGGAGGGCGTTTCGGTGTCCCGGATGATGCGTCCCGATCCCCCAACGGTTCCTCCAGAATGTACAGTTAGCGATCTGATCTACGGTCATGTCATGAACTCAGACGACCATGCCTTCCCGGTCACCGAGGCCGGTCGGCTGGTTGGCCTCGTAACCCTGGACGATGTCCGCAAGATTGGCCGGGACCAATGGGAGGCAACGAGGGTCCGGCAGATCATGACCCCCTATGAGCAACTTGTGACAACCGGTCCAAGTGCAGACGCGTCTGAGGCCTTGAACCTGCTCAGCCAGCGCGACATACGACAGTTGCCCGTCCTGGAGCAGGGCCAGCTGGTGGGGCTCCTGAGACAGAGGGACGTCGTCAAATGGCTTCACCTGCAGGCTGGCTGGGAGGGTCGCCGGTAGCCCAAAGAAGGAGTGCAGATTCGAAAGGATTGGGGGGAGGACTATGCCCGGCCAACCTGCGGTCGGCGCTTTTGCTCCCTTTCTTGGCCGCGACCCCAAATGGCTGTCGAGTCTGAGAATGTGAGTTCGCCTCACCTTGGCAAGAAAACCAGCGCGGGAACAATTGAGACCCGGCAAGGGGAACTCATCGCCTCCGCGCTGGAGGCAAGGCTGGGCTCTGAGGAGCTGCCACACGCCGAGTTTGCCATGTCCGGCTCCTGCGCTAACCCTATTCACCGGTGAAGTTAGTGGGTTGGATGAGAAGAAATCAGCCGAGCGCGCGAGGCTGAGGTGCGGTTTGGTGAGAAGGTCGGGGGAAGAACCTGAGGGCGAGATCTACTCCTGCTCGGCCGCCGAAGTTGGATAGCTGGGGCTAGGAGCGATCGGCAGCCACCCTACGGCGGATGGGTGCGGCCCAGGGTGGCTGGTTTCCCGATGCTCGGCCGACTTGGCCAGGCGGGGCTCGACAGCGACCTCATATCCGCCGCGTTCAATAGTTGACGCTGTGGGGGCCACGTGATATATTCGATTCTGCTGGGGGGCGTGGTGTAGCTGGCCAAACACGCGGCCCTGTCAAGGCCGAGATCGCGGGTTCGAATCCCGTCGCTCCCGCAGGGTGCAGGCAGAAGAGGTGGTTGCGCTTGGGCTGACGCGCCAGCGCAACCACCTCATTGTTTTTCGGGCAATTCTTCTCCTGGATTCGCGAGAGCCGCCGCTTCTTCGTGGATCTCTCCTTGGTTGACAACGGCACCGGAGCCGACCCAGACAAAGGCACAATTCGACGGGCGTCGGCCGTTGGAACCGCGGCGACACTTGCCTAGATGGTCCCCTTCGCTGCGGGTCAAGGCCGGATTACCACACTTGATTCCTCCAGAATTTCAATCGCAAGAGGATCAAACGGTCCGTTTGCGGTACGGGCCCGCGCGAACCATTCTCGGCTGGGAGTGCTAGCGCCCCTCCAAGGTTAATGGTTGCCTTCGCCAGCGGCCCGGAGGTTGATCGTGCGGCAGGGGCACAACCCGCAACTCCGGCTCGCATGGCCAGGGGGCTTTGACGTCGCGCGTGGCGCCCATCCCTTGACGAACCGTCGTGACTCCGGCCTTGAGGCGCCGGACCGGACTTGGCTAGGAATTGCACGCACCAGGCTTGCATGGGCTGCAAACGGCCGTCGCAGCCTGCTCCCGGCTTCGGCCGGTCGGTTCCTGCCCCAGCGGATAGTCCTCCATTCGAGGCTACGATTTTTCGAAGTTCGGTCAGCAAGGCAAGGGATCGCCACGAGCGTCCTGGGCCTTCTGGCCGCTCTCCGCATTTCCCTGAGGAGCAGCGCGTGCAGGGCGCGACTTAGCTGGCATCCTCTTGTGATCGCGCCGATCCGCCGGGGGGTTCAAGGGTGCCCCCCCGCTGGCTTCGCGGGCGGGCATGAGGGAAAGAGAGAAAGCCACCATGCCAAGGGTTGATTCAAGGGTCCCGCCCTTTGCCGCCTTCACGCTGGAGCCCGTCGAGGCGGAAGCAATACATCTTGCATCTTCTCTGTACCCTGCGGGGCGAGGTGGAGTTTCGAACTCCTACTGCCCGACCCGCGCCATTGGGTTTCCCCTCCCTCCGCGGCATGACCATAGTATTATGGGGAATTATGAGACGTACCGGTAGATGGATTCATTCGACTGTCGGTGCGACCGACGAGAAACCCAAAGTTACCTGGGCCCTGCTGGGGAGAGTGATGAGCTACGCCCTGCCGTACCGCGGCTGGATGGCCGGGATGCTCTTCATCATCCTTGCCACCACAGGCCTCTCCCTTCTCACCCCTTTGATCTTGCGCGACCTCATTGACCGGACCCTCCCCAGCCGGGATGTGCACCAGCTGGTTCTCCTGACGCTCGGTCTGCTGGCGATCCCGATGGTCACCGGAGCCTTGAACGTTTGGAACCGGCAACTCAATGCCAAGGTGGGTGAGGGCGTGGTGTTCGACTTGCGCGTCCAGCTGTTTTCTCACCTCCAGCAAATGTCGCTGAGCTTCTTCACTCACACCAAAGTCGGCGAACTCATGAGCCGTCTCAACAACGACGTCGAGGGAGCGCAGGACGCGATCAGCAACACTCTGGTCAACATCATCACGAGCGTGATTCAGGCCGTCGTTGTGGTGGTCGTCATGTTCTCCTTGGAATGGCACCTGACCCTGATCAGCATCGTGATTTTTCCTCTGTTCCTTCTGGCTGCCCGGCAACTCGGAACCCGTCTGCGCGAGATCACCCGCCTTCAGCTGGACATGATCGCGGAAATGAACGCGATGATGAACGAGATGCTGAACATCAGCGGCGCCCTGCTCGTCAAACTCTTCGGACGGGAGAAGGACGAAGTTAGGAACTTCAGCCAGCGCGCGGCCCGGGTGCAGGATAGCGGTGTCCAGCGGGCTGTGACGGGTATGCTCTTCTTCGTCAGCCTGGGATTGCTCGGAGCGGTCGGCACGGCCCTGGTCTACGGAATTGGGGGCTTTCTCGTTATTCGTCAGGCCATGACGATCGGGACGATCGTCGCCCTGGGTGCCTACCTAGGAAATCTCTACGGGACCCTGCAGACCCTTGCGAATGCCCCGGTCGATTTCGCCACATCGATGGTCAGCTTTGAGAGGGTCTTTGAAGTGCTGGATCTTCCCCTGGAGATCCAGCCGAAGCCGGGAGCCAAGGAACTTTCCAGTGTTCGCGGAGCGCTGGAGTTCGTGGACGTCTCTTTTCGGTACACCATCAACGAAAAAGCGCTCCTGAGCGAGGTCAAGCGTTTCGGCCAAGTGCACGACGTGAAGGCCGTGCTCTCCGCGGATCTGGCGGAGGCGGGAGGCAACCACGGCGGGGGCGTAGGGGCTGCGACCCTTTCGGCCGCCAGCCAAGCCCGAGACAAGGTTCTCGATCACGTTTCCTTCCGGGCGGATCCCGGGCAGCTCGTTGCCCTGGTGGGGCCCAGCGGCGCGGGAAAGACAACCATGACCTACCTCATCCCGCGTCTCTACGATCCAACGGACGGTCGCATTCTCATCGATGGATACGACCTTCGGGATGTGACCCTCACCTCTCTGAGTGCCCAAATCGGCATGGTCACGCAGGAGACGTTCCTCTTTCACGACAGCATCCGGGCCAACCTTCTATATGCCCGGCCGGGTGCCACCCAGGCGGAAACTGAGGTGGCGGCCCGCGCGGCCAACATCCACGATTTCATCGTGGAGTTGCCGGAAGGCTATGACACCATTGTCGGCGAGCGCGGGTATCGACTTAGCGGCGGGGAGAGGCAGCGCCTTGCTATCGCCCGCGTGATCCTCAAAGACCCTCGGATTCTAGTGCTGGACGAGGCCACCAGCTCTCTGGACAGCGAATCGGAAGCCCTGATCCAGGAGGCTCTCAAGCGCGTCATGGTGCGCCGGACGAGCGTGGTGATTGCCCATCGCCTGAGCACCATTCTTGCCGCCGACTTGATCCTGGTGATGAACCGCGGGCGAATTCTCGAGCGCGGATCCCATCCTGAACTTCTGGCGCTCGGGGGACTGTACGCTCGGTTGTACGAGACCCAATTTCGGCGCGAGCTTGAGGAACGCGGCGCGCCCCTTCTCTCCAGGAACCCGATCTAGCGGACTTCCCCAGAAGGCTGAAGGACTCGAGGGTGCCTTTGCCTTGCCACTGGAATCCTGAGCCGTCCGGTGCCATCCTTGCGTCTCGGCGCCACAGGGCTTGCGGGAAAAGCAGGGGCTGCAGCCCGGTTCCGTTCTGCGGACAAGGCTCAGGGTTCGGTCATGACTTCTCAAGGTCCCGAGACAAGCCCGGCGTTCGTCCAGCCGCCGACGAGTCGGCCGAGGAGCCTGCCCAAAGACCTCTATGCCCGTTTCTCCAGCCCTCACATCCGTAGCAGCGGGTTCTTGCCACCCGTCAGGGGGAACCCAAGCGTTGCCTGACTTGACGCGCCCGCTTTCGGGTAGGGTTTCTTCATCATTTCCTGGACCCGCCTCTCCGTCTTTAGGAATCCGCTCCATCCCCTCCTCGCCACTCAAAGAGGCGCGATTTTCTTGGTTTCCGGTTTCCTTTCCTCCGAGATAAGACCGGTGCGATTCTCGCTGCGTGAGGTTTTGGGCTAAAGTGCCTGAGGAGCTTTTCTCATCGTGCAGAAACGGTCCGACACGGGCAGGATTCCAGGTGATCGACCCACGTGGAGGCCTGACCGAACACCGTTCCCCTTTCACGCCAGGACATTCTGATCCGGGGGAGCAGCTTCCAGGCACAAGGATGTGACAATTGGGAATGCCGCATCGAACGTTTTTGATGCGGACCGGGGGAGAGGCCCGGCAGAAAGTACGGATGGCGGAAAGCCTCGGTGGCGGAAGGTTGCCTGCTTTGGGCAAGGTATACTCGTTCGTGTCCGATTGGACAGGGTCCGAACTACCCTCTTGTGGCTTGCAAGATCCGCGCGGCTCGTCCCGTGGATTCAAGTTCTTTGTCGCCCGAGGCGGACCCGGCCTCAAGGGTTGCGCGGTCGGGTGGACTCCGCGACAGGGTTGCAGGCGACTCGCTGCTGGAGCTGGCCGTGGCTCCATGGCCAGGGATGCGGGCTGCGCCGCAGGATCAGCCTCGAGGAGGCACGAAAGGCTGGAAAGCGCGGGGTCTGAAAGACCCTGCATTCGCAGTGGGTATGTTCTTTGGGAGGACGGTCTGGAAAATTGCCCGGCTAGAAGGATGAAACCAATGCGAGCGATACGGATTCACAAGTTCGGTGGTCCCGAGGTACTGCAGTTGGACGACTTGCCGGTGCCTGTCCCTGCCCGGGGTGAGGCTCGAGTGAGGATTCAAGCGATTGGGGTCAACTTCACAGATGTTTACCAGCGTACAGGCCGGTATGCTGGAAGTCTTCCGGCGACCTTGGGTCAGGAGGCTGCAGGAACCGTAGAGGCTGTGGGCGAGGGGGTCAGCGAGGTGCGGCCGGGCGATCGAGTCGCCTACGCCAGTGTCCCAGGTTCCTACGCCGAATGTGCGGCCGTTCCAGCATGGCGTTTGGTCGCGATCCCCTCGGCGATGGACCTCGAGCAGGCAGCGGCCGTGATGCTGCAGGGCCTTACGGCCCACTACTTGACCCACAGCACGTATCCTCTGGGACGGGATCATACTGTGCTCATCCACGCCGCCGCGGGAGGAGTGGGCCTGCTTCTGGTTCAAATGGCCAAGAAGCGCGGTGCGCGCGTGCTGGCGACGGTTTCTACCGAGGAGAAGGCCGCGCTGGCGCGCGGGATGGGGGCGGACGAAGTCATCCTGTACACGCGGGTCGATTTTGAGACGGAGGTCCTACGACTGACGGGAGGGAAGAAGGTGGATGTCGTCTACGACTCGGTGGGCAAGGACACGTTTGAGAAGGGCCTTAACTGCCTCCGTCCCCGCGGCTACATGGTCCTGTTCGGCCAGTCCAGCGGTTCCGCCCCTGCACTCGACCCTCAAGTGTTGAATTCCAAGGGCTCCTTGTTCCTCACCCGGCCGACCTTAGTTCATTACACCGCCAGCCGCGAGGAACTGGTGCAAAGAGTGTCTGAGATTTTCTCCTGGATGGCGGTCGGCGAACTCAAAGTCCGTGTGGACCGAAGATTCCCGCTGGAAGAAGCCGCCGAGGCACATCGCTATTTGGAGGCTCGCCAATCACGCGGGAAGTTGCTGTTGATTCCCTAGAGCGCGAATCGCGGGCTGGAAAGCCGCCTCTTCTCCCCGCGCGAGGAACAAGCGGGCAGCAATCCATTCCGGGTGCCTCGGTCGCCACCAGTCCTGGGGAGAAAGCAGCAGGCACGGCATCGTGCGTCCAATTCAACAGCCCCCAGGCAAGGTTGGCTCAGCAGGTCTCGGTGCTCACCACCAACCTGGGGCTTTTGAACGGGGAAGCCTCCTCTCGAGCACTGCAAGGCACGGGGTGCTGGGGATTCCTCCAGGCTAGTGGGCCCGGACCCCTCAAAGGGCCTGCTGCTCGGACAGTTTGCCCTCCCCCTATTGGAATGGGCGACTGGGCCCTCTGCGGGTCCGACCGGCCTGCCGGCAGGATCCGCGGCCGGGGACCAGGGCCCCTCCCTCAACCAGACGCTTCGCTGTTCAGCGGCCCAACCTCGGTCCCGCTGCCTTGACTTCGGGAGCCACCTCCTTCTCGAATTGAGAAAAATTGCGGACGAAGTCCTCGGCGAGCTTTCGAGCCCGAAGGTCGTAAGCGGCCGGGTCCGTCCAAGTCCCGCGCGGGTCAAGCATTTGAGTCGGCACGCCTGGGCAGACCTTAGGGACCGCCAGTTCAAAGGGTGTCAAGGTCTGGGTCGGCACGCTTTCCAATTCGCCCGCCAGGGCCGCGCGGATGAGAGCCCGTGTGTAGGGCATTGGAATTCGGTCGCCCACTCCGAAAGGACCGCCTGTCCAACCCGTGTTGACAAGCCAGACCTGGGCCCCTAAGCGGCGAAGCCTATCCTCCAGGAGGTGCCCGTAGGTAGAGGGAGGCAGGGGAAGGAATGGAGCACCGAAACACGTGGAAAAAGTGATCTGAGGCTCGGACCCCAGTCCGCTCTCGGTCTCGCCGAGCTTGGAGGTGTATCCGGACAGGAAATGATACATCGCCTGCTCTGTAGAAAGACGCGCGATAGGAGGCAAGATTCCGGAGGCGTCCGCGGTGAGAAAGAAGATGTTTTTGGGATGGACGCCGGTCCCCTCTTCCACATGGTTCTCCACAAAACCCAGTGGGTAGCCCGCGCGGGTATTCTCGGTGATCGATCTATCATCGAAATCGATGCGCCGCGTGCTCACATCGAGAGCCACATTCTCCAGGACTGTGCCAAAACGTCGAGTGGCCTCCCAGATGATCGGTTCGAGGTCGGCCCTCAGATGAATGGTCTTGGCGTAGCAGCCACCCTCCAGGTTGAAGATCCCCTCCTCGGACCATCCATGCTCATCGTCTCCGATGAGCCTTCGGTCGACGTCGCTCGAGAGGGTGGTCTTTCCCGTTCCGGAGAGACCGAAGAATAGGGCCACATCTCCACGCGACCCGACGTTGGCTGAACAGTGCATCGAAAGCACGTTCTGACGCGGGAGAAGGTAGTTCATCACCGTGAAGACAGCTTTCTTGATCTCCCCAGCGTAACTGGTCCCCCCGATCAGAACCAGGCTCCGTTCAAAATCCAGGACGATAAAGATCTCAGAATTCGTTCCGTCCTCGTCGGGAATAGCGTGGAATCGCGGAGCCACAAGGATCGTGAACTCAGGGACATGTCCTGGCAGATCTTGAGGGGGGAGGCGCAGAAAAATGTTTCGCGCAAAGAGGCTGTGCCAAGCGTAATCGCTGACAATGCGGATGGGCAAACGGTACTTGGGATTTGCGGCCGCGGCCGCATCTTGCACGAAGACATCGCGTCCCTGGAAGAAGGCGCTCATGCGGTGGAGCAGGTGGTCGAATCTTTCCGGGGTCATCGGCCGGTTGATCTTACCCCACCAGAACTGATCGGCCTGGCGATCGTGGCTAACGATGAACTTGTCGTTGGGTGACCGGCCGGTCAGGTGACCGGTCCGGACGACGACCGGGCCCAGATGGGCCATCTGTCCTTCCCTGCGTTGGATGATCTGCTCCACCAGCATCGCGGAGGGCAGGGTCCAGTGGGTCGTGCCCAGGTTTCGCAACCCATGATTCTCCAGTCCATGCCTGCTGGGATTCCCGATTGCATTGAGCATTTCGCCTCCTTGCGGTAATTCACTCCATGTTCGTCGCCACCCGCGCAGTGCCCTTTTCCTGTCCATACGAGCGCCTGCGGGCTCCAACCGCTCGTGCTGTCCCTCGCTTCCTTCCCGCACCTAGCCGGAGAGACTTGGCGGGGCTGGCTGCAAGCACATTCCCTTGCCAAGCTCCATGAGCGAGCAGTAGTAAGGATGGATGCTGGGAATAAAGTGTCGTTCGTCCGCGGCGTGCGGGCCCACCCCCGCTTGGCCCCAGACGACTCCTTTCCCGCCGGGAGCAAAACGAGCACTCGTGGCTGGCAACTTGCGCCCGAGGGCTGGGGCGGATCCAGTTGCTGCCGAAATGGCCTGCACCAGAAGGTTCAGGTAGGAGTTGGTCGGAGGGCAGGATATCCCGTTCTGGGCGGCCACCACTTCCAGCTCTAGATTCCGCTCTTGACAATACCTTTGGATCTCCGGCATCCATTCTTCGAGACGGTCCTCCGGGACGGGGCGGACTTCCACTCCCAGGATACCCGACGAGGCCGACACATTGAAGACTCCGGGCTGTCCGACGTGCAAAAAAGGGAAATGGACCTGAGTCCGCCAAGCGTCGGGCTGGGAAGGATGACTGCGGAGTGCGAGCAGGCGGCTGACGGCCTCCTGAGCCACGAGGAGCTGTTCACTCAGGTCAATTGAGGAACCGCGGATTCCTGTGTGCTCTCGGCGGCCGCGAGCCGTGAGGGTCAATCGCACCAATCCGCGCCCCTCGATGCACACCTCTCCCAAGCGCTCGTCTCCTTGTTCGCCGGTTCTTTCCCCGGCAATGATGAGTTCCGGCGCGTAGTGACTGCCGCGCCAAAGTTCGTCCAACACATGCGGGGTCCCTTGCGGTTCGATCTCGCCGATTTCCTCATTGCCAATGAGGAGCGCGTTGATTCCGGGGTAGGGGGGGCCGCCTCTCTTCGCGTCTTTCATCCAAACGAGGAAGGTGGCCAGGACGGTCTTCATGTCACATGCCCCTCGCCCCCAGAGATAATCGCCCTCAATGTGAGGCAGGAACTGAGCCGGCCCTCTCTCCGCCTCCACCACATCGAAATGGCCGCTGAGCATAATCGGGGCGAACGCTTGGCCGGGGAAGCTGGCGAGAACGGCGGGATACTCTCCCTTCTCGAATGTCCGAACCTCGAGGCCGGCGCCCACCAAGTAGTCAAAAATCCAGGTGGCAGCGCGGCGGATTTCATCGGGGCGTGTCTCGCTGGGTGGGGCACAGCTCACCGATTCGATGCGGATGAGGTGTTGCGCCAGGTCCAGGATTTCGGCTACCTTGTTGGGATAAGAAACCTCGATGAGGGAGCTGGAGGACGGGCCGAAGGGGACCGGTGTGCCCGGCTCGCATTGGGCCTGCCCGCGGGCGAGATCCCACAGGTCGCGCAGCCTCTGCGCCTCAGCGCCCAGGGTCGGCAGTAGTCTCCCTATTCGCTCGATGTCCGAGGCCACTTCATGTTCCCGTCTCTCGGCGAGCTCCCGCAAGACGTGGACAGGAACCACATCGCTTTCGCCAAGCTCATGCTGCAGTTCGCTGCGCAGCCTTTCTGCCGTGTTGGGTGCTCCTTGCGCCAGTTCCTGCAGCGGAGCGAGGAGCGGGAGGTAGCCCAGGGCCTCCGCCAGCAGACCCACCTCCCGCAGCGTACGGCCTAGGAAATCCCTCATGGAAATCGGGTCCCCGCCGAACGGATCTTCGATTTCGCTACCCAGTCCGCGGATCGCCGAAAATCGTTCGTTTCGGCGAGCGCGAGCAATGTCTTGCGCGTCATAGCGGAAAACACGGGCGAAAGAAGGGTCCCCGTAGCTGCAAATGAGAAGGAGCTCGCGCAGGGTCAGGTTGGCAATGTCCAGGGGCAGAAGGTGGGATCCCTCATCGCTGCGGATCTCGACGCGTGCCATGGGCAGGTCGATGCGCGCCAGAAGATTCTGAACCAGAATGGCCTGGGCCATCTCTTCATGGGATGCTGCTTGTCCGTTTCCGGCCTGCTCGAGGCGGCAGAGATCGTCGAGTTGCTTGCTGCCGATCGCGATCAGCCGATCCACCGGTTCGGTCGAGGATCGGGCGCGGGCCGGCGTCCAGTTGTTGTTGCCGAAGCGTATCCCACGTTGCACCAGGTCGCGGGAAATACGGAGGTAGTCGGGGTAGGAGCGGTAGAGATCCGCCGCATCGATGGCCTCGGGGCAGGGGAAAGTAAGGCTGCGGACCGAGTCGCAAGGCGCCAGGACAACTTGCCACTCACCGTCCCTTAGGCGGGGCTGCAGGGGACTGCCAGCGCTGGTGGCAATAAAGAGGGCTGCGAAGGCGCGCAGTCGGCGGGTGCTATCGATATAAACACGGTTGCGGTAGTCGTCCAGATGTTGGTTCTCCCGTTCCTCACAAGACATCTGCATGAAATCCCAGGCCAGGAGAGGCTCGGGCAGCGAGAGGTTGGTGTGGATGCCAGCGGTCGCCAAGTTCGCGCCGAACAAATCCACGCAGCGTTCAAGATAGCGTCGCTTCGCAGTATTCCAGCCTTCAGGGATCGTGGCGTGGCTGACTTTCACAGGGCGGAGCAGGTTTCCTGAGTGGGCGTATAGCCGCGTGCCCAGGGCGCGGCCCGCCCGGGCCAGGGCATTCAGGAACAAGGCCTCCAGCAGCCGCCCTTCGTAGACCGTCAGCGTGGGTGAGTAGTAGGGCCGAGTGGTCCATTCCACCATCCAGTGGAAGACCTCCAGTTGGGTTCGATCGCGGAGCCACGCGGGGATAAACTCGCTGCGAAATGCATCCGCAAAAGAGCGCTCCCCCTGACCAAGCCGCACGACCTCCAGAGGCTGGAAGTCGGAGTCGACGACATTCCACTCCAGTTCCAATCCGGAGGTCCCGCGCTCGCCATACTCGGTGAGCGCGATCTCGCGAGCCAGTCTGTATTTCTCGGCGAAACGCTCCACGTCCTTAGGCGACCAAGGCATTCAGCCCCTCCAGCAATCGGCGCGCGGAGCCGAGGGTCTTCTCCACGGGTTGGGCGTACGAGAAGCGGATCCACTCTCCGCCAAAACGCGAGAAGAAGGCCCCCGGCACGATGGCCAGGCCATGCTCTTCAGCCAGGTACTTCCCCAAGGGTTCGCCGTCGTTCCACCCCTTGCGCTCCAGCCAAGGTTTCACATGGATGAAGGCGTAATACCCTTTGCCCAGAATAAAGGTGAACCCGTGAGAGTTCAAGAACGCGCGCAGTGCCTCTCGACTGGCATTGGTGGGTTCGACAATCGGCCGGGTGGCGCGCGCGTACCCCATCTCATAGGCCGCCATGGCAACAGCCATGGAGTAGAAGGAAGGGATGACAGTGTGCGAGGCGCGCGCCACGATGTAGCGGATCACCGCTTCGGAGGCGATGAGATGGCAATTGCGCACGTTGGAGGCCCCGAGCGACTTGGTAATGCCGTCCAGGAACATCAGTCGCTCACGCTCCTCTGGGTCAAAGGCAAGGATGAAGGCCTGGAGATTCATCGGTTGTTCGTTCGTAACGTAGTGGTACATCCAGTCATAGAGGACGAAAGGGATGCCCAAAGCCAGAGCGGCCTTCCCCAGCTCCACCTGGGCCCGCGTCGAAAGGGTGTTTCCGGTGGGGTTATCGGGGCTGGTGATGATCAGCCCGGCGATCTTCCTTCCGGTCGTAGCGGCAAAGCGGAGGCTCTCTTGAAGCCCTTCGACCGAGTAGGCCCACCCCTCACTGGCCTCCCCGGGCGCTAGAAGGACATTCGCTCCCAGGCCGTAAGGTCCCCAGGCATAGGACAGCCAGGGCACCCGGCTGACCAGAATGAAGTCGCCGGTCCGACCGTGTCCGAGCGCCAGCATGGCCGTGTATGCCTTGGCCAAGGCATCACGGCCGCCCACGGTGGCGATCACGTTCTTCGGGCCCAGCCCGCTCTCGGGTCCGAGCTGCCAATACTGTGAGACCACGCAGCGGCGATACTCATCGGTCCCGTAGGGCATGTCGTAGGCACTGCCATGCTCGTGCTGCAGTTGCGCCGCCCGGTCCAGAATCTCCCCGGATACCCCGGGCAGGCTGGCCCCTCCATCGCCCTGGGACGCGTCAAACACGTCCCCTCCGGGATGCCTTTCTTGGTAGACGGCAAGGCTCTTATTAATCAGGAACATGCGCGAGGGAGGGATATCGACCAGAGCGCGCAAGTGATCGCTCAGGGGGACAAGGTTTGCCATGGGCACGACCGGGGTTGGGGAATCGGCCGGTGGTTTCATTTTCTTCCTCCGATAAGCCCGTGGGACGCCGGATATTCTGACTCACATAAAAAAGCCCCAGCCAGGGGCTGGGGCTTTTTTGCTGCTTTGGATCCGCATTCGCGGTCCATGTGTGACGCTCTACCCAGACCCGGCGGTGCAGAGCCCGCCTGGATTAGCATCGTTATGATCGGTCTGGGAAAAACGCAATTCACTCATTTGAGTTATTGTAACACCGCTGTCAACCCCCCCTTCCCACCCCAGTTCTAATTCTAAGTGCAACGCTATGAGGACAATAGCGTTGTATGAAGACCTATGGCCACCTCTCCAGGGATGAGCGTTTGTTGCTTTTTCAATGGGTTCGGGAAGGGTGCTCGCAA